>CAMIWN010000012.1:0-75944 GCA_946402445.1 uncultured Bacteroidales bacterium
CCATCGCCTACTCCTTCGAGAAAGGAGAGAAGGCCGGGAAAAAAGCCGGATTAGCAGAAGGGAAAGAGCTAGGATTAGCCGAAGGGAAAGAACTCGGAATCGCCGAAGGGAAAGAGCTTGGGGTCGCTGAAGGCGAAGCCAAAGCGAAACTGGAGATGGCGCAGAAACTGCTGGCCATGGGCTTGAGCAAGGAAATGGTGTTTGAAGCGACGGGATGTTCCTTTTAGGAGTAGTTTTGAATCTTTCGCACACCGGCATCACCTTCATCGAGGTAGCACCTCTTCATAGCTTAGAGATGGCTTGGAGGTAGCTTGGAAGTAGCTTAAAGATAGCTCGTGGGGTGATCTGAGGTGAACACTTTAAAGAAAAGAGGGCGGCCAGAAATGGTCACCCTCTCAAATCAATTCAAGGAACTGTGTTCCATGCCGGATTATTCTTCCGTCATGTCAACAACAGGTGCCTCGGGAGCATTCTTCATCACGGAAGCCACACCGTTGAGCATGTTTTTCTCATTGACATACATCTGGCTGGAACCGATGATCTGGCCATTGGTGGCTTTCAAGTTGAAGAAAGGCTTGCCATTTGAGGCGACCTTCTTGTCGAAACGAGCCTCAACCTGGCTGTTTTTCTTCACTGACTCGATGCCATTCAAGCATGCAGTCTTGGTGGTGTAACCTTCACTGGTAAGAATTACCTGGCCATTGGTGGCCTTCAAGTTGAACTGGAATTCACCGTTCTTTCTGAGCGTAATAACGAATTTTCCCATCTTTGTCTTTTATTAAGTGTTTATTGTAGAATTGATTAAGTGTTTCAATTCGCAAATATAAACATTTTTAATTACAAAACACAAGATTTTTTTTAAATCATTCGCTCAATCGTCCAAACAAAGGCGCGAAGTCCCAGTTCAGGTGCCTGAAGGTCTTTCTCCTTCAAGGCCTTCATGATGCCTTCCACACGGTTGTCTTCCATCACTGAGATCATGGCGTTGTTCAGTGTCGGCCACGCATGACTGCCGAGATGCGGTTCCCCCGTCTCGCTGCCATGGCCTTTGATCTCGTCCCATTCGGTATAGCCTTTCACACCATTGGCATTCAGCACAGCGGCGATGTCGTCATAATAGGCTTGATTGTATGTGATCAATATTGCTTTCATGGTTAGCTTTTATCTTTTAGCAGTTAGCTATTAGCTTATCTAATATTCTCCGTCTTCGTCAAGGCTTCTTCTGCTTTGCGTCTCTTGCGACGCACGGCACGGGTCTCAAGAGAGCAATACAGAGCTGGTATTAATAATAAGGTGATCAAGGTGGAGATGGACAAACCCCAAGCCACCGTGATACCCAAGCCATTCCACATCTCAGCGCCTTCACCGCGACCGATGGCCATCGGGATCATACCCAAGACGGTGGTCAAGGTGGTCATCAAGATAGGACGCAGACGGGAACGGGCGGCACGAACCGTGGCTTCCCTCACCTCAACTCCCCGCTCTTCGAGCAAGGTGGTATAGTCGATGAGCACAATACCGTTCTTCACCACGATACCCATCAAAATCAAGATACCCACAAAAGCCATGACACCCAGCGCGGCATTGTTGAGCCACAAGCCCAACAGCACACCGGTGAAAGTGAACGGCACGGAGAACATGATGACGAAAGGCTTCATCAAGTTCTCGAACTGGGCAGCCATCACGATATACACCAGGATGATAATCAAAATCAACAACACGATTAAGTCGCCGAACATCTCCTGCTGAGTCTCATAATCGCCTGCAATCTTGGTCATGATCTCCGAAGGAATCTCGGTCTCGGCAATCACTTCGTTAGCCATTTCAACCACCTCACTCAGCACCTGTCCCTTGCCCACCACAGCGGTGACGCTGACCATACGTTCACGGTCCTTACGCTGGATGTTAGGCGGTGTCAAGGCCTCGACCACTTTGCCGAGATCTCCCACACGGACTGCTTGTCCATAGCCGTTATAGATTTTGATATCCTCGATATCTTCGATGTTGGTACGGAACTCCGGAGCATAGCGCACGCGGATGTCATACTCATCGCCGTCCTCACGATAATATGAAGTCACCGAGCCACTGATCCTGTTTTTCACGTATGTGGCAGCCGTAGAGCTGTTCAAGCCGTTCAAAGCGAGCTTCTCACGGTCGAAATCAACTTGATATTCAGGGATATAGTCGTCACGACCCACGATAACCTGCTTGATGCCTCGCTCACGAAGCTTCGCGGCGATATCGTTGGCGACACGGTCAGTGGTGGTGAAGTCATAACCATAGACTTCCACCTGGACAGTGCTCATGCCACCCATGCCGCCGCCGCCTTCGTTCACATTGGCTTTCTTAATAATAGGTATGGCGTTCAAGCGGGAACGAAGATCGTCAGCGACTTCTGTCGAGGAACGAAGCCCCGCCTTGCGACGTTCGGTCTTGGTGCCGATACGTAAGTTATAGGAGATGATATGGGTGCCGTTGTTACGCATGGACGCGAAGGCATTGTCGCTGTCGGCCTGGCCGTAACTGAAGTTACAGATCTTGACTTCAGGGATGGCCATAAACTCCTCGGCAAGATTCTTGGCAAAAGCACCCGTCACGTCTTGGCCGGTTCCCACAGGAAGCTCGATGTTAATGGAGATACGCTCTGAGTCCGACTTCGGCATCATCTCGGTTTTCAGATTGGGGGCAAAAACCGCAACAGAAACGATAAAAACAATCATCATGCTGATGATCACCACCTTACGATGATTCACTGCCCAATTGATCAGTCGGGCATAGCCGTTGCTGATGGAATCCAAAGCCCTGTTGATGGGTCGGAAGATGGCTTTGTGGAACTTACTCTCGTGCGGATTCTTCACCAGGATTCGCGAACACATCATCGGCACCAAGGTCAAAGCACCGCAGGTGGAGACAATCATGATGATGGAGACAATCCAACCTAACTGGCGGAACATCACACCCGTGACGCCTTTGATCATGGTAAGCGGCAGGAACACCGCCAACATGGTCAAGGTGGAAGCGATTACGGAAAGAGAGACCTCCTGAGTGGCATGTACCGCCGCTTCTTTGGGTTTCTCTCCCCTATCGATATGCGTCGTGATGTTCTCCAACACCACGATGGCATCATCCACGACCATACCGATGGCGATGGAGAGCGCCGACATAGAGATGATATTCAAGGTGTTGCCTGTAGCGAAAAGATAAACCAGGGAGGCCAGCAAGGAAATCGGGATGGCCAGCACGATGATGAAGGTAGCGCGCCAGCGACCCAGGAAGACAAACACCACCAGCATCACGAGGATGAAGGTGATGAAGATGGTGCTCTTCAAGCTGTCGATGGTATTAATGATATCGTTTGAGCCATCCACGATGATGGTCACTTTCACATCAGAAGGCAGGGTCTTCTCGATGGATTTAAGTTGTTCCTTGATACCCTTGATGACATTCACCGCATTGGCATCGGTCTGTTTCTGGATGACGATGGTGGCACCTTGCACACCATTGCTATACGACTCCTGTGAACGCTCTTCGGGACCATCCACCACACGAGCCACATCCCTGAGATAGATGGGGGCGTTGTTACGGGAACCCACCACCACCGATTCCATCTCTTGTGCCGAGCCGAACTCTTTCTGCACACGAAGGTTATAGGTATTGGAGCCGATGTCGATATAGCCGGCAGGGATGTTTCTGTTCTCGTTCATCAAGATGGATGAGAGCGTCTCGATGGTCAATCCGTAAGCTTCCAGTTTATTGGGGTCCACATACACCTGGATCTCTCTCTTGGGAGCACCATTAGCGGAGACAGTACCCACTCCGCTCACACGAGCCAACGGCGTGGTGATACGGTCGTCGATGATTTTCTCCAATGCGGGAAGGCTCTCCTTGGCGGTGACGCTAAGAAGCATGATCGGCATGTCTTCCGCGTTGAACTTGAAAAGCACCGGGTTGGTAGCCCCGTCGGGCAGGTAGTTACGAACCACGTCCAACTTGTCGCGCACGTTGTTGGTGGCTTCCTCGATATCGATGCCGCTTTCAAACTCCAGCGAAATGACAGAGGTGTTCTCACGGGAGGTTGACGACAAGTGTTTCAAGTCAGGCACCGCATTCAGGGTGTTTTCCAGGGTCTTAGAGATATTTGTTTCAATATCCTCGGCACTGGCACCCGGGTAAGAGGTCAGCACCATGATGAAGTTAGTCTCCATGTCAGGGAAACGGTTGATGGAGAGGTTCATCAGGGAATATATGCCGAAGATGGCGATAGCCACGAAGACCAACGCCGTCGTCACGGGATTATTAACTGCTGTTCGTTGTAGGCTCATTGAGAATTTAGAATTGAGAATTTAGAATTTAGAGTTACCTTTCACCTTTTACTTTTCACCTTTCACCTGGACGGTCACGCCGTCTTTCAGGCGGGGTTGGCCTTCGGTGACAATGCGGTCGCCCTCGTTGATGCCGTTGATAATCTCATAGCGGTTACCGAGGCGTTTGCCCACTTCCACCAGTTGGTATTTCACGGTGTTGTCGGGTTGCAGCACATAGATGAAATGCTCGCCTGAGCCCATCTGTTTCACCACGGCGACATCGGGCACCACCACATGATGGTTGGTGCCGAAGTTAGCGGTCACGCGGGCGAACATGCCGGGACGGAGACGCTGGTCGCTGTTTTGGCAGATGACTTCCACGGGGAAGGTATGAGTGGTGGCACTGACGGTAGGATAAATCAAGTTGACCTTGCCTTTGAAGGTCTCGCCAGGATAAGCCTCCACGGTGATGTCGAACTCCATGCCTTTGTTCACCTGAGTGAACATACTCTCAGAAAGGTTGATGAGCATCTTCACCGGCGTGACCTGCTGAACGACAAAGATAGGTTGCGTCATAGAATACATGTCGCCCTTGTCGTAGTTACGCGCCGTCACCACACCGTTGATGGGGCTGCGAAGATAGGTGTTCTCCAACAAGTTGTTATAGGTTTTCTTGGTGATTTCAAGAGAGAGCTTGGCCAGGTCATAATCCGCCTGTGCCACGGCACCTATCTTATAAAGCTCGGTCAGTCGTCCCAGTTCCGTGGAGTCGTTGACATACTGCATCCGGGTCTTGGCGAGGTTTACATCGTCCATCTTGGCCAGCAGCTGTCCCTTACTCACCTTTTGACCCACTTCAGCATTGATGCTGATGATACGGCCTGCGGTTTGCGAAACGATGTTATTCACTGCAAAAGGCTCGATGTTAGAGGTGTAGGTGTTTTCCACATCCACATCCTCGGCTTGAGCTGTAACGACGCTTACCACGGGGGCAGCGGGTGCCGATTGATTGGTTTCCGTTTTCTTAGTCCCACAGGAGGCAAGCAACACAGCTGCCGCGAGGGCGAAGAATGAGATTCTAAAGTATTTCATATATTTATTTATTTTATTTCATTATTATTCTTTTCCAATCAGCTCATCCATAGAGGCTTTAGCGACCATGTAATTATAGATAGCTTGTGCTTGAGTCAGCTGTGCCTGTTGTAGAGCGAGCTGTGCATCGTTAAGTTCCACGAGGGTAGCCTTGCCCACTTCATACATCTTCTCGGAGATCTCATAGCTTTTCCTTGCTATTTCGACGGTGGAGTTAGCGGCGAGATAGTTCTTCACGCAGAGGGCGATTTTGTCGTTATAGTTACGAATAGCGATACGGATCTGGCGTTCAGTGTCTTGACGTTGGATAGCCAGCATGTCGCGGTTGATTTTGCTTTGTTTGATGTTGAACCTTTTTTGGAACCCATCGAAAACCGGGATGTTAAGGCTCACCGCAGCCGTTGAGGAAGGGAACCAGCGCAGTTCGTCATCACCCATTGCGCTGTAGTTGTAGTTGATGTTTGCGGCCAACGTCGGAAGGTATTGTTTCTTTTGCATCCGCAGGGTGGATTGCAGCATCTTGTCCTGGATGTCGAACTGGAGCAAGGAGCTATTGTTTTCGATGTTGTCTTCTCTGACGTAGGGTGTCAACAGTTCGTTGACATAGTCTTTCAGGTCACCCACCACATCGATATCGTTTTGCAAGTCGAGACCCATGACGGCTTTCAGCTGCCAGGTGGCGAGCAGCACGGCGTTCTCAGCGCTTGACACATTCGGTTCAGCGTTCATCACGTTGACTTGGGCGCGTAGTTTCTCCAGTTCGGAGGCTTTACCCACCGTAAAGCGTTGTTCAGTCTTCTCGTAGTTGGCTTGGGCGTTTTCATAGACCTGGGTCATCACGGCGAGTGATTCTTTAGCCAGCAGCACGCCATAGAAGGCTTGTTTCACTTGTGAAATCAGAGACACTCGTGAGGAGCGGGCTTGTTCGACGGCAAGTTCCACGTCGAGGGCTGACAGTTTCAGGCTTTCCCACAGCGAGGCATTGATTAGCGGCATGCTGGCGCTTGCTGAGGCGCTGATATTGTTGTCGCGACCGACTTTGATTTCCATAGGCTGTCCTCCCATATCCATCACCATGACCTGTTTCAGCAGGGTACGTTGGTATGAGCTGGTCACATTGACATTCGGGTAGAGCGAGGCATAGCTACCTTTTTTGGCATAGCCGCTTTTCTCGACGGTCATGTCGGCGATTTTAACGGTGTTGCTTTCTGACAAGGCGATTTCTATGGCTTGGTCCAATGAAATCCGAACAGGTTCCTGGGCCTTGGCGTTATAACATAACAAATTAGTTATCAATAAGATAAATAAAATCCGAAAAGAATGATTACCCATGAGACGATTTCTATATGAAATGAGGTGCAAAGATAGCACTATTTTACTGACATCAAATGGATTTTAACAATAAGATTGGATGGTTTAGGAGGGAAATAGTTCGTTTCGATAGTGTTTCCACACAGCCCATAACATTCCACTGGGCCGCCAGCCGAAACCATGCCGTCCCAACGCCCGCTTAAGGTTTCTCAAGAGAGATTTACTGGGGAAGGCAGAGGCGGAATCCGTCGTGGCTGTCCCTATAGCCAGGGCCATTGTCGCTCCGGTCCGACATTCAACGGAATCTCGCGTTGAGATTCCAATACCACCTTTAACAAATGATCCTTTTAATTACGACCACTCATCCAATTCCAGCCAACGCAGTTCCTTCTCATCCAACAAATCATTGATTTCTTGAATCCGGTTCCCCATCTGCTGTAGTTTTTGATAGTCGGTTTCGGTGTTCATGGTTTCGCTGAGGGTGGCTTTTTCTTTCTCGAGCGCTTCGATGTCGGCGGTCAGCTGGGCATATTCGCGTTCTTCTTTAAAGGAGCGTTTGGTCTTCTCGCGGACGCGTTTCGGCTCTTCCTCTTTGGCAACCGACTTCTGGGCCTGCTGAACCAGCCGTTGCTCAGCTTCTTTTTGGTCAAGGTAGTCTTTATACTGCGAATAGTTTCCCATGAACCCCTTCACCTTGCCATCCCCTTGAAACACAAAGAGCTGGTCCACCACCTCATCCATGAAATAACGGTCGTGCGAGACTACGAGGAGGCAGCCTTTGTAAGATTTGAGGAAGTCTTCCAGCTTCTGTAGCGTAAGCAGGTCAAGGTCGTTGGTGGGCTCGTCGAGGATGAGGAAATTGGGGTTAGAGACCAGCACAGTCAGCAGATAAAGCCTGCGTTTCTCACCGCCTGAGAGCAGTGAGATAGGCTGCCGTTGCATCTTGTGCGGGAACATGAAATGGGCCAACAGCTGGTCGGCGGTGTACAGCTGGTCCTTGCCATAGTCGAGCACCTCGGCGATATCGCGGATGGCGTCGATGACGGTCTTGTCCTCGTCAAACTTGATGCCTTCCTGACGGTAGTAGCCGTAAGTGACTGTATCACCCACGATGATCTTGCCGTGGTCGGGCGCGATGCTCCGTGTAATCAAGTTAAGGAAGGAGGACTTCCCCACCCCGTTCTTTCCAATCAGCCCGATGCGTTCGCCGCGTTTGAAGACGTAGCCGAAGTCCTTCAGCACGGTGGTGTCGCCGTATTGTTTGGTGACGTTGTACATCTCAAGAATCTTACCCCCAAGGCGTTGCGCTTGAAGTCCAAACTGGAGCGACTCCTCTTGTTCCTGGTATCTCGCCTTGTCTTTCAGCTCATAAAAGGCGTCGATACGGCTCTTCGACTTACCGGTACGGGCTTGCGGGGTGGCGCGGATCCACTCCAATTCACGACGCAGCTGGGTGGCCGCTTTTTCCGCCGTGGCGCGTTTCACCTCTTCCCTTTCGCGGCTCTTCCTCACATAATAGTCGAAGTTGCCATAATGGGTGTACATCACGCTTTGATACAACTCAAAAATCTTGTTGCACACACGGTCGAGGAAATAACGGTCGTGCGTCACCATGAGGAGGGTGACGCTCGACTGGGAGAGGTATTTCTCCAGCCATTCCACCATCTCCACGTCGAGGTGGTTGGTAGGCTCGTCGAGGATGAGCAGGTCGGGGTCGTCGAGCAACACCATGGCGAGGGCGAGGCGTTTCACCTGGCCACCAGAGAGGTTGCCGATACGCTGTTGAAGGTCAGTCAACTCGAAACGGGTGAGCATCTGGGTGAGCCGCTGTTCATACGACCAAGCCTCCATGGCATCCATCTCGGAGATGGCAAGCTCCAAGGCGCTTTTGGTGGCTTTGTTGGTCTCGTCGGTATGTTCACGAAGGGCTTTCTCGTAACGGCCCACCACACGCATCAGCTCCACATGACCTGCGGCGACGACATCCTGGATGGTGAGATCTGGGTCATAATGAGGCAACTGCTCAAGATACCCCACCCGGATATCGTTGGCAAAGGTCACGGTGCCCGTGTCCATCGACTCCTTGCCCACGATGATCTTAAGCATCGTCGATTTGCCTGAGCCATTGGAGGCAATCAGCGCGGTCTTGTCACCCTTCTCGATGCCGAAGGTGACATCGGAGAACAAAGTCTTGATGCCGTAGGATTTGGAGATGCCGTCAACGCTGAGGTAATTCATCACTTACGGGGAGCGACGCTGAATTTATAGACGCAAGTATGCTTATAGGTCTGGCCAGGATTCAGCACAGGTTTCATGGCGAAGTTCTCTTGGTTGATGGCATCCGGGAAGTTCTGCGTCTCCAAAGCGACAGCGCCACGATAGAGGTGCTTTCCATATTTCCCACTGACTTTTCCATCGAAGAAGTTTCCACTATAAAACTGTAGTCCCATTTGGTCGGTAAAGACCTCCACTTGACGGCGGCTCTTAGGCTCGAACAAGGTGGCGGCATATTCCACATTGTTGGTGTTCTGACGGCTGATAATCCAGTTGTGGTCGTATCCATGGCCGTAGGCGATCTGGATGTCGTTCGACTGGATGCTATCGCCGATGGCATGCATCTTCAGGAAGTCGAAAGGCGTCTTCTTGACGGAGATGAACTTACCGTCAGGAATCAGCGTGGAGTCCACCGAAAGGGCCCACTTTGAGTTGATTTGCAGCTGATGACTCAAGATGTCGTAGCCTTCCCCTCTCAAGTTAAAGAAAGTATGGTTGGAGAGGTTGCACAGCGTGGGTTTGTCGGTAGTGGCTTTATAGTCGATACGGAACTCATTCTGGCCAGTCAGGGTATATGTCATGGTGATATCGAGGTTTCCGGGAAATCCGTCCTGACCATCGGGGAGCAACACGTGCATCACCATACAGCTGTCGTTGGCCGACATCACATCCCACACCACACGGTCGGTACCCAAAGTGCCTCCATGCAAGGTGTTGTCGCCATCATTCTTCACTAAAGAATAGACCGTGTCGTTAAGGGCAAAAGAGGCATGAGCGATACGGTTGGCACAACGGCCCACCACGGCGCCGAGGTAACGTTCCCCTGGATTGTCGAGGTATTTGTCGATATGGTCGTAACCCAAGGTGATATCCTCGTAACTACCCCGTTTGTCAGGGGTCCACAATGCTACCACACGACCGCCGTAGTTAGTGACCTGCATGGTGACATCGCCGTTTTTCAGGGTATAGAGCGACACCTGTTTTCCATCCACTTCCTTGTTAAAATTGGCAGCATCGATGAGCTGCACCTGTTTCTTTCCACAGCCCACCATCGTCAGCAGAAGGCAGGCAAAAACCAGCATTTTTTTCATTTGAATTGAATTTTGAGGTGCAAAAATAGTGTTTTTGCGCGAACTATCTTTCAAAAAACTAGAATATGTCACTGCACGCGGCTAACCCCTTGATAGGAGACCGTTTTCCGTTTCTTCAGAAACTGGATCACCATCTCCTCAGAAGTCATGAACTGGCTCTCGCCCTCATCGAGGCTCTCGAACCGCACGGTTGAAGCCATGAAGCTGTTCATGGCGACGGTATAGGTGGCATCGGGTGAGAATCTACCACGGTCCAAGGTGATACTCACTGATTTAGGATAGCCATCAGCAGCGGCGTTCACCGTATAACGCATCCCTGAAACATACGAGGGATAACGTCCGTTCTTTTTATAACTCTCCATGATGAAACGCTCGACCTGCTTTCCCTTCATGGTATAGACCACAATCTCATTGTTAAAAGGATCGACGCTATAGACATCTTTGACCGTGATGGGGCCTTTCTTAAGCCGGTCAGCCCGCAATCCACCCGTATTGACGAAGGCGAAGTCAGCCTTGGTGGCCTCGCAAATCGCATCGGTAACCATGCAACCCAGCTCCTCACGGTTTTGGAAGGGTGTGACCGCCGTGGCCAAAGCTTCGTTGAAATTCGCATCGTTATTGAACTCATCGAGCATGGCTTTCACCTCGGGGTTTTTCTTCCTGAAGTTTTTGACATCCAAGGTCTTAGCCTCCACGTCAACCATCTGTCCATGCTTCACCGTGAAGAGGGTCAGCGTGGCGTTTTTCAAGCTAGATCCCGCCTGTGTGACCATCACCCCGTTGTGTTTCTGAGGATATTCCACCAAGGTATGGCTATGGCCACCGATAATCGCATCGAAGGACGGAAACTGCTGCGCGACTTCGATATCCTCCTCATACCCCAGATGGGAAAGCAAGATAAACACATCACTTTGGTCTTTGAGATACAGATAGTTAGGGATGACTTCCTCGGCACGTTTAAAGCTCACCTGGTCGAAAAGCATGGGATGCGCCCCCGGGATGCCATTGGCACGCACTTCCACCACACCCACCACAGCGACTTTCAGGCCTTGACAAGTGAGGATCTCGAAAGGCTTCACGTCGAGTCTCACCGTCTCTGGCACCATGATGTTCGCGCAAAGATATGGGAAACGCGCGTCTTCGATATTCCGCTGCAAGGCTGGGATCCCCCCATCAAACTCATGGTTGCCCACGGTGCAGAGGTCGAATCCCACCTTATTCATTAATGCGATCATGGGATAGCTCACCGGATCATACTGGTCGTTGATGGGGTTGCCCGTCCTGTTGTCGCCCGCTGAGAACACGAGCAAGTCGGGATAGACCCCACGCAAGCTGTCGGCCAAAGCCGCAAACTGAGGCATCAGGTCAACGGCTGAGTGCATGTCATTGACTGACAGCACAGCCACAATGCCATCCTTCCCTTCTTCAACAGGAGATTCCGCGACATCCTGTGACGTGTTAAACAACCTGCTCACTCCATAAAGAAAGAGGGCGATGAGGACGATCCAGAGAAAAAATCGTTTCATTTTGTAGAATTTTTTTGCAAAAATACATTTTTTTCAGATTTAATAGTACTTTTGCAACAATGAAAAAAATATTTGAGCGAAGAACGAGCTGGAAAGTGGTGGTCACCTACCTTTTTGTCATCGTGTTATGCGGTGCCATGTTCTATTATATTTACAAGATACAAGGGTCCATCCAGAACCAGAAGGTCAACGTGAGCGTACAGAACAGGGCCTTGGACCTCACCAACCGGTTCACCCAGCTTGTGCATGAGGCACAGTCGGAAGCCAACCTCTTCGCGTTCACCGACAACTCGAAGCACTTGAAACGTTTCGGGCAAATCAACAATGAGATCAGCCAATGCGCCGACTCCTTGATGTTGATGCTGCCCTCCAAAGAAAACAAGCACAGGATCCAGGAAGTGGAGCGTTTGATTTTAAGGAAAGGCCAGATCAGCTATGTCCTCTCCCGTCAGTTCTCCTATTTCGACCCATTTGCCGAGATCGATGCCAAGCTGCAATCCTACACCCCAAAACAAGGCAGCTTAACCACCATCACGAGCATCACAAAAAGCGACACCATCATCCACAACCAAGAGAAAAAAAGCCTTTGGAGACGCATCGGCGAGGTGTTCAACCCTTCAGAAGCCGACAGCATTGTGCAGGTGAGCAACCATACCGTTGACACCACCCTAATGGTGGAAAACGACTCCATCAACATCCTCGAGGACCTGAAACAGCTCTCGGAAAAAGCGCGTATCGAATACAAACAACGCATCAAGGAATACGAGAAGAAAACGGCGGAACTCATCACCGACGACAACCATCTCTCCGAGGAGATTGCCGAGCTTCTGCTGGCCCTTAACAAGGAGATTCTCGACAGCTCCATCATTGAAATTGAAAACAGCGAGAGTCTCATCAAGGAAAACTCACGTTCCTCCACCATCATTGCCGCAACAGTGTTGGTGTTGATTGTTATCTTTATCATATTGATTCTCAGTGATGTAAGTAAAGGTTTCAGAGCAAGGCAAGCCGCCGAGAAAGCCCAAAAAATCGCTGAGGAAGCCAAACGAAAGACCGAGGAGATCATGGAGACGAGGCACAAGATGCTGCTTTCGGTGTCACACGACATCAAGACCCCTTTGTCGTCGATCATGGGTAACTTGGAGCTGATGGACAACACAGGCAACGAGAAGGAAGTCCACTCCATCCAGCAATCCGCCGACCACATCCTGAGTCTGCTGAGTAACCTGCTGGAGTTCTCCAGTCTGGAGCAAGGCATGTTACAGGTCGAGAACATAGACTTCAACGTCAGTGCCTTATGCGAAGAGGCGGCCTCGATGTTCGAGCCCATCGCCCGGAAGAAGAGTCTCGACTTCCATTTCAAAAACGAGCTTCGCACCAACCTCTATGCCAACGCCGACCCCTTGAAAATCAAGCAAATCATCATCAACCTGATTTCCAACGCCATCAAATACACCATCGAAGGCCATATCGGATTCCAGAGTAGCCTGGAGAACGGATGCCTGGTTTTCAGGGTGGAAGACACCGGCATCGGCATCCCCGAGGACAAACAAGAGGAGATCTTCAAACCCTTTGTCAGGACCGAGAGTGGCAGCAAGCTCTCCGAAGGCAGCGGCTATGGGCTTTCTGTCGTCAAGGGTTTGGTGGATTTGATGAACGGCACCATCGAGGTGTCATCCGCACTGGGGAAAGGCAGTCTCTTCACCGTACGCATCCCCACGCCGGTCGAGGTGATTGATGACGACACCCAGAAAAGACCCGCCGAGACAACCGCCGACGAGGCCATCCCATTGGAAACCAACGAGGTGCCATCTGTCCCTCAACGGCATATCTTGGTTATCGACGACGACGACACCCTGCTCAATGTCACCAGCAACATGATTGGCAAGCTGGGACACGACGTGTTTATCTGCCGCTCGAAAAACGACCTCGACGAGGCACTGAAACAGGTGGAGGCTTACGACTACATCCTCACCGACCGCGAGATGGGAGCCTTGACCGGAAACGACATCCTTAAGCTGTTCAAGAAAGCCGACCGAAGTAAACCCGTCTATCTGATGACCGCACGCATGGACTATACCATGGAAATCGCCAAGAAAGAAGGATTCGACGGATTCCTTCAGAAGCCCTTCAACCTGAAGGCCTTGGAGAGCTTGTTCGGGCGACACAGCCATGAAGACACCGCTGCCCAAGACAACGCACAGCATGACAAGGCAGAACCATGTTGTTTCACTGACTTCCCAGAACTGGTTTCCATGATGGGTAATGACGAGGATGCCGTCCGAGGCATCTTGACGGTCTTCGCGAATTCCACAGCCGACAACCTAGTGGCCTTGAACGAAGCGGTGGACACTGACGACTTCGCCACTGCCCAAGCCCTTTGCCATAAGATGCTTCCTATGTTCATCCAACTGCAACAAGAACAAGCGATTCCATTCCTCTCAAAGATGAACTCATTGCGCAGCAACAAGAAAGACGCCAAGCATTACAAGAAATGGAAGGATGACGCCACACATTTCATGAGCTTGGCAGACCAGCTGCTGGAGATGCTTGCGGAGAAATATGAGATCATATAGGATTGAGGAGTATTTGGATAGTCCACACAAAAACAGCCTACTTCTTTCTTCTTAATTTGGAAGCAGCCCCAATTGGTGCATCTTATTGTATAAAGTCTTACGATCCACTTGCAAAAGGCGGGCGGCGACGGTTTTGTTGCCTCGGGCTTTGACCAGGGCTGCCTCGATTTGCTCACGCTCATTGCCGGGGCGCAAGGCATAGTCCTCATTAGTAGGTGTCTTGGTGGAGACGGGCGTGTCGAAATACACGGGCAGGTCTTCCACTTCGATGTAGTCACCTTCGGCAAAGAGCACACAACGACGAATCACGTTACGCAACTCACGGAGGTTGCCATTCCAAGTCATCTGTTTCATGGCGGCAACGGCTTTGGGTGAGATGCCTTTGATTTCCTTGCCCAGCTCCTCGTTGGCCTGTGAAAGGAAAAACGCCGCAAATTCCTCCAAGTCCTCTAACCTTTCACGCAGTGGCGGCACTTGCAGGGTGAACTCATTGATACGGTGATACAGGTCTTGTCGGAACTTCCCTTGTTCGATGGCTTTCTCAATATTCTCGTTGGTGGCTGCCACGATACGCACATCCACTGGGATGTCAATGGCAGAGCCCACGGGGCGAACCTTTTGTTCCTGAAGGGAGCGCAGCAGCTGCATCTGCACCTCGTAGGGCAGGTTACCCACCTCATCGAGGAACACGGTCCCACCCTTAGCTTGTTCGAAGACCCCTTTCTTGTCGGCGATGGCCGAGGTAAACGAGCCTTTGAGATGGCCAAACAACTCACTGGGAGCCAGCTCTTTGGAGAGGCTTCCACAATCCACGGCGATAAAAGGTTTGTCACGGCGAGGGCTGGCCTCATGAATCATCTCGGCGATATACTCTTTGCCGGTACCGCTCTCACCCAGGATCAGCACCGAGAACTTGGTAGGAGCCACGAGCTCCACATGTTTGTAGAGACGCTGGATGGCGTCGCTGCTGCCTTTCACCATCACCTTCTTGGGTCGGAAGAGCTCCTCCGACTCCTGTTCAGACTCGAGGGCAGACATGATTTTCTCTTCAAGCACGCTGGGGTTGATAGGCTTCTTCAGGTAGTCGAAAGCCCCTAACTTCATGGCTGACACGGCAGTCTGCACCTCCGCATACCCTGTCATCACGATGAAAGGCACACGGCTCTTCAGCTGTTCACGCACCCAGGCCATCAGCATGATGCCGTCCCCGTCGGGCAGACGCAAGTCGGTAAGAATCAGGTCAAACGACTTTGAAGAGATCTCACGCTTTGCCTGGACATAATGGGTGGCCAGGACCACGTCATAATTGTTTTTCTTCAACCAGGTTTGAAGCATCACTCCGAAGGAGGCATCATCCTCAACGATTAAGATGGTATGTTTCATGACAGCAAATTCTGCTGCAAAGATATAAAAATAAAACGATATAAAAAAAGAAGCCTTGCAACGGGGAGAAGCAAGGCATTCGTAAAAATTGAAAACGAGCAGAATTTTATTTGATGGAGATAATCAAATAATTAGATATATTCCAGAAAGCATCTTGGTTGACGATTTCGAGAGAGAGCATTTCATCGTCGCCCTTGTTGATTTGATAACTGCTTTCAGGATGATTGGTCAATATTGTTGCTTTTTTAGTGTTCAGAGGGATGACCTTCAACTCACGCTTATCGGCGGCATGGAAGAGGTTTTTGTTGATGTCGGTGTTGACGCTGCTCTTTTTGAAGAGGCCTCCACCGGTCACCAGGTCATTCTCTTTCAAGACCTCCATGGTAGCCACGAAATAATACACGGTGTTCATCATGGTTTCTTGAAGACGGATGGTAGCTTGTTGTTCCGCGCTTTGGGCGTTGAGGTTATCCACATTCTCCGTCAGGTCCTCGACGTTTTTGTTAAGGTCCTCCACTTGGTTGGTCAGCTGAGCCACTTGAGCCTTGCTGATGTTCAACTCTTCGCGAAGGTTATTCAGATAGGTGTCCTTGTCTTCCAGTTCTTTTTTGAGGCGGTTGATGGTGTTGTTCAGTTGTTTTGACTTGGAGCCAGCATCAGCCAATTGTTTCTCAAGTTGGGCAATCTTTGCCTTGTTTTGCTGAATGGTACGGTCGATAGCTTCGATCTGGGAAACCGCATAGTTGGTGTTACCCTCTTGGTTTTCCATGATGATGATGTTTTCCGCTTCGCGAACGGTCTGCAACGCCATCTCGATTTCATTGATGGTACGCAACGACGATTCAAAATCGGTGGTGGCATTGGAGGCTACCACTTGCAGTGAGTCTCTTTCCGCCGCCAGAGCCTTATACTTCTTGGAGCTCTCCACACAGGAGCCGAGAGCCAGCACAAGAGCCATTAAACCAACGATTATTGTTACCTTTTTCATGATGCGAATTTTTACGCCGCCCCATTAAGCCAATTCCATGCCAATCAAAGAAATTTTATTATTATATTGATATTCAATATTTTATAAAAAGAGTCATTTATAAGAGAGTGTGGAATTTTGTGGAAAGCATTCCACAAAAATCATCATTTGTGGATTTTTGTGGAATTTGTGGGAGGCGAACATAGTTTTTGTAATTTTGTCCCATCAACAAAAACGCATGAATATGGAAAACACCTTTGACCCCAATGCCGCCGCGGTTGCGGACTCCGGCATTTACGGACTTCCCTGCACGGCGGAGGAAGCGCAGATCATCATCATCCCAGTGGAATGGGAATTGACCACCAGTTACAACCGCGGCACGGTTGACGGACCTTCGGCAGTGATGGAGGCCTCTTTGCAAGTTGACCTATGCCACCACGACTATCCCGACTTGTGGAAAAAGGGCATCTGGATGGACGAGTTCCCCAAGGCGTTGCGTGAGCTTCACGACGAGATGGCACCTTTGAGCGAAGAGATCATCAACGCCCTGTATGAGGGCACCATTGATGAAGCGCCGGAGCATTATGCCGAGTTATATGCCCGCATTGAGGCAGCCACAGAGCGGAAGAACGAGTGGCTGCGGAGCCGCATCGCCTACTGGAGGGAACAGGGCAAACACGTAGGCTTGTTAGGCGGTGACCACAGTTGCCCCCTCGCCTATCATCAATATCTCAATAATAAAGGTGTGGAATATGGCATCCTTCACGCCGACGCCCACTGCGACCTGCGCGAGGCCTTCGAGGGATTCAAATACTCGCACGCCTCCATCTTCTATAACACCTTGCAGTTCCCCAACGTGAAGAAGCTGGTGCAGGTAGGCATCCGCGACTACTGCCATCAGGAGAAAGCCTTGGCGGAAAGCCAACCCGACCGCATCAAGGTGTTTTTCGACCGTGACTGCCGTCGCCGCATGTATGAGGGATGCACCTGGAAAGCCATCGTGGACGAGATGGTGGAGACATTGCCCGAAAAAGTGTATCTCTCCATCGACATCGACGCGTTGGATCCGAAGCTCTGTCCTAACACAGGCACACCTGTGCCAGGAGGCATGGAATACGAAGAGCTGATGTACTTGTTGAACCGCATCCGTGAGTCAGGCAAGGAAATCATCGGTTTCGACCTTTGCGAGGTCTCTCCCTCCCCCGACGGCGGCGACTGGGATGGCAACGTGGGCGCGCGAGTGCTGTTTCACCTTTGTGGAGTAACGGTGGAAGGATAGGTAAACGTGACGGTGCTGCCGTTACGGAGATAGATATATCCCTGGCCGGGTTTGAGGGATTGCAAGGTGCCTCTCCACTGGCCATCCAAAAAGGTGCTGTTCGATTCCTGGCCTTTGATCATGTCGCCGTTGACAGGTGTCAGATTCACCAAGGCGTCCGCTATCGGAGTCTCTTTGTCAAGCAAGCAGCTAATCCAATTCCAACCGCTAAACAGGGTGATGGGACAGTTGGCAGGATTCACTTTCCCTCCCTGCAGGGTCACATCCGCATCCTCTCCTACCATAATCAGATACATCTGCTTGTTAGAAAGGTCGCGTAACACTCCCGTCCAGATGTGATTGTTCAGATTGGCGAAACCGCCACCCTGCGATTTGATCATGGCCGTGGATGAGGTGGCCGCGATGCAGTTCTCGATGGCTTCAAGGCTTCCATCGTGGTATTCCATGTAGCTGGAATACCAATTCCACCCCGGGACAAGATGCGCCACATGCCCTGACTGATGCAGGATGATCTGGTTCTTCACAGTCAGCAAGGTGCCTGTTTGATTAACGGGATTCAAGGGGTCGAAGTCATCATTGTCGCTATAGACACGGAGGGCTTGGGTGCCATTCGTGTTGAACACACGGCATGACAAATGCGGAGCGTTACTCCAATTACCCGTATTATCATCCACGATGAGCGCGAGGTTTGAAACCCCGTCGTAGTCGAACGGCGTGTCGAACACTATCTCCGTCCAAGCACCCTTTGTCAACGACACCTCTCCACTGAACACGCGGTCGTCATCTGTGGTACTGATCCAGTCCTGATTGTTTTCAAAACGCATCTTACTAGTTGGCACCAGATAGATGTCGAAGTTCCTCGTCTTAGTCTCTCCTCCATTGAAAAACGAGAGGCTGCTGATTGAGCCCTCCTCGCCTATCTCATCCGCTGTGTAAATCTGCTGCGTCAAGGAATATTTGTAATAGCTGTAGCTCGGCACCCATTCATTGGTAAGGTTAGCGGAACCATCGCCGATGTAACGTCCATCAATAGGCTCAAAATG
Source organism: uncultured Bacteroidales bacterium (assembly GCA_946402445.1). Taxonomy (GTDB): domain Bacteria; phylum Bacteroidota; class Bacteroidia; order Bacteroidales; family F082; genus Limimorpha. Next base: position 18,847 of record CAMIWN010000012.1, read on the forward strand.
AGCCACATACTCAACGTTTTCGTTCGATATGAAAGAGTAAGGCGACAAAGCGCTGACATATTCTCCGTCCTTGGTCCAGTACAGGAACGTGTAACCCTCGGCGGGTTCAGCACTCAGCGCAACTTGTTCATTTTTGAAGTAAACCCCTGAACCCGTGACGTTTCCACCTTCTTCAGGATCAGCCGATACGGTCACTGAGTAATAGGTGTTGATGAAAGAAGTCCCCACCCAGTTGCTAAAGTTAATCCCGTCGCCACAGCTGGAACGCACCTCCACATAATACTCCTTGGCGGGTTCAAGACCGTTTAAGAGATAAGAGGTGTCATTGATATCCGTAATGACCACCGCATTCTCCGACATACCATAATGAACATCATCCACAAGGAGGGCATATTGGTCATAACAGTTGAAATGTCGGATGGCGATATAGCCTGTTTGGCCCGCATAATCGCTCAAGTCAACGCTGTACTCATACCAAGCACCTAAGGCGCGGTCTTTGGCGGTCATCGTCCATTCCTTAACGGTCACAAAATCAGCAGCATTGGTCTGGCCACCCGTGGAGACCGCCACGCCGAAATGTTCAGCAGCGTATGCGTAATTATAGGCGCAAGCCCAGAATGAAAACACGTCGCCAAGCTCAACGAGCGGCATCACCAGATAATTATCCGGATGCAGTCCAACGTTCGTGTAACTCTGAGATGCGACACAGTTTGAGGACTCATGCCCAGTAGCGTTATTATACATCGTATTCATCATACCCCAGTTGTACCCGTCACCATCTGCATCGATGGTAATCCATCCTTCGGGGATGCCGTTCTCAAAACCTTGGGTGCTGGTATTCTCATAATACCTTAACTCAAACCAGTCGTTGTCGGAAGTCCAGCTGACGGTCACCTCGTCGGGACCAGGATTGGTGACGTGGACACTCTCGGGATCCTGGGCACAGTGGTCCACTTGCAGAAGGAGCTGGTTCTTCTCCATCATCACGGCACCTTCATAGTTTTTCGGATTGAACGGGTCGTAGTCAACACCGTCGCTATAGATACGCAGCGTCTGGCTTGGAGCATTAAACACGCGGCAGCTCAAATGAGGGGAATTAGACCATGAACCTGTGTTATCATCGGTGGTGAGGACCAGGTTGGAGATGCCGTCATAAACAAACGGCGTGTCAAATTCAATGACAGTCCACAAGCCCCCCGTCATATTCACGGTTCCGCTAAACACCTTGTCGCTTGGGGACACTGGTTCCCAATCGGAGTTGCCTGTGAAGTCACTTCTCCCCGTATGATTCAGGTAGAAGTCATAGGTACGGGTTTTCTTGGCACCTTCATTATAAAAAGCCATGCTGGTGATGATGCCTGCGGGGCCAATCTCATCGGGTGTATAAATCTGTTGGGTAAGGGAATAGTTGTAATACGAGTAACTCGGAAGATAGTCGCTGGATGCAGACCCGCCGTCACCGATGATGACAGCACCCTCGGGCAAGTAAGTCACTATAACGGATTCTGATGTTGATGAAAAAAGTCCGTTAGCGTCAACACTTTTCAAAAAATAGGTATATCGTCCGTATGGAAGGCCACTGTCGATATAGGAAGTCTCTGTGGTGTTGTCAATTTGATGTCCATCTTTGTAGATGTTATACGATTCCGCATTGGCAGCCGCATCCCATGACAAAAGGACATTATCGCCTTCTAATGTCGCCACAAGATTGGTTGGGGCCTCGCAATCACCCGAAGCGCCATACCTGAAGGAGATGGTGTTTCCCGCGCTGGTGATGTCGTAAATGGCGAAATCATAGTCAGGGGTACCATCAGTGAGAAACGGGTAGGCTTCCGTGGAGAAATTGAAGTCTGTTCTTCCGACATCCGAACTGAAATAAGCGTCATTCAGGTTGCCATTTTGAGAGACTGACCCATCAGGTCTGAAGACATAGACCTCATCAAAATAGCCGATGCTCGGATTATAATCGGCATTACCAGAGAAACGAGTGTCGATACGATAGATAAGGAGTCCGGAACCCGGCAAAGCTGTTTCAAAGAGCGAGGTGTTGTCCCTATATTCCAGCACATAAAACTGGTCGGGGTCAGCTGTGGCGATTTTATAAGCCACATTGTCAGGAGAAGCAGAACTGATGGGGTTCAAGGTATAGACACCCGGCTCGGTAATCTCAGGGATCTCGTCAATCCAGTGTCCGTATTTCATCTTCATATAGGCCCCGCAATGCTGGGGTGGTGTGGCGTTGTTCTCCATGAGGTCCCAGATGCCGACGGCGGTGGGACCCGAGTAAGAATAATGATACAAGTCGGGGGCACTCAGCGAGTGGTTCATCTCGTGGCACATCGTGGAGGTGTTGAAATAGCCGCTTGCGTCGGCGAGCTGGAAGTTGAAGGTCCACACTTGTTTTCCGTTGATAAGCACCGTCCTGTCGTAGAGCGCCCATTTATGAGGCCAGAGCAGGGAGTTCCATTCACCCACGGTGCCTTTCACGATGAAACAGATGTTATCGACATAGCCGTCCTCGTCATAATCGATGTTCAAGTCAGAGGGTATCGGATAATTGGCATTGACATACCGCACCGCTCTTTCCAGCAAAGAAAACTCGCGTTCCGCCCTATTGGAATCTTGATAACCATTCGGATTGGAATACTCGTCGTAGGGCTCGAAATAGCTGCGGGGATAGGTGTCTTGGTAAGAGATAATGTCCTCACCGTTGTGTCCTGGATAAAAGGTGGTAGGAATCTCAATGGCGCCGTAGGAAGCCGCTCTGAAGTAGGAACGCATGGAGATGGCACCATCCGACACATCGTTGAACATATTGTCGATGGCCGAATAGGAGTTGGTGAGAGGCTCATCGTCGGAGAAGCGGATGAAGATCACCAGATTATTGAGAGTGCCATGGTTAGGGATATAGTCGCGGTGTTGGCGTTGTTTTTCAGGTTCTTTCCAAGCTTTTCTGCGCGCCATCCATTCATCGGGAGAGATGAGGGCGTAGGGTTGAAGGCCTTTGGTTGCCGGGTCATGCCTGCCTGCTACAAGGTTGGTCGCCACCAACTTACCATCACGTTTTTCGGCATAGACATAATACCCTGTTTGGGGATGTCGCATGATGGTATAACCTTTCTCGTCGTGAAGGTAGTTGAAAAACTCGTCACCCGAGGCGAAGCACTGCAATACAGTGCCGTCAGGCTGGGTCACCGTCATAGGAACGTTTTTCAGATAGGCCGCGTGAACATCGGCCAAAAAGAAGCAAGTGATGAATAGGATAAGTAGTCTTTTCATAGCATCATGATTAGATGATTCTCAGCGAATCAAGAGGGCAAAGATAGTAAAAAACATGAAAAGCCAGCGTGTTTCCAGGTTCACTTTGTTACGAAAAAAACATGCCATATTATTGCTGGTGGTTCTATTTTGACAAAGATGGATTCAGCATGGTTTTATTCACCTACTTCCTTGGTCTTGAGGATAGGTAAACCTAGTAATTCCGCCTTGACGCAGATAGATATATCCCTCGCCCGGGATCATCTTGATGAGTGCACCCCTCCATTGTCCGTCGGTGAAAGTAGAATTCTCCGTCTGGCTCTTTATCATGTCACCTTCAGTAGGAGTGAGGTTGATCAAGGCTTGCTCAAGCGTTGTCTCAGTCTCAAGCAGATAACTAATCCAGTTCCATCCCGGCCTAAGGGTGATGACCACGCCTATGAGTGGAGGTTCAGTGCTTGTGAAATTAGCCACTAGATCTCGATCACCCTCTACGATGAAAGAATAAATTGAATCCGTAGACACCACCTCGCCGTTTTCAGTCCAACTTTCGAAAGCAAATCCCTCATTGGGAGTCGCAGTAAGGACACATTCGGATCCCAACGGATAATTATCACCTGTGCCGTCCACCACTCCACCATCCTCAGGATTGGGCGTTGCATTTATACTATAGAAACCATCAGGCCCTTGAGCAACGAGACGAACTGATTCGCCATAGTGACGCGTTCCATTTGATGGCACAAACAAAGTACCATAAAAATAAAGGTCGTATGCGTCTTCACTATTATCATACATCGTATTCTCACCTTCATAATGTGTGGATGACCAATAGCCTCCGTATTCACCTGCTTCATAGACCGTAATATTATGTCGATAGCCAGCAGCAGGCAGGAAAATTGCGCCATGTTGCTCCAAGGTTTCCCATTGTGAGGCAGTGATGACATTACTGGTATGGCTTGCCGCTTTTTGATTTGGTTTGTTCAATGGATAATATAATTCCTTCCAATCGTCAGGCAGCAGAATCACCCCATTGATGTCATTCACCTTTGCCTTGGCAAAGCGAATACCCGACCACGTGTATCTCGTGTTAAAGACATAGTCCCATTCTTCCATGGTCAAAGTACGCCACATACCCTCCATATTTCCTCCATTGGAAATGGCGTTGTAACCCCAATCAGCCTGACCAGTTTGGTCGTACAAGTTATTACTAAATGAACCATACGCATAAAAATAACGATCTGTAGTACTGATAGACCAAGGCTGGTATTCACCTGCGCCATGGTTATAACCGCTGGTTCCCCAAGGGAATAGGTCGCGATCTACATAGTGATTACTACTGTTTTGTCCCGTGGTCGATCCAAAATAATCCCACTGATGGTCAGCAAATCGCCAATAAGGAGTTTCGGCACTTCCTATATACTGCAAGTTACCTTGAGAAAAATACACGCGTTTGCCATTTGCGTTGACAGAGAACAAGGCATTGATAGCCCCCTCGGGCTGGGCATAAGCCTTCATAATCCCTAATCCAGTGAATTGAAGAACTAATAAAGCAATTAAGATTGCCTTTGTTTTAATAGTATTTATTAGATTCATAGTAGTAAGTTTAAATGGTTTACACTTTCTTTTACTGTCAAAATGCAAAATTAAAAAATTTAAAAAATATCCAATTAATTTTTATTTGCTCATTCTTTGGAAATCATTTATCTTTGCCTCGTATTATATCCATTGAAGCAATGGCACTGAACAACCTTTTCACCAAGGGAACACGCGACAAGCACTTCTTCCCTATTTACATCAAGCAGGCCGAGACTGCTCAGATCGCGGCCAAATACCTTCAAGAATTAGTGAAATCAGAAGACCCCGAGGAGCGCAAACTGCTCACCCGCATGATCAAGAAACAAGAGACCACGGGCGACGAGTTGCAACGTGACTTTTATATGGAGCTCAACAGCGCCTTCGTCACGCCTTTCGAACGGGAGGACATGAACGACCTCGCCATGTCACTCGACCGTTTCCTCGACTTCATCAACCACTCGGCCAAGACCATCCTGATGTACCACCCCAAACGCATCGACAAGCAGATCAAGGAGATCGTCGATAACATCGTGGAGGACTCCTCCCTGATGATCGAGCTGTTCACCAACCTCGAAGACTTCAACAGCAGGCTTCAAGAGGTGACCGAGCTGTGTCAGAAGATCACCCATATCGAGCATGTGGTCGATGACATCTATGGCGACTACATCTCCTACCTGTTCAGCAACGAGAAAGACGAGATCGAGTTGCTGAAATACAAAGAGATCTCGCAAGTGGTGGAAGACACCACCGACCGCGCCAAGGACGTGGCCGACACCGTGAAATGTCTGATCATAAAACAATCGTGATGAACCTCCTTACCATAGCCATCATCCTCTCGATCCTCCTGGCTTTCGTCTTCACCTTCCTCAACGGCATGAACGACGCGGCCAACTCGATATCGACCATCATCGCCACCAAGGTGATGACACCCATCCAAGCCATCATCTGGGCCTCGTTTTGGGAGTTCACCGCGTTTATCATCATCCGTGTGGTACTCAACCAGCAGTTTGCGGTGGGTAACACCATGGCCAACTTCGCCGACCAGTCGGTAATCAACCCTTACCTCATCCTTTCGGCGCTCATCGGCGCGGCCATCTGGGTGGCCATCTGCACCAAGAGCGGCATGCCCATCTCCACCTCGCACGCCCTCATCGGCGGCATCATCGGCGCGGCCTGGTTCGTCAACGGCAACGAGGTGCTGCACGCCAAGCCCATCATCTTGACGCTGGCGTTCATCGTGTTATCGCCTTTAATCGGACTCTTCCTCGGCTTCCTGCTGGAATGTCTGTTACTAAAAATCTGCAAGAACAAGGCCCGCAAGAAGGTAGAGAAAGCCTTCAAGGGCTTGCAATACTGCTCCACCGCGCTGTTCTGCATCGGCCATGGCTCTAACGACGCGCCTAAGACCATGGGTATCATCGCTGTGCTGATGGCCAGCGTGTTCAACACCCCGGGTGTGGGACAAGGCATGCAGGACTTCATCTCGGTGTTCTACGACCACAGCCAGGGATTCCACATCCCCGACACCTTAGCTATTATATGTTACATCATCATGTCGCTCGGCATCCTCATCGGAGGCTGGGGCGTCATCAAGACCATGGGCGGCGGCCTCTCTAAGATCAACCCGATCCGCGGCTTCTCAGCCGAGTTCGCCGGAGCCACCACCCTCATCGCCACTTCGTTCCTCGGCATCCCCGTCAGCACCACCCATACCATCACGGGCGGCGTCATCGGCGTGGGACTCACCGAAGGGGTGAAATCCGTCAAATGGGTCACTGCCAAACGCATCGTGTGGTCGTGGATCCTCACCATCCCCGTGCCACTGGTCATCAGCGGCCTGCTCAACCTCTTGTTAAACCTCTGTTTCCCGCTGTGATATGAGCCTTAATTCTTTCTTCCAATATTTCGTCCCCAAAGAAGAACGTTTCTACCCGTTGTTCAGCCAGCAGGCCGACCACTTCGTGTCCGCCTCCACCGCCTTGCGCAAGATGATCCGGGCTAAAAACGAAAACGAGTCAGAAACCCTGAAAAAAGAAATCAAACGCTGCGAGACCAACGGTGACGAGGTGCTGAAACACATCTATGCCTTGCTCGGAAGCGCTGTGCTCACCCCCTTCGACCGTAGCGATGTCCATGAACTCGCCGAACGCATCGACAACCTGCTCGACCGACTCGACGACTGCGGCAACATCCTATACACCAGAAAGTTCCATGAATTCGACAACGCTGTCATCTCCATGACTGACAACATCTACTTCGCTTGCCAAAGCCTTCAGCAAATCATCGCCGAACTCCCCTACCTCAATAGCGGCAAGGGACGCGAGATCGCCCGGATGTGCAACGAGGTGAAGACCATCGAACATGAATGTGACGAAATCTATGGAAACTACATCTCCGACCTGTTCAGCCAACCCCTAAACTTGGTGGAAGTCATCAAACGCAAAGACCTCATCCAAGTGCTTGAAAACACCGCCAACGCCACCAAATACATCTCCGACCGCATTCGGAGCCTCCAAGCAAAATCAAGTTAAAAACAAAAAACACACATCATGAGAAGGATTATCAACAGTCTGTTAGACAACGATTTATACACATTCAGCGTTTGCTACGCATATCTACAGAAGTTCCCGCGTGCCATGGGACAATACACTTTTGTAGATCGCAACAACACCGTCTATCCCAAAGGCTTCGCGGAGAAGCTAAGGGAACAGTTCGACAGCCTCGCCGACCTGCGCATCACTGATGAAGAAACACGTTTCATGAAACGGAAATGCTATTACTTCCCTCTGTGGTTCTTCACCTTCCTGAAAGGTTTCCACCTGAGACCCTCCGAGGTCGAGGTGAGCCAAGACGAAGAAGGACATCTTCACATCATCGTCACAGGCCTGCTGTGGCGCACCGTATTCTGGGAGATGCCCATTCTGGCTACCGTGTCCGAGCTTTCCCATGAATTGAAAGGCGAGTTTGAGCATTACGATGCGGAAAAAGAATACAAGAAATCGTACGACAAAGGCATCAGGTTGATTGGCAATGGCGTGAAATTCAGCGATTTCGGAACACGTCGCCGTTTCTCCTTTGAACATCAAGACCTGGTAATCCGTTCCTTCATCGAGGCACAGAAACAATTCACCAAGACCTGTTTCGTGGGTACCAGCAACGTGCTGTTGGCCATGAAATACGACCTCACCCCTATCGGCACCATGAGTCACCAGTTCATCGAGACCTGCTCGCTCTATGGCTACAACGAGGCGAACTATCTCGCCATGGATTACTGGCAGGAGGTGTATGCAGGCAGCTTGGGCGTGTTTCTCTACGACACCTACACCCGCAAGGCCTTCTTCCAGAACTTCACCATGCTGCACGCCAAGCTGTTCGACGGATTGCGTGTGGATAGCGGCGACAACTACGAGGCTTTGGAGGAAATCATCAACAAATACAAGGAGTTAGGCATCGACCCCGCACAAAAGTCCATCATCTTCAGCAACGGTCTGAACGTCGATGAAGCGCTGGCTATTCACGAGGCGGTGAATGGAAGGATGCAGGACTCGTTCGGCATCGGCACCCATCTCACCTGCGACATCGACAACGTGAAGGCCATGAACATCGTGGTGAAACTCACCGCCGCCAAGATCACGGAGAAACGTACTTGGAAGAAGGTGGTCAAGCTCAGCGACGACCTCGGGAAATATACAGGAGACCCCGAAGAAATCGAGATCTGTAAGAAGACGCTGGAAATCAGTTAAACGGAGAACGGGAAACTGAAAATGGGGTTACCACGATAGGGGTTTTCTCTTGGTAGAAAGGGAATTAGGGACGAACCCTCCCCTCTCCACTATGGAGAGGGGTCGGGGGTGAGGTAAGATCAATTCCGATAATCGCTATAATAGACACAGTTGGAATAGACTGTGGTGTAATAATCGGTTTGTTTGTAACGCTCAAACTCGTTCCACAAAGGATCGGAGACGGATTTCAAATACCTATTGCCTTCACGCTCTAAGTCTTGCTGGGCGTTCTTGGCTTGGGCAAAGACGATATGGGCTTTCAGCTCATCGTCTTTGGCATACTTTTTGGCCTTCTCAAGATATTGCTCTGACAGATACAAGGTATTCAGATAAGTATCGTCATCTAAGCTGAATTTGCTGTAACTAAAGCCGTTGTTGTTATCAAAGCGCAGATAATGACGATAATAGCCCGTCACACTGACATTATAGAAGAAGTTGGCCATCAGGTAATAGGCTTTGGCAGCGCGATCGCCATCCTTCTCCTCCCCTATAGCCTGGAGCCGCATCAACACATCCGTCACTTCGGCCTCGTTCATATTGTCGTGAATGAAAGAGAACTCATCGAGATAGTCCGCACGCATGATGTTCCTTTCCTTACCACTGTACCACACCTGGATATTATGCCCGAAGATACGCTTGGAAACCTTGAGACGGGTCTGCTGGTCAAAGAGCGGTTTGGCGGCTTTGAGATTGCCTTCGGAGAGTCGCAGGACTCCCTTTACGTAGGCTATATAGCGGTTGAAATCCACCATCTCCGCAGTTCCACGCATAGCTAGATAACGTTCCAATGAAGTCTTGTCTTTCTTGTTCAAGAAGGACTGAATCTCATCCAGCAACTCTTCCCGAGGATTGCTTTCAATCTCAGTGAGATGTTGCGTCACCAAAAAAGATTTCGCGAATTCTTCCTGCAAAGTATAACGGTTGGTGAGCACTCGTTCAACAAAGGTCGGGTAAACAGAATTGAAAACATATTGTTTCTCATACAAATCATAGCCCTTGGTAATCAAATCCTCATATTTCCCAAACAAGGTATTTTCAACCTCTGCAGTAAGATTTGGCTGTTTACAGATGTCGATATAGGCCGTCAGGTTGCGCACCATCGTCATGTACAATTCATCTTTCGAGTTCACCTTAGCCAAGGCAGAAGAAGCCTTGTCGAAATCCTTGTTGAGGAAATGCAGGTAGGAAGAGGCCAGGTTCCAGAAGTTCTTTTCTGTTGCTTTGCCACATTGCTTGTCGCTGAGTGCCATAGTCTGGTTCAAGAAAGGCCTAAGTGTCTCCTCGTTGTCTTTGGAAATCATCGGATAACGAGGATCAGAAGTTTCAACATCATCGGTAAAATAGGCTGTCAACAAGTTACGCTCCAGCATGTTGATGGCACGCACCATGAGCACCTTTGCTTGTATGGCATCGGGGTTGTTCGCGATAATCTTCTCGATTTCGTTGACAGGATTATTGAAGTTGCTGTAGCCCATGAGGAGATAGATCTCGTTGCGTTCATTGTCGTCGGCGGCTCCTGCCACGAAGTCGGCGAAGGAAATCTCATTATCCCAGCCCATAGTCATGGAGGTGTAGGCCTGGGTCTTCAGGTCGGTAGAGTTGGCAAACACGCGGACAAATTCGCGATTCGCTTGTTCGGTCTCCCCCATACCGCGCAGCGCACCCGCTTTTTGGCTCAAGGCATAATAATACATCTCGGTATGCAAGTTCAGGGGCTCCACGTAAGTGCCGAACAGTTGGACGGCTTCTTCGAAGCGACGGGTATAATGTGCCAGGCGGACTAACTGGTAGCCATAACGCAACTTCAGCTCGGTGTCAGATTCAGCGTTCCAGCTTTTGGTAAGCACCGTCTTAACCTTATTATAATCCAAGTCGCCTGCATGATGCTCATAGTCATCGCTGAAATCCCAATAATCCATATTGTTATCCTCTCCAGGGATGATGCGCATATAAGGTTCCAGATATTTTGAATAAGCCAAGTAAAGCAATGCCTGCTTGTGTTTTTTAGCGAACTCAGGGGTGACAAACGACAGTTTGGGGTCGGAGGCCGTCTTGCCTTTTGTGATACTCTGAAGATCCTCACGTTTTGACTCAAACACCAGATAACGAGTGTCTTCATAGCTCAGACCGAGATAACGCTGCCATTCCTCAATATTGCCATTACGCAAAATCTCATTGGTATAATAGCGATCGTAGGTCAACAAGAAAGGTTTGTAACGGGGGTCATTCATGATTTCCTGGGAGAAAAGATTAAAGAAATAATCATCCGCATCATACCATCCACAAGCGATGGTTCTTCCCATAAATGCCGCAAGCACTAAAACCAGTAAAAAAAATTTCCTAAACATATTGTTTTCTTTTTAATTTAACTCATCAATGGTAAACCGAGTCAGAAAACCCCGACTCAAGTGGAAATACACCCAACGGAAATCCCTTTTGATGGTGTGGTTGAGATAGTCTTTCGCTTCCAACAGAAGCTCAGGAGTAATAGCCTCAATTTTGATTTTAAATCCGCTGTTGATGTAGAGTCCCTGGCAAAAGCCATCCTCTTTCACTATATAAGTATTCTCGTCAATTTTCTCATACATAGGGGGTTGCAAGTCATCTTCGGTTAGTCCGTTGATCAGTTTCACCTTACCCAGATGGTTGGTGACGATGCCCCAAGAATAGATAGGCAGAATCACATCAAAGGGAATCGGGTATTCGTTGATGTTAGAGGTATAGGCTTTCAGCAGTTCCATGTCGAGGATGGAGTTACGCGTCATGCCTTCGAGGGGGCTGGAGGTGGCATAGCACATCAGGCTACCTCTTTCAACAGGAGGCACGCCGGTCTTTTTCCGGTCGCGGATTTGATGAAGGCGCAAGGTGCAAGTGACTGCACATTGCGATTGTTCAGAGAGTTCCTTCAGAAATCGGAAATAAGCGTCACGGGTTCTTTCGGTCCAGTCGCAGTCGATTTGAATCTCATGGAATGTCACTTCCGCGGCTTGCATAAAGTGTTCGATGCCAGAGAAGACATTGGACGCCAGCTTCGACACCTCGTCATTGCTGACGTAGGTCAAGAAGGTACGGTTGGTGATGAACACCACGGGAATCACTTCGATGTCTTGCGCGGGGAGCTTGTCTTGGTGAAAAGATTGAATTGGCCCAACAGGAATTGCTGTGCCATCTTCCAGATCCACATCGAAGAGGCGGAGAAACATGCGTTGGCTCTTGAGTTGGGTAAAATACGCCGACTCAGTCTCCCCCACATCATAATGCGATTTCCAATAATAGAAATCGACACCATGGCTACGCTGACACCCGCATGATAGTAGCATCATGAGCACGCAAAACAAGGAAACTGACATCATTCTGTTCATTTCGCAAAAGTAAGGATATTTTTCAATCAAAACAACTGTCTCCACCCGCATCCATTCTTCCATTCGGAGCAGCCGTAAGCTGTTTTGCCTTTGATAATGTGGCCTTTGCCGCATAAAGGGCACGGTTTCCCCACCAAGGCATCAGAGTTGACAACGGCAGGAGCTGCCACGTTAACGGTTTCTTTCGCCTTTTTGGCTTTGGGAGCCGTAGTTTTCTTAGGAGCAGCTTTCTTCGGCTTTGGCTTCTCCTCCACCGTCACGGTCACACGACGGTTGCTGTTGTCAAGCATAACCTGGTTGACGATTTCGGTAACCATCTGTTTCAGTTCCTCCAAAAACTGCCTTGCATCATACTTATGCTGTTCAATTTCACGGAGTTTCTTTTCCCAAATACCTGTCAGTTCAGCGCTTTTCAAAAGGTCTTCATGGATGAGGCCGATGAGCTCAATGCCTGTGGGTGTAGGCTCAAGGCTTTTACGCACCTTTTTAATATAATTACGTTTGAACAGCGTCTCGATGATGGCAGCCCGGGTGGAAGGTCGGCCGATGCCATTCTCTTTCATGACCTCACGGAGGGAGTCGTCATCCACCAGCTTTCCTGCCGTTTCCATGGCTCTCAACAGTGTAGCCTCGGTAAATGGCTTCGGCGGCTGAGTCCATTTCTCCGCAAGCTGAGGGACATGCGGCCCGTGTTCGCCTTTCACAAACACCGGCAATGTTCTCTCCTCCTCTTCTTCCTTCTGTCTCCCGTCTTCTGCCTTCTGACTCTTGTCTTCTGCCTTCTCAAAACGAATCACCTCGCGCCAACCAGGCACAAGAATCTGCTTTCCGGAGGTCTTGAATTCCACTTCTTCCACTTTTCCTAATACCGTTGTGGTAGAGAACTGGCAATCAGGATAGAACACCGCGATGAAATGGCGGCACACCTCGTCATAGACTTTCCCTTCGGCAAACGACAGGTTTTGCGGAACCACCCCTGTTGGGATGATGGCATGGTGATCCGTGACCTTGCTGTTGTCGAAGACTTTCTTGCTCTTAGGCAGCTTCTTTCCTGCCAGCGGCGCAGTCAAAGAAGCGTAGGGCGTGAGTTTTGAAAGGATGCCGGGACATTTCGGGTAGATGTCATCGCTCAGATAAGTGGTATCGACACGAGGATAGGTGGTGTATTTCTTCTCGTAGAGGCTTTGGATGGTTTGCAGGGTTTGGTCGGCTGAGAAGCCATATTTCTTGTTGCATTCCACTTGCAAAGAAGTCAGGTCGTACAGTCGCGGTGGAGCTTCCGTTCCTTTTTTGGTAAAGATATCAGTTACCGTAAACTCCTTTCCTTGAACACTTTCCAAGTCTTTTTGTCCTTCCTCCACTGAGCCATATTTGCCTTTGGTGGCTGTGAAGGTAGTGTCGCGATAGATGGTGGAAAGCACCCAATAGGCTTCAGGCTTGAAGTTGACAATCTCATGATGACGGTTGACGATCAAAGCCAGCGTGGGAGTCTGCACCCGACCGATGGATAACACCTGACGGTTCTGTCCGTATTTCAGGGTATAAAGACGGGTGGCATTCATCCCCAGGAGCCAGTCACCGATGGCACGTGAGAGTCCTGCCTCGTAAAGCGACTGATATTCAGACTGATCTTTCAGCGTCTTAAATCCCTCACGAATCGACTCTTCCGTCAATGAGGAAATCCACAGACGCTGTACCGGGCAGGTTATCTTTGCCTTTTGCATCACCCAGCGTTGGATGAGCTCTCCTTCCTGACCGGCATCACCACAGTTGATGATGCGTTCCGCATTTTGGAAAAGCGACTCGATGACTTTGAATTGCTTCTCCACCCCTTTGTCGGGTATCAGCTTGATGCCAAATCGGGGCGGTATCATCGGCAAGCGGGTCAAGGCCCAGGCCTTCCACTGGTCGGTGTAATCATGAGGTTCTTTCAAGGTGCAGAGATGTCCGAAAGTCCATGTCACCTGATAGCCGTTGCCCTCCATATAGCCATCATGAGCCTGGTTGGCACCAAGCACTTTCGCAATGTCACGCGCTACACTCGGCTTTTCAGCAATGCAAACAATCATGGGAGGTTAAGGTTAAAGGTTAAAGGTTAGAGGTTAGGTTCATGAGGTGTTCTGCTTTGGCTTTTTGGGCGACAAACCACACTAAGTCATTAGGTTGGAATTTGATTCTGGCGGATGGGTTCAAGATAAACTGGCCGTCACGTTCGATGGCGATAATCATGGCTTCGTATTGGTCAGCCAAGCCAGAGTCCATCAAAGCAACCCCCACAAAGGGGCTGTCAGAATGCACTTCCACCTTATACATATCCACGTCGCTCTCCTCGTGTTCCTGAATCAAAGCATCATCAAAGGCCTCCACCTTACCCAACAAGAGACGAAGATGATCTTCATGACCCACAAAGGTTATCTTGTCGTAAGGAAACAGCTGGAAGTCGGACTTGGGCAACTCATAAAGCTGTTTGCCTCGCTCAACGCTGACCACACTGACATTATAGTTGTCACGGAAATCCGTATTTCTGATTAACATCCCTGAGTATTCACTGTCGGGACTGAGAGTCATCTTCTGAAGATGGCAATTCTCTTGGAGAATCTCTGGAATAGCGAACACCTGTGAGCTCTGACGTTTGTTGAGATTATCAGTAAAACGTTCTTCTATACGTTTATGGAATTTCATAGCAGGACTCAACACACGGAGTGTCACCGCATACACCAAGCCGAAGCCGATATTGATAAAACGGTAATAGGGAGCTCCCACTCCCAGTCGATCCCAGAAGGTAGCGTTCAAGAAGTGACGCAACACCGAATTAGCCACCACCCACACAATGACAAACCTGATGATGAAGATGGTCAAAATCAGCGTCTTGTTAAAACGGCTGTTCTCCATGAGCTTATGTGTGGTTTTCACCAAGGTATGTCTGAAGCCAATTGCCCATAAGAAAGGCGATAACAGCGTTAAAGTGAAAGCCACACTAATCGCATTACCCCAGACACTCGGCACATAATTCATGACCTCGGAACCCACCCAGAAACAGATAAACATCACGGCGATGACGATGGCGACATAGATGATGATATGCTTGAACTGGCGTCCCACAAAACTGGCCATGCTCACCTTCTTGCCACTTTTCACCTTGATGCCGCTTTCTTTGTTCTCCAAGTGCTTCAGCCACTGGTGCGGGATGTGTTTGCTCACCCACTTATACGTGGGAAGTGCCGCCTTGATGGCGTAAGGTGTGAGGAAGGTGGTGATGATGGACACGGAGACGATGATAGGATACAAGAACTCGTCGATGACACCATAACTGAGGCCAAGGGAGGCAATGATGAAAGAGAACTCTCCAATCTGACTAAAGCAGAAGCCGCCTTGGATAGACTGTTTAAGCCCCAACCCCGCAATCAAACGACCGGCCACATTGCTCAATGGCTTGAAGACCAGCAATACCAGGGTAATAACGAGAATCTGCCACCAGTAATTCACCAAAATCTGAGGATCGACCATCATACCTACTGAAACGAAGAACACCGCACCAAAAAGGTTTTTGATGGGGGTAGTCAGTTTATGAATCATCTCGGCCTCCAGGGTCTCGGCCAAGATAGAACCCATGATGAAAGCGCCTAAAGCCGAGGAGAACCCTGCCAGGTTAGCCAACACCACCATCATGAAGCATAAACCGACTGAAAAGACGGTCAAAGTCTCTTCCGACATGAACTTCCTCGCCCAACGCAAGACCGTAGGCACCAGAAAAATACCGCCGATAAACCAGACTAAAAGGAAAAAGCCCAGCTTCAACATGCTGGACAGCAGCTGCATACCATCAAAGGTCTTGCTCACCGCAAGCGTCGATAGCACCACCATGAGCAACACCGCCTCGAGATCCTCCACCACCAGCTCTCCAATGACATTACCGCTGAACTTCTCACGATTCAGCTTCATGTCATCGAAAGCCTTGGCGATGATAGTCGTGGAAGAGATGGAGAGCATCGCGCCGAGGAAGATACAATCCATCTGTGACCATCCCAGCGTTTTACCCAAGATGAATCCTACCAAGCACATAGTCACCAGCTCAGTGAGAGCAGTGATTCCCACGGTCCCTCCCACCTTTTTTAACTTCTTGAAGCTGAACTCCAAACCGATACCGAACAGCATGAACACCATGCCAATCTCGCTCCAGGTTTCCACGCTCGTATGGTCGTTGATGACGGGGAACCACTCGAAATTAGGACCGATTAAAAAACCGGCGATGATATAACCTAACACCACGGGTTGTTTCAACCACTTGAAAATAACTGTAGTGATACCAGCGGTGACTAAAATAAGGGCAAGGTCGAAAAACAAAGCAGGCAAGGATTCCATAGCGAGGTTATTGGTTTTCTAAATGTTTAGCATATTTTTGCATTTCCTTAGCATGGGTCTCGGAGCTCACAAACCACACTTTGTCACCCAACTCAAACACCAAGGAAGAATTTGGATTGAGAATGAATTTGTCGTCACGCTCGACAGCAATCACAAAGACATTGAAACGATTGCGCAGATCCGAGTCATGCAGTGAGACTCCACAATATAGGTTATTTTCATCAATATCAGCGTAATAGATATTCACATCACTTGCCGGACGCTCCTTGATAAGAACATCGTCTTCGACCTCCACATACGGTCTCAGCTTGCCCAGTTGTTCTTCGGTTCCAAGGAATGTGACTTCATCCATAGGATAAAGCACAAAATCACGCCGTGGCAGATCGACAGCTTCGTCACCACGATCGACCCCCACCACGCTGATGCCGTATTTCGCGCTGAAATCACACTCACGAATGCGTTTGCCTGCATACTCGCTCTTGGCAGTCAGCAACATCTTATCCAAGGTAAAATTCTCTTGTAACACATCAGGAAGCACAAACGGCTGGAGGGTTTGACGGTTATTCATATTGTCAAGGTAACGCTTTTCGATACGTTCATACCACTTCATGGCGGGGCTCAAAGTGCGAAGCAACAGGAGATAAACCAACGCGATGACAATAGCGATGACGTTGGCATCCATCACTATATGGAGGGAACGCCAAAACTCAGCGGTCATGCCCCGTCTGAAGATAATAGATGCGAAGAACCATGCCACAAGGAAACGAACCACATTCATGATTCTCATCATGGTACGGTTCGCCTTGTTCGATTTGAACTTCGCTTCCGTTTCCTCATCCATGAGTTTCTTGAAACACAAGGCCCAGATGAAAGGCGACGCAATCAATAAGGTGACAAACACCATGATGATTCCTGAGTAAGGCTGCTTTAAACTGGTCGTCACAGGCTCGAGGAGCGAGAAACAAAGCAATATCAAGGCAAGCAGGATGGCTCCATAAAGCACAATAGATTTGGTTTGGTTCACCACCAGCGTCTTCAGCGTGACGATAACACCACTTTTCACCTTTACATTCTTCTCTTTGTTGCCGAAGAAGGTGGTCCAGCTCTCAGGCACCTTTCGCTCAATCCAATGGAACAACGGCTCACCCCCCTTAATAAGATAAGGTGTAAGGAATGTGGTGATGATAGACACAGAGACGATGATGGGATAAAGGAAGTCATCGATGACGCCAAAGCTCATGCCTACTGTAGCGATGATGAAAGAGAACTCACCAATTTGTCCAAAGCACATTCCCGCTCTGACAGCGTTATGCAGATTGTTGCCCGAAAGCAACATACCGATGCCTGAGCTCAGCGATTTCAGGGTCACCACGACGATGGTAATCACCAAAATCTGCCACCAGTATTGCACCAGGATAGCGGGATTGACCATCATACCGACCGAAACAAAAAACACGGCACCAAAAAGGTTCTTGATAGGCGAAGTGAGTTTATGAATCATCTCGGCCTCCAGTGTCTCAGCCAGGATAGAGCCCATGATGAAAGCGCCCAAGGCTGAAGAGAATCCCGCTTTGTTGGCCAGCCATACCATGAAAAAACACAAGCCCACCGAGAAGACCGTCAAAGTCTCCTCCGACATGAATTTACGAGCCCATTTCAAAATGGTTGGGATGATAAAAACGCCACCCACATACCAAACCAGCAGGAAGAAAACAAGTTTTAAAACACTAAACAACAGCTCTTTACCATCGAGAGCCGTACTCACAGCCAACGTGGAGAGGATCACCATCATCAAGATAGCGGCTAAGTCCTCCACCACAAGAACACCTATCACACCGCCAGTGAACTTCTCCCCTTTCAGTTTCAAGTCCTCGAAAGCCTTGGCAATGATTGTGGTAGATGACATGGACAGCATAGCCCCCAGGAAAATACTATCCATCTGTGACCAGCCCATCAGCTTGCCTAAGAAAAAGCCGATGATACACATGGACACCAACTCTGTGAGGGCAGTGATGCCTACAGTCCCCGCTTGTTTTTTTAATTTCTTGAAACTGAATTCCAAACCGATGGCAAACAGCAGAAAGACCATGCCGATCTCACTCCACACCTCCACGCTTTCATGGTCGATAATCACAGGAAACCATGGAAAATAAGGGCCGATAAGCAATCCTGCGATGATATAGCCAAGCACTAACGGCTGTTTTAACCATTTGAAAATAATTGTAGTGACACCTGCAGTAACGAGGATCAAAGCTAGGTCAGAAAATAAAGCGGGAACAGATTCCATGGACATTAAAAATTAAAAATTGAAAGATGCAAAGATACAAAAAAAGAGGGATTGACCCTCATTTTTTTTGAAGTAAGAAATAAGAAGACAGAAGTCAGAAGATAGAATCCTGAGCTCTATCTTCTGACTTCTGTCTTCAGTATTCTTAAAGCAGGTGACAAGTGACGGTCAAACCAGCCATCACGATGGAGACCATGCTCATCAGTTTGATAAGGATGTTCAATGAAGGACCTGACGTATCTTTGAAGGGGTCGCCGACGGTATCACCGACGACGGTAGCCTTATGATTGTCAGAGCCTTTACCACCGAAGTTACCTTCTTCGACATATTTCTTCGCATTATCCCAAGCACCGCCTGAGTTAGCCATGAACACAGCCATCACAAAGCCAGTGGCGAGTCCGCCGATCAACAGGCCCATCACACCGGGAACGCCGAGGATGACACCCGTGAGGATCGGGACGACGATAGCGAGGATGGAAGGCACCAGCATCTCGTGCTGTGCACCCTTGGTAGAGATAGCCACACAACGTTCGTAGTCAGGCTCGGCCTTGCCTTCAAGGATT
This sequence comes from uncultured Bacteroidales bacterium, assembly GCA_946402445.1. Classification (GTDB taxonomy): domain Bacteria; phylum Bacteroidota; class Bacteroidia; order Bacteroidales; family F082; genus Limimorpha. The sequence goes on from CAMIWN010000012.1 coordinate 38,036, forward strand.
CCCTTGATGGTGCTGAACTGACGACGCACTTCTTCGACCATCTTCTGGGCAGCGCGACCCACCGCGTTCATTGTCATGCCGCAGAACACGAAGGCCATCATGGCGCCGATGAAGACACCCACGAGAACGACAGGATTCATCAAGTTGACGTTATAGGCATCCATGAAGTCAATCAAAGAAGCTTCTTTGACCTGATCGACCGTCCAGGCCACGGTGTCGGTCACCTTGGCCATGCCGGTGGAGGCGGCGCCAGCCACGCGGACGAGGGCAATCTTGATTTCTTCGACGTATGAGGCCAGCAGGGCGAGTGCGGTCAGAGCAGCGGAGCCGATGGCGAAGCCCTTGCCAGTAGCAGCCGTGGTGTTGCCGAGGGCGTCGAGAGCGTCGGTACGTTTACGAACCTCAGGTTCGAGGCCACTCATCTCAGCGTTACCACCCGCATTGTCGGCGATGGGACCGTAAGCGTCGGTAGCCAGGGTGATTCCCAAGGTGGAGAGCATACCCACAGCAGCGATGCCGATGCCATAGAGACCCATGGAGAGATTCTGGGCGTTGAATGACAGATTGAAGCCATTGGCGCAGAGATAAGCCAGCACGATAGCCACACCCACGGTGACCACCGGGATGGCGGTGGAGAGCATACCGAGACCCAGACCGGAGATAATCACCGTAGCGGGACCCGTCTTGGAGCTCTCAGCCACCTTTTGGGTGGGTTTGTAACTTTGCGAAGTGTAATATTCCGTAGCCTTGCCGATGATGACGCCAGCGAGGAGGCCGACAACCACCGACAGTGACACATGCCACCATTGACTGGTCTCAGTGCCGAACAGCCAGGCGAAGATGCCGAAGGTGGCGGCAGCAATCAACACAGCGGCAGTGTTGGTACCACGTGAGAGCGCACCCAGCAACTCTTTCATGCCAGCGTTCTCTTTGGTACGCACCAGGAAGATACCTATTAATGAAAGGATCACACCCACAGCGGCAATGAACATCGGAGCGAGCACCGCTTTCATCTGCAAGCCCTCCACAGCGGAAGTGGCGAAAGCGGAGGCACCCAATGCCATGGTAGCCAGGATGGAACCAGCGTACGATTCATAAAGGTCAGCACCCATACCAGCGACATCACCGACGTTGTCACCGACGTTGTCAGCAATGGTAGCCGGGTTACGCGGGTCGTCCTCCGGGATGTTGAACTCGGTCTTACCCACGAGGTCAGCACCGACGTCAGCGGCCTTGGTGTAGATACCACCACCCACACGGGCGAACAAAGCCTGTGTGGAGGCACCCATACCGAAGGTCAGCATGGTGGTGGTGATGGTCACAAGGTCAGCCTCGGCACCCACCATCTTAAGGAGATTCGTGCCTTTCAAGACCAGGAACCACACGGAGACGTCAAGCAAAGCAAGACCCACCACGACAAGACCCATCACAGCGCCTGAGCGGAAAGCGACCTTCAAGCCACTGTTCAAGGAACGACGCGCGGCGTTAGCAGTACGAGCCGAGGCATAGGTGGCGGTCTTCATGCCAAAGAAACCCGCCAAGCCAGAGAAGAAACCACCGGTGAGGAAGGCGAACCACACAATGCCGTTCTGTAAATGGAACAGGCTCATGACAAAAAACACAATCGCCAGCACGATAAATACGATGATGACCACCTTGTACTGCTGTTTCAAGTAGGCCATAGCACCTTTACGAACATGTGCGGCGATCTTCTTCATTAAATCAGTGCCTTCGTCTTCTTTCATCATGGATTTGTAGAAGAAGAAAGCGAATGCAAGCGCCAAAATTGAGGCGGCAAGCACCCAATAAACGACTGAGAGACTCATAGAAATTTAATTAAGTTATACATAAATGAATTGCAAATTTCTAATACAAAGATTCCAAAGTTACGTTTAAGGAGACAAAATTATGAACAAATCCAAAAAAGCAAAAACATTTTTTAAAAAAAATGCGAATCTTTTTTTTTCTTGGAAAAGTCAAGAAATGTCTCTAATTTTGTCATTTGAAGGGGAATAGATACCAACACAAGCTATCTTTTTGAAAATGAATAAAATTGCATTAGAGATCAAAGGACTTTTGTACAGTGAGTCGCAAAGTGGGGCCTACGTGTTGATTTTGGGCGACAAGCATTCAACCCGTCGTTTACCGATTGTCATAGGCAACAATGAGGCTCAGTCCATCGCATTGGGCTTAGAGGACACTCCTTCATCGCGTCCCCTCACCCATGACTTGTTCAAGCGTTTTGCGGAGCATTACAGCGTGGAGTTATTAGAGGTTGTCATCACCAGGTTTCGTGAGGGGGTCTTTTATGCGATGCTGGTCTGCAAGCAAGGCGATGACATTTCCATGATTGACTCGCGTCCTTCCGATGCCATCGCGTTGGCGGTCAGGTTCCATTGTCCCATCTCTGCTTACGAAAACGTGATGGAAGAGGCGGGCATCGAGATGGACGAGGTGAAAGACATGGAGGGCAACCCCGATGACAAGGACAAAGAGCCTTTGGAATCCGACGACACCTTAGGAGGCAGCATCGACGAGTTCCTCAACAAATACGAGACGCTGGAGAACCTGACTCTTGATCAGCTTCAGCAACTCTTGCAGATGGCCATTGACGAGGAAAACTACGAGAAAGCCGCTGAGCTTCGTGATATTATCAATGAAAAAAACCAATAAATTTTGAATTCTAACTAAATTTTAATCTATATGAAAGGTATTAAATTCAGACTGATTGTGATGAACTTCCTGATCTTTGCGGTTTGGGGAGCTTATTTATGTTCTTTGGGTATTTATTTAGGCCGTATTGGCATGGGGGCTCATATCGGAAAGTTTTTTGCCATCCAAGGTATCGTGTCACTATTCATGCCCACACTCATCGGCATCATTGCGGACCGTTGGGTGCCGGCGCAAAAGATGTTAGGCATCTGTCATTTCCTGGCGGCGGTCTTCATGGCATTGGCTGGATATATGGGCATGAAGTACGGCAACGAAGTCACCTTCGGACAGATTTTTCCCTATTATGCGTTGAGTGTAGCCTTTTTCATGCCAACTATAGCATTAGGTAACTCCGTGTCATACAATGCGTTGACTCAAGCCGGATTAGACACGGTAAAGGCCTTCCCTCCTATCCGGGTGTTTGGAACCATTGGATTCATCCTCTCCATGTGGATTGTCAACTTCACTGGATTCAAAGACAATTACATGCAGCTGTTCATCTCCGCCGCTTGGGGCATCATTCTGGCTGTATATGCCTTTACCTTACCGAACTGTCCCGTGAACAAGACTGCCAAAGGCTCATCGTTTGTGGACACCTTTGGACTCCGCGCCTTCTCACTTTTTAAAGACGGCAAGATGTGTGTGTTTTTCATCTTCTCGTTCCTGTTGGGCATGTGCCTTCAGGTTACCAACGGCTTTGCCACACCATTCCTTGACGCCTTTGGAACTGACCCGCAATACGCAAATGCTTTCGCGGTGAAAAACAACGTGTTCCTCTCCTCCATCTCACAGGTATCGGAGACCTTATGCATCCTGCTCATTCCATTTTTCTTAAAGAGATTCGGCATCAAGAAGGTGATGCTCATCGCCTTTATCGCTTGGGCTCTACGTTTCTTCTTCCTCGGTGCGGGCAGTCCGACAGGATTCGGTTTGGTGCTGTTAATCCTCTCGATGATTGTTTATGGCGTGGCTTTCGACTTTTTCAACATCAGCGGATCGCTCTTTGTGGACCAGAACACGGATGAGAGCATCCGGTCGAGTGCGCAAGGAGTATTCATGATGATGACCAATGGTTTTGGTGCTACGATCGGTTCTTTCTGTGCGCAAGCTGTGGTGAATCATTTCGTATTCAACCCAACCGCTGCCGACCCGAATTTCAACATGATGGGTGGCTGGTCAACCGCATGGTACGTCTTCGCCGCCTTTGCCCTTGTGGTAGGCATCTTGTTCGCCATCCTGTTCAAATACAAACACCATCCGGAACAGGCGTAAACGATGAAGCAATACCTCGACCTCTTACAACATATCCTTGACCACGGCGTGCAAAAAGGCGACCGCACGGGAACAGGCACCATCAGCGTGTTCGGGTACCAGATGCGTTTTGACCTCTCCGAAGGGTTTCCTTTGGTGACCACCAAGAAGGTGCATCTGAAATCAATCATCTATGAACTGCTCTGGATGCTCAACGGCGACACCAACATCCAATATTTGCATGACCACAAGGTCAGCATCTGGGATGAATGGGCTGACCCGAATGGCGACCTCGGACCTGTTTATGGCGCACAATGGCGCAACTGGAACAACGAAGGCATTGACCAAATCCAGGACGTGGTGAAAAGCATCCAAGAAAACCCCAATAGTCGTCGCCATATCGTGACGGCATGGAACCCTTCGGTGCTTCCTGATGAACACGAGAAAGATTTTGCCGCCAATGTCCGCAACGGCAAAGCCGCCCTTCCTCCCTGCCACGCCTTTTTCCAGTTTTACGTGGTGGAAGGAAGACTCTCCTGTCAGCTCTACCAACGCAGTGCGGATGTCTTCCTCGGCGTTCCATTCAACATCGCCTCTTACGCCCTGCTCACCTTGATGATGGCACAGGTATGCGGTCTGCAACCCGGTGAGTTCATCCACACCTTTGGAGATGTACATATTTACAATAATCATATAGAACAAGTAAAAACACAACTTTCAAGGAGTCCTCGCCCGTTGCCCACCATGCAACTCAACCCCGAGGTAAAAGACATCTGCGGTTTCCAATACGAGGATTTCACCTTAATTAATTATGATCCTTGGCCGACCATCAAGGGGGAGGTATCCGTTTAATTGAGAATTGATAATTTAGAGATATGACGTTATCTATTATTGTGGCGATGGCCAAAAACAGGGCTATCGGCAAAGACAACCAGCTGATTTGGCACATCAGTAACGACATGAAACATTTTAAGGCGGTAACCTTAGGGCACGCGGTCATCATGGGTTATAACACTTGGAAGTCGCTTCCGGGACAAAGACCGCTTCCACATCGCCGCAACATCATCATCTCCTCCCGTCTCGAGCAAGAGCCAGAGGGTTTTGAGTTAGCCCATTCCATCCAAGAGGCGTTAGCGCTTGTCAGTGACGAAGAGGAAGTGTTTGTCATCGGCGGAGGCAGCATCTACGAGCAGCTCCTTCCGAAAGCAGATTATCTTTATCTCACCCGAATTGACAGAAACTTTGAGGCAGACACCTACTTCCCTTTCATCAACTTCGAGAACTGGAACCTGATTGAGTTGGAAGTCATCGACGACGACCCGCAGGTAGATTACTCATACCGGTTTGAGGTTTGGGAGAAGAAGTGAGCATTGAGAGTTGAGAAATAAAAAAGGCGGTGCCTACTTTTTGCAAGGGGCTCCGCCTTTTGTTTTCTGTCTTCTGTGTTCTTATCGAATCACCGACAGTTTCTTGGTGGTTTCACCGTTTGCGGTGATGACTCTGACCATGTAAAGGCCTGATTCGACATCGCTGAGTTTGATCACGGTGCTATTGCCTTGGCAACGGCTGCTGAGAACCATTTGTCCCACCGTGTTATAGACCATCACTTCCTGAAGCTCATCGCCTTCGATGGTGAAGCTGTCCTTGGTAGGATTCGGGAACAAGTTGACGTTATGAGCGACGGACTCACCCAATCCAGTAGGATCGAAATAAGCAGTGACATAGAACTGGTTGGGGTCATTAATCCAGGCAGCGGGAGCGGAATAGCATTCGATGCTATGGTAATAAGCCACCACCTTGTAATTATAATAGCCCTCTTGAGTCAAACCAGCGTCCGTATAATTGGTTGATGAGGATCCAGCGGTCTTGATCTTCACATAATCCTCATCATTTTCGCCCTTGCGGTAGATATAGAAACCAGAGAGGCCATCGGAGACTTCAGGTCTTTCCCACACCACTTTGAGTTTATGCTGAGCCGTTACTTCCACATTCAAATTGGTAGCAGGATAGCAGCCATCACCAGCATTAGCGCAGGATTCGTTGGATGCCTCCATGTTTTCACCACCCAAGCTGAGGAAGACCACATAATAGCAGTGGCCACCCATAGGAGCGTTATGATCCACAAAAGAGGTACCCTCAATCACTGTATGGTTCAAAAGACCATCACGATAGACGTTATAGCCATAACCTTCCTCTGCAACACCATTCCAGGAGACGTTGATGTCGTTGGGATTATTCTCGTCACGAACTGCCACCAGATTGGTCGGCACGCTGACGCCTTGCGGATTGCCACAACCGTTATTCGTACTGAAAATCACGCCTTCTGCGAGGTCGTTTGAAGAGCCCGAGAACGTGAAGACCGAGTTATTTTGAGAATCTTTCAGGATGATATTCATGCTTGGCACTTCAGCGGTAGGAGCATTCCAGATAAAGAAGACGTGACCGATTGGAAGGCTTACAGGCACGGAAGCGGGGCTTGAGGAGGTAGTGGTGCAGGTTTTGATTTCGGTGCCAGCGGCGTTGCAAATCGTCACCGAGCCACCACGCCAGCCTTGAGCATGGGTAGAAGTCATCATGAGCGTCCAATTGCAGGTTGGTCCAAAGCCAACAGGGTCGGAATGGTTGATCTTGCCATGGGCACCATTGCTAACTGCATAGACATGATAGGTGAAATAATCATAACGGGGAACTTCGTTGTCAACGTAAGTCATCGTCGCACCAGGATTGGCATTCGGGAGGGTAGCGATCACTTCATTGTTACGCATGACGACGATATGGTCGATACCACTAAGGTTCTGGTTGTTCAGGTTCTTGGTAGGATTGACCCAAGTCAAGGTGGCGCTCAATTCAGTGTCAGAAGCGGGTGTCACGGTGAGGTTGGTAGGATTCTGAGGGGTGTTATTGTAAATCTCGGCGGGGACAAAGTTGAAGATGGCGCCGTCGTTCACATGGTAATCTTGGGTTTCAAAGGTGAACCAGTCATCACCGCTGCCGCTCCAGCCCCAGTTGAAGTGGTAGAAGTCATTGTCATTATAACCATCAAGCACGAAAGCGTGGCCATAAGGAGCGCCTTCCTCCGTACCGGAATAAAGCAGAGGCCAGCCCATATCCAAAGACTCTTTCACTTTCTGAGCCCAGACAGCGGCACCAAAATTCGCTCTTCTCTGATACGCAGCTTGATTGGTATATCTGAAATAGGTGGAGATCACCTGTGAGGCTATCAGGCTGTTCGAGCCAGAGCCGTCATAATCCCAGTCCATATCCACAGCGACAGCGCAATGGAACATCAGGGTAGCCACAGCGTCAATCTCAACTTGTGGAGAAGATGAGTTAATGCTCACAGGCATGTTATCCCAGTCGTAGGTGGTGGCGCCAAAGTTAGCGGTCAAGGTATGTGAGGGGACACCGCCAGGAGTGGGGTGAGCTTGAGAGGTATAGGTGTGAGAGCCTTGACCTTGAAGCGGGTGATTCCAACGTTTCATAATCTGAGCCATGGCAGTAGCCACGCAGCCCACATAAAAATGGCCTCCTGAGCCGCCAGCGTATGCGGGGCAATAGTAGTTATAGGGATATTTCTGGTCCCATTTAGTCTGGCAGAGGTAATCCACGCCACGACCACCGTTTTTCGACATCAAACGGCCTTCATTCAGAACCATTTCCCATTCAGCAGCGACATCAGGGGTAGGCATCCCAGTGCTCACCGAATTTCTGCCCTCTTGGATGGTTTTGAGGTAATAAGCCAAACCAGGGTTAGTGGGATCGAAGACGTTTGAGTTGGAATAACCAATGACAGGGCGGTAGAAGTCATCACCAGAGACGACGACATAACCCTCTTGGCCAATGTTGAATACATAGAATGCGGCATCTCCTTTATCCATTACAGGAGCATAAACGAGTTCGAGGTCAGTGCCTCTTGTTTGCATGGAGGTTTGGGCAAACTGTTGTCCAACCATTTTAGCCTTATTGACATCCACCGGGCCGGCAGTCAAAAAGCCGACACCGAGCATCAAGGCTAACATACTGAGTAAGTACTTTTTCATATTAGAAGTTTAGTTTAATTAGAAATATTTCCTTTAGCTTGAAAAAAACGGACAAATTTAGCGAAAAAAAACGTAGCTCGCCATAAAATAAGGTGATTTTATGTCATTTTTATGTTTTTTGCTCTTTTTTCTTGGCGGCAGGGAATAAGATATTATTCAATATCAACCGATATCCAGGAGAATTCGGGCACATGTCCAACTCCGTTGGCGGGTCACCCACGATATGTCTGTAATCTTCAGGATCATGTCCTCCCAGGAAGGTCCAGAAGCCATTCCCGAAATTGCCGTGGATGTAACGGTCTTCATCGAAAGCCGCATTGTCGCCCAGCACAATGACACTGGGTTTGACGTAAGCTTTTCTGAAGGCTGTGGTCTGCCCCATGAAGCCTTTGATGAGGCGTTCATGACACTGGGTCAGCATGGTAGGCACGGGATCCCATTTGGCTGAGAAGTCGAACAACAAGAAGAAATCGTTGCTTTCTTTCACGGTACGAGCCCGTTCCACAGGCACATCGATATTAGAGACTTCATATTCCTGAGGGTTAATAGACACAGAGAAGTCGGTGAATGCGAAGCAGTTATCATAGTTCAAGCGCTGAGGATCACCAGGATGGATTGGATCCCCGTCGAACATATAGTCACAGATGTCGAGTCCTTCGGCGGCAAGAGCGATGTCATAGCTGTCGGGAGCGGAACACATGGCAAACATATAACCACCTCCTGCGACAAATTCGCGGATTTTTTTGGCCACGGCCAGCTTCAGCTGTGAGACTTTTGAGAATCCCCAACGCTCAGCGGTGGCTTGTTGCAGTTTCACATCCTCCTGATACCAAGGATAGTTATGGTATCTTGCCCAGAACTTTCCATATTGCCCCGTGAAGTCCTCATGATGCAGGTGCAGCCAGTCATAGGAAGGCAGCATCCCTTGCAACACCTCATCATCGTAAAGCACATCGTATGGAATCTCGGCGTAGGTGAGCACCAGCGTCACCGCATCATCCCATGGAAGGGAGTTCTTGGGAGCATATACCGCCACCTTCGGCACTTTTTGCAGCTTCATCTCGTCCATGTTGACCCCAGGGTCGGCAATCTGAGCCAAAATGGCATCCGCCTGGGCATCCGCGATGACCTGATACGACACACTGCGCATCTTGCATTCTTTCTCAAACATCTCGTGATAGGGAATCAAGTAACTGCCCCCCTTATAATTCAACAGCCAGCTGATTTCCACCTCGCGCTGCAAGACAAAATAGGCTACGCCGTATGCTTTCAGATGGTTTGTCTGCGTGTTATCCATCGGAATCAACAGATACGCCGCACGACTTGGCAACGCCATCGCCATAAACAAGCCAACCAACAAAATGACAATCTTTCTCATGAATCTGTCTATTACAAAATAATTTGCAAAGTTACATTTTTTCTCTATTCACCGCATGGATTTTTTTAGTTGTTATTATTTTCATAATTTTGTAATATTTCAATCATTTATTATATATTTGCAACACCAAATTTCAATTGTCATGGCTTCCACAAAAAGAAAAATCAACAAAGGACTCATTGTTCTCAACAAAGGAGAACGCATCGCCGTCATCAGCCTTCTCTCAATGATTATTATCTTATTAGGTTTCAGCATCTTTCGTCCAATGATAAAGCTCTCAAGAAAAGATACGATGGCCTTTCACCGACTGGATTCCCTGTTGGCGGTACAAGATGCCCTTCTACGGCAGCAAGAACAACAGCAGTCACTACAAGAGTCTAAAACTCCTGACAACATAACATATAACAAAAAACAGGAACCAAATGAAAAGACCTACTATCACAACTATACCAAGACAAATCCCCAGCAATTTCAATATAAAAAACCGCACAAAGAATCCAACACCGCATCAGAAACCACCCATCATGCCACTCAAAAAGTGCCCCTGGCTCCTATTGATATCAACCAAGCCGATTCAACGGAACTACTTGCGCTTCCACAAATCGGGGCCACCATGGCCAGTCGCATCCACCGCTACCGCAACCGTCTTGGCGGTTTTGTCTCCATGGAACAACTTTTTGAAATCAAAGGCATGGACACTGCGAGGTTTGAGACCATCAAACCATTTATCACAATCAATATCAACGAATTACGAACCATCAATGTCAACCAAGACGAGTTCAAGACGCTGCTCCGTCATCCCTATCTAGAATACGAACAGGTGAAAGCCATTGTAAACCATCGGGAGCGTAAGGGAATGATTACCAGCTGGAAACAGCTAAGGGGAATCATCGGCGAGGTGAATCCCTTGTTGGAGCGATACCTTGTTTTTTGAGGTTAGAGGCACCTCGTTAAAAGTTAGAGGAACCCCGTTAGATGTTGGATGAACCCCGTTTGAGGTAAAGATACCCCGTTAGATGTTTGAGAAACCCCGCTTGAGGTAAAGGTACCCCGTTAGGGGTTAAAGCTCGGTAGAACAGGACCAGGGTAGTACGCTCCCCCTCTCCGTCATGGAGAGGAGGCTGGGGGGTGAGGCACACTATGATAAAGCAAGCTTGAGCAATGGGTCAAATGAGTCCCGTGACGAAGATTACGGCGATGGCAACGGGAGCCAAGTACTTGATAATAAAGAAAATGGCACTCTTAATAGAGAGTTTCAGCTTCCCTTCGTTGGTGATTTCGGCATCAAACTCTTTCTTACCCATAATCCAACCCACAAAGATGACGATGAACAAAGCGCCAAGAGGAAGCAAGATTTTGGCGGAGAGGAAATCGAGGCTGTCGAAGAAGGAAAGGCCACCAATGGTGAGTCCGCTACCGTCTTTGAGGCTCAAAGAGGCAAACACACCAACCGCCATGCAACCCAGCGATGCGAGAACCGTGGCCCATCGACGGGAAAGGTGAAGCTCCTCCACCAGATAGGCAACAATCACCTCCAGCAAAGAGATGGTGGAAGTCAAGGCAGCCACGGCAAGCAGCACGAAGAAGATGATACAGAAGAAATATCCCCCTGACATCTGGTTGAAAATCATAGGCAGTGTGTTGAATACCAACCCCATACCTGCTGTTGGCTGGATGCCAAATGAGAATGCCGCTGGAAAAATCACGATGCCAGCCAGCACGGCCACCAGAGTGTCGGCCAGCGTAACCGACAAGGCTGTGGTGGTCATATTGTCGTCTTTCCGGATATAAGATCCGTAGGTAATCAGCACTCCCATTCCCATGCTGAGGGAGAAGAACGCCTGGCCTAACGCGCTGATCATCACCGGTCCGGTGATTTTTGAGAAGTCAGGTTTGAACAAGAAACGGAGTCCATCGTTAGCGCCTGGCAGGGTGACCGAACGCACGCCCAAGACGATGAGAATCACCACTAAAACCGGCATCAGGACCTTGGTATATTTCTCGATACCTTCCGAGACGCCCTTAAACACCACAAAACCAGTAAGAAGAATAAAGATGCCTTGCCACAAGACGTTTTTCCAACCTATATTATGGAAGGCTGCAAAATCCGCTTCGATGGTAGCGAGATCACGACCATGGAACTGGTTTCCAACTGCTTTGATGATATACTCAAGCGTCCAGCCGGCCACCGTTGAATAGAATGCCATGATGATAAAAGCGCAAAGCACGCCCATATAGCCAAGGAAAGGCCATCCCGAACGGGGTCGCAGCATCCTGAAAGCTCCAATGGGGTTTTTCTGGGTCCGTCGGCCGATGACAAACTCACTGAGCATCACGGGAACGCCGAGGCACAAAACGATAAGGAGATAAACTATCAAGAAAGCCCCTCCTCCGTTGTTGCCCAATTCACAGGGGAAACGGTAGATATTACCCAGTCCCACCGCAGAACCAGCAGCGGCGGCGATGATTCCTAACTTGGATCCAAAACCATCACGACTCATGATGTAAAGTATTAGGATTTAATAAATTAACTATGTTTCTCACCGAAAGCAAGGTCACCAGCGTCGCCCAGACCAGGAACGACGTAAGCTCTTGCCGTCAGCTCGTCGTCCACTGAACCCACCCAAATAGTCACGGGTTTACGCGACATACGGCTACGCACATGCTCCAGTCCATCCAACGAGGCTACGGCAACAGCAATATGGATATGCTTAGGCTCCTGATAATCACCCAATAAACCATCAATGGTCTTCACAAGCGACTCCCCAGTAGCCAGCAGAGGATCACAGACTACCAACACCCGGCCATCCAAATCAGGCGACGAGAAATACTCCACTCTGATCTCCGAGTCGTCATCTTTGTCATACTTTCGATAGGCAGCGATAAAGGCATTGTCGGCATGATCAAACATGTTCAGCATCCCATGATGAAAAGGAAGTCCAGCACGAAGAATAGTGGCCAACACAGGTTGTTCTGAAAGCACACGTACTTCCTTGACACCCAAAGGAGTAACCACTTCTTTAACTTCATACTCCATGGTCTTGCTAATCTCGTAAGCCATGATCTCACCAATCCGTTCCAAATTACGACGAAAACGCAAACGATCCTGTTGAATGTTCACGTCACGGATTTCTGACAGCAGATGATTGAAAAGGCTGTCTTGATTCTCAAAATTAATAATGTCAACCATAATGCAAATGTTTGACACAAAATTACAACAAAATCCAAATAATAAAAAGAAAAAAAGAATTTTTTCTTAACATCTATAGAAATAGGTGATAAGTATAACCGGGATATGACACCACCTCAGCACCAAACCCATGATAAAAACGAGCCAGCTGATCATCGTCAGAACCTTCAAAATCCAATATCATGGGCTGCTGGGAATAAGCTTTAATCACCGAATCAAGCAGAAAAGTCATAGCTTGACAAGCTTTACCTGCTTCACTATTTCCCGAAAAAAGAAAGGTAATACGTTGCTTATATACAAGAAATAAAGCACCACATATAATTTTATCATTAACAATTGATTGAACAGCATAAATAAAAGCATTACTTGAAGATAAAGCAACCGATGATAAATGTTCAAGACGGTCATATTCCGCATCCCCCCAGTGACTCAGCTTGGCACCGCGGTCTTCACGGAAAAGTGACACTATCGGATGCAGTTCATTCAAGGAAACCAAGCGAAGACTATGATTCAAGGATTTCTTTAGATTACGCCTCGTATTTTCATGATAATGAGAAAATAAATAATCATAATTATGATTCAAATCGAGCAAATGATTACGATGAAAATCCACGCCCAACATCCCTTTGGGGATAGGGTTATGTTCATTCAATCGAATCTCAATCAAGAGATACTTTTTCGGGATGGCATGCAAGAAAGAGGAGGTGGTTTCGGCGGTCACTTGTTGACGGGAAAAAACGCCTAACTGTTGCACGAAAAAAGGCTGGCAAAGATAAGGGATAAAGAATTTTCTTTTTCGTGTTATAGGCATGACACTAAGATAGTTATCACCATCCATCTCAACCAATGCTTCCCATCCAGGATGCACCACATCGAGATACCATGACCAAGCATAGACAAGCCCATTGACAGCATGTTCGATGCAATCATCCCAGCGTTTTTTGTCGATTTCTTCGTATGTTAGATAGGTGATCATACGCCATATTCCAAAATACGGCGATACAAATCGGGCCATCCAGCCCACCGTTTTTGTCCGCCAAGGGTCTCATTATGCGTTAAAAAGATGAAGGTTCCATTCACATTTTTTACTTCATCTATTACTTTAGTTATAATATCGTAAGAGTCTTTAATATTGACGTTTAGGTAATCACGTAGTGTTCCATCCATCACGGCAAAAGGATGGATGGTCAAGGAAGTGGTGACATCGTTTTCGAGGTCATAGAAGCGAAAAGGCACGGCAACGCCTGCACGGAACCCCACTTGTGAGGCGTAACCCATAGTAAAGTCATCCTTTATATCAAGCTCTATAAGTCGCTGATAACTACGTGGTAATGTCATTCTCAAAAAATGCTGTCGGCTCTTGGTTACTTCTCTATTCAGCACACTTGACAGTCGGTCCACTTCCTCTTTCAGCCTCACTGGATCGAGGTAGGATGAGAAAGAGGGATGGATGCCCACATCCGCGTGGTCTCCGATATCCTTGATTAATGTTCTAAAGTCATCTTTGCGGATGGAGATACTTTTGTCGTTGGTGTCATAATCGCCACAATGGATAAAATAGATAGGTTTCAGGTGGAACTCCTCTTGCAGTTGGAATTGGAAATCAAAGCTGTCGAAGGGATCCTTTTCATGTTTAAAAAGCACGCGGTTTCTTCTTCGCATCTCCTCCATATCCCCTGTCGAGAGGTCTTTCAGATACCCACCCACGGTACGGAAGAAGCCTTTGTGAAGGTATGCCCAAGCCGCATCCACATCGTATGTAGCTTGGAAATGGTATTTCCTTGTGGCCATTTTGTCTTCGAGATGAAGGCGTTTGGCCAGTTCCATCACCCAGAGATCGACGACGGGTTTAGCCAGTATCCCAAGTTGGAACAGGCAGGAAGACTCCGGCTTGAACCGTCCGTACTGGTCTCTGATTTGAGGGAGATACTCCTCATAGCGTGAAATCAAATAGAACGAGGCGGCAAACACATCAAAAGGCATGATGGAACGCTGTCCATAGACAGGAAACATGGCTTTAACATCCAGAAAGTCAAATGATTTAAGATCCTGTTCACAGATATCACGTTCAAAGAGGAGGCGCACTGATTTCTGGAAAGGCTCATCCCACAAAGGGTTGTCGCCATAGCTCATTTTAAGCCCATCGAAGTCCCGGAACATGGTCTTGTCGGTAGTCAGATTAAAAGGCACCCCCATCCTCTCCCGGAAGATGAAATCAATAATATAATGCAGCCGGTTGGTTATTTTGGGAACGAGAATCAGCATATCCGTCAAATTATTGAGCAAACATAAAGAAAAAAAACGGATTATCATCAAAAGGCAGCAAAAAAAAGTCTATCTTTGTAGATTCATTTTTATAAGAAGAATTCATGGATAATTTCATCGTATCAGCGAGAAAATATAGGCCTGTCACTTTTGACACGGTGGTTGGGCAACAGTCAATCACAACCACCTTGAAAAACGCCATCCGCAACAACACGTTGGCGCAAGCTTTCTTGTTTTGCGGTCCCCGAGGTGTTGGCAAGACCACTTGCGCCCGTATCATGGCCAAGACCATCAACTGCCTTCATCCCACGGAGAACATGGAGGCTTGTGATGAGTGCGAGTCATGCCGGGCTTTCAACAACAACGCTTCATTCAACATCTATGAGCTTGATGCGGCATCGAACAACTCGGTGGATGACATCAGGAATCTGGTGGAGCAGGTAAGGATTCCTCCGCAGATTGGCCAATACAAAGTCTATATCATCGATGAGGTCCACATGCTCAGCACCGCTGCTTTCAACGCCTTCTTGAAGACCTTGGAAGAGCCGCCCGAGTATGCGAAGTTCATTCTGGCCACCACCGAGAAGCACAAAATCATCCCGACCATCCTCTCAAGATGCCAGATATTTGATTTCAAGCGCATTACCATAGAAGACATTGAGAAGCATCTGGCTCATGTGGCGGCGATGGAAGGCATCCATGCGGAACCGGAAGCTTTAAACATCATCGCCCAAAAGGCGGATGGAGCCCTTCGTGACGCTTTGTCGATCTTCGACCAGATGGTCAGTTTCTCCGGAAAAGAGATCACCTATCAGTCTGTCATCGAGAATCTCAACGTTCTCGACTATGACTATTATTTTAAGATTGTGGATGACATGCTTCAAGGGAATACCAGTGATATCTTGCTGCTTCTCAACGACATCATCAGCAAAGGCTTCGAGCCTCAACACTTCATCTCAGGCATGGGCAATCATTTGAGAAGCCTGATGGTGAGCAAAGACTCGGCCACCACCCAGCTCTTGGAGGTCAGCGAACAGCTCCGGCAACGTTATATCAACCAGGCACAACGCTGTCCCCTGCCCTTCCTCATTAAGGCTTTGGACCTCAACGACCAATGCGATATCAATTATCGGAGCAGCAGCAACAAGCGACTTCACTTAGAAGTCAACCTGATGAAAATGACCACGTTAATACAGGCAACGCCAAACCCTACGCAGGGCGGAGTTAATCCGCCTGTCACGAATCCCACCTCTCAACCCACCCCAACGGCATCAAAACCCACATCGTCTAACCCAACAACTTCAAACCCAGTAACATCAACCCCAATAATATCTAACCCAACTACTTCAAACCCAGCAACTACATACCCAATAAAATCAAACCCAACCATATCTAACCCAGTAGCTTCGACTCCAACAGTAACTAACCCAGTAACTTCAAACCCAACCATATCTACCCCATCGACTTCGACCCCAACGGTCTCAAAACCGACCACACAACAGCCTTCTACGCAGAACGTTTCCACCTCTCCCCGCCCCCGTGCACGTGGAGGATCCAGCACGATCTCCATCACCAACTCCTTAGCGGAAGCCACCAAAAAGGACGAGGATGAAGAACCCACCTGGGACTCTCCTTTCACGCAGCAACAGCTTGAAGAGTCATGGTACGAATTTGTCAACAAATACAAGAAGATTTCACCGAACTTCGCTGCCGGCTTGGGGAAATACAAACCCCAGCTGAAACCGAATTTCGAAATCCATTTCAACGTTGACAATATGCTGTTTGAGAACGACACCGAAGGCATGAGCTCTTTGAAAAGTCATCTCAAAAACACTTTACACAACAACCAATACACCCTGGTTCCCGAACTGATGGAGAAACCCGCTGAAATTGAGGCCTATACCGACAAAGAGAAATTTGAGAAGTTGGTTCAGGCACACCCCGAGCTGCGGAAACTACAGATGGAACTACGGCTGGAGGGAGACCTTTAAGAGGTGAGAGGTTTTCGAATCTGAAACAATTGAAAAACACATATTTTTGTAACATGAGAAAAAAAGTATTAATTGCTATGATGGTAGCAGGAACAATGATTACCGGCTGCACGACAAAAGAAAAAGAACAAAATCAAGAACAAAAAAACATCGTGCCTGCCATTGAGTTGAGCAACATGGATCTCAGTGTGAATCCAGCGGATGACTTCTTCCGTTATGCCAACAACAACTGGTTGAAAAACAACCCAATCCCAGAGGAATACACCACCTACGGGGCTTTCACTGAGATTGACCAACGCAACGAGAAGCTCATCCAAGACATCATCGACGAGGCTTCCAAAGACACAAGCGCCGCCCCTGGCAGCATGTCACAGAAAATCCGCGACTTCTACAACGCGGGCATGGACACGATAGCCATCAACAAACGTGGTTATCGGGAGCTTATCCCCTACTTTGCGCAGATCGACGGCATTACTGACAAGTCTCAGTTAGCCAGCTTGCTCGGCGACCTCCATTCCAATGGCTTCGGCGGTTTCTTCAACGCCGGCCCCAGCACCGACCCGAAAAACGCCAGCCAAGTCATCATGCACCTCTTCCAAGGTGGGTTGAGCCTCCCCGACCGTGACTATTATTTCGGTGAAGAGAACCAAGAGATGCGCGACAAGTTCGTTGAGCATGTATCCAACATGTTCCAACTCACAGGTGAAAAAGCCGATGAAGCTAATACGAAAGCCAACACCATCCTTGCCTTCGAGACCAGCCTCGCCAAGAACTCTCTTACCCGTGTGGAACGCCGCGACCCTGACCGCACCTATAACAAACGCACCGTCGCCGAGCTTCAAAAGTCCACACCTAACTTCAACTGGGGCGAGTATTTCAATAACGCTGGTGCCCCTGCCTTCGACAGCCTCAACGTGGGAATGCCCGACTTCATCACTGCCATGGATGGCATCATCCGCAAGACCGACCTGAACACCATCAAGGACTACCTGAAATGGAAGGTCATCACCAACAGCGCGAGCTTGCTGAGCGAGGATCTCGACAAAGAGGACTTCAACTTCTACAGCAACTATCTCTACGGCCAGGAAGTGCAACAGCCTCGCTGGCGTCGTGTACTCAATGCCACCTCAGGATGCCTCGGCGAAGCCATTGGCCAACTCTATGTGGAGAAATACTTCCCCGCTGAGTCCAAAGAGAAGATGGTGAATCTCATCGGCAACCTCAAAGTCGCCCTCGGAGAACGCATCAAGAAACTCGACTGGATGAGCGACGAAACCAAGGAAAAAGCCATTTACAAACTCGACTGTGTCAACGTGAAGGTCGGCTATCCCGACAAATGGAAAGACTACGAGGGCCTCGACATCACAAACGAGTCATATTTCAAGAACTATCACAAAGTGATTCGCTTCGAGAACGCCCGCGAGATGGCAAAGATCGGCAAACCCGTTGACAAAGACGAGTGGTTCATGACCCCGCAAACCGTCAACGCCTACTATAGCCCCGACATGAACGAGATCGTGTTCCCTGCCGCCATCCTTCAGCCTCCGTTCTTCAACCCCGATGCCGATGACGCGGTCAACTACGGTGGCATCGGCGTGGTCATTGGCCATGAGATGACTCACGGCTTCGATGACCAAGGACGCAAATACGACGAAAAAGGCAATCTCAACGACTGGTGGACGGAAGAAGACGCCGTGAAGTTCAACGAGCGCACCGCCCAGTTAGTCAAGCTCTTCGATGAGTTTGAGCTGAGAGGACACCATATCAACGGCCAGCTCACCCTCGGCGAGAACATCGCTGACCTCGGCGGCCTTAACATCGCTTGGGATGCTTATCAGATGACTGACGAAGCCAAAGCCAACAAAAGCATCGACGGCTTCACCCCTGCCCAACGCTTCTTCATCAGCTATGGCACCATCTGGCGTAACAACATCCGTGACAAAGCCCTCGAACGTCGCATCAAGGAAGACGTCCACTCACCGGCGGAAGCCCGCGTGAACCGTACCCTTGGCTCCATGCCGCATTTCTATGAGGCATTCGACATCCAACCCGACAACAAGATGTATATCGCTCCAGAAGAAAGAGCAACCATCTGGTAATCAATATCATGGGAATCAAGAAATCGATTGCCAAACTTGGCTTCAAGGTCGGCAGGTGGAAGGTTGTCAACCAAGCCCCTGCCGACCTTGGCAATGCCGTCTGTATCGTCGCTCCCCACACCGCCATGGAGGACTTCTTCGTGGGGCTTTGCTTTTACTGGTACTACGACATTCCCTTTAAGGTGATGATCAAAAAAGAGTTCTTCAAGCCCGTCCTTGGCTGGATCCTCAAGAAAGTGGGCGGCATCCCGGTGGACCGCGGCAAACAGAACCACTTAGTGGAACAGATGATTGACATGTTCAGCAAAAACCAAAACACCCATCTCATCATCTGTCCCGAAGGCACACGCAAGAAGGTAAATCACTGGAAAAAAGGATTTTATGTCATCGCCGAAGGCGCCCATGTGCCCGTCATCCTGGGTTTCATCGACTACCAGAAACGATATTGCGGCATCGAGAGAATCTTCTACCCCACCGGCGACTACGAGAAAGACTTAGCCGAGATTTGGGACTATTACAAGGACGTTAAAGCCAAGTTCCCTGAGAAGTTCAATTTAGACGAACAGTACAGGACGGAGCAAACTCCATCTTAATAAAAGTCCTTGGCACTAATGAGTGCATCCAAAATTATTGCGAGACGATATAATCCTCCACCGTCATCGTCTCTCTGTTGAACAACACGCCGACTTTCACCACTTTTCGGTTTTCGGTCTGGTAAGGAAGCGCATAACCTTTGCTGTTGATTTGGTCAAGCGCTTCTTGGGCGGTGCCATTCACTTTCAATTCGAAGACGTAGGTGGTGCTGGGAAGCTTCACCACGAAGTCGATGCGACCCCCGTGGCATTTCACTTGGGTTTGGGCATACACATTCATCATGTTGAATATCAGCCAGAAGGTATATTCATAAAAACCTTCCGAGGCGGCTGCCTCCTGTAGCTTCTTCTTGAAGCCCTCCACGTATGGGATGCCGGCGAGGAAAGCCCTCATCTCCTCCATCGCCGTGTTCATGTCCTCTTTGCGCAAGGCACGGTAGAACTTCAAGGCGAAACCGTCCTGTACCATACAGCCATCCAAACCTATATAAGCCGGGATGAGGCCGTCGATAAGACCCACCATAACCTCTTTGTTGGGAATCGAAAGGATGTAGGATTCCGTTTCACGATCATAATCCTTGATGGTGATATAGCCGCTTTGATAAAGCAGCGGCAAGGCCGTTGTCATGGCTTCTGTGGGGCGGTCGAAGGACGAGGCCGAGGCCTCGATGCTTTCCATCCCCATGATGTCGGAGCGGAAATGCTGCATCTGGCGTATGAGGAAGGTCGGTGTGCCGCTTTCGAACCAATAGTTGGCAATCGTCTTTTGATTAAAGCACTTCAATAGGCTGAAAGGATTGTAGATATCGGGGGATTGTCTGGAAAAACGGTAGCCGTCGTACCGTTGTTTCAGTTTGGCATGCATCTCCTCGGGGGTGCATTCATACACTTCGGCAAGCATGGCAATGTCAGGAGCCATGTCGGTGGTGAGTTCTTCCTCTGTGATGCCGCAGATGGCCGCATATTCAGGTTGCATGGAGACATTCAGCAAATTATTGATCGTGGAGAAGATGCTGAGCTGGCTGAATTTGGTGATACCCGTGATGAAGCAGAACTTGATCATCGCCTCGCTGGCTTTCAGCGGCTGGTAGAACTCCTGCATCACACGGCGGAACTGGGGCAGAAGTTCCTCTTCATGCAACACTTCGAGTAATGGAGCGTCATACTCGTCGATGATAACGGCAACTTGCATGCCAGTCTTTTGGTAGGCACGGCGAATCAACCCCGAAAGCATTTCCCCTGGGGTATGTTCATCAGCATCAAAACCAAATTCTTCAGTCAATGGTTTCAGTTGCAACTTCAAAACACGTTGCAATTCTGATGAATTTTGCTTTCCCTTGGCTGCGCTAACATCAAGATGGATGACAGGATAGCTTTCCCAATCCTGTTCCAGCTCCATGATTTTCAACCCCTCGAAAAGGTCTTTGCGTCCTTGGAAATAGGAAACCAAGGTAGTGGAAAGCAGGCTTTTGCCGAACCTGCGGGGACGGCTCAGGAAAACGTATGGGCTCTCTTTGGTCAACTTCCAGACCAAATCAGTCTTGTCGATATAGATATAGTTTTCTTTTCTTATCCTCTCAAAGGTCTGGATTCCAACTGGATATTTTCTGGGTTCGAGATTCATGTCCGCCATGATGCTATCGTATTTGGCAGCAAATATAAGGAATATTTTTCAAATAGCAAAACATTTTAACGTAGTTAATTGGAGAAGAAAAAACGCCCCTCCAGCGGTGTGTCACCTCCCCCTACCATCACGGTGAAAGCTCCTGGCTCAAGATGCCAGCCAGTTTGTGTGTCGTAAACTGAAAGGTCACGCTTGGTGATAAAGAAAACCACCTCTCGTGCCTCGCCAGGTTTGAGCGGCACCCGTTGAAAGCCTTTCAGCAGTTTGGAGGCGGGAGCCACTGAAGACACCTCGTCGCAGATGTAACAGGGCACCACCTCGTCACCTGCAAAAGAACCGGTGTTGCGGACCTGGCATATTACTTTATATAAGGTGTCGTTAGCCTGATAGTCTTCGACCTCGAGGCCGCTATATTCAAACTGGGTATAGCTGAGACCATAGCCGAAAGGAAAGAGAGGCTTGGAGGAATCCTCCACATAGTCGCCTGTTGTGGGTTGGGAATAATAGACAGGGATCTGCCCCACCGAGCGCGGGATGGAGATGGGCAGCCTCCCCGAGGGGTTATAGTCGCCCCAAAGGATGTTGGCCAAAGCCGTTCCTCCTTCCATACCCGGGTACCAGAGTGTCAACAGTGCATTCGATTGCTCAACGGCAAGGTTCATATCCATCGGTCGTCCTTGGATATAGACCGTCACCACAGGTTTGCCAGTGGCATAGATACTACGCATCAACGCCTCTTGTTTGCCTAAGAGCTTCAAGGAAGAACGGTCGAAGCCCTCACCGCAGTCCATGTCGGAAATACGATTATCGACGATGGCCGCCCCTGTCTCCTCGTAGTTTGTCTTGAAGTCGCGTGCGGAGGAGCCGCCCACCACCAGCACCACGGCATCCGCTGACCGGGCGATACGCACGGCCTCCTCGATACCGTCGAGAGCCTCGTCACGCACCGCACAGCCTCGGGCATAAAGCGTCTCCGCCCTACCTTTGACCCGAATGCCTTCGAGCATCGTCACAACCCTGTCGGGGTCCTGTGGAGCTGTGTAGTCACCCAACTGGTTATACACATTGTCAGCATTAGGACCAATGACCGCCACCTTTTTGATTTGATCATTGAAAGGCAAGATGCCATCGTTTTTGAGCAGCACAGCGCCTTCGAGAGCCACCTGAAGGGCTATCGCAGTGTTTTCAGCTGTACCTACCCCTGCTTCGGCAGCGTCCTCATCCACGTAAGGATTCTCGAACAGCCCGAGGTCATATTTCAGTTGCAGCACCCTTCGCACAGAACGGTCGAGTTCCTTTTCGGTAACCAATCCCCGTTGCAAAGCCTGCATCAGGAAGCCGCCGTAGTTGTAACCACCCAAGTCAACATCCACCCCTGCTTTCAGTGCTAAGGCCGCGGCTTCGGCAGGGTCAGCAGCTATATGATGCGTGGCATAGAGGGCGTTGATGGCATTAAGGTCGGCGAAGACCACCCCTTTGAACTGCCACGACTGGCGCAGCACGTCCTCCAGCAACCATTGATTGGCGGTGCAAGGCACCCCATCGATGGTGTTGTATGAAGTCATGACCGAACCCGCATGGCCGACTTTGACCGCTTTCTCGAACGAGGGAAGGTAGTCGCTCATCAGCCGGTTAGGGCCCATATTGGCAGTCGCCGCGTTATGTCCCCCTTCGGGGATGCCGTATGCTGCTAGATGTTTCAAGGTAGCCACCACATGTTTTTGCATCCCTTGGACCACCGCAGCCCCCAAGGTGCCAGAGAGATACGGGTCCTCTCCCATGGTCTCCTCCACTCGTGACCAACGCGGGTCGCGGGCGATATCCAACACCGGGCCATAGCCCACATGTCCCCCTTGAAGACGGATCTCACGTCCCATCACCTCGCCCATCTGTTCGAGCAGGGACGGGTCCCAAGTACTTGCCTGTCCGATGCCGGTGGGAAACACCGTGGTGCCCACCGCCATGTGCCCGTGAGGTGTCTCTTCACAGAAAAGCAATGGTATGCCGAGACGGGTATGTTCCACCGCATAACGCTGCATCTG
This sequence comes from uncultured Bacteroidales bacterium, assembly GCA_946402445.1. GTDB lineage: Bacteria > Bacteroidota > Bacteroidia > Bacteroidales > F082 > Limimorpha. Next base: position 61,221 of record CAMIWN010000012.1, read on the forward strand.
GTTCAGCATACGCGCCGACTCACGAGGATGCAGGCCTGTCTCCACGGTCTTCCGCGACCAAGGGTCGGCACGCAACACCGCCCAACACGAGCCAAGCGGAAGGGTGTCCATCATCCCCGTGAATGAAGCGTCCAGCCATAAGGAGTCCCCTTCTCTACCATAAAAGCCAAAGCCGATGGGACAGGTCAGCTGACCACATTTCTCTTCCAAGGTCATCTGTGGAAGCAACTCTTCAACCCGGTCTGTCGGGCTGACACATGACGACCATCCTACCAGCAGGACGATGATGATGGCAAAACCTCTTTTCATACTCAGCAGATTGGTTTATACCAGTCGGGGAATCCATTCCTCACGGTCGCCAGGCAACATGTCGATGACAGGAATCTCCACCATGGTGTAGCAACCCGGCAGGAGACGCATGGAGGCTCTGGCCACGTTGACCAGCACTTGACCAGTTAGTGCAGGATTATTAATAGACATATTGAATTCAAAACGTTGATTCTGTGTTTTACCCGAAACGCCTTTGCGTACCATATTAACACCATGACCCATGTCACGCACCGCATCGACGCTATCCACTTGAAAAACATGGGTTTCATCACTTGCAAAATAGGGATCCGCCTTGATTTCGGCAGTAACTTGTTCCAAGGTAGCACCCTCCTCCAGTTCCACATAGACCATGCGACGATGAATGCCTTCGCCGAGGGGGATGGTCACCGAGAGCGCGTTTTTCACGCCTTTCTTACCCCGCACGCAAACGCTGTGACCCATCGACATGCCAGGTCCGAAATTGGTGTATGACAATCCTTTAGGCGCCAAGCCCTGCATCAGGGTACGCACGATGGAGTCCGAACCCGGGTCCCATCCAGCGGCGATGACGCTGACCGTGTTCGTCTGCTTGTTCAAAGGCATCAGCTCACGACGGTAGTCAGCGATAGCACTATGGATGTCGAACGAATCCACTGTGTTAATCCCTAAAGGAAGGATCTTTTTGGCGTATTCCGGACAAGAACGCGTGGGGCAAGCCAGGATGGCCACATCCACGTTTTTCAACTCTTGAATATCTTTAACCACTTCATACTGTGACAGTTCCAAAGGTTTATCCAATGAACCATTACGACGGACTATACCCGCCACCTCAAAGTCCGGGGCTGCTTCTAAAGCTTCCAAAGCAAAACGCCCCACATTGCCATAACCCACGATGGCTGCTCTTATTCTTTTCATATCAAAAATATTTAAGGGGCAAAAGTAATAAAAGTTATTGATATTTGTTATTTTTGCACTTCTTTTTACACCCAATACAAGACACATAATTTTAAATATTAAATAATGAAAAAACTATTTTTAATCACTGCATTATCAATGATTTGCGCTATAATCAACGCCCAAACCATTGAAAAAAACTACTCTTTTAGCCAACCTACTATCCAAACAATCAGAGGTTACGAGCAGCTTCAATTTGACGGTTGTATGCAATCCGCCCTTGCCGGCCAGCCCAGTCTGCCGTGGCAAAGTGTCAGCCTTTTGCTTCCCGAGGGTCAAGAAGCTGAGTCCATCGAAGTCATCCTATCCGGTTTTGTGGAGATGGAAGGCAACCATCAACTGTTCCCCTATCAGCCTTCCAGAACCACTAACGACGTGGCTTCAAGGGAGCTGGTGAAAGACGAGACCTTGTATGCGTCAAAAACCACCTATCCCGCCAAAAACCACGGTGTTGTGACCACCCAATACAAAAATGGTTATGGCTTTGCTTTCTCCGCCTTCACCCCTGTACAGTATATTCCTGCCACGGGTCAGGTGATGTATGCCACTAAAGCCACGGTCCGAGTGAACCTCACCGCTTCCAAGGCTGACCATCAATCCATGTTGTGGTCCACTCCTGCCATCAAGAACAGCATTCGTCGTCTTGCCCAGAACCCCGAGATGATGGAAACCTATCAGACCCGTGGCCGCGAGTTGACCGCCTACGACTTACTGATCATCACCACCGCAGATTATGTGGAAACCTACAACGAATACCGTGAATATTACAACTCCATTGGCTTGCGCAACCGCATCGTCTCCTTGAGCGAAATCTACAATGCCATGACCGGTGTGGACAACCAAGACAAGATCCGTAATTATATCATCCAGGAATACCAGAACAACGGCATCATGATGGTGGTATTGGGCGGTGATGTAAACCTCGTCCCCTATCGTGGCTTGTACTGCTATGTGACAAGTGGAGGCGGCGACCAGGAGGACAACGGCATCCCCTCTGACCTCTATTTCAGCGCTCTTGATGGCACTTGGAACGACAACGGCAATAACCGCTGGGGTGAACCCGGTGAAGACGACCTCCTTCCTGAGATTGGCATCAGCCGCATGCCGTTTAACAACATCAATGAATTCAACGCCATCGTTCACAAATCGTTTTCATATCAGCAAAACCCCGTTCTCGGTGAGTTCCGCCACATCGTGCTGGCTGGTGAGCACCTGTACGACAACCCCAACTCCAACGGTTCCGACTATTTGGAACTGTTGATCGGCACCCATGACGACAATGGTTATACCACTACTTGCTACCCCACGGATTACAACTTCACCAAGCTGTACGAAGAAGAAGGAAACTGGAGCGGATCCAACCTCAGACAAGTCATTAACTCTGGTGTCGGTTACGTGCATCACGACGGACACGCCAACTCCAGCTATGTCGCTGGATGGTACACCATCAGCAACAGCGACTTCAATGGTGCCAACGGAAGCACCCACAACTATACTTTCTTCCATACTCAAGGCTGCGACTGCGGTGCTTTTGACCAGAGCTGCATCCTCGAGAAGATGGTGACCATCGATAACTTCGCTGTCGCCGTCATCGGCAACTCACGTTACGGCTGGTTCAACGAAGGCCAGACCGAAGGCCCCGGTGCTCACCTAGAAAGAGAGATGACCGATGCCCAGTTCAACGACCGCATCGGCTTGCTCGGCTGTGCCATCTCTGAAGGCAAGAGCATGACCGCTCCATGGGTGACCGCCCCCGGACAATGGGAAGAAGGCGCCTTGCGCTGGAACTTCTACGACATGAATGTCCTTGGTGACGGCGCTGTCAGCGTATGGATCGACGAGCCATTCCAAGCCACGGTGGACTATCCGGCACAGGTGGTCATCGGAACCCAATCCATTGAAGTCAGTGTCGCTGACAACAACGGTGTCGGACAGAAGAATTTCCGTTGCTCGATTTATATCGAAAACGAATTGGTTGCCGAAGGTGTGACGGATGAGAACGGTGTTGCAGAGATTGTTTTTGAAGGCGGACTCCAAACCGTCGGTGAGATGAAGATGAAAGTCACCGGTGTGAATGCTTGGCCGCAAGAGGTGGAGATGATGTCCGTTCCCAGCAACACCCCCTACGTGGTTTATGACAGCTACACCTTGAACGGTGGAGAACAGCTCGAATACGGCGGCAATTACCAGTTCAACCTGACTTTGAAAAACGTGGGCAACGTCACCGCTAACAACGTGACCATGACCATGACCTGCGACAGCGAATACATCACCATCACACAACCCACCGCCAACGCTGGCACCATCAACGGAAGCCAGAACATCACCCTCAGCAACGCTGTTGCCATCCAAGTCAGCGACAGGGTTCCGAACAACACACTTGTGCGTTTCAACATCAGCTGCACCGATGGCACCGAAACCTGGGAAAGCCATTTCAGCGCAAGAGTATTCGCCCCGATGTTCGAGCTGGTAAGTGCCAACTTGGAAACCTCGGAAGGCTATCTGAGTCCCGGTGACAACGGCATCGTGCATTTCGTGTTCAAGAACAGCGGAGGAGCAAGCGCACCTTCCGCACTTTTCGAGGTTTATAACTCACACCCTGAAATCAGTATCGCCAACACGGAGTGGTCGTTCACCAACCTCGCCCCCGACCAGGAGTTCACCGCCGACATGAGTTTCAGCGTCAGTGCTAGTGCTGTGGTAGGAGCCTTATACGAACTGCCTTATGCCGTCCATCATGGCCATTACGACCTGCAAAGCAGCTTCTACATCCCGGTGGGACGTTCCGTGGAGACCTTCGAGACCGGCGACTTCAGCGCTTTCGACTGGCAACAAGGATCCATCGTCACCTCATGGGAAGTCGTCACTCACGCAGCCTACGAAGGAAGCTACTGCGCTCGTTCAGCCGCCATTGGAGACTATGAGAGTTCAGTCCTGTACATCGACATTGAGACCGGCATCGACAGTCAGGTGAGTTTCTTCTACAAGGTCTCTTCCGAAGCCAGCTACGACAAGCTGCGTTTCAAGATCGACGGTACTGAAAAAGGCAACTGGTCGGGTGAAGTGGGCTGGACACAGGCAAGCTATCCGCTGGCTGCTGGCGCACATCGTCTGCAATGGGAATACACCAAAGACGTCTCGATGGAAAGCGGACAAGACTGCGCATGGATCGACAACATCGTATTCCCCGCCTCCCAGATGATTGCCCTCACGCAAGAGGTCAATTCAAACAGCCCCGTCCTCTACCCCAACCCCAATAACGGCAGCTTTAGCATCAGCCTGCCTGAAGAAGACTGCGAGATTATCGTGACCAACAGCCTCGGACAGGTTCTGTACCGCCAAAGCCATGCCAATGGCTTGACCACCCTCAATCTGCATGAGCTCAGCCAAGGCATGTATTTCGTCACCGTACACTCCGCAAGCCAAAACAACACACAGAAATTCGTGAAGGAATAACGACAACAACAAACACAATATGTATCAGGACACCCTACAACAAGTCATCGACACCATCGCCAGTCAGGAAACCGTCCAAGAGACGTTCAACCAAGCTGACAACTTAGGAGTCTCCGACCACACGGGGCTCGTCATTGCCATCCTTGGCCTTTTAATCTTTGCCGCCCATCTCTTCACCGAGATTTTCAGCAGGAAAAGGATCCCTGACGTGTTGTTGCTGATGGCCATCGGACTGATTGTCGGTCCATTGTTGGGATGGGTGAAGCCCGAGTCGTTAGGATCGGTGGCCAATGTTTTCACGACGATCACCTTGGTCATCATTCTTTTTGAAAGTGGCACAAAACTGAATTTCAACACTTTATTAAACTCTATCAAAGGCACCATGAGGCTCACCACGATCAACTTCTTTGTCACGATGGTCGTGGTGGCCGTCTTGGGTGTCGTTATTGAGCATTTCGACATCCTGACCAGTCTGATGTTAGGGGCCATCTTAGGCGGCACCTCCTCGGCGGTGGTCATACCTATGGTCAGCCAGCTGAAAGTCAGCGAGAAAGGAGGCACCATCCTCATCCTCGAATCAGCCTTCAGTGATGTCCTATGCATCGTGTTTGCCTGGGCGTTTTTGAAGGCTGCCCAATCCGGTTCGATGCACATAGGCAACGTGATTGGGAGCATCCTTTCCTCTTTCATCCTATCCACCATTATCGGATTTGCAGCCGCCCTATTATGGTCTTATGTCCTCGACAAGATGCGTCATTTCAAAGACTCCATCCTGACCACCCCTGCCTTCGTGTTCATCGTTTACGGGCTGAACCAGTGGTTCGGCTTCAGCGGTGCCATCGCCGCTTTGGCATTCGGCATCGGCATGGCGAACATCGACTATGCCTATCACAATAGTACTATCCTGAAAAAAATATTCAAGTCACAACCCGCCCAGCTTAATGACATCGAGCGACAGCTGTTCAGCGAGGTGGTGTTTCTGTTGAAGACCTTTTTCTTTGTTTACATCGGGGTATCCATACGACTCGACCATTTCTGGCCAATCCTCATTGGATTCATCATCACGTTGGTGTTGTTCGCATTAAGGATCCCCATCGTCAGGGCTTCGGTTCACAGAGAACGTGGCGAATTCCCCATCGAGGACAAGGTGTTCATGTCGGGCATTGTTCCCAAAGGATTGGCTGCTGCAGTATTGGCCACCATTCCAGCGCAGCAAGGGCTGCCTGGCGGTGAGCTTATCCAAAACATCGTCTTTGCCGTAATCTTGTTCAGCATCATCCTTACTTCCATCTTGGTGCCCGTGTTGGAGCACAACAATGCCATCAGTCGCTTCTACCGTCGCTGTTTCGGTGAGCACAAAGAGCCCTCCATCACTGATCTCCTTGACCAAGAATAAGCACCATGAACGGATCTACCCCTATAGAAACACTCCATCAAAACCTGCCGTCAGGCATCTCGTCGAGCAAAATCGGCCTTATCATCGCCATCATCGGGTTATTAATCTTTGCCGCCCATCTGTTCAGCGCCATCTTCAGCAAGCGCAGGATCCCTGACGTGTTGTTCCTGATTATCATCGGTCTTATCATCGGCCCCCTCACTCACTGGGTTCGTCCTGAGAGTTTGGTGCTCATCGGGAGCATTCTCTCTGCCGTTACCTTGGTGCTGATTCTTTTTGAAAGCGGTATTCAATTGAGTTTCAGTACTTTAAAAGACTCTTTCAGACCATCATTAAGACTTACCGCGCTAAATTTTATCATCTCAGCCATTGCCGTATGGCTCATCGGATGGTTGGTATTGAAGATTGACCCTATCATCAGCCTGATGCTTGGCTGTGTCTTAGGCGGTACTGCCTCGGCGGTGGTCATCCCTACGGTGCGACAGCTCAGGATGTCGCAGAAAAGCGCCACCATTATGATTCTGGAAGCCGCCATCGGCAATGTGTTCAGCATCGTGCTTGCCCTGGCTTTGCTCGAAGCCATCAAGTCACAGCACGTAGAGTTCGGCATGATCTTCGGTAACATCTTCTCTTCTTTTATCTTAGCCACGTTTTTCGGGCTCTTAGGCTCCATCTTCTGGGCTATGATATTGGACAAGGTGCGCAACATCAAATACTCTGTGCTCACCACCCCTGCCTTTGTGTTCATCATCTACGGAGTCAGCGAGTGGATGGGCTACAGTGGGGCTATCGCCGCCCTCGCTTTCGGCATCGGCATGGCCAACATCGACGGCATTTACGATAGCCTATTAAAAAAGGTGGTGAAGAAACGCCCGGCCAACCTCAACGACACGGAACGCGCCTTGTTCAGCGAATTAGTGTTGCTACTGAAGACCTTCTTTTTTGTATTTGTGGGTATCTCCATCCAGCTCACCTATTGGCAACCCATCGTGGTCGGGTTAGGCATTACGGCTGTGCTGTACATCCTGCGCATCCCCGTGGTCCGTTTTGCCATCTCCAAGCGAGACCAGATTCCCGACAAAGAGCTGATGTACATGTCGGCCATTGATCCTAAAGGGTTGACTGCCGCGGTATTAGCCACTCAAGCTGTGAGTTACATCCCTGACCTACAGACCGGGCTTTTCATCAAAAATGTGGTCTTCTCCGTGATTCTCTCCAGCATTGTGATCAACTCGATTCTTATTCCATTGATTGCCCGAGAGAAAGGCCTTTATCGCTTCTATGACAAAACTTTGTCGTTCCATCAGAAGATGAAACACGCTGTCAACAAGACCAAGGCGGAACAGGAAGAAAAACGGAAGAAACGTTCCAGGGCACGTGAGTTGGCAGACGAGATGTTCTATCCTGAGGTTCTCGAAGACGTGTTCAAAGATCAAGACAGTCCAGGCTCGCTCAATCACCCCGAGTCAAGCAACACAGATGTCGCGGATTGATTATTTGAAATGATTCTATATTAGTAATAAAAGAACAATATAGTAGCAAACAAAACTATTTTTATATTTTTTTGCCTCGGTCTAATTATATTAATTAGATAGTTGATGTTAGAGAAATAGTTCCAATATTATTTACAACACCAAGACGAGTTAGTGTTGAAATATGATAACCGATTTCTTGTCATAGTCGGCCAGGACGTTGTTGGAGATTACGATACCTTTGCGGAGGCTGTGACAGAATCGCAGAAAAATACCAGCAAGGATCTTTCCTAGTAATGCTCCACGAACTTTTTTGCCAAATTGCGTAGAGTCATATTCTTATTGTCACACATTACTGTTTATGAATAAAATAAAATAAAATTGTAAAAATATACATAAATTAATATATTGAATTAAAATATTAATATTATCTTTGCAGACGAAAACAAAAAAAATTGAAATATGGAAGCAATCTTTACTTTCATGGCGGAACGATGGCCGTTTATGGCTGCGATCCTTATTGCTGTGACACTCACTGTGTTTGTTTGCAAATGGCACTATGGACGTTATATTCAGACAGAGAAAAAAGCGGATGACAACGAGAAACGCATCAACACGTTGCCATGCACCAAACACGAAAAGGAAATCTCCAGAATCCGCGACTATCTCTTAGCGAAATACCCCAAAGCATTCGGGGAATATGAGCTAAAAAAAAGCCCGCGAGAACTCAGCGAGGAAGGCAGAAAACTATTTTCAGATATAGGAGGTGCCTCTTTTCTTGAAGCCAACGGTGCAAAACTGCTGGATATGATTGCAAAAGAAAACCCTAAGACGCCATTCGACGTGGAGCAACTATCCTTCGACTCATTGTTTAATCATCTCAATGACAGCATGTTCAACCGCATCAAACGATGGGTGTACTACTGTCCCGTCCGAAAACTGATGGTTGACGGCAAAGAACAAAACAGCGAAGTGACTATTTATGATGTGTGCTTTGTGCTAAGCATCCCGTTGCGCGACCTCTATTTGGACAGACATCCTGAATTGACCATGGACTGAAAGCCACAGTTGGAGATTCAAAAAAACTGTTGTAACTTTGCATGTTTTTTATCGTCCAACCATTTGAAAAGCACCTTTTCGCCATGTTCCAAAAAATCATCCGTTTTTGCGTGAAGCTCGTCCAGAAATACCTTCCCGAGCCTTTTATCTTCGCAGTCATTTTAACGTTAGTGGCCTTCATCGTCGCCATGCCTGTGTGTCACCAGACACCCCTTGAGGTGGTGGAGCACTGGGGCAACGGCGTATGGTCGTTGTTGGCATTTGCCATGCAGATGGCTTTGGTACTCGTCACCGGCTCCGCTTTAGCTGCCGCACCATCCATCAAGAAAGGCATCAGTGCCATGGCGGGTTTACCCAAGACCCCTGCTGGCGCCATCGCCTTAGTGACAGGTGTCTCTGCCCTCGCCTGCTGGCTCAACTGGGGTTTCGGCCTCATCGTGGGTGTCATCTTCGCCAAGGAGATTGCCAAGAAGTTACGTGGCGTGGACTACCGTTTACTCATCGCCTCGGCTTACAGTGGCTTTGTGGTTTGGCATGCCGGCCTCTCTGGCTCCATCCCGCTAACCATGGCCACCGAAGGCTCCAACCTCGAAGCGGTCACCAAAGGTGCTTTGACCCATCCCATACCCATCGCCCAGACTGTGTTAGCCCCGCAGAACCTGATTATGGTGGCTGTCACCATCCTTGCCATCGTGGTCGTCAACGCCTTGATGCATCCGAAGGGTGAGCATGTGGTTGCCATCGAGCCCTCGCTGCTTTATGAAGAGGAGCCACAGCCCGCTCCAAAGGCCAGCTCACCTGCCGAGAAGCTGGAGAACAGTCGCATCCTTTCATGGATCATCGCTTTGTTGGGTTTGACCTATCTCGTCATCAAGCTGTTCGTCAAGGGCGGCAGCCTCGACTTAGGCGCGGTCATCATGTTGTTCCTCTTTTTGGGAGTCATCCTGCACGGCACACCGTTAGCCTACGTCAAGGCTTTTGGCAAGTCAGTCGGAGGTGCGGCAGGCATCCTGTTGCAGTTCCCCTTCTATGCCGGCATCATGGGCATCATCACCGGCGTCGGTGCTTCAGGCATCTGTCTTGGCGAGGTGGTCAGCAACGCCTGTGTATCCATCTCCACCCCTAAGACCTATCCCCTCTTCACCTTCTTCTGCGCGGCCATTCTGAACATGTTCGTCCCTTCAGGCGGCGGTCACTGGGCCATCCAAGCCCCCATCATGTTCACCGCGGGAGCTGCTTTGGGTGTGGCACCCGGCTTGACCGGCATGGCCATCTCATGGGGTGATGCCTGGACGAACCTCATCCAGCCGTTCTGGGCCTTACCCGCCTTAGCCATCGCCAAGCTCAACGCCAAGGACATCATGGGGTTCTGCATCATCGACCTTTTCGTGACGGGGTTGATTATCTGCGGAGGGTTGTTGTTGTGGGCGTAGGGAAAGGTTAAAGGTTTGAGGTACCCTATTAGGGGTTAAAACTCGGTAGAAGGAGATTTTAGAATTTATAATTTAGAATTTAGAGGGAGCTACCCCGTTAGGGGTTAAATCTCGGTAGAAGGGGAATTTAGAATTTAGAATTTAGAGAGAGCTACCCCGTTAGGGGTTAAATCTCGGTAGAAGGGGAATTTGAGAATTGAGAATTTAGAATTTAGAAAGAGCTACCCCGTTAGGGGTTAAATCTCGGTAGAAGGAAATTTTAGAATTTAAGATTCTCAATTGGGTAAATGGGATAGCAGAACAGCCTGAAACCCGAAGAACACACCGACCAACGGGAGGTAACAGCCAACAGCATTAATTTTATTATTAATAAAGTGAAAAGGAGTCCTATCCCGTTCCCCAATTTTTGTTCATAAATTAATACCCCGTCCCCTCTTGACAAACTGAAACATAACACCATAACTTTGCACTCGGAAAACGATACTAGTTTCTTCTTCTTGACGAATCCCATTCCAGCTCTCTTCTTTGGGGGCAGATGCTGGTGCAGATATTAGAGGGAACTTCGTTTTTCAAAAACAAAACAAACAATATAAAGATTATGAGTTTTTTTTCCTTGACTAATGAGATCGCCATTGATCTGGGGACCGCTAACACCATCATCATCACCGACGGTAAAATCACCGTGGAGGAACCGTCGGTGGTGGCGATCCGCAAATCCGACGACAAAATGATGGCCGTTGGGCGCAAAGCAGCAGCCATGATCGACCGCGGCGAAGAGCGCATCTACACCGTGCGTCCCCTCAAAAAAGGTGTTATCGCCGACTACAAAGCCTGTGAGATGATGATCCGTGGGCTCATCGACCTCATACCCCACCGCAAGACCTTGTTCAAACCGTCCATCAAAATGGTGGTATGCGTCCCCTCGGGAGCCACCGACGCTGAGATGCGCATCATCAACGACTCGTGCGTACACGCTGGAGCCAAAGACCTCTACCTCATCTACGAGCCGATGGCGGCAGCGCTAGGCATGGGCTTCGATGTGGAAGGTCCTGATGGCTGCATGGTGGTGGATATCGGAGGTGGCACCACTGAGATCGCCGTCATGTCGCTCGGCGGCATCGTAGTGAACAGATCCATCGCCGTGGCTGGCGACGCCCTAAACCACGACATCATTCAGCACATGGACCAGGTTCATGGAATGCGCATCAGCGAACCCACCGCAGAACGCATCAAGATGGGCGTGGGCGCTGCCATGACCGACCTGAAAGACCCACCACAAGACATGGAGGTGGTGGGACCTAACAAAACCACCGACCTTCCCCTGAAGGTCAACGTCACATACAAAGAGATTGCCCAATGTCTCGACAAGAACATCGCTACCATCGAGAATGCCATCCTACAAGCCTTGGGTCAAACCCCGTCGGAACTATACGCTGACATCGTGCGTAACGGCATCTACCTCACGGGGGGCGGCGCACTACTTCATGGTCTGGCAGAACGCCTTTCCAACAAGATGACCATCGACTTCCATCTGGCTGACGACCCTCTGCACTCCGTGGCCAAGGGCACCGGCATCGCATTGAAATGCCTCCCAAAAATCAGCTTTTTAATCCATGGTGTTTAGTGAATAGATAGAAAATCGCAACTTATCCTTGACTCTCTATTTCCACAACGTCCTTGCAATAAGGACGATAGCACATCAAGGATAAAGTTGCGATTCACCACATAACAAATAAAAAAAATAACATGAAAAAGAATCTATTGGAAAGCATCACCTCACTCCCGCTCCACCTGTTCATGAAATCAGAAGAGTTTTAGCGAAAACGCTTCGGAATAAGGAATAAGTTGGTTGCCTTCAAAATGGTTTTTCCATGCATCTTCCTCATGGCTTCTGTCGATTACTTGCTGAGTACTCATAGGCCGAATCTTGGATAAAACAACATCGAGCGTCCTTTGCTCCTGTTCACTAAACACCTTAGCATCCCATGAATTGCAATTCAAACAGGCACCTTCCATCTCTCGGACAATCACAATCTCTTTCCTAATGCCATCAAAACTTCCTCAATGAATGGTACTATATTTCTTAACAAACATCCTGGTCAATACAGCATCATTGATGGTCATACGTATCAAATATGATCCCGGGGCAAGGTGGTTAACCCCAAACTCCTTTTTGCAGGCGTTATCGTCAGAACTATAAACCAATGAACCTGTGGTCGATATGATTTCCCAACGGGTGACGACTTGTGATGCCTCTACGGTCACTTGACCAGATGCTGGATTCGGATAAATACTAATATCAACAGGGGTATTTTCATCGATGTTATTCACAAACAAAAGATGGGCGACCAAGTTGCGGTTCCGCGTTACTTCAAACGAATAGGTCGCTTCTTCCGAAACGGTTTCTCCGTCTTCAGACCAGTTTTGGAACACGTAACCCTCATTAGGCGTTACGGTCAGGGTAGCAGTTTGTCCAAGAGTGTATGTGCCCGAACCCGTTACCGAACCGCCCTCCATTGGGTCTGCTGACGCATTGATTTGATAGTGATTCGATTCGAAATATCCAACATAATCAGCGTTGTCCGTAACAGTGAAAGTACAGGATATGTCTGTTGACACTGGGACACCATTCCTCGTCCATTTGACAAAATGATAGTCATTATTAGCAGAAGCCGTCAACGTGCAATTCTCACCATACCAATAAGCAGCACCACCATACACATCACCACTTCCACTCGGATAGGCAGTAACCGTGATGAAGTACTGGTTCCGTGCAAATTGAGCGACATAGTGTGCTTCTTCGGTAACGGTAAAGCTGTAGCTTGCATTGGTGGATACCAATACACCGTCTTTGGCCCATCCGACAAAGGTGTAACCTTGATTGGCTGTCGCTGTCAAGGTACAATTTGAGTAATAGCTGTAGGAACCAGCACCCGCAACCACTCCTCCTTCAACAGGATCAGAGGCAGCTGTAATTATTATCGAAGAATTAATCCCAATAATATTAGAGAAACTACTCCAACCCTCAGCTGACTGATATGCTTCAACCGACTCAGATGGCACATAAACGGGAATATCGGTCGCAACAAAAGCAAAAACATCCGCTCCCAATGTAGGAGGAATCTCCGATAAAACCGTCATTGACATCAAACTACTACATCCAATGAAAGCACAATCATCAATTGTTGTGACATTATTCGTTAACATCAATGAAGTCAAACCACTACAATAAAAAAAGGCGTAGGCTCTAATCCTTGTCACAGTATTTGGGATAAACACTTCGCCCGTCAAACCTTGGCAATAACAAAAAGCACCAAAACCAATAGAAGTCACTGAATTGCCTATGGACAGCGTTCCAGTCAAACCAGTGCAATTATTAAAAGCATAATGGCCAATCGTGGTTACAGAATTCGGGATGGATAACGGGCCTGTGAAACCAGAACAATTATTAAAAGCATAATTGCCAATCATAGTCACGGAATTTGAGATGGATAGCGAACCCGTGAAGCCAGAACAATTGGAAAAAGCATTATCACCTATCCAAATAACAGAATTGGGTATGGTCAGGCTACCGGTAAAGCCACTACAATCAGCAAAAGCATAACTGCTTATCATGGTAACAGCATCGGGTATGACTAAATCGCCTGTAAAACCACTGCAACCAGCGAAAGCATAATAATCTATTGATTTAATATAACCAGGCAAAATCAAAGAACCCGCCAAACCACTACAGTTATTGAAAGCATAATTATTTATCGAAGTTAAACCAATGAAATACTGCAGTTCTTCAAACGATGTTATTTCCGTATTGCCACTGAACACCTCTCCAAGACTCTTAACCGATGCAGCTTCAGTATAACTAAGTTCGCCATCACCATTGGTATCCCAATTGGCTACACAGATGGCCTTAACATTTGCATCAGCAAAAACAATGTTTCCTTGCGGTAAAAAATGAGCAGTCAATAGAGCATCATCGGTTACTAAGAAAGTATAATTGGCATCCTTGGAAACCACATGATTGTTTTTAGTCCAATTCACAAAAGCGTATCCTTCATTAGGCGTTGCAACCAAATTACAAGAAGAACCACCCTCGTATGTCCCACCGCCAGAAACCACACCTCCTTCAAGAGGATCGGCTGAAACAGAAATGGTCCCTGACGAACATATACCTATTATATTTGAAAATGCATTCCAACCATAAGCCTGCTGATAGGCTTCGACAGATTCAAGTGGCACATACACAGGTATTTCGGTTGAAACACCAGAAAACACATCTGTTCCCAATGAAGGAGGAAACTCCGATAGAACAATCAATGATGTAAAGCCATCGCAAGCCATGAAAGCCTGATGCTTTATAGCTCTAACTGTATTAGGAATCGTTAGCGCGCCAAAAAAGCTACTGCAACCAGAGAAGGCAAACGGGCCTATTTTGTTCACAGAATAGGGAATCTCTATCGAATTCAACCCAATACAGTCACAAAATGCATAATTATCAATGGATGTTAAACTGATAAAACACTGAAGTTCATCAAAAGAGGTGATATCCACATTGCCTCTAAACACTTCCCCAAGACTCATAACCAAGGCTGCTTCAGCATAACTTAGTTCGCCATCACCATTGGTATCCCAATTGGCTACACAGATG
>CAMIWN010000013.1:0-72125 GCA_946402445.1 uncultured Bacteroidales bacterium
GTATAGCTGGCGCTTGTCGAGACCTGCGTGCCGTTCTTCGTCCACTTGGTGAAGGTATAGCCCGTGTTGGGGGTCGCCGTCAAGGTACAGGACGAACCATGGGTATAGGTTCCCGCGCCACTCACAGTGCCACCTGCCGTGGGGCTGGCGGAAGCCGACACCGTGTAACTGTTCTGGGTAAACACCGCCACGTAGCTCGCGTTGGCCGTCACCGTGAAGGTATAGGACGGGTTGGTCGAGACCTGCGTGCCGTTCTTCGTCCACTTGGTGAAGGCATAGCCCGTGTTGGGGGTCGCCGTCAGCGTGCAGCTGGCTCCATCGTTGTAGGGACCCGCTCCACTCACCGTTCCACCTGCCGTGGGACTGGCCGAGGCCGTGATGGTGTATTGCGTGTAAACGCCATTCACTTGTTTCTTGGTGCGGTTGCCCACCGCATCGTAGGTGTATTGCACCACTGCGCCGTTGGCGTAGGTCACCTTGACCAAGCGGTTCAAGTTGTCATATTCGTAGGTGTTTGTGGACTGGGCAAAAGCTCCATTTGTTATCAAAACGGAAACTAAAAAAATAATTATTCTAAATAGTTTCATATAAATTATTTTTAATTAATTACCAAATACTGCCTCATTAAGGTTCTTCATGTTTTCCTCATAGTCAATGTATATAACTTCCGTACCATTTTTATTTGTACATCTACTGTAGTGCCAGGATTTATACATTTTTTCTAGTTTACCTGTTTTATTATTCTTTATCCATCTCGTTTCTTTTCTTAACATCTTTTTGCAACTCCATAATGGATGATAAATAAGCCCTCTTAATAAAGTACCTTCTGGATCAATGTTTACTATTGGATTATTATCCGTATAAGGATACAAATTCGTACTCCAAATCGGATCCTCACTCAAAAAACGACCAATTTCGGGATCATAGTAGCGGGCACGCATGAAAGTGAGGGCTTCGTCCTCATACATCACGCCGTATTGTCCCACATAGCGGAACAGATTGGCATCGGCTTCTTCCGATTGCAACACCTTACCGAAATCGTCGTATTGATATTTGTGTGTAATATTTGCTGAGGTTGTCGCATCGGTCATAGCCACTGTGCTGCCACGATAGTCATACACATAATAGCGTGTGTTGTTATTAGCATCAATGCGCGATATTAAACCAGATGCGCCATAAATATAATAACACACCACATTGCCACTGCCATCGGTTTCCATCAACACATTGCTCATACTACCCAACAGGTCAAGGACATATTTCCTGGTTGTCCCGTTACGCGCAGCAGAGCGACGGTTGCCCAAACCATCGTAGGTGTAGGAAGCGGTGAAATCACCACTCACCGAGGTTAGGTTATTATTCACATCATAAGCGTAATTGCGGCCCGTGCGTGACGTGGTGTTTCCATTGCTGTCGTAACCAAACGTCAAAGAGCCCGCCGAAGTCAAGCGATTTGCATTGTTGTAGGAATAATTGGTGGTTGATGTTGGAATTGACGAGTAAGATGTATAAGGCTCTGTGAAAATCTCCTGCGTATGATTTCCGAAATCATCCCAAATGTATTCGTAAGAAGCAATCACCGTCCCGCTTCCGTAGTTTCTTTTTGTGATTTGCGATACCATGCGGCCACCGTCATCATACGTGTAAGTAGTTCGGACATTGTTCGGATACTGATAATAGTTGAGTTGTCCATCGTCTCTGTAGGTATAGTTTGTGGTATTGTTATTCCAGTCCTTCACCGAAGTCATCCGATTCAAAGCATCATAAGTATAGGTCACTGTTTTGTTCCCGGGATAGGTCATCGTAACAATATTGTTGTTGTTATCGTAGGCATAGCTCACTGTCTTACCGTCGTAAGCAATGGAGCTGACACGTCCAAAGCTGTCATAACTATAATTGATAGCTTTGCTGTCTTTTGTCACAGAAACAAGTTGTCCCTTGCTATTGTAGTTGTACGACGCATAACCGTCGCTGGTCATCTCGCCAGAGCTGTTGTAACTATAGTTGAACGTGTAGCCATTGGGATCAGTATAGGAGGCTATTGAACCGTCTCTGTTATAGGTATAGTATTTCGTAGCGCCTTGGAACGACAAAGAGGTCATGAAATCGTTATCGTCATAGTTCATTGTGGTAACCATTCCTTTGGCATTCGTGATTTGTGTTACATTGTCATTGGCATCGTATGTATAAATTGTCGTTTGGTTTAATGCATCCGTCTCGGTTAACAAATTGTCATTGTCATCATACGAATAAGAAGTCGTTTGACAGTCACAGGAAGTTTTGGCACTTGTAACGCGGCTCACTCCATCGTAGGTCCGATCATAGTACATGCTAATCGCAGGAACACTCATCTTGGTCTCATTGCCATAGCTATCATAGGTAAAATTCGTCACCATGCCGGATGGATCGGTTACCCGTTCAGGTTTTCCATTGCTATTATTAAGGATGTTGGTGGTTTTCCCCATGGCATCCACAACAGCAGACAGATTTCCGTTGGTGTATTCATAGGTAGTGGTATAACCTCTAGCATCCGTGTATTCATGAATATCATTCATATCAGTGTATGTGATCATCTTGGTGTGCGTCTCCCCTCCTGCCGAAACAGTAACTGAGGTAGGCAGTCCTTTGCTCGAATAAGCATAGCTGGTTTGGATATTGGTTTTGTTATCCTTCATCTTCGACACCAGATCGGGCTTGCCCGAGATGTTGTATTCATACGACACATTGGTATGGTAGTCATCGCTCACGTTGGTGATGCGATTCTTGTCATTCATAGTGTAATTCGTGACAATGCTTTGGCTCCCGTTTAGGTTGGTGGTAACCGTGGATGCCATGGAGCCGTTATGGTAATTTGGAGTAATACTAATAGCGGTGTGCGTATAGCTGTTGCTATTATTCACACGCCTCATACTCACCAACTTGCGCTGCTGATAGTTGTTATACACATAATTGCCCCTTGGCAGTTTGATGCTTTTCAGCAACCCCTTGTCAATCTTCTGCGTACCGTATGTGAAATACGAGGTCTGGCTCTTGGCGTCTTTGAGCGAGGTCAGTTCACCTTCGGTATAATAGAAATACACCTTTCTATTAATAGGATCTTTCACGTAATAAAGCAAATCCGTACCAGAGGTGTAGTAGAAATTAAGAGTACGACCCAAGGTGGACACCGAGGTGATCCGGTAGTGGCTGTTTCCGTATGAATAGTTGATGCTGATCGCATTGTTGTTGCGGTCCTTAATCTCCGTCAGATAAAAGATGCCGTCTGATGTGGATTTGCGTTCGAATGTATAGCTGATTTGCTCTCTGGATTTCAGGATATACTTGCTGCTGCTGGACTTGGTCAAATCATAATAGTTGCCTTCGGTCATCGAACTCAGCGACCCGTTCTCGTTTTTGTACATCAACAAAGAGCCGTCCTGCATGTGAAACACCAAAATGGAATTGCCGTTGTAGGAGTCCGTGATGGTATTCATATACATGTCGTATGTGTGTGTCCACGCTTTGCCAAGGGGCTGTACAGGATAAATATCCTCAGGCATCTCCGTCAGATACGAGTTGTATGTGATGCCGAAGCTCAAATCCATGTATCCAGGGATGTCGAAGAAGTCTTTCTCGTAATAGTTGAAATTGCCATACTCAACCCCACGGATGGCATTCACCACGGCGGGACTGAGATCGGCGGGAATGAAGAAGTCAGACGTGGCGGGACTCTCCGTGTTAGTCGGTGTGGGCTTGGTGATGTTGCTGTTGGTCAAGATTCTATAGAGATACAAGAACGCCTCTCCTCTTGTACAGGGATCACTCGGCCGGAATTCCGTGGTTTGGACGATGCCGAGGTTGTAGGCCTTTTGGGCATAGCCCCAGAAAGGGCTGTTCCCGTAGCCAGAAGGACCATAATCGCTGAAAACATTCGTCCCACTTGTCAAGGGTGCGATATTGAAAGTCTCGAGGAGCACTTTCAACACCAAACAACGGCTAATAGTACCCGTGGGATTGAAACAATCACGGTCGCGGTCGAAGGGTGAAACACCATCACCATATTCAAGATAAAGCAATGCCTTGGCAGTACGGTAATAATAGGTCGATTCATTCTGTAAATCAGGATAGATACTGGGGAAATAATCGGTCACCAATGGATTGGGGACATTGTCAGGCCCGTTATACAGACTATATAAGGCTACCTTGGCCAACTGAGAGCGAGTAATGGAAACGTCTGGATCCAAGTTATTGTTGATTCCTTCCACAATTCCCAAATCACAAAGGTATTGGGCTGCTGTGTACATTTGGTTTCCATATTGTCCGCAACTACTGGAGGTACAATCATCAAAGCAGTCGTTGTCACTATAGGTTGAGAATTGCCATACCGGACCATGTGTGGCATTGTCCTGCTCATCGTATGCAACCACTTTCCAGAAATAAGTTTGATTGGCGTTTAGGCCTGTTAGCGTCGTCGAGGTTCCACTGCCTCCTTGATGGTTTGGCATATTTGATGATGAAGTTCCCCACCATACCGTATAACCCACACTACCTCCTTCAGGATCATAACACGACCATGCAAGTGTCGGGCTTGTTGGGACATTTGTAGCGCCGTTGGACGGACTCGGATTGCTTGGCGTTGACGGTGGTTGATTACTGGAAACTGTAGTAAATCGCCATATAGCACTATTGGAACAAGCATCATTCTCATCGTAGGCAAAAACCCTCCAAACATACGTTTGACCTTCTGAAAGGCCTGTAATATAAGCCGATGTACCCGAACCAGATTTCTTTAGGGTCATGTTTGAAGCCGATGTACCCATATATAAATCATACCCTACATCATCTCCATCAGGATCGACACATGTCCATGAGAAAGTCCCACTTGTGGGAACATCTGTCGCATAATCAGCAGGAGAAGGATTTCTCGGAACGGATGGAGGGTCATTAGTATATGAACCAGTTGTGGTAAACGTCATATCACTGCCTTCGCTCCCACCATCTGAATTGAGAGCTCTGAACAAGAAATGATAGGTTACTCCAGAAGCTAACCCTGAAATATCGATTGACACATTCACATAAGAAGTACCGGCAGGTATTGTTTGCGTAGCTGAAAAACTACCATAGTCACTTGTTGTCCCATATCGAAAAGTAACATAAGTCACCTGTCCATTGGGATTAACTCGGCCATTCAACGTGGCCGAATTTGAAGTGATATTGGAAGCGGACAATGTAACCGCAGTGGGCTTACCTGCTTTCTCCACAAACTCTTCATTTTCCGAAGTGAACGATGTCCAAACCTCATCCTCCGTATTATGTAACTTAAGAATTAACGAATCACTGGCACTTTGAGCCATCATTTTAGCCAAGCCACTAATGGTCAACAGCATGACGAACAAGGCTAATTGCTTTGTCATGGTTAATAGCTTTTTTGTTTTCATAGAACAGTTATTTTAGATATTTTTATATTCCTCGATTTTTACAAAACATTGTCTTTGATGTAAAAAACAAAATTAACACTAAAAAGCGTGTCACCCACGGGTAACATACTGAATTATTTTACCAAAAAACATGATTTATTTTACCAATTTTTGTGGCATCTATTTAGATTTCCTCTTTTGCAGATTCTCAGAGCAATCCTTGAAAAAGTCATGATTCAACACCATGCAAATCTGGAAGAGCAACGGCATGCTCACCCATGGTTGCCTGCATAATTTATAGACGTTCTCTGGGGTACAATGAACCTGGGCCGCAAGCCAGGCAGCCGAGCGACCTTGTCGTTTCAATTCTTTCTTAATCAGATTTCCTAAGTGAAAATCACCCGCAATAATCTCTTTATCCTTTGTCTTCATAGTGCAAAAATCTATTTTTAATAAACCCTTTTACACTATAGAGGGGGACTCTGGAAAGGATTAGTCAGAAAAAAATGAAAAAAATTGTTTTTTTTTCACCGAGGGTCGGAACGGCCTTCGGTACAAGTGATGGTCAAGGAAAGCACTCTGAAAGAGTGCCCCGTACTACGTTGGGCGATGCTTTCAGCGTCCTCCCTTGAAAAATCAAAACAACTTCCAAAAATCAGCGAATAATGTCCCAAACCAAACGAACCGATGAGCCCAAATAACGAGAATTAGTGTTATCTGTTTCCAAAAAATCAGTATTAAAATACAAAATATAAGCTTTTTTACCACTCAGCACACTGGAGGACCAATAATGACCCGATAATCCAGCATCTATGACCTCTGTTCCTCTACGGAATCCCGCAGCAGGCAAAAACACAGCACCATTGGGTTCCAGATAGGCATCGAACTCCCAACCTAACAGGCTGTTACTGAGGAAACTTGCCTGCGATTGGTTAACATTGTTCAGGTTAAAGAAAGAAGTCGACCATGCATCAGGCAACAGAATCACTCCGTTGACACCTTCCACATTAGCCTTGGCATAACGGATACCCGAAGAGGTGTTCCTCTCCTGGAACAGATAACCCCATTCCTCAACGGTCAACGTTCGCCAAGAATGGGACTGTGCGTTCTCCTCCTCTATGTCAACTCCATATCCCCAATCAGCTTGTCCCGTTTGATCAAACAAATTGCAGGTCTCCGAACCGTATGCCCAATACAGATCCGCTTGCTCTGTGGTCGACCAAGGCTGATAACACACCGCACCATGTTCATAACCACTGGTACCCCATCCGAACAAATCAATCCAACCCGAATACTGAGCTGAGATATTGGAGTTGTCATCGCCGATAAACTCATATTGGCTTCCATGAAAACCCCAATAATGGTCCGAGGCTTGATAAATTAGATTTCCTTGTGAGAACCAGACCTGCTTGTTTTCGCCCACGGTGAACAAGCCATTGATGGCTCCCAAAGGAGGTTCCAGCTCCTCTTCGGTAGTAAAGTTCAGCACTTCGCCATAGCCTATCCCTTTACTGTTTTTTGCGTAGGCCCGCACATAATAGGTGGTATTAGGCTCCAAGTTGACCATATCCACTTGATACTCACCCAGTCCATTGCCGTTAGCATAGACCCAGCTGGTGATATCAGGATTGGGATGGGTACTCCAACAGACCCCACGTTCAAACACCTCTGCTCCACCATCTTCATGGACAGTGCACAGACAGGCAGCTGCCGATATTGCCACTCCCGTCACCTCCAAAGTATGCACGATTGGCAGATTCACTTCGATGCCCGTGCTAAAAGAAAGTACCGCGCCATAACTCACACCCATGCCATTTCTGGCATACGCACGAGCATAGCAAGTAGTGAAAGGAGGTAATCCTAAAAGCTTGCAAGTGTATTCACCCAAACCTCCTTCTTCGTGTGAAACCCGATGATCCTCAACCGTAGGATCCCCATAATCATTCCAACAGACGCCGCGCTCCGTGACGGGATCGCCACCATCGCCAAGCACCCGCGCTTTGACACGGAACGAGGTGCTGTCAAGCGGAAGCACCTCCAATGTCTCAACCACGGCTTGCACCGCAAGGGTTCGGAAGGAGTCAATCTCCGTAAGAAAAACTGTTGATGCACCGTAATCGACCAAATATTGATAATAATACAAGAAGCCAGGCTCTAAGCTGTCGATCATCACCGAAAAAGTCTGACCCGACACGGTGACAGGATAATCATCTGAACCATGCAGATGAGCATTTTTACTCAAACGCAAACTCATAGCTTCCACCTTGCCCTCGAAAGAAAACTGCCCTTCAATGGACACCCTGTCCGTTCCGACCGTCACCTTTTCTTTTTCTTTTAACAATTGGAAATGCGACAAGCTTGGATCTGTGTCCTTTACGCAGGACGCCAGCAAAGCTACTAAGATAAATAGGAATGTTTTTTTCATTTCAGTATTTTATTATTATGCTTTTTTCATTACCTCACCCCCCGGCCCCCTCTCCACAGTGGAGAGGGGGAGCGTTCTACCCGGGGGCCTACCGAGATTTAACCCCTAACAGGGTAGCTCCCTCTAAATTCTAAATTCCTAAAAACAAACTCCCACTCCGATCCTGGCCTCCACATTTTGGAAGCGGGTGGTTACCGCCTCGGCGGAGAACACGAAGCCTTTCCAATGCCACTGAAGTCCCGCGGAGACTTCCAGGCCAGAGACGCTGTAACCATCGTTGCGAACCCAGACACCGTCCTCGGTCTCCCAGCAGAGTGACCGGATGCCATAACCTAAACCCACGCGGGCGATCCAAGGTCCCGAAAGACGCATCAAGCCACCGCCCATCACCGAGAAACGCATTTTGGAAACCGCTCCCGAATAACGGGGAAGATAACCTTCCTCTATAAAACCATTCTTGTCACAATGCACTTTGTCGCCAAAGCCAGAAAAGCTGCCGTTACTCATCATGCTCACAAACCAACCGAAACGCCTCACCTGCCCCACGCTGAAACCCATAGCCCCTTGAGGATAAGAGGCATACGATGCATTCAAAGTGACAAATGATTCTTTCGGCCAGCGTTCCTTCAACTTAAGTATCAGTTTGAACCGAACCATCTCACTGTCAAACGAGTCGGCATCCATCTCTTTCAACACATTCCAAACGATGCGGTGACCGTAACCCGCGGTCACGTGGCTCACATCACCACTCACCTGCTGAAGAGGACCCCGATAGGTCTCACCGCCATCCAAAGAGACATAGAGCCTCACCACGTCGGCATCCAAAGCAAGGTCATATTCTACCACAATAGACTTATCCTGAGCAAAAGCCCTTACAACCTCGGTGTGCATCTGAGCTTGCGACGTGGCAGCCATCAAGCTACAAACAAAAGCTATCAACAAACCAATCTTTCTCATCGCTACACCTTATTTAATAATTATACCTCTCCATTCATTCAAATCCCTGCTGCCTGTAAACCCAGGATGCTGCACCTTGGGCAACTCCAACGAGGAAACACGAATGACATTCTCGTTAATATAATCGGCCAGCTCACCCACGGTTAGCGTCCCCTGGCTCTCCTTCAGCTTCTTTAGCAGGAAATAGGTAAACAAACCATGTGATTTCTCTTTATAGGTGTTCGCGGTCTCGTTACCTTGTGCCGCGGTGAAAGCCACGGCATTACCTTGAAGCGTGCCTGCCTTGGAGTCCACGGCAACACCCCTGCTCTCCACAAGCATGCCCCCATCACGGTTGGCACCGCTAAAACAGGCATCCACAAAATAAAGGACTGACTCGGCGCCAGCATTGCCCAGCTCGGCATAAAGCTGATCCAGACTGTAGCTCGACTCGAGGTTCTCGGCATAGCCATCCACGGGCAGCAGATAGGAACTCCTACTCATCTCATCGGGGATGCCATGACCAGAATAATAGAAGATAGCCCTGGCCTCACCAGGATAGGCTTGGAGGATGTTTTTCAGCCAATCGACCTCAAACCTAAGGTCGTTAAGCGTGGCGTCCATCCTCAGATGGATGTTGCTCTCGGGGATACCCAGCACCTGGACGCAATACTCCTTGAACATCTCTCCGTCATGAATGGCAAAAGGCACATCCTGCTCGCGGTGGTATTCTTCGTTGGCGATGACCACCACGAAGGTATTGTCATCGACCTGATTCGCAAGCGGAAGATCCACATCCACATCAGAAGGCTCCACGCCTTTATGGTATTTACTGATGTGGAAACTGAACACTGGTGACTCCACCTCAATCAAGCTCTCTCCATCAGGCATCAAGAACAGGTCATCATACCAAAGAGTGCTTAACTCATAATAGCGGCTGCGTGCCTGTTTGACTTTTCCTTTGGGAGCCATGAGGATGCTCAAGGTGTCGTTTTCGGTCAGTGTCCAGCGCCGTGTCACATGCACATTCACCACCTCATACCCTTTTTTCCTCACCTCAAGGCCTTGTATCACATCACCTACATGATGCTTGCGGAAACACAATCGGAACAAGCCTTCTGAGTCACTCATAGTGGGCTGACAGTCGTGTTCCGAGGGTATCGTGATGCATACGCCAGCAATTCGATGCGCTGGATCATCGGCCTCCACCACACGGCCATATTGCACCACCTGCCCGAAAAGCGAACCGGCAAGCAACACCAATATCATCAATAAGAGTCTCATGGTCTCACCTCCTTCTCCAAGCTAATCAACCATGGCTCAGTCGCAGAAGGTCTGTATAAAGCATCCCATGACTGATAGCCTTCTTTGCTGATGAGTACCCGTTGAGTGGCATCCTGTTTGTCGTAAGGGATTTCTATCCTGAACCTTCCAAGGCTGTCGGTGCTGACAGAAACGTCAAGCAAGCTCACCGCGGCTCCCACGACAGACTGTCCGGTCTCGAAATCGACCACTCTGCCAAACACCACCCCCAGTTCGTCGGAGCGTTTGGCACGCAGCTCGACAGAAGGCTGAACTTTCAGCACGGTATCGATGGTTTGATAGCCATCCGCTTCAAAGACCAGATGCACTGGCTTACGTCTCATGCGATACGGGATGTCGTTCAGGAACACCGTCGGACGCTCAGCATCCACGGTGATTGTCTGAAGAGCGTTGCCAGCGTATTCACATTGCAACACACCGCCTTCAAAAGGCAATGCGGGAATCGCATAGGTTTTATCCTCTACCACGTTGACCTTCATCTGCAAAGGTGTTATCCACCTCCAGACCAACAAGGCAAGCACGGCCAAGAGCACAAATACAATCGTGCCAATGAGATAAAACCTTCTCTTGGCTCGCTTGTACCCCATTTCATATTTGGCCAAGATCACAGCATCCATGGCATCCTCGTGCTCCGACAAGTAAAGCTCTACCGCCGACTTCTCCAAGTCAGTCAGTTTGCCCTCAAGATAACAAGCCAACAGCTCGTCTGTGATTTCAATGTTGTTCTTTTTCATCTGTCCTTTCCTTTCAACTTTTGTTTAACCGCCATTTTAGCTCTCTTGATGAGGTTATACACCGCGATGACCGTACATCCAAGCTCTTCAGCTATCACCTCCGCCTTTTTCCCTGCCAGCGTTCCCAATAGGGCCAAACGCTCACGAGGCTTCGGCAAAGTCTCGATGACACGATACAACTCAATCTTCGAAATATCGTCGAGAAAGTCGTATTCATCGGGTATATCATCCCCGTCTTCATTAATTAGAGCGTCCAACTGTTCTGTATTAGTCAGAAAAAACAGTTTTTTTTTCGAAAAAAATCGAATGGCGACCACAGAGAGCCAAGTATTGAGCTCAGAACGGAACTCAAACTGACGCAAACGCCGCCAATCGTCCTCACTAAGATAAAGATATAACTCGGTAATCAGCTCCTCTTTCTTACCTTGAGACTGAAAGATAGTCTTGATGATATGGGAAAACATCTTGTCACATCGGTGAAAGAAGACATACTCCACCGCATCACTATCGTTTGCGAGGAGCATGTCCACTATTTGTCGATCCGATAAACGATCTAGTTTATGATATTTCCGTCTTCCCATGGAACATAATTCAGACGGCAAAAATAGTTAAAAAAAGAATACCAACGAATTATTTCCTCAAGTCTTTCACAAATTCTATTATCATATCCAACACTTCTGGAGAAATTGTCTCATCGATATTCATATATTCATCAGGTGCTCCTGTCTGACAATGTTGGAAGAGATGGTTCAATTCGGGCAGCTCATGAAGGATGAGGTTCGTCTTGCCATGTTCAGCGATGATTTTCTCATAACCCGGCAAGTTTTGTGAGGCCAGTACCTGGAGGTCCTTCGTGCCGTTCAGCAACAAGGCGGGACAATTCGTCTTCACGATAGCCTCTGTAGGATCATACTTCAGGAAATAATACATCCAAGGCATCGTGATTTGGCTCAAGGTCTGTTCGGTCAGCTCCTCGTTGTAACCCCAACTCTGCAACTTCAGTCGCATCAGGCTGTCGGCTTCCTCACGGCTGGCAGAGGCGGCGACGATGTCGAACAACTGCGCATTGGCGTTCGTGGAAAACCGGACAAGCTCTTCGGTCATCCCTGAAGCTCTCAGTATGGCAGCTTGTTGAGCTTTAAGCACCTCGATGCCGTTCACCGAGGTGCCGGCCAAAGAGACCAGAAACGACACTTCGGGACGGCGCGCCGCTACCATGAAGTTGATAATGCCCCCTTCGCTGTGCCCCAGGATACCCACACACGAAGCATCGATGTGGTTTTGTTTCCGAAGGAAGTCGAAAGCAGCCTCCGCATCGTAAGAGAAATCGAGGGAGGTGGCGTTCTCCAACTCGCCAGTGGAGCCACCCATGCCACGGTCATCGTAGCGTAACACCGCGATACCCTGACGAGCGCAATAATCCGCGATGACCCAGAAGGGACGGTGGTTCATCAGCTCCTCGTCGCGGTTCTGCTGTCCGCTGCCCGAGACAAGTACCATGGCGGGGAAAGGTCCTTCGCCTTCGGGGAGGGTCAGCGTACCCACCAAGGTGTTGCCTTCTTTATCATTGACAAAACGCACCTCCTCAATCCGATAGGGAAATGGCGGCTGTGGATCTTGTGGACGAGTCTTCTTAGCTTCTTTCGTCCCCTTTTGCAGATTCAAAGGGAAAGACATGCCATGTTGCGTGAGGGTGCCTTCGATGCCGCTTTCTTTCAGCATTCCCAAATAAGAGGCATCCAACGCTGACATCGTCAAGGTTAATTGGTTGTCATGAAACACGGTCTCATCCACTGGAACGCCGTACGCCCCTTGGGCAGGGACATCCAAAGTGGCGGAGAAGCCATTTTCAGTATTCGTGATGTCGAAAGCCATTTCCAACTTTTGACCACCAAAGTTAACTTCACCTTTCCAATAGCCCTCTATTTGAGCATTGGTCAGCTTTGCAATAAAGCTTAATACAATAACTAAAATACTAATTTTTTGATACATAATGATAGATTTTTAACCTCACCCCCCGGCCCCCTCTCCACAGTGGAGAGGGGGAGCGTTCTACCCGGGGCACTATCTCCCTCTAAATTCTAAATTCTTAATTCTTAATTCTCAATTCTTGTTTTTCTTCCTTCCGCTCTTTTTCAGGGCTTCGGCGATGATCCATTGGAGCTGACCGTTGACGGAGCGGAACTCATCGGCTGCCCATTTCTCCAACGCTTCCATGGTCTCGGCATCGACCCGAAGCAGAAAGGTCTTGGTGTTTGTACTATTTTCTTTTTCCTTTGCCATCACTTACCTCCCGCCTTCACAATTGAAATCATCTCTTCAGTCTCCGCCTCGGTGGCACAGTTGAGGTAATACAACTCACCATCGAAAGTGCGCACTTCAAGGACAGGGCCACCATCCACGCAGAGGAACAGCATGCAGCTTTTTCCGTCCTTTAGGCGGAAATGCCCGATGTTGACCTTATCAGTGGAGTGTCCGTTAGTACGAAGAGAGATAGCCGGCCAATGACTTAAAACGTTTACCGTCTCGATTTCAGACACAGGAATCACAGCACTGTATCCCCCACCCTTGGCCGTAATGGATTCGTCAGAAACTTCAATCGTTGCCGGTTTGATACCTAAGAAGAAGAAAAACAGCACGCCGACGAGAATCACCACAGCTATGATGATACCAATCAAGGTTTTTCTTCTATCTTTTTTGCCTTCCTCTCCTTGCAAACCCGCATCGTATTTCCGCATGATCAGTGTACAAGCAACAAGCATGGCGATGAGCACGGTGAACGTCACCACGAGATGCATTCCCATGGAGACATGCACCAAAGTCGATAACCCTCCCAATAACAGCATGACGGAACCGCCTAACAACTGTACGATACAAAACCCTCGTCCCAGTCCCGCCAAATCGATTTTTTCCTGACGCTTTTTCGACATGGTGCTGACACCCGAGATCATCGTCGGGTGACGATTAGTCAAGAAACCCGAGATAATCAATATTACACCTATTAATAAATCAGTCCAAAACATGTTATTTAGTTGTTTAGTTTAATCAGTTGTGCTCTGGCCTCACCCCCCGACCCCCTCTCCAGAGGAGAGGGGGAGCGTTCTACCCTGGGACCTACCGAGATTAAACCCCTAACGGGGTAGCTCCCTCTAAATTCTTAATTCTAAATTCTAATAAAGGCTTCCTGTGTTGACAACAGGTTGGGCGGACTCGTCGGCGCAAAGCACCACCATGAGGTTGCTCACCATAGAGGCCTTGCGTTCCTCATCGAGTTCGACAACACCTTCAGCTTTGAGCTTGTCAAGAGCCATTCTGACCATCGACACAGCACCTTCCACAATCTTCTCACGAGCCGAGATGATAGCGGCAGCCTGCTGACGACGCAACATCACAGCAGCAATCTCAGGAGAATAAGCCAAGTAGTTGATACGGGCTTCCAGCACCTCCAGACCTGACATCGCCAGACGTTCGTTCAGCTTGGCCAACAGCACATCGTTGATCTCCTTGCCACCCGAACGAAGGGTGAGTTCATTCGCCTCAGCCTCGTTCTCATCGTATGCATACATGCCTGCCACCTCACGCAAGGCAGCATCGCTCTGCACCTTGATGAAGCTCTCGAAAGCCTTCATGCGGTTGCTGACCGTCACCGGAGCCGTACCTGAACCTCCACCTGCCATGGTCTGTGAGTCAATCTCAAACATGGCCTTGTAAGTGTCCTTCAGCTTCCAAACCAGAATCTGACCAATCATAATAGGATTACCCGTCTTGTCGTTCACCTTGATATTATCAGGGTTGAGGTTACGGGCACGGAGAGAGACCTTCTTGGAAGTCATGAAGGGGTTGACCCAATGAAAACCCGTCTTGGTGAAAGTGCCTTTGTACTTGCCAAAGAACAACATCACCATGGCCTCGTTCGGTTCCAGTTTGCGGAAACCGATGGGCAGGAAGACCGCCAACAGTATGCAAAGAACCGACAGCATAGGGAAGATAGCATGCTCATTAGCATAAAGCGCCAAAAAAACCACTGCAAGAGCCACGAGGGCGATTTCCATGAACAATGCGACGAATCCATTCATCGCAAAACCTTTAAATTCAAATTCTTTTGTTTCCATAATGATATTATTTTGATATTATAATGATGCCACAAAGATACATTAATTTTGAAACATGCAAGTTTTTTTTCGTCTTTTTTTTATTTTTTTTATTTTTGTGCTGTAAAAAGAATGCACGGTTCGATAATATTAATAAGGTATATATCATGAAGAAGATTTATTTAGCAATGGCAGCGATGCTGATGATGGCTAGCTGCACCTCCCTTAAAGTTGTGAATCAAAATGCTGCATTAAACGCAGGGGCTGCGGCTGTACAAGCGTTGACCATCAGCGACGCACAGATTGCTCAACTATGCACCGAATATATGGCGCAGATGGACAAGGAGAACACGGTTCTTCCGGCGAGCAACGATTACTCACAACGTTTAACCCGTATCATGTCGCGATTCAAGAACATCAGCAACCTGAATCTCAACTACAAAGTATATCAGTCTAACACGGTGAATGCCTTTGCCAGTGGTGATGGCAGCGTGCGTGTTTACACCGCTTTGATGGATGCCATGAACGATGATGAGGTGTTTGCTGTCATCGGCCATGAGCTGGGTCATTTAATCAACAAGGATGTCCGCGATGCATACAGGGCCGCTTATTTAGTGGTGGCTGCCCGTTATGGCATCGCCGCCATCAGCGACATTGGAGGAGCTGTCTCCCAAGGGTTCTTGGGCGATCTCGGCCAACAGTTAGCCAGTGCTGCCTACTCGCGTCGTCAGGAGACTGAAGCTGACGAAACGGCGTTCCAGTTCTGCATCACCAACGGCGTTGACCCCTTCGCCATGTACCATGCGCTTAACGTGCTGATCAAACTGGGAGGCGAGACGGGACAACAAGGCACTTTGGCACAGATGTTCTCCACTCACCCCGACACCCAAAAACGCGCTCAGCACATCAAGCAGATCGCCGAAGCGGCAGGATACACCATGAGTTCCACGGGATCTTCGCCGAGTAATAATCCTAAACCGAGTACCTCGACGAACACGACGGTCAATCCAAAACCCACAGCGACACCGTCGAACAACACGGCAAATCCCAAACCTTCAGCGACACCGTCGAACAATACACCGAAACCTAAACCCACAGTGACCCCTAAAGGGAATTGAGGGTCTCACCTCTCGGCGCATTTGACCTCACCCCCCGACCCCCTCTCCACTGTGGAGAGGGGGAGCGTTCTACCCGGGGGCCTCTTCTACCGAGGTTTAACCCCTAACGGGGTAGCTCCCTCTAAATTCTAAATTCTTAATTCTTAATACTCAATTCCCTAAACTTTCTCCCCCGCTCTTCGAAGTTTTTGTATTGATCGTAGCTGGAGGCTGCAGGTGACAGGAGGCAAACATCACCGGGATGGGCGTGTAGCCAAAGATACTCGAAGGCTTCCTCCATGCTATGGTAAGTCACCAAATGCGAAGGCACTCCCCTGTCTTTGACCAGTTGCATCATACGCTCACCAGCCTTGCCGGTGAACAACAGATGTGGGACAGGATGCTCGGCAAGATAAACAGCTAAAGGGCTGTAGTCGATATCACGGTCAAAGCCACCTAGCAACAAGAAGTCAACCTTGCCAAGAGCCTCACAGGCGGCGATGGTCGCCTGCGGAATGGTAGAGATGCTGTCATTTACAAAAGTCACGTCCCTACAGGTCCCCACAAGCTCCAAACGATGCTCCAAAGGCTTGAACGAATACAGATAGGGAATCACCTGCTGGGGATCAATGCCGTATGCGCCCACCGCACACAAAGCCGCCTTGACATTGGAACGATTATGTGCACCAAGCAATGGCAAGGCGTCCTCATCAATATCGAAATCCATATTGGAATACACCACATTGTTGACTCCCAAGGCCAAGACCTCCCACATCAGCGAGTCGTGAACCACGGCGAAGTCATCGTCTCCCATAAAACGCAACAAGTTGAACTTAGCCCGTTTGTAACGCTCAAAGGTGCCGAAATAGTCGAGATGCTCCTCAAACACGTTGAGCAGCACTCCCACCCTTGGACTGTTATGGACGTACTCCAGCTGATGGGCGGAGAGCTCATATACGATGATGCTTTCAAGGGAGATTTGTTCCATCACATCGAAACAGGGGATGCCGATGTTACCTGTCAAGATGGCATCATAACCCGATGATTTCAACAGATGAAAGATGAGACT
The DNA here is from genome assembly GCA_946402445.1 of uncultured Bacteroidales bacterium. Lineage (GTDB taxonomy): Bacteria > Bacteroidota > Bacteroidia > Bacteroidales > F082 > Limimorpha. The sequence goes on from CAMIWN010000013.1 coordinate 17,072, forward strand.
GGTGGTAGTGCTCTTGCCCTTGGTTCCTGTGATGCCGATGGTCTGATGATGAAACTGGCTCATAAACAAGTCCGTCTGAGAAGTAATCTCCACATCACGGGTGTCCACATCTTTCAAAGAAATGCCGGGAGTTTTGATTACGACATCATAGTCGAAAATTGCTTTAAGGTAGTCATCTCCCGAATGTAGTCTTAGCCGCGATTCAGGATTCAAGTCCTTGAAAGCGTTTTCATTACGGTCGGCAACTCCAAGTTCCAAATCAGGAAGATGACGCTGCAAAAAACACAGGGTGGATTTTCCTTCACGTCCGAAACCAAGGATGAGGACACGTCGGCCTTGAAGGCGGTTCAATATCTGGTCAAACATACAATGCTTTTTTCAGGATTTCAACAAATCGTTCCGGCAGGAAATGGTCGGTATTGAAACGTTTCAGGATTTCATGCACGGTGGTCATTCCCTTGGGACTCTGCGCTACTATCGTGTGTTCTTTGTCGTCAAGGAAATCGACGCAAGCCCTCACCTCCTCCACGGTACCCACACACTCGAAGGGCTTCACCGCAGCAGTGCCATTCAGCTCCTCGAAGACGGGACGCAAAGCGGGATCTGCCATCAGGTCTTTGCCAAAGATCTTAGTCAGGCGTTCCCTGGTTATGAAAGGTGAGAGAATCAGCCAAGTAAACAGGCATTTAGGGCAATGACCGCACCATGAGTCGGTCTTGCTTCCCGCATTGCAGCTCCTAAACACTTCGTGGTAGGCGGTGAAACGGCTGAAGAGCGCTGCAATCTGCAACTCATTAAGAGGCCTTAAAAAGCTGAAATACTGTATTTCCTCATTAAGATGCTCGCCAACATATTTTCGGAAGTCTTTTTCAAACTCCACGGACTTGCTGTATTGATGGTTGATGTCGGTGCCTGGCACGGTGCTTTCGTTGGCGCTCGACTCATTCGACAAAGCGATGTATCTTGAGCTAGAGCCAAAGCCAATCAGCAGGCTCACAAAAGCCAGCAAGGCAGAAAATGGTGTATGACCGTTGAGGAAACCCTCGTTGTTCAGCCGCAGCATGGTGGGGTCTAAGGTGCGGTTGATCACCGCAAAAGCGTCTTCAGGATAACCCGCAGTTTGGACACAACTCAACGTAGCGCCACGAGGATTCATGATCACGGGGATGACCTCCATCTCCTTTCGTAACAACTCCAGAGTCACCACGGAGTCCTTGCCCCCTCCCACAGGAATCAAGGTTCGCTCAGAGAGCGACGCGTCGATTCTGGAAAACTCACGGTTGGTCCCGCTATCAATCCGCAGAAAATCCTGCTCCGTACAGTCAATGCCATTCAGGTACCTGAACTCACCCAAGCCCTGATAATAGAGATGCCTCCACCATTTCTTCTGGCAAAGCTTCAACTCAAAAGGCTTGACCATCACCTGTTTAGGGCAAGCCAGTTTCCAATAGCTAACGAGTTCCACCATGCCGATATGGAAGGCAAGTGTCTCCAGTTGCTGTCGTGACAAGGACTCCCAATGATAGAAAGGACGAGCTGGGATACGTAACGTGGGATGGAAAAAATACCGATCGTCGAGGCTGAAATGAAAGGTCATGGAAAGCTCTCCATCCTCCAAAGCAACCTCCTGACTCATAAAAGTGAAGGTCTGGTAATCCCTACGGAGGGCATCAAATCGTTGTTGGTTCTCTTTTCGTTCCAAGGTGTGAATTTTTTCACAAAAATACTAAAATGTTGAATTGTTTATTTGTTGAATTGTCGAATTGTTGATATTTTTGCATAAAAAAACAAGCAGATGGACATCAGGACGCTATTCCGCATACACAGCAACACCCTGCATCCCCGGCAAGGCGAGTTATTGTTATCGGAACCTACCATGAACGACTTTCATTTTGGCCGGTCAGTAATTCTGCTCATCGATCACAATGAGGCTGAAGGCTCTTTTGGAATTATCATGAACAAGCCATTGAACGTGAGGCTGAACGAGATTGTGGAAGTCTTCAAGGACTTTGACGCTCCCGTCTTTCTGGGAGGTCCCGTTGCTGAGGATCAGATTTTCTTCATGCATACCCTTGGCGACCTCATCCCCGACTCCTGCAAAGTGATGGATGGCTTATACTGGGGCGGCGACACTGAGACGCTCAACCGGCTGATAGCCACGGGTATCGCCAGCAAAAACAACGTACGTTTTTTCCTTGGATACTCAGGATGGGATGCCGGTCAGCTCACAAGCGAGTTGGAGCGCAACTCATGGGTGGCATGCAAAACCGACTCCCGCACCCTGCTCAACACCCCTGTGGAACAGATGTGGAGCCACTATGTCTCACGCCTAGGCAAGGAATATGCCCTTTGGCTACAGTTCCCTAAAAACCCGGAAGAAAACTAAAGAAGGTTAGAGCGGAAACGCTTGGTAGAGAACATCATGCAGCAAGGTGCGGATGTTCAGCTTCGAGAGATAGTTGGGTTCCGCGCTGGGATAGACTCGGTTTGAGAGGAAGATAATCGTCAAGTTATTCGCTGGGTCGGACCAGAAGAAGGTACCGGTATAGCCAGTATGACCATAGCTGCTCATCGAAGCGGACTTAGAAGCCGTGGAAGGCCCTTTCTTGTCGATAGGCAGCTTGTCGAAACCAAGGCCGCGACGGTTGTTGTTGCTGGTGAATGGCGCAGTGGTAAAGTATTGTATCGTCTCGGGTTTCAGCAACTGTTTTCCCTCGAACTTGCCCTTGTCGAGCAACATCTGAGTAATCACTGCCAAGTCATGGGTGTTGGCGAAGAGGCCAGCATGACCCGACACTCCACCCATCAAGGAAGCCACCTGATCATGCACATCGCCCCAGAGCAGCTGTTTACGGAAAATCAGGTCTTCTTCGGTCGGCACGATGGTCTCACGAGTCCTCCAATGCAAGGGACAATATCCAATGCTGGTCAAGTGCATCGGGTCGTAGAACTTAGCCTTGAGATATTCCTCCAAGCTCATGTTGGTAAGCTGTTTCACCAGCTCCGGCACGAAATAGAAGCCCATGTCGCAATACACATATTTCTTCTCCTTCATAGGGCTCTTCATGATGGAGTCGATAATTCTCTCTTTATAGTCATTGAGGAGATAGAGGTTCTCGGCCACACGCACCGTATGGCTCTCGTCGATATGATCGATAAAGAATTCCTCCATAGGCCCATTCTCATCGATGACCTGTTGATGGAAGGGGATCCACGACTTCATGCCCGACTGGTGTGTCAGCACGTCGATGATCTTGATGGCACCTTTGTCAGAAGCATTCAGATAAGGGAAATAATCACCCATGGTCTTGTTGAGGTCGAGCAGTCCATCTTCATAGAGTTTCATGATGGCGAGCGTAGAGGCGAAGATCTTGGTCAGCGAAGCGATGTCATAAACATCTTCGGGGACGACTTTGGTGCCACCACCGTATGTGAAAGTACCGAAACATTTGTCGTACACCACCTTACCGTCTTTCATGGCCAGCACTTGGCATCCAGGATAAGCCTTCATGTCGATACCCAGTTTCACGATGGAATCCAGTTGTCTCTCATACTCAACGCCTAACTTGCCTTTAGGCAACGGGATTTGGTCGATGGAGAGGGAACCTGGTCTCAGCACTGGCGCAGAGGCAGGCATGGGTGTGGGGAAGCTTTCAGGGGTGATACCAGAGCCACAGGCAAACTTCGCGGTAGAGACAGGAAGAATGCCTTGGGCTGTCCTCTTCCCAGTCAGGATCTCGCTGACCGCTTCGACCACGGCATCATCATCCTGATACCCAACCAGCAAGCCCTTCACGCTGTTGTTGATACGGAATCGGTCGAGGGCGTAAGGGCAGGCATAGAGGTTCAAAATCACATCGTTCTGCGCTACTAACTTGTTGAAGAAATCGACTGTTGCCGCATTGATACCAAAATCTTTGTCAGCGAAGATGTTGGTTTGCAAGACATTCACCACTACTAAGTCATACCCTTCTAACTCTTTCAACCAAGTCAAAGCATCTTTGGCATTATCTTTCCCAACACAATAACGTTTCACTTTCAAGCCAGCCTCAGCGAGAGCGTCACCCATGTCTTTCGAGTTCCTTTCCTTACCAATGGTCACCAAAGCAATCTTCTTCTCAGCTTGAAGAGGGATCACAGCACCTTCGTTACGGAGCATGGTGACTGCTTCTGCGAAAAGCTCCTTGCGTAAATCGTTATAATCCTGTTTTACAAGGTCTTCCGAAAGATTGGCGACAGGCACCTGTACCTCACCGCTCAAACCAGCACGGTATTTGTACTTTAATATCTTTTTGCAGCTCTCCTCAAGACGAGCCATGATCTCGGTGTCACGCTCTGCCCCTTCTTTGATTTGCTTGATGGCCTTAGGCACGTCATGCGGCAGAATCAGCACATCGTTACCCGCCAGGAATGCCACGTAGGGAACGCTGTCGGCAGACACCGTTTGGGAAACGCCTTTCATATCCAATCCGTCAGTGAAGATCAGGCCTTCAAAACCCATCTCATTTTTCAAAAGATCGGTGACCACCCCTTTCGACAGCGAAGAGGAGGTGTTCTCCACCTTCTCGATGGCAGGGAAATAGAGATGTCCCACCATGACGCCATTGACACCTCGTTCGATGAGGTAACGGAAAGGAGCCAGCTCGATGTCTTTGACTTCCTCGTACGAACGCGTCACGGTAGGCAGTGTCAGATGGGAGTCCGTGGCGGTGTTTCCATGTCCGGGGAAGTGTTTCATGGTGGTGATCATTCCTTTGCTCTGCATGCCGAGGGCGTATGCGGCAGCTTTCTCACCCACACGCTGAGGGTTCTCACCAAAGCTGCGCATCCCGATGATAGGATTTTTGGCGTTAGAGTTGACATCAGCCACTGGCGCAAAGTTGACGTGGACACCCATCCGCTTACATTGTTCTGCCACCTGTTGTCCCATGGCATAAAGCAGCTCATCATCGGTGACAGCTCCCAGGGTCATCTGGTAAGGATAGGCCACTGTGTTCCTCACACGCATGGCCAGTCCCCATTCCGCGTCAATGCTGACCATCAACGGAGTCTGAGCCATCGCCTGCCACTCGTTGGTCTTCTCCACCTGCGGCAAGGCATCCGCCCTGAAGAAGCACACGCCACCGATATTGTATTTCTTGATATACTTCCCCACTTCCTCATAAAAAGGCTTGTCAGGCTGGTTAGCCCTCATGCAGATGAGCTGCCCAACCCGTTGTTCCAAGGTAAGGCTGTTATACACCGAGTCAACCCAACGCGACTCCTTGTCTTGCGCAAAAAGCGACCCTGTCACCAACAGCATCGCAATAATAATATCAATTCTTCTCATTCTATATCAATATTTAATTCTCAATTCTCAACTCTCATCTCCCCCCAGTCATACGGTTTCGCAACAATGGTTTTGTCACCATCCAGCACAAAGGCCGTTGGGGTTGACATCACATGATAATCCAGAAAGGTCTTTCCCTCCCATCGAGCCGCATCGTAACAATGCACACCTTTGAGCTTTAACTTTTTCAACTCACGACGCACTTCCTTTTCACTATCAGCAATGGCAAAGGTGACCAACTCATACTCGTTTTCAAGATCCAGGTTTTTACGGATATTGGTCAGGAAGTCGTGACAATACTCGCAATCCACCGCCCAGAAAAACACGATGACATGCGGTGCCGACGACTCATAAAGATGATAGGACTTGCCATCGATACTGACTACCTGGAAATCGGGAGCCTTCACCCCCACTCTCACCTTCTGATAAGGCTCCGTGAGACGTTCTAAGCGCATCCCTTCTTCCTCTGTGATCTCCCCTTCTCCAATCTGCGGGAAGTTCAACAGATGGTCCGTCACCTCCGAAAGCCCCAAAGCAGTGAAGCCTTTCAGTAGATATTGCAACACAAACTCATAGCTCTCCATGTTGACCTTGGCCATCTTCAGCAACTGGTCGGTAGCCGGAACGAACGCTGTATCAGATTGTTCAAGAAAATACACTATCTTGGTTGTCAACACATTAGTCGGGATAAGGCTAGCATCGGCAAAGTCCGACTCATGCAACACAAAATCACGATCCACCAGAATCAACGCCGTGGCATAGTCACGAACACCTTCCATCAAGCTGTCGGTCAGTCGCCAAAAAGTTTCAGGATCCTTGCGCCCGTATTGGTGTTTTTCACGAAGGGCGAGATAAGCCCTCCATAGGGTGTTCTCTGGAGAATCGACAAAACGGATATCAAGTGTGTCATCGAGGCCATCCACAAAACACTCCAGTGGATTCCCGGCGGAAAGGAATTCCATGCTAAATTGCCCACGATCAAGGACATACATACCCAAAGGAAGAATCGAGTCATAACGAAACAGACCTGTCTCGTCACCTCTTATGGAATCCACAAAAACGAGGTCGAGACCCGTATAGGCTGACAACCGCATCGTCGTTTCAGCCTGTTGGGGGAAATGGACGGATAACCCTGGTTGGGCGTTCATCTCTTTTGGCAGCCCTACCAGTGTCAGAAGCCAAATCACCACACTGATCACTCTCATCCTATGTCTCAATGAATTACGTAGTTAAACAAGGCGTTGCCCACCCCTGTCACCAAGTTGATTTCCGCGTCGTTGTTCAAACTACCCACGGCGAAAGGGGTCTCTCCCACCAAACCCGAGTTCACAATCATCTTGCCTCTGCGGTCAATCAGATAGATCTCGCGGGCTTTTTCTGAAACGATGCCGAAGAGCCGTTTATTACGAGTGATGTTGAAAAAGACAGGTTTGGTATGGATGTCCATATCGAAATGATAGGCAAACAATTCTTTTTTGAAGCGGTCGAACACATGCAGGTCCTGATGGTCGAGAAAGATGAAGTCAGGGTCTTTGTCACCGTCGAAGTCCTCATAGAGGAAGAAATGCTGGTTCGAGTAAGTTCCGAAATCAGTTCGGTTCAAGGTACCGTCGTCGGCCACATACAGCAGCTTACCTTCTTTGTCGGAGGTCAGGAAGAGTCCTTTTCTGCGGTTGGTGGCGTTGGCATAGATATCCGCTTGGGGAGATTTCTGCATGTCGGATGCCAGGGGGATGCGTATCCTGCCTTGACGGTCGAGGATGCGCACGCCACCGCTCACGTCGTTCACGATGAGATAGTCCTTGTCGGCAGCCACGATATGTTGGATGGGTTGTGTCACCTGATCCTCGGCGCGATGATGATTCCAGCCTTCCACCTCAACACCCTGAACTGTAAAGTTATAGACCAGCCTGTCGGTGCCACAGAGCAGCAAACGGTAGTCTTTGTTGTTGTTGTAGTCGAAAACGGCGAGCCCATTAGAAGCTTCAAAAGGCAGCTGGATTGGGTAACCCGGCATGTCATTTCCGTCACGGTCGATGAGCTGTAGGGTATGCGCGGTGTTAAAGAGATACTGCGACTGTCCGTTACCGAGAGCATCCACGGCGAAGACCTCGCTTTGCGGCGCTTCATCGAGTGGACGTTTCCAGAGGATCTCACCCTTGTTGTTGATAAGATACATCGTGTGTTGCACATCGAAGGCAACCACACAACGGCGGTCGCTGGTCGGATCCGTCACAATGGAAGGCTTGCCTTTGAGCGGAGCGTCGAGGTTGACTTTCCAACCGACGCTGCTCTCATCATTCGCCATGGTGCCATGAAAGAGACAACAATTGGTATATACCATGTCCTTTGAGGATGCCAGTTGTATCGAAACCGCCTGAAAATCGTCCAGGAGCTTAGGATGTTGCTCAAGATAGTGTCTCAGCGAACCTCTCATCATGTCTTTCACATAATGTTGGTTTCCAAAGCCTGAGACAAACAAAGTGACATTGCACGACTCGAGCATCCGCTGCTGGAACGACTTAAAGTTCTCGTTCAGGTCCAGAGTGCGTCCTGAGCGGTAGCAGGCGATGATTTCCTGCAAGCCACTCACGGAGGGAGTAATCACCAGATATTGGTCAACAATGGCGTAGCAGCATCGTTTCATGGAAGAGAAAGATGGGCCAAACACCACAGGGACAAAGTCTTTCTCACCAAGGTCGCTGATCACATATCCCTGGCAGTTTTGGTTTGAAGCCACGCCCATCTTGGAGGCCAGCCTGTCCATGAACTTAATCACGGCGGCTGGGTCGTTCATTCGTCCGACGAAGGCCTGGGCATGTTGTTCGCCGATGATGTTGAACGAAACCTCAGAGAGGTAGTTCAGCAGCTGCGTCTCCACATCGATGCCATAGCGTTTGTTCAGAGCTCGCACCGCAACGGGGTCGCAGGAGGCCTGCCAATAGGAGGCGTAGTCCGACATGCCATAATGGAGCATCAATTGGGTATGATACGGCAAGATGTTCACGACGGAGTTTTTCACTGGAAGCTGATATTTCAAGGGTCGCAAAGACGAGGTGGAGTCCGAGGCGATGCAGTAGCCGTTCATCACCAGTTCTTCGTTGCCGGGCAAGACATCCAAGGCCACCCACCCCCGTTCGTCATGGTCATAGACGTGAGCCTTGACGTGTTGTCCGAGGGTCTTCTGAACACGAGACAGATGCTCTGAGGAATTGATTTTGACAGGATCATCCAGCTGGTCGTAAACCTTTTCCACCACCCTTAAGTCTTTGGTCAAGCCGAGGAAACCGTCTTCCGCAAAGACATACAGGGAGTCCAGCTCACGCAGATAGAAGCACTCTGTCTTTCCTTTCTTTCGATAGTCACAGACGATGCCGTGAGCCTTGAAAAAACGTCTCAGCTCAGATGCTGAGAGCTCGTCGGAGAGTTTGGCAAGCAGCAGCCCACGGCTAACCTCTTCCACTGGAACCGATGCCAACACCATGCGGGAGTCAAGGATCCGTGTCCTCAGCCCAGGTTCGGTTTTCAGCAAGCTGTCGGCACGGGCGGCGAAGCTGGCAATCCATGCGACATCAGCATCCATTCTCAAGAAAGGCTCTACATAAGTCTTTCCTTTCAAGTCTCCGAGAAACACCTCAGGATACGCTGTTTCCACAAACAACTCTGTTTCTTTCGGAATCGCGTCAAACACTGACGGCTCCCGAGTGGAGCAGGAGAACAACGTTGAGCAAACCAACAACAATATCAGAACCAATCGTTTATGCATACTGCAAAAGTACAACAAAAAACAGGTTTAAACAACGGCGAATTATCAACAATTTAGCCCTATCAGCTGTACGGCAAAAAGAAAGGTCGGCGAATGCTAGGGGGAATAAAAAGGTCGGCGAATTAAGCGAATTAAGCGAATTGATTCTCTTGATGGGACGACATCAAAATAATTAGCTTAATTCGCCGACATCAAAAAAATTAGCTTAATTCGCCGACATCAAAAAAATTAGCTTAATTCGCTTAATTCGCCGACATCAAAAAAAATCGCTTAATTCGCCGACATCAAAATAATTCGCTTAATTCGCCGACATCAAAAAAATTAGCTTAATTCGCTTAATTCGCCGACAACAAATAATTCGCTTAATTTTTTTAAAATAATTTCATCTGGATTGCCATGTTAAACGACTTGCGATGCAGCTCCGTGATGCCATAATCGGCGATGGCTTGTTTATGCTCTGGTGTGGGATAGCCTTTGTTTTTCTTCCAATGATACTGGGGGTAACGCAGGTCATACTCTTCCATTAGCCGATCACGGGTGGTCTTGGCTAGGATGGAAGCCGCCGCGATAGCCTGATATTTGGCATCACCTCCCACCACACAGACATGATTCAAGTCTTGGTATTTTTTGAAACGGTTGCCGTCGATGAGCAGGAACTCAGGCCTCACCTTCAACTGGTCGAGGGCACGGTGCATAGCCAAAAAAGAGGCATTCAAGATGTTAATCTCATCGATTTCCGCCGCCGTCACGACACCCACTCCATACGCCAAAGCCTCGTTGATAATCAGCTCACGCAACTGAACCCGTTTCTTTTCTGTCAATTTCTTGGAATCATCTAACTCAGGATAGTCCGACCCAGGCTTCAGAATCACCGCACCCGCCACCACGGGTCCTGCCAAACAGCCTCGACCCGCCTCGTCACAGCCCGCTTCCACGAAATCAGAATAATGAGTTAGCAAATTCATAATCAAGCGAATAAAGGATAATAATGAAAAGCTAACACAGCCAAAAGAAAGACCACGAAAGTGACATTCGACCAACGTAAGCCATCAAGATAAGCCAACTCGTAGGAGAACAGAATACTCAAGGTGATAAACAACACTCCAGTTTGCATGGGGTTACGCTCCAACAGCAACATAAAAACCCCGAAAAACAATAAAAGGATGGTCATCGTGACCTTCGTTCTCACCGAAATAGTCTTCTCAAAACTATAATTTCGAGGTGTCAACAATGGCATGGCCACTACCAGCAGCAAGAATATCAATAAGCCCGCCTTGAATAAGGTGAATCCACTGATACTCAGTTCAATATTATCAAAGAAGTCAACGTAGGCATGAAGTCTGGGAAGCAAATCGCCCATGAGGAAATGCACCGAGAAATAAAAGAAATAAGGGAGCAAAAGGCCGATAAACGGAATCAGATGCAACCGTAACGAGCCTTTTTGGATGATGCCCAAAGCGATGATGCCCCACACGGCCAACAGCAAAGAAGGGAACCAACACATCGAGGCAAAAGACAAATAAAAACCGGCGTTAAGCAAATACAGTTCCGGACGGGGTGTCTGATATATCGAGAACAGCGTATGGATAAACATCAACAAAAACACGGAGGCGAACAGCACGGGATAAAAGGTGGTCTGCTCCATGGTGAGGTTCATCACCAATAGGAAGACCACAGCACCTAAAGTGTTGACCTTGTTGATGATCTGGTTGGAGGCCAAAATGGAGTTAAAGAACAGGACCTCAAAGGCATTGAGGAAAAAAGCAAACAGCAACATGGCGTATGGCCAGAAGTCCAGGATATCCGCCACCAAATTATACAAAGGTGTAACAGGGTTGCGATAGGCCACATCGACGTTTTGTGTGATGAACGATGGAATCCAAATGGCGATGCATAACAAGGCAATCACCACGTATTGAACAATATAGCTATTTCTGAAAAAACGAATCAAGGGGAGGGTTAAAGTTTGAGGTTAGAGGTTAGAGTTAGGTCTAAGCCGATGTCGGAGCGGTGGGTTTCGCCATCGAAGTGAATTTTACTTACATTTTGATAGGCTTTATCGCGGGCTTCCTCGATGGTGTTGCCATGAGCGGTAATCGCAATGACACGTCCACCAGCGGTAACGACCTGTCCTTCAGCATTAAAGGCTGTGCCTGCATGGAAAGCCACACAGTCATTCAACCGATCCATGCCCGTCATCACCTTACCTTTCTCGTATGCCTCAGGATAGCCTCCTGACACCAGCATGACGGTGACCGCGGTGTCTTTGCTTTGGGCGTAATGAACCTTGTCAAGCATGCCGTCAGCACAGGCATACAGCATGTCGGCAAAGTCGCCTTCAATACGAGTCATCACTGCTTCGGTCTCGGGATCACCCATACGGACGTTGTATTCGATGACGTAAGGGTCTCCCCCACAGTTCATCAGTCCAAGAAAGATAAATCCTTTATAATCGACATTTTCACATTTCAGCCCGTGCAAGGTGGGTTTAACGATACGGTCTTCCACTTTCTTCATGAACTCCGGTGTGCAGAACGGGACAGGTGACACTGCCCCCATACCGCCGGTGTTCAAGCCCTTGTCGCCATCTCCAATGCGTTTGTAGTCCTTAGCCTCGGGAAGCAGCACAGCATGTGCGCCATCAGTCAGCACAAACACAGAGCATTCAATGCCTTTGAGGAACTCCTCAATGACCACGGTGGCAGAGGCGTTGCCGAATTTGCCTTCCAGCATGTCACCCAGCTCATGGATAGCTTCCTCTAACGAATCGAGGATGAGGACTCCCTTGCCTGCTGCCAAGCCATCGGCTTTCAGCACGTAAGGAGCCTTGAGCGACTTCAGGAACTCCACACCAGCCTCCATGTTGTCTTTGGTGACGGTGAGGCAACGTGCCGTTGGGATGCCGTTTTTCTCCATGAAGACCTTGGCAAAGGCCTTGCTGCCTTCGAGTTGCGCGCCTTTGCGGTCGGGACCGACGACCCGGATGGACTTCAGCTGTTCATCCGTCTTGAAGAAATCGACGATGCCATCGACCAGTGGTTGCTCGGGACCGACGACGACGAGGCTGATCTCATGATCCAGGCAAAACCGCTTGACACCCTCGAAGTCACTCACCTTGAGGTTTACATTCGTTCCCACCTCAGCGGTACCCGCATTGCCAGGAGCGATATACACCTTCACACCATCGCTTTGAGCCAGTTTCCAAGCCAAGGCATGCTCGCGGCCGCCAGAGCCTAGCACGAGGATGTTTCTTACCACAGCTGTAATATGCTGTCCTTGTGTCGTTTTCCAGTCCACCACGTCTTTCTGGGTGTCACCTGGGTACATGATGATTTGTTCCATTGTTATAACCTTTCATCAAACAATTCCATATCGTTTCTGCCGTCTGGTCCCATGAGAAATCACGGGCACGCGCACGGCCTTTCTCTATCAATTCTTGTCTCACACGCTCATCCAAGACTTTTTCCATTGCGTCAGCGATGGAGGCCTCGTTGAAGGGATCCACTAGCAAGGCGGCATCACCTGCTACCTCAGGCATGGAGGTGACATTAGAGGTAATCACCGGGGTGTCGCATTTGAAGGCCTCGAGAATAGGTATTCCAAATCCCTCAAAATAAGACACATACACCGAGGCCAACGCCGAAGCAGTCACCTGATGCAGCTCTTCTGCACTCAGCCTGCCTGTGAAGACCACCTCGTCCTTGCAGCTCATGGCATCGTAAGCCTGCTGTATCGGTTCAGTCCACCATCGTTTCTCCCCAACAATCAGCAGCTTCACCTCTGAAGCGTGTCGTTTCTTAAACTGGTCAAAGGCGGTGAAAAGCCTCGCCAGATTCTTGCGCGGATGCAGCGAACCGACAAACATAAAATAGGGGCTGCCCCCGCTGTACTTCGCCCGCACCTGGTGTTGCTTACTGATGTCCAATGGCTTGAAGACCTCATTCACTCCGTTGTAAGCCACGTCAATCTTATCAGCAGATACCCCGTAACAATCCACGATATCCTGTTTGGAGAACTCCGATACGGTGACGATACGTCGTGCCTTGTTGGCAAATTTCGGGAAGAACGTCTTGTAATGCCACAGATGGATTTTGGGCATGTCGCCCGGGAAATGCTCGAAGTTGAGGTCGTGGAACTCCACCACCTGCGGCACCTTGGAGCGCAAACTCAGATAGCCATCCGGCGAATAAAACAAGTCTGCCTTGAGCTTTCTCAGCATCCGGGGAACCGACAACTCGAAGAACCAAATAAACAGGAAAGGGTGACGTGCCTGGGGAAACAACACCACAGGTTTCACGTTGTCGGCGAAGCAAAACATCGGGTCAGGCTGGCGGTCGAAGAGGAAATAAAACTCCACTTCGGGATGTGCGGCCACCATACGACGAAGCGTCTCGTAAGCCACCCATCCAATACCTTCCAGCTTGCCTTTCAGCAACAACCGTGTGTTGACAGCAATCTTCATCAATATCTGTAGATGTCCGACTTGAACGGCCCGTTGATGGGCACACCGATGTAGTCGGCTTGTTTTTGGGTCAGTTTGGTGAGTTTCACACCAATCTTCTCGAGATGCAGACGGGCTACTTCCTCATCGAGGTATTTCGGCAGGCAATACACGCCGACCTTATACTCATCACGTTTCTCCCAGAGGTCCATCTGTGCCAGGGTCTGGTTGGTGAACGAGTTGCTCATCACGAAGCTGGCGTGGCCGGTGGCACAGCCAAGGTTGACCAGTCGCCCTGAGGCCAGCAAGAAGATGCAGTGACCGTCCTCGAAGACGTATTTGTCCACCTGAGGCTTGATGTTGATTTTCTCTTTCAGCTCTTTGGCGGTCTCGAGGCGGCTGACCTGAATCTCATTGTCGAAATGTCCGATGTTGCACACGATGGCTTGGTCTTTCATCTGCAAGATATGTTCCAGGGTGATGACATCGCAGTTGCCGGTAGTGGTGACGAAGATGTTGCCTTCCTTGACGGCTTCTTCCATCGTGGTGACCTCAAAGCCTTCCATAGCAGCCTGGAGTGCGCAGATGGGGTCGATCTCAGTGACGAGGACTCGTGCGCCATAGCTCTTCATGGAGTGTGAGCAGCCCTTGCCCACCTCACCGTAGCCGCATACCACGACGACCTTGCCAGCGATCATCACGTCAGTGGCACGTTTAATGCCATCGGCCAATGACTCACGGCAGCCGTAGAGGTTGTCGAACTTGGACTTGGTGACCGAGTCGTTGACGTTGATGGCAGGCACCAGCAGCTCACCGCGTTCCTGCATCTGATAGAGGCGGTGCACGCCAGTGGTGGTCTCTTCGGAGACGCCTTTCCATCCTTTCACGACGGTATGCCAGAAGGTGGGGTCTTCTTTATAGGTGGCTTGGATGACACTCATCAAGGCTTTCTCTTCCTCACTACCTGTGGGTGCATCCAGCAGTTTGGGGTCGTTCTCACAGGCATATCCTTTGTGAATCAAGAGGGTGGCATCGCCGCCGTCATCCACGATGAGATCCGGTCCAGTGCCATCAGGGAAGGTGATGGCCCGTTTGGTACACCACCAGTAGTCCTCGAGGGTCTCCCCTTTCCATGCAAACACCGAAGTGCCAGTCTGGGCGATGGCGGCAGCGGCATGGTCCTGCGTGGAATAGATGTTACAGCTGCACCAGCGCACCGTGGCGCCCAGCTCGACCAATGTCTCAATGAGGCAGGCTGTCTGGATGGTCATGTGCAAGGAGCCCATAATCTTGGCACCCTTCAACGGCTTGGTGTCGCCATATTTCTTACGCAAGGCCATGAGGCCCGGCATCTCATGTTCAGAGACTTCTATTTCTTTTCTTCCCCAGTCGGCGAGGTTAATGTCCGCGACAAGGTATTTCAGGTCTTTATTCAGCAGATTATTGTTCATTTTTTAACAAGTTTGATAGAATCTGCAAAGATACAAAAACTATCGACAACCACCATCCTCATTCCAAAGAAAAGAAAACAATTTGAGAATTTTGTGTTTTTAGGCCAAAAATATTTTGAGAATTTTGTGTTTTTAGGCAGAAAAAATTTTGAGGATAAAAAAATATGAACTATTTTTGCACGGTAAAACAACAAGTTATGGAATCCAAGAGACTTTTCAAGCGAAAAATATACGAACGCCTACTCAAATGGAAACAAGAGAGCAAGGGTAAAAGTGCACTTCTTATTGAAGGAGCGCGACGCATCGGCAAATCCACCATTGTCCAGGCCTTTGCCCGCAACGAATACGAATCGTTCATCTTCATTGATTTCACTCGATGTTCCGCGGAAGTGAAAAATCTCTTCAATGATGTTTCCGATTTAAACTACATTTTCTTGAGGCTTCAGCTGACATACGGTGTGAAATTGATTGAACGCAAGTCCCTTATCGTCTTCGATGAGGTTCAGTTTCAACCCCTCGCCCGCCAAGCAATCAAGTCGTTTGTGGATGACCATCGTTACGATTACATCGAGACCGGCTCTTTGATTTCCATCCGTAAGAACACGGAGAACATACTCATCCCAAGTGAAGAGGAACGCATCAGCATGTATCCGATGGATTATGAAGAATTCAGATGGGCCATGGGTGATACTGCAACCATCCCATTGCTCCGCAGCGTCTGGGAGCACCCACAACCCTTGAAGGAAGCCCATCGCAAGCTCATGCGTGACTTCAGGCTCTATATGCTTGTCGGAGGCATGCCTCAGGCTGTGGACACCTATTTGGAATCCAACAATTTCGAGATGGTGGATCACACCAAAAGACTCATTCTAGATTTATACGACGAAGACTTTGGAAAGATTGACCCTTCTGGGAAAGCTGCCAGGATCTTCGCAGCCATCCCAGCACAGCTCAACAACAACGCTTCTCGATACAAAATTTCCAGTGTGATTCCCAAGGCAAGGAATGAAGACTATCTTGAACTTATCTCTGAAATGGAGAAATCCAAAACGGTGAACATCTCCCATCACTGTGATGACCCGAATGTCGGCCTTGGGAGCTCGGAAGATATGGAACAATATAAAATGTTTGTCGGCGACACCGGCCTTTTTGTCACGTTGGCTTTCCGCGACAAAGCGTTCACTGAGAACATCATTTATGAACGTCTTCTCAGCGACAAACTCCCCACCAACCTTGGATACCTATATGAAAATATCGTTGCCCAGATGCTCACGGCTTCTGGCAACAAGCTCTTCTATCATACCTGGCCTACAGAAAGTGGTAAACATAATTACGAAGTTGACTTCCTCTTATCGCGGGGAACCAAAATCCTGCCCATCGAGGTGAAGTCTTCCTCTTATAAAACACATGTTTCGTTGGATGCTTTCTGTAAGAAATACCCGTCGCATATCACCAACGAACGCTATCTGATATATACGAAAGATTACACCAGTGAGGGACCAGTGCAATATCTGCCTGCTTATTTGGCGTATTTTTTATTTTGATTAGATTTTTCATATTTGCTGAAATAAACTATTTTTGCCGTAAATATTCATACTGATCATGGTTTTTAGCAGCAACGTCTTCCTGTTGTTTTTTCTGCCTCTTTTCATGATAGGTTACTATGCCTGTCCCAAGAGATTCAGGAACTATGTCATCCTGCTGTTTTCCATCGTGTTCTACGCATACGGAGCCCCCGACTTCATCCTATGGCTGCTCGCCACCACCATCGCTAACTTCTATTTGGTGAAAGCCATGCGAAAGACCGATAACGCCAAACGCAAGAAACTGTTCTGCGGCTTGGCCATCGGCATCAGTCTCAGCCTCTTGGTCTATTTTAAATACGCTAACTTCCTCATTAATAATGTATTATCATTATACAACCTCTTCAACCCTAACCGCTCTCCTCTAACCTCTCCTCTATCAATTCTCCTCCCCATCGGCATCTCTTTCTTCACCTTCCAGTCGATCACCTACGTCATCGACACCTACCGTGGCAACAACGAGCCTATGGAGAAGCTGACGGATTACATCGTGTATATCATGATGTTCCCACAGCTCATCGCGGGACCCATCGTGCGATATTGCGACATCGAAGGCGAGATCCGGCAACGCCATTACAGCGCCACAGAGATCATGCAGGGGTTCTACCGGTTCATCATCGGCTTATCCAAGAAGGTCCTGATCGCCGACGTGCTTGGCGCGCAAGTCGATCAGCTTCTTGCGACCGACCTGACCCTCATGGACACTGGAACTGCCTGGATCACCATCGCCGCCTACACCATGCAACTCTATTTCGACTTTTCGGGCTATTCTGACATGGCCATCGGTCTCGGCAAGATGATGGGATTTCACTTCCCCGAGAATTTCGACAACCCCTATAACTCCCGAAGCATCACCGAGTTCTGGCGACGCTGGCACATCACCCTCGGTAGCTTTATGCGCAACTATCTCTATATCCCGCTTGGGGGCAACCGCTGCTCAAAACGCAGGATGTACTTTAACCTTTGGGTGGTCTTTCTCCTCTCGGGACTATGGCACGGAGCCTCCTGGAACTTCGTGATTTGGGGCGCCTACCATGGGCTTTTCATCTGCCTGGAAAAGGTTAGAGGTGAGAGGACTGAGGGTAGAGGTACATTTTCAACGCTCATCTCTCATCTCTTAACGCTCATCATCGTTATGGTGGGCTGGGCACTCTTCAGAATTGAGAATCTCGGGGATGCCTTCACTTTTATCTCTCGGTTATTCGCCTTCAACTTCAAGGGATTTGGGACTATCAACGACATGCAGTTCTACGCCATGTTGATTTTAGCACTTGCTTTCTCCCTCCTGACACTCTTCCCTTGGGGAAAGAAACTTCAAGATGCCGTGTTTTACAAAGAATACCCCTTTGCCGGTCATCTCATCGCTTGGCCAATAGCCATCTTTCTACTCCTATTCTGTCTAACCGCATTCAACATTATTGGATTCAGTCCTTTCATCTATTTCCGATTCTGACATGAAAAAGACCCTGGCAACCATATTATGTTTCTTGACGTTAGGCGTATTCCTCATGATTTACGTCCAGGCCAGGACGCATCTGTTCAAGTTTGAGAAGCTGAATGGTGTCTTCTACCAGATGCGAGAAACCAAGCTCACATTCAACAGCTTTAAAAACGGCCAGTTCCAAAAGAATCTCGAGTATAACCTGCGGTTCGACTACGGGTTCCGGGAGGTGCTGATTCGGCTCTACAACCAATATCTTTGGGATTTCTATCATAAGTCATCCAACCAAACCATCAAGGTCGGCAAGGATGACTGGCTGTTTGGACGTGATGAGATGTTCAACTACTATCAGGGTGTCAATTCCAAATACACCAACGGCAAACATGTCACGAAAAGCGAACTCGAGCGCGAGGCATTACGATTATATAAGGTGCAGCACCTTCTTGAAGAACATGGGGTGTTCATTTTCATCTCCTTGCTTCCCAGCAAAGCCTTCGTCTATCCTGAACAGCTCCCCAAAAACCCCGAGCCTCCCACGGAGTGTTTTCATGCCATCGAATACTATCCCCACCTTTTCGACAGCCTTGGCATCCATTATATCAACGTGGAGAAGATCTTCGAGGAACAAAAAGGCAAGGTGGATTACCCATTGTTCCCGAAGACCGGAATGCACTGGTCACATCTCGCCGCTCAGCATGCCTTCGACACCATGATGCGTTATGTCGAGCACACCAGCCATAAGAAGCTGTTGCATTATACCTTTGGTGAGAAACACGTGGAGGAAACCAAATATCCTGACAACGATTTGGAGAGAGTCATGAACTTGATGCGTCCCATCAAGCCCAACACCAACTATTATGCTAAGGTTCAAGTCACCCCTGACCCGACAGCCACCAGACCCTCTTATCTCGTCATTGGCGACTCTTTTTTCTGGAACATCGCCGAGTCTGTGCCTTTAAGCTATCTCTTCAGCAAATATCAATATTGGTACTACAACAGCACCGTTTATTACAACGAGCAATATAAGAACACAAGTCAAGTGAACTTCCTGGACGAGATCCTCCACACAGACATCATCAACTTGTTTTATTCGCCGCGCCAGCTGTATGTCTTCAGCAACGACTTCCTTCCCAAAGCCTTGTTGTATCTGACCCATGAAGAACATGAGATTGACAGTGTGGTTCATGCCTTATCGGAGCGTATAGACAAAGGCACCGAGGAAGAGCGTTTAAAAGCCGCCCAGGACTCGCTCTTCTCCACCCCCGAGTCCTTCTTTCCCGACCTGTAAGAGCATTGAGAATTTCAATACCGATAATTCACCATCACCTCGAAACTGCGCCCAGGCATGGCACGCCAGATGACATTTTGATAATCGACATCGGTGAAATTGTTGCAGCGCAGCTCCACCCGGAATTTCGCGAGCTGCTTGCCTAAGGAGACATGATGAAGCATATATGCTTTCAGAGGGAAAGTCTCTTGGTCGGCGTATGAGGTACTACGACTGCCCGTCATCTCCATTGTATAGCTGAGATCCCAGGTCTTCCAACGGAGATTAAAGAATATATTACCATGATGTCGTGGAATATAAATCAGCTGTCTCCCCTCTATTCCGAGAAGATGAGCGTTCTCGCTCTCATCGGTGGTGACGGTAAACACATAGTTACCAGAGAGGCTGGCCTTCCAGTCGCCCTGCGAATAACTCACATCAACATGATTCTCCAAACCACGAGCAAACACCGACGCCACATTCTCGGGGACCCAGAACCGATAAGAAGTTGGCACCCATTGAATCCAGTTGCGGACTCTGGAGAGATAACCCCCTGTGCGGAGGTCCAGCTTCCACCCTGCCCTATTCATCAAATAGCTGAGTGCGAGGTCAACAGTGCGACCGTTTTCGGCCAGGAGGTCGGGGTTGCCCCCTGGATGCCAGTAGAGGTCATTAAGCGAGGGGTTGCGATAATTATGGCTATAGCCCAGGGTCATACCCAGTCCCATCGGAAGACGATACGAGAAGGTCGCCGTGGGAAACACGCCCATCGACTTCCCATCAACGATGTCGTAACGGGCGGTCAGATTCACCTGAAGACGCTCCGTCGGGGTTCCTTCCACAGCGGTGTACAAGGAGACCACATCCCGTTGCTTGGTGTCTATGTAGTTGTTAGAAGCCACCGTCTCATGATCCCATTGCAGCTTGCCTCTCACCTTCCACGCTGCAAACACCTGCTGTTCGGCCTCGGCGATTTGATGAAACACCCTGGCACGATTCTGAGAGTCGGTTCCGGTGACGATGCCACCCGTCTGAGGATTCCACACATTCAGGTAATAGCGTTGGTTCTCGAAGAAAGCCGCCGACTTCAGCTGCAAGCTACCTGAATCCCAGAACAGCTTATAAGAAAGCATGTTACGTGAGAAGTTGTCGCGAGTCCATTCCTCGGTAGAGGTGTTAAACACGTTCGGCATGATGGTAGGCAGGTTACGGTTGTTCCATTGGTTCCATGAGGACGCTGAGAGGATGCCATGTTGGAGCATCACGCTGAGTTCTGGCATCAACCCGAAATCGACGAAATCCGCGTTTCGTTGGCGCATCCATTGATGAGGAAGCACGCCCAGGTTATAATATTCAAAGTCGTTGTCCGAAGAGTTACGGTAGGCTTTGAGCCGAAACGAGACGTTTTTCCCGCAATAGCCTGCGGTGAGGAAGCTACCCAACGTGTTAAAACTGCCGTAGGTCTGTTTGAGGTCGAGAAGCAGTCCTTTCCCGAACCCTGTCTTGCTGTCGATATTGACCGAGCCGCCCAGACCGCCACTGTTGTTGGAGGTCGCGCTACCCCATTTCAGGTCGATGTCATCGGCGAGAAACACGGGTATGGTGCTGAAGTCCACCTGACCCAAGGTCGGGGCGTTAAGTTGGAAGCCATTCCACAGCACCAGGGTATGACTGGCTGTCGTCCCACGGAACGAGGCGGTGGAGACCCCGCCAGGCCCGTAGGTCTTGATGAACACGGGACTGTGTTGAATCAGCAGTTCCGACAGTGCCGCGGTGCTCTTGTTTTCGAGCACTAACGAGTCCACCTTGCGTGACACCAAAGGCTTCAGGGCTTCCGTGGCGACCTGGTTAGCGGTTACGTTGACCGCATCAAGCGTGATGGTGTCCTGAGCATGGACGGTCATCCAAACCCAAGACACCATCAGTGTCAAGACAAAACGAATCAGAGATCTCTTCATCCAAGAAAACGCCTGTTATCAGCCCTTCTTAGCCTTTTTGAGACCCTCTTTTTCCTCGACTTTTTTTTCTGGCTGCATTTTTTTGCTGCTATCAAGGATGACTCTCTTGCTTTCAATCGGAACATCTTTAGTGTCTTTCTTCAAAGCCTTGTCCGTTTCCTCTTTGGTCTCTTTAACAGCTTGTGTTTCCTTGTAATTCTTCACTTTACCCACGAGGGCACCTTTTTTATATTTGGCTTCTGACTTCACACCACCACTCTCATAGTACTCCACGGCTTCGCCCTCTTGGACGTTGTCTTTATACATTTTGGAGGTCTTGATGTTCCCGTTGGGATAGTAGGTCTCCTGTTTCCCGTCGAAGAGGCCGTCTTTATAGGTGATCAACATTCGTTTGGCGCCTTCACGGTTGTACCATACCGTCACACCGTCACGTTGGCCGTCTTTGTAAGTAGAGACCTCCTGATGGTTGCCGTTGTCATAGTAGAGATGTTGTTCTCCATGGTATTCACCTTCTTTGAAGTGATTCAGCGAGGTGAGGCGTCCGCCGGCAGCCCAGTGATAGAGCGCGCCATCGAGTTTATTATCTTTATAATCCGACTTTTTAAACACGGAACCCGTTTCATCAACTTCAATAAAAGGGCCGTTCAGTTTACCGTTCTCGTACTGTGCCATGCGGCGCAGCATATTCTTGCCAGCATAGTATTCGCACCAAGTGCCTTCTTTTTTGCCATTCTTCACCTGGCCTTCGATACGATACTCGCCAAACACCCGTGAATAATTACCGTCAGATTCTCTTGAGACATCCACTGTCTCAAGGTTTTGTGCCACCGATGCCAATGAAAGCAACATGGCAGCAGCTAACATCTTCAATCCTTTACGCATAACAATACAGTTTAAATTTGGGTTCAAAATTATAAAAAACGGACGAAACACAAGCAACAATCGTGCTTTTTTTCCATCTTTGCAAAAAATCTCTAAACACGAAGTCATGAAAACAGTAGAAGTCAAGAATTTCAAGCTCTACACCACGGCTGTCATCAGCGTTGAGTGGAAGCAGGAGTTTCTCAACGTCAATCTCGACCTGGCCCTGATGCTCAAGATGATGGAGATAGAGGGTCTGACTCAGAAAGACATCCAAAGATACAGCGACGAAGGCAAGCCCATCCCCTTCAAGAAGGTCACCTTACTGTTATTTGAAGAAGACGGAAAGCCTGGCCAGTATTACACTGACGAGGCTTTCTGTGAAGACGACGACCCAACGGTCTTTTACGTTGAGGTTAAAGATTAGAGGTGAGAGCCACCTACCCTCTAATATACTCGTCAATGGCCTTCGCGGCTTTTTTGCCGGCGCCCATGGCGAGGATGACGGTGGCGGCTCCGCTCACCGCGTCACCGCCGGCGAAGATACCGGGACGCGAGGTGGCACCCATCTCGTCGGCCACGATACAGCCCTTACGGTTGAGGTCAAGGTTCCGGGTAGTGCTGCCGATAAGCGGGTTCGGCGAAGTTCCCAGGGCCATGATGATCATATCGACATCGAGGACGAACTCCGAGCCTGGTACAGGGACGGGGCTACGACGGCCTGAAGCATCTGGCTCGCCCAGCTCACAACGGACGCACTTGAAGCCTTTCACCCAGCCGTTCTCATCGCCCAGCACCTCCACGGGAGCCGTGAGCAGGTCGAAGAGCACGCCTTCTTCCTTGGCGTGATGCACCTCCTCCACACGTGCGGGAAGCTCAGCCTCGGAACGACGATAGACGATATGCACCTCTGAGCCAAGACGCAAGGCGGTACGCGCGGCATCCATCGCCACGTTGCCTCCGCCGACCACGGCGACTTTCTTACCCACGAAGTTCGGAGTCTTGTAACCTTCCTTATAGGCAAACAGCAAGTTGTTTCGTGTCAGGAACTCGTTGGCGGAAACCACGCCGCAGAGGTTCTCTCCCGGCACGTTGAGCATCATCGGGAATCCGGCGCCAGAGCCCACGAACACCGCCTCGAAGCCCTCACGGTGCATCAGCTCGTCGATGGTGATGGTACGACCGATGACCACGTCCTTCTCGAACTTGGCTCCCAGACGGCGGACGCTCTCCACCTCTTTCTTCACCACCGTGTCTTTAGGCAGACGGAACGAGGGGATGCCATACACCAGCACGCCACCCAGCTCATGTAATGCCTCGAAGATGGTGACATCATAGCCCATGGCAAGGAGGTCCTTGGCGCAGGTCAAGCCCGAAGGGCCGCTGCCGATGATGGCCACCTTATGTCCGTTCTTCAAGCCCGGGTTGTCGAAATGCAGGTCATGTTCGATGGCATAGTCACCCACGAAACGCTCCAGCTTGCCGATGGCGATAGGCTCGAACTTCTTACCCATGATGCAGCTACCCTCACATTGTGTCTCCTGCGGGCACACACGACCGCAGACGGCAGGCAGGGCCGAGTCACAGCTGATGACACCGGCGGCACCCTCGAAGTCGCCTTTAGCCACACGGGCGATGAAGCCCGGGATGTTGACGTTGACGGGGCAGTGTTTCACACATTGCGGGTCTTTGCAGTTGAGGCAACGTTGCGCCTCCATGATGGCCATGTCGGCGGAATAGCCCAGACACACCTCGTCGAAGTTATGCGCACGCACCTTGGGGTCCTGCTCCGGAACCGGCACACGGTGTTTCTTGTCGAAGGTCTCTTCAGAGATGCCTCCGATATGACATTGATGACCTTCCGCCTTCTCCTCAGCCTCCAGTTGTTTACGAGTCACCACGTTGTTATACATGGCTTGGCGTTTCATGGCGCCGTCGAAGTCAACCTCGCTGCCGAGGAACTCGGGGCCATCGATGCAGGTGAATTTGGTCTTGCCGGCGATGCTGACGCGGCAGGCACCGCACATGCCAGTGCCATCGACCATGATGCTGTTGAGCGAGACGGTGCAACGGATGCCCAGCTCCTCGCAGGTCTTGGTGGCGAACTTCATCATGATCATGGGACCAATGGCCACCGCCTCATCATAACGTTTGCCGCTGGCCACCAGCTGGCGCAACACATCCGTCACCAAGCCTTTGCGACCCGTGGAGCCGTCGTCGGAAGTGACATAGAGGTTACAGACACTCGAAAGCTCTTTCTCGAAGATGAGGAGGTCCTTGGTACGGGCGCCGATGATGCAGTCCGACATGCAGCCATGCTCATAGAGCCATTTCACCTGTGGGTAGATGGGGGCAATGCCCACACCACCGCCGATGAACACGAAGGAACGCTTGCGCAGGTCCTCAGCGGTCATGTTGACGAACTCAGAGGGTCTCCCCAGAGGGCCAACCACATCCGCAAAACCATCGCCGACCTTATACTCCGCCATCTTACGAGTGGAGTCACCGATGGCTTTGAAGACGATGGTCACGGTACCCTTCTCGCGATGGTAATCGCTGATAGTGAGGGGTATTCTCTCGGAGTTTTCTTCCATTTTAACAATCAAGAACTGTCCTGGCAAAGCGGAATGCGCAATGCGCGGCGCCACGATATCCATCAGGTAGGTCTCGGCGGCGAAAGTCTCTTTACGAATGATTTCAAACATGGTAATACTTTTTTAATTTAAAAGATGGCCAAAGATAGAAAATAAAGTGATTGGTTTTAAAAAAAACTGGGGAAAGTTTTTGGGGA
Source organism: uncultured Bacteroidales bacterium (assembly GCA_946402445.1). Lineage (GTDB taxonomy): Bacteria > Bacteroidota > Bacteroidia > Bacteroidales > F082 > Limimorpha. The sequence goes on from CAMIWN010000013.1 coordinate 41,960, forward strand.
GATTAGAGGTGAGTGAAAGCGACCTTTAACCTTTAAAAAATATTCATGGCAATCACCGCACAAGCCTCGGCGTCGGCAATGGCGTTGTGATGCTGAGTCAGGTCGAAACCGAAGTGTTTCGCCACCGTCTGAAGTTTATGATTCTCCAAATCAGGAAGATAACGCTTCGAACCTTCATGGGTGCAATAAAACTTATAATTAGGATACGGGATCTTATACAGTTCATGGAGCGCCCGCAACACATGCTGGTCGAAGAGCATCCCATGGGCCACAAAGGGCAGACCCGCCACCTTGTCAGCAACCTGATTCCAGAGGTAAGGGAAAGCCGGGGCCTTCTCGGTATCGGCTTTCTTGATGCCATGCACCTTACTATTATACCAGTCGTAATGATTTGGCACCGGTTTCATCAAACCGTAAAAGCGTTCCACAATCTCATCATCACGCACGATGACCAGGCCCATGCTGCAAGCGCTGGTAAAGGCCGCGTTGGCCGCCTCGAAGTCGATGGCCACAAAGTCGGAGAGATGACCTTCAGGAAAATAGACCGGCTTTTCCTTAGGCTTCTCCTCCCTCCTACGCCACCGTCTCCATGGCTTGACTTGATTCTTTTCCTCGGTCATCTCAACTCTTTTTTTTTCGATTTGCAAAGATACGGCATATTTTTCTTGCCATATCAAAAAGAAATCGTATTTTTACACCTTCTTTTAAAACACTAGAGAACGCTCTAAATTATTAATTCAAAATTTTAAATGACCATGAAAAAGTACGTTTGTGACGTTTGCGGTTACATCTACGATCCGGAAAAAGGCGACCCCGACAGCGGCATCGCCCCCGGCACCCCGTTTGAAGAAATCCCTGACAGCTGGAGCTGCCCGCTCTGCGGCATTGGCAAAGACAGTTTCTCAGTCATGGAATAAATCATCCCTTAGGGCTGTCACACCGTGGCAGCCCTACCTAATTTTGACAGCCCATCATCAAAACAAATCCAATGGACAACAAAGCCCTATTCAATATCGGTTATGGACTCTATGTCCTGACCACCAACTACGACAACATCGACAACGGCTGCATCGTCAACACCGTGATCCAAGTCACCAGCAACCCCTTGCAAGTGTCGGTGACCGTCAACAAAAACAACTACACCCACGAGCTCATCAAGGACTCTTGTGTCTTTAACATCAACATGCTGACCACGGAGACCCCCATGAAGGTCTTCGAGCATTTCGGATTCCAGTCGGGTCGCACGGTGAACAAATTCGCCGACTGCGAGACCGAACTGCGCGCCGTGAACCATGTGCTCTATCTTCCCAAGTACATCAACTGCTACCTTGCCTGCCGTGTCAACAAAAGCATCGACTTCGGCACCCACACCATGTTTATCGCCGACGTGCTGGATGCCCAGGTGCTATCCGACAAGCCCTCGGTGACCTACGACTATTACCAACAAAACATCAAGCCCAAACCACAGCCCCAGGCCGACAAGCCCACTAACGGCAAACGTCGCTGGGAATGCAAGGTGTGCGGCTACATCTATGAAGGAGATTTCCTCCCAGATGATTTCGAATGCCCGTTATGTAAACACGGCGTGGAAGATTTTGAGGAGGTTTTTTAACTGTAGAGACGCCATATCATGACGTCTCGAACACCCCAAGCGAAATAATAACAAATAAAAATATAGAGATGCCATGTTATGACGTCTCTACGGAGATAAATATGAAACAAATCAATTTAACCGATACGATTTATTACGTTGGTGTGAACGACCGTCACACCGACCTTTTTGAAAACCATATTGAATTACCCAACGGCGTTTCCTATAACTCCTACCTCATCATGGATACCCAGGTGGCCTTGATCGACCCTGTGGAAGCCAATTTCCTGGAGGAATACCTCTTCAAGGTGAAGTCGGTGCTACAAGGCCGGAAGGTGGATTACCTTATTATTAATCACGACGAGCCTGACCACAGCAGCACCGTGGCCGCCCTGCTGAGGGAGTTCCCAGAGGTTCAGGTGGTGGGCAACGCCAAGACCTTCGCTCCGTTGGAGGCCTACTACGGCCCTATCGCCAACAAGAAGGTGGTGGCCGAAGGCGAGACGCTGAGCCTCGGCAAACACACCTTGCAGTTCTTCATGGTGCCTATGGTACACTGGCCTGAGTCGATGGTGACCTACGAACAAAGCAGCAAGATCGTCTTCAGCAACGATGCTTTCGGCGGATTCGGTGCCTTGAACGGCGGCATCTTCGACGACCAAGTCAACCTCGCCTTTTATGAAGATGACATGCGCCGTTACTATGCCAACATCGTGGGCAAGGTGGCCATGCAGGCCTTGAAGGCCATCGAGAAGCTCGGCGGACTGGAGCTCAAGATGATTGCCCCGTCGCATGGCTTGGTGTGGCGCAGCAACCTCGCCTGGGTACTCGGCAAATACACGCAATGGAGCAAACAAGAGAGCGAGGAAGGCGTGGTCATCGTCTATGGCTCGATGCACGGCAACACCGCCCGCATGGCTGAGATTGTGGCCCGTGGCGCGGCTGAGGCTGGCATCAAAGAGGTGAAGGTGTATGACGTGGCCAAGACCGAGGTCAGCTTCATCATGAGCGACATCTGGAAATACAAAGGCGTGATCATAGGAGCCTGCGCCCATTATGGCAGCATGTTCCCTAACATGACGCTACTCACCCACGAGATCAACGAATTCAAGCCTAAGGACAAGTGTTACGGCTTGTTCGGCGGCATGAGTTGGAGCGGTGGTGGCGTGAAGACCCTCACCAAATGCGCCGAGGACGGCAAATGGAACCTCGTGGCGGAGAGCGTCGAGGTGAAAGGCGCGCCCATCCGCGAGGAAGACTGGGATAAGCTCTACGAATTAGGGAAGACGGTGGCTACTGCGGTAAAGGTCGGCTAATTTTGGTTTTCGGCGATTTTTTTTTGGGAGGTCGGCGAATTAAGCGAATTAAGCGAATTTTTTTGGAGGTCGGCATAAAACTGTTTTTGCAACCTGAAACTTGTTTACCTTTGTTAACAAATGTAATCTCATTCCACCTCCCGCACCAACCGCACCGCCCGACCGTCACCACGGTGACCAGCTGCCTTGAGTTCTATACCAGCACCAAAACCTAACATATAGGAGGATTCCGCGCCAGCATCCGACAAATGAAAAGCGCCTAGATTGGAAAAGATTTGAAAAGAGTGTGTCGCTTAAAAATCCGGGAAATGGAAGAATTCGAATCAATTCATCTGACAAACCGACTGATCCTCTCTGTTACAATACGCAAATAGCTGCGCTGGGTTTTCTGAGTGAGAGCACTTTGTTTCACAAGAAGTCGGGCTCGTTCAGGTAACGACATATACTTGTCCAACATACGGTGCATACGTACTTCGACAAGGCCGATTTCTTTGCCAAACCACTCAAAATCCTTCCTGCAAGGATGACCTGTGAGGTTGTAAGGATAGCTACGGGGCATATTGGGTGCCAGCCCCCCGTCCAAGGCAAAGTCCTCGTCGCGCACATGAAACGCCGTGTTCAAAAGGTCGTAGGCTGGAGTCAGGCGATAGTCGTCCTCCTTAAGCATCACGGAGAAGTTCTTTAGATGGGCATCGCCGTTGGCATAGATATAGTTGAAGACCACCAACTCGAAAAAGCGTTCCATCTCAGGCATCCAAGCCGGTATAAAGCGTCGTATGCATTGGGCGATGTCCATATAGGAACCATTATATTTGAATGCTGTTCCGCCCAACGCCTCGCTCTTCCCTATCAAAGTGGCCATATCCTCCATCGGACACTTTACGCCGTCAGGACCGATGTCGAAGCGCCGGGTGATGTAAACCATGTGCCCATTGGGCGTAGTGCAAAGGCCGTGGACAGCCACAGGGATGCCATACACCTGCGAGGCAATCCGCATGGTGAGATACTCGTTAATAGGGAGCTGATTGCGCTCAAGCAACGTGGCATCCCAAGGAGCAGGCTTCAGTATATGGGTTGACCGCTCCCCTTCCCCAGCCAAACGGATCTTGCCATGGTCCACCACGGCAGGGAACTTCTCCTGCACTCCCGACACGGAGATGCGCTGCATGGCTTGAGTCATCTCTTTCGTTTGATGCCGCTCATCCAAATTGAAATCGAGTGCCAAAGACACCCGACGGCTGTCAAATAACGGGTTGTTATCTTTCATCGTTTACCGTTTTGAAATGAATCGCTCCGATACTGTCGGCATCAGCCATGGCACAAAGGATGCCGAACAAGTCGTTTTCGTCGATATGACGCTCGCGGCATACCACCCGGCGCAGCGCCCCCTCGGGCAAAAGGTTTGCAAAGAATGGGAAGAGCCGCTCGTCATGGTATGAAGCACTGGTCTTGGGCAACGTCATGGATATGTGTGGATCATTGCCCAACAGATACCCTGGCGCATAATCAAAGCGATAGCCACTGCCAGGCATCAGCTCAGTCAGCAGTCCTGCTTTCACGTTGTTATAATAAACTTCCAATTGTCGCATGGTTTGATCGGTTTAGCAATTAAACGGTTTGGCGGATACGGAAAACAATTTCCAGTCCCAGAACTTCAAGGAGTTTCTCCACTGTTCGGAGGGAGGGGTTCCCTTTCCCCCGCTCAATGTCTTTCACCGTGGCAAGGCTTACGCCCGTCATCTCCGCGAGGTCGGCCTGCGATAAATCAAGCTTGGCTCGCCTTTCTTTTATGACATCACTCAGCATTATTATGGTATATTATAATAGACTTTTCGGATGCAAAGATAAAGGTTTTTCTTTAAATTGCATGGAAAAGTCTATTAAAATATACTAAATCGGATTTCTTCGATTTGTGTTTCAGAGCTTGATTTGAAAGCGGTGTTTATGTTAATACTGTTTTTGTTGATTACAGCATAACATGGTAACTTTGGGGCGAAAATTCAAAAAACAACTCGAAATTATTCCTAATCCCCATATTAATTTTACAAAAAATGTATGGAATCCCCATTCCCCCTCAGTGTCAAATCATTATCAAAACAACAAATTATGCAATTATATCGTAAATCACCATCACAGTCCAGTTTCTCCAAATAGGACTATGGTTGGGAGTTGAGTCTTCGGATGAATATTTGATATCTTTGACAACTATTTTACTCTCGTTTTCTTTTAGAAAACCATTTACTTGTTTTTCAAGGTCTTCATGAAAATTAGCGACCCCTTTAGTGTTAATGAAGATTTTAATTTGTGTCATAATTGCATCTGCGATTCACCTCTACATCGCGAGGTTTTAAAGATAATAATTCTAGTTTTTTAATTTCCAAAAGAATTCAAATCTCACCAACTTTTTCTTTCAGCTTCTCCCAAACCTTCACCATCGCCCAAGTGTCAAGCTCGCAATAGCGGAGCAGGGATTCGCGACTTGCTTTGGCTTCTTCGGGTGGCATATCTTGGATTTTGGGAAAGAGCGTCATCGCATTGCCGCCATTTTGGCAACGCTCGTCAAGGTTGTGGTAATTAAGTTCCGGGTCATCGGGATAGAGCGCAGGCAGCACACTCTTGATGCTGAACGAGCCACCCATGGCTGGAACATAGTAATCACCTGCACGGAACGGGTCGATGAGGTCCACAATGCGATCAGCAATGTTCAGCAGATGGTCGCTAAGGTCAGAATAGAGCGAGGCCAGTTCCCTAATGCGACCGCACTCAAAGCCTTTGTTGTAGGCCAAAGTGCAGACGTTCATCGGGATGTCCTTACAAAGCTGCTCGGCCACAGCGCGACGCGGGTCGGTACCATCGCTGGGTGCCAGAAACTCCTTGTGTTGGTAGGACGCAGCGGCACTCTCCTTGACATGAAGCGAGTACTGGAAGGTAATCTGTTGGTACGGCTTCTGTCCGTCATATTGGGGGATGGCCTGCTGCAAGGTCTCAAAGTCAAGGAAATAGAGCGGATAACTCAGACTGGAAAGGAACTCTCGAATGCCATCAACATTGATGTGTTCCTTTTTGTTCAGTGTACATCCCAACTGTATCAGTTGTATGGGCAGCGTCTTGGTGGGATTCTTGATAAATATCGGGTCTGACGCCTTGTTTTGCAGCGCTACCAACACATCCTCAAACGAAATGCGTCCAGCCTGGTAGTATTTCAGCTTTTCCGAGAAGTTCATTTTGTAGAGATCGAACACCGTCGGCTTGTCCTCGGGCACGCCATGCTGCCGCTTGCAATAGTCGAGGAAGGCGCATTTGTACGGCTTCATGCAATGCTTGTCAAGGTCAATGTCGGGTTCATTGCCGTCGCACAGCACCTTCACCGCTAGTTTCACTTGGGCTGGCACCTTCAGGTATTCGTTCTCCACCAACTCCTTCATGTCGATGATGACGAACAGCTGTTGCAAGTCAAGTTCTCCTTGTCGCACATAGTTGCTGTTGAGGCATACCAAGTAGGTGTTGATGACTTTGACATCGCATTGGGTCAGCAGCCATTTTTGGTAGGCGATATCAGGCGCATACTTTTCGAGTTTGGTCTCTTCGCCGTCGTACTCTGGAAAGCTCGAACTTTTCACCTCGTAGATGTCCCAGCCATCGCCGTTGCGGCGTAAGATATCAACGGCGCAGTAGTTGCAGCTGAGGGAAAATGAAGCCTCGCAGATATTTTCGGTTCCTTTGGACATTGCTACTTTGGTCTTTTCCACCATAGCATCGAGGTCAAGGGTGCCGTCGGCATTTTTCGTGGTCACCTCAACGAAATCGCCAAAAAGTTTCATGGCTTCGTCGCCCACCTCATTGCCTTGCTCGAAACGGGCTTCCAAGGAATCGTCCGGGGTTGCTACATCGGGTTTATATTCCTTCAGCCAGAGGTTCTTGGAGCATTGGCAGAAGGCTGTGTAGCGGGATTTTGAGAGTCCAGTTGCGCTCATGTTTTTGTTTTTTTAATCAGCTACAAGATAGAAACATTAGGGAGAAAAATCAAAAAGAAAATCAATACATCCTCACCAGTTTGTTATCCTCTCCCGATTCCATGAGGCCGCTGATGTTGGGTTCGGCGGGTTCAGGAGAGTTGTTTACCGCTTCCCAAAGGCTGTCGCAAGACGATTCACCGTTTTTGAGCGTGCCTGCAATATTGAGGAACGACCACGTCGAATGACGGCCCTCTTTGGAATAGCAATCCATCACGTGGAAATCGGTTCTTTCGCCAAAGCCTTCAACGTCCTGCTCCAACTTGAGGAAACCATCGATGTTGTCCTGTGCGATGTCAAAAGCGTCCACTTTGCCGAAAGCTTCAAACAAGTCGGCCAGCATAATCTTCGCTCGATCCACACCCTCTTGGTCTTGCTCATTGGCGCAGAAAGCCAATTGGTGGCACAGGTGGTTCACTTGCTCAGCAATGTAATAAGCAAAGCTGTAGAGCGAGCGCACTTTAAGGTAGGTCAGCAGCGCGGAACGCTTTTTAAAGAGCGGCATCAGTTCCACTGTCATTTCCTGCCATGCTTTGGTAATCTGCAGGCATTTTTGGGCTAGGTCCCAAATCTCAGGATAGTCAATTTCGACGATTCCTTTGTAGGTGTAAGGTCTTCTCTTTCCATGATCTTTATCATTACAGAAACCGAGGATCTTATCTACCGCCATTTTTGCAATTTTAACCTCGGTATTATTGAGATGATCCTTATCGGGATAGATTGTTTTAGCGTAACGATTCTTTTCCTCGTCGTATAAAGCTTCCTCCAGAATTAATGTCTTCCAGTTATTCCAGCCACGTTTGCTTGGATGTGGCAAGGGGAAGAAGTTATCAATGATTTTGCGTTTTTTTAAGGTCACTAAGGCATTTTCAGCTGTTTTTCCCCATGAAACTATTATAGGTTCTCTCACACCTATTGCTTTCAATGCATCTAATTCAGCTTTGAACATATTCACATCATATCTTTCTGGTTTTAGTTCCTTTTTATCCCACCATACTTTAATGATATCTGTGAGGTAAATAGAATAGCCTGCCCCTATCAAATCACTAAAAATCTTTTTATATACATTACAACGAGGAGGACAATCAAATTTTTGATGAATGGCATACGGTGTACCTAATAATACCTTTACCTTTTCTGGGTCTGTGAAATCCTCTGTATCTCTCAGTGGAGATTCTCCTACAATAATAATAGTTTTGTCATTGATATTACATTTTGTCTTTGGCCTTAGTAAAACAGGGACATCAATGCCAACATATCTGTTGTTATTGCGAATTATTTCTATTAGCTGCTCTGTAGCATCTACAGATAACAAAGTTTTATCATCTTTACCCATTGGCTTTTCTCCAAAACAACACCCAGGATTATCAGTATTGCTTGCTTTGCGAATGAGTTTTTCGAACAAACTCCATGTTGGGAACTTCATTAAAGCCCCTTCAAGGCAACTTATTTCATCAGATTTAATCTTATTCTCCATAATAATAATTCATATGTTATTCAAATCTTGTTAGTATTGTCTTTCATTTTGTCCCAAACCTCACCATTGTCGATGCATCAAGATCGCATTATTCCACAAGGAATTGATGTATGGCTGAAGCATCGTTTTTCATCCTTCAAAGATACAAATAAATCCGAAATAGACTTTCGTATGCAACGAAAAAGGTTTTTCTTTAAATTACAAGGAAAAGTCTATTAAAATATACTTATTTAGTATTCTATGCAGCTCGAGCCAATGGTTTTTTGGAAACCAGCTTGAGGTTTAAAGCTTTTTTGAGGTCTTTAACGAATTTTTCAATTTCTTTTAAAGTGAGTCCAGAAAGGGTGATGGAGTAAACTTCTTCTTGTTCAGAGGTAGTGTAGTAGATGTTGTTCTTCTTTGCAAAACGGCGGATTTTTTCGATTTGTGTTTCAGAGCTGGATTTGAAAGTAGTGTTCATATTGATACTGTTTTTGTTGGTTACAGCATAACATGGTAACTTTTTGCCGAAAATTCAAAAAAACGACTCATTTTTTTCTAAATTGATTCCAATTCCGGCAGAATGACCGAAAAACGAGTTATAGCAAATAATTGTAAGACATCCGTCTTGGCCTGCACTTCGCAAGGTGTCATTACAGAAAAAACGCCAGATAAGCAGGTAAATATTTCACGGAGCCCTCATGGGAATAATCTTTCGTATAGACGAGGTAACGTTCGTTAGTGATGCGAGTAGAGAACTTCTTGCAGAAGGCATCCAACGAAGCATGCGTCTTGTAAGACGACGACTTCACCTCCACAGGCAAAATCTTGGTTCCGCGAGACAGAAGGAAGTCAACTTCATAGTTATGTTTCCCGCTTTCAGTAGGCCAAGTATGGTAGAAAAGTTTGTTGCCTGAAGCCGTAAGCATCTGAGCCACTATATTCTCATACAAATATCCAAGGTTGGTGGCCAATTTGTCGCTGAGGAGGCGTTCGTAGATGATGTTTTCCGTAAACGCTTTATCACGGAAAGCCAGCGTGACAAAGAGACCTGTATCACCCACAAACATCTTGTATTGCTCCAAATCCTCCGCGCTCCCTAGACCGACATTCGGGTCGTCGCAATGGTGGGAGATATTCACCGTTTTCGATTTTCCATTTCTGAAATCAGTTCAATGTAGTCCTCTGCCCTTGCCTTAGGGATTACGCTGGAGATTTGATAACGGGAAGCGTTACTATTGAGTTGAGCCGGGATGGCGGCAAAGATTCGTGCCGCTTTGCCGGTGGGGTCGATTTTGCCAAAATCCTCGTCGTACAAGTCCAGAATAAGCCGTTTGGCACGGTCTACCACCTCGAAGTTATTGGATTCCAAATAGGCATCCACGGCTTGAGGCATTCCGCCAACTAGCATATAGAGCCGGAAATCGCGCATGAGCTTGCGATGGACCTCTTTCAACGGCTGAGGATGCTCCCAGACACTACGGAGTATCGGTATAGTAGCCGTATCGCCCATGGCCCAGCGAAACTCCTAGCACCTTCTATGAGTAAGGCACTGTTTCCCTTGCTTTCTTGTTTCCATTTAAGCAAGCGGTCATATATTGTACCAGCTCTAGAAAGTAGACACGAAAACGTCGCAGCCTGGCCCTTTTTTCTGCAAAGCCTTAAGCAGAGCTAATTCTTCTTCTTTTAACAGAATAGGCGCGTGACCAATCTCTTGCAGGAATATGTTTTCATTTTTTATCATTTCTTCACCTCAAACTTGATATCCCCCTCAATGATGCCGCGGATAATGCGGGTCTGCAACTTTTCCTGTTCCTCGGTCATCAGTTGGAAGGGGTTGCCGTCTTCTTCGGTCTCGGGGTAATATTTGCCTTCGGCGTCGTTTTTCATATAGACTTCACAGCCGGGTTCCACGGCTTTGTAGTAGATGCGGATCGAGGGATAAGCGACCTTCAGCAAGTCCGTCACTTCATAGCAAGGTGTCCATGCCGTATCAAAGGTCATGCGAAGGATATCGCCTTGGCGTTCCAAGTCTGACCATTCTCCGCGACACATCACCTCATCGGGGTTCTTGCCCAAGGCTTTCACCAGTTGTCCGAGGCCTTGGCTTTCGAGGCTCTTCATGGTTTCATACAGCGCATCAAGTTCATTTTTCTCGCCCTCGATGACATAATTGGTGGTGCAAATGTTTGCCATAATTATAATGTTTTGATGATTGTCACTAATATAGTCATTTCTCGTCAAAAATTCAAATACTCGGAATATTATTGTTCTTCAATTGGCCACAAATCAGGCATCTGCTTCAAATATTCAGCGATGGTACTGATTGTAAGACGCTTGAATTCAATAGATTGTTCATTATTCACACTCCATTCTGAACTTTCAACGAAAGGATAAAACCACATTTTATGATTCAGATACTTTAACATCGCTCGACATCCTTGATATTCCACCGCTATGCAATGGAAAGAATCAGAAGGAATATATGCGTGCACCCCTTGTAAACCATTACTATTAAAGTATGGTATCATTTGTCTCTTTAGCAGATCTATCATGTTGATATTATGCGTATGAAAAGGTATGTCCAAAGCCTCGTTGGCACAGTCACGCTCAGTAATGGCTTCCATGAAAGACTTCACTGCGTTTATTTTTTCTTTCCACGACAGTCCTTTCCATTGTTCTGGGTCGATGCGGTCTGCCGTTGCAGCCTCCATCTTACGAATCTTTAGGTTCTTTGCATAGTAGTTGAACTCCTCCTGACGCAATTCCCATTCGGCAGCCATATCCATAAGTAGGAAGGCAACATTCAAGACAGAGAATCCGGTTTCTTCCATCAAAAGCGGGCTCTTCATCAATTGTACACAGGGATTGACCTCATAATAAGCAAATGCCAGACCTGGCATTGTGTAGCGTTTGATGGTCATGGTCGCCTCACGGTAGTTCAATGTAATCAATTCCATTTCCGCACAAACTTTATAAACATGTTTCAGCCAGGCGTGATATTTAGACTCGAGATCATATACCTTATTTGTACAGCTTGTTCCCCACTCGTATTTGCCATAATCAGTTATTTTTGGTTCAGGAGCCTCCTGACCTTGAATGGAAGTCTTGCTCACCTCCATCTTGAAACTTTGCACTTCAGCACCTTCTTCTTCCAATGCTTTCCGCAAGAACGGTTCTGAAAGACTTAAGACACCTTGATTCCATACAACAAGTGGATTTGCCGTTTTGAAATACGAGAAAACAAAAGCATCCGCATCATAGCCTCTTTTGTCATAGTCAATTGGCTGAAAAACCATGCTTCTGATTTGTTCCAGAGTGGTATGGTTTGTGGCAAAACGCTCGTTTTTGGCAGACCAGCCTTTCTTGCGCTTGGCTGCTTTCTTTTTCCAGTAATCGTTGAAGCTTGCCATAATTGTGTTTCTTTATAACTGCATCAGACAGACACGGCCTGTACTGCGAAGCGATTCGTAATTTTGTTTGTAGGATGGTTCATTGTCGATGACCCAAAGCAGCTTGGCTTTCAGATGCGGAGGCACTTCGGGTGTCGGGGCCCAGCCGTCGGTGATGATGATGACGCCATCGTAATCAGGATGCTCCTTGACATAGTCAATAGGGGCTTGAAAGTTGGTGCCGCCACGACCTTGCACCTCAAAATCCTTCATGTTCTTTTTGGCTTCTTTCAAAGTAACAGGTTTGCCTTGAACATCGACATCAAACATGATGACATCGATTTCCTGGATGCCATATTTGAAGAAGGAAGTGATGATGTGGAAATAACGTCCCAACTCTTCGGAACCTACCGAGCCGCTGGTGTCGATGGCGACAAGCAGATGTGTGGTGAAGTCATAGTGGCTGCCCATCTGCTCGAAGCCAAAGCGTCGGCTGGGACGCATGCGCGTCAGGCGGCGTTTCTGCGATAGGATGTTGGCGCGGAAACCCCGCAAGGCACTACGGAAGTCGATCTTGCCCTCGGCGGCTTTCTTGATGAGTTCAATCATGCCAGCAGGTATGCTGCCCCACCCTGTCGTGCTTTGAATAAGGTCGGTAATCAACCGCGACTGGAACTGGTCTTCCTCCCAAAGAGCCGTGTAGTCAGCCTCGGCTCCTTCTGACGAGGTATCTTCGCCGCTTTGTCCTTGTTGAGAATCGCCCCCTTCGCCTTCTCCCTGTTCTCCTCCTGAGTCACCCTCACTGGGAGCACTTCCATCAAGATGAATAGCCAAATCATTCAGTCGTGTCGCATACCATTCGTAGTGCTGTCCCACAGGCAAGCCAAAATCTTCGGGCTTTGTCAGTTCAATCCATGCCAACTTATAGGCAGGTGCGATGACCATGTCGCTGGCCGCATGCTGAACAAGGGGCTTGCAACCCAAAGGCTGACGTGCGTAGGGATGTTGCAGCAGGATGCGAATCATCTCCACCTTTAGCAATTCATTCAACTGGTGGTCCTGCAATGCATCGATAACAGTCGGGTTGTACTCGATACGCCCCTGCCCTGTGCGCAACGGACACAGCATATTGGCATTCATCATCAGACGATGACTGCAATACACGGCGAAGAACGCTGGCTCTGTCAGGAACCATTGCTCAGCAACTTGTTGTATGCGCTCGCGGGCATTCATAGGGTTTGGATGAATTCGACAATTTGCTTGTAGGTGTCGGGCATTTCCTTATTGATGAGAAGCAGCATCTTCTTATAGCTCGTGCCGTCGATGAGCGACACAAAATGGGCGTAGCCTTCGCGGTTGTTCTTGAGCAGGTAGTCGTGGTAAGCCTTTAGGTTTTTACGCACCATTTCGCGGTCGAGGGTGTCGGCCTTGTCGGTCTCGAAGAAACGCGCCAAGGCATCGTTGAGCAACGACAATTGATGCAACTCGTATTTGTCGAGCGATTTCTTGGCTTTCTTGAAGTCGGTGAGCAGGTCGATGGGCGAAAGGTCGTCCTTGCGGAACGAAAGGAACAACTGTGCTGCCGCCTGAACGCCGATGATGCCGGCCACCACCTTCTGGTGCACGGGCAAGGGGTTGGGGATATTCTCCATCAGCCGGGCCACCTTCTCCCAGGCGCGGCGGTCGGGATCTTTGTCAAGACCTTGGTCTTCCTTGGTGTCGGCGCTGCGGTCGAGCAACTCGGGATTGGCGCTGATGAAATTGAGGATGCGCTCGTCGAGACCCGTACGCGTTGCCCACAGCAGCCAGTCCTCCACCGTGGGACGGAAGGTGTAGATATTGAAGCGCGACACCAATGCCGGGTCGAGGTCGGTGAGTTGGTACTCCTCGCCGTCGTTACCCGCCGCGATGATGCGGCTGCCTTCGGGCAACTCGCGACCGGCCAACTTGCGGTTCAGCACGAGGTCCATCACCGTCTGCAAGATCTCGGGACGGGCGCGGTTGATCTCGTCCAAGAAAAGCACTATGGGTTGGCCGTCGACAGGGAACCAATAAGGCGGCATGAAGACGGTCTTTCCCGTTTTCTCGTCCTTATTGGGCAGTCCCAGTAAGTCGCCAGGGTCGCTCATCTGTCCGAGGAACAAGGTCTTCACCGGTATGCCTTTTTCCTTAAAATACCTAGTCAGAATTTGCGACTTGCCGATGCCGTGACGGCCGGTCAGCATGATGTTTTGCCATGTGGGCGTGACCTCCAAAAGGGTCATCAGTTCGGTTTCGTTAATTGCTATGGCCATATTGTTTATAGTTTTTGTTCGATGAAATCAATCGCAAGGATGGGTTCGGGATCAGAATGACCATATTGTCTAATGAACTCTTGAACCGTCCTGGAAGGTAACCGCTTGCCTTCAGGATCTGGTGCGCTAGGGTCGCTGGCATATACATTATGGCAATCGGCATCAACCCATCCCATTACTTCTTCTTGACTAACGATGCCACCAAATCTTTTTTCTTCTAAGAAACTAAATGCGTTATCGCTGACTACCTTAATTGTTGGTATCAAGGGTATCCGGTATCCACCATTAACTAATCGGCCGGCCTCCCAGCGGAGATACTTCATCATTTTTCCGACAGGCTTGCCCGCATACTGCTGGGCCAATGCCTCCAATTGCTCTACGGCAGCATGATACTTTTCGTTCTGTTGCATCTGTTGGTCGTAGATGTGCAAGACTTTCAGAATCGTCTCATCCATCTTCTGGTTAGCAGTAGGCATCAGCTTCAAATAATCTCCGATGGCACTCAAAGGTGTGTTCTTCGCCAAATCCAAAAGACACCCGTCGTAATAGGAGTTGGGGTAAAAGAAGATGTCGTTCTTATATAATGACCAATAATATGATGACAATCGTAACTGGCAACCTTGGTACTTCAATATGACATCGGGATGGTCCATACCTGGAACCACCAATGCTACCTCCTGCAATCCGACACTTTCCAGATAAGGGCGTAAGCACTCTTCCACAAATCTATCAGAGGTGGAGTTCCTGAAGCTAAACTTCTCCAATGTCTCAGTTTGATCCCTCAACGACCGCTCCTGGGCGGCATCGAAAAATTTCTTGACAGCCGACTTCCAAGGGCGGCTCACCTGCTCAATGATTTTGTCAACGTTATAGTCCTTGGTGATGTATTCCGGGATTTTCTTCTCCAGTTTTTTCTCATCCCAAAGGTCAAACTCAATGCTGTCGAGAGTGACGGCTTCCATGGTGCGGAGTTTCAGTTTCTTGGCGTAGTAGTTGAACTCTTCCTGCCGCAGTTCCCATTCGGCAGCCATTTCCATCAACAAGGTGGCTACATTGAGCGTATAGAAATCCGTCTCCTGCAACAGCATGGCCGATTTCGTCAGTTGCTCGCATGGATTCAACTCGTAGTAGCCGAATGGCAACCCCTCCGTACTGTAACGCTTGATGGTCATGGTGATTTGCTTATATGACAGACTTACCGTTTCCAAGTCAGTGCAAATCGCATACATCCATTGCAGCCAATCGTGATACATTGTTTCGTAATCATACACTTTGTTGGGTGCAAATCTATAGGGTTCAGGCCAAAGAATACGCGGCTGTGGGGCTTCCAAACCTTTGATGGATTGGTGGCGCACTTCCATTTTGAAACTGCGCATGTCGGCGCCTTCCGAAGCCAACGCGGTGCGCAAGCCGTCTTCCAAAAACCAAAAGTTCAGTTCTTGCCAACAGGCGATGGGATTTTGCAGGGTATAATGCGCAGGTTTATAATCCTCAAAACTGAAGTTCACACCATAATCCAATGGAAGATACACATCCTTGCGAATGGCCTCCAATTGCGCATGCTGTTCCGCAAAGCGTTTGGCCTTTGCCGCCCACAACTTTTTGCGTTTGGTGGATTTTTCTTTCCAGTAGTCGTTGAAAATCATATTATCGTTAATGACTTGCAAAATTAAGCACTATTTTGGAGAAAACAAAAAACAGTTTCCTTCAAGATTTCAAAACCGATCCTCAAATTGTTTAAAAAGCCGATAGTAAGCCTTCATGTTTTCCAACTCATACCATGCCCTCTCCATAGAGGGGCGAGCATCGAGGTCGTAAATCCTTGCATTGGGTATGGCAAGCAGGAAAGGCGAATGGGTGGCAATGACAAATTGAGTATCCAATCGCGCCAGCAATTCGATATGCTGGGCCAGTTGTTGCTGAAATGCAGGAGCCATGGAGTTCTCAGGTTCATCAAGCAGATAGAACGACTCATCAAAAAGATGTTCCTTGAAATACTCCAAAGCCGTTTCCCCGTTGGAGGTGGCTTCGCTGTTGTCCAACATCAATCGGGCTTTTTGAAAATCCCCCAATCGACTCAGGAGGGCGTAATCCGCTGCATTCACTGACTCGGGATCTGTCAGCGCTTTTTCATATAGGTTCTCGCTTATCCCATAATCACTCATTTTTTCTATTTCTTTGTCTGAAAAGACTTCATTTTTAATTTCAGCGTAAAGTTTCCGTTGCCTGGCAATTTTCACCATGATGTCCTCGCTCCGGATAAACGAACTTTCTTCAGGAAGCCCTTCATCATCAATACATGAAGAACACTTTTTCACGTATCCTTCGAAATACTCATTGTCGTTGCCTAATGTCATTTTCTTAAGGCCAAGATGCTGGGCCATGACATTCAGCAGTGTGGATTTCCCACTACCATTGTTGCCATAAAGGATGGTGATGGGTGCAAAATCGATATGCTCCAACATCATCGGATAGACAACACGATAGGGATAGACGTGTCTGTTTTCCAGGCATGGAAAGAATTGTTGCAAATAAGTTCTCATAGTCGCTTCGTATTTTATGGTTATGACATAATATAGAAACCTTTTTCAGAAAATTCAAAACCCAATCCTCTTTCGTGTAACATTATTGTTCAACTGCTCACAGCGGCAGTAATCTTCCAAGATAGGAAGCATCTCGGAATCATTGCCGTAGAGGATGCTGTTGATGGCGTGCTTGCGGGCCACGTTCTCGATTTGGCCACCGCTGAAGTCGAAGTGCTCGGCCAGGATGGCGGCATCGCTGGCGTTCAACTCAGGGATCATCTGTTGCCAGATCTTGCCGCGCACCGTGGCATCAGGCTTGTCGAACCTGATCTTGTAGAGGAATCTACGCTCAAAGGCACTGTCGAGATTCTCGGTGAGGTTGGTGGTGGCAATCATAATGCCGTCTATGGTCTCCATCTCCTGCAGGATGATGTTCTGGAGGGTGTTCTCCATCTTGTCCACCGCACTCTCGGCACCAGCCTTGCGGATGCCGATGATGGCATCGGCCTCGTTGAAGAGCAAAATGGGGGCTGTCTCGGCACGCTGCACTAGGCTACGGTAACGGTCGAACAAGGCTTTGATGTTCTTCTCGGAGTCGCCTACCCACTTGCTCTTGATGCTCGGCACATCAACGGTCATGATGGAGCGTCCCGTAAGGCGGGCCAGCTGATAGACGGTCTCGGTCTTTCCCGTTCCCGGACCACCATGGAACAGGCAGGTGAAGCCCTGACGGAAGCCTCTTTCCTGCATACGTTCACGGATTTTGGCGTATTGCTCGGGCGCAAAGAACTGGTTCAGTTCATCTACCTGATGCTGCACGGTTTGTGTGTAAAACATGGTCTTGGGGGGCAGCTTTTCAGGTTCAATCACATCGGCCAGATGCTCCTCTGTAGCATTGAGATTCATTTCAGCCAACAAGTCGCGTTTGGCATCTTCGGTCAACTTGAAACGGGTGGTATCGGCGATGCCGTCAACGCAGAGAAACTCTATAAGTTTCTGCTTTTGAAGTGCATGGGTGCCTTTACGAAGACTTCCTTTGGCCCTGACGAATTCAGCACTGCTCTGATACACATCTTCCATTTGGCAGAAACGAATGCCTTCGTGATCCTTGCAAATCAAATAATAGCAGAATTTGACAAGAAGCAGCTCACTGGCTTCACATAGTTCTTGCTGCCGCACTTTTTTTACAAAGTTCAACTGGGGATTGGCATCGAACAACTCCTGCAGCTCCTGACTGAATTCCATGGAATCGACAGCAGTGTCATCGAGATCCTGGAACCACTGTTCCAGCAACTCGAACATGGCGGGACAGTCGAGGCCTTTGATGGAAGGCAGCTGATACACTTCGTTATGCTTCAAACACCGGATGACCGCTGCCGACACGTTGAACGAGTCGCCTTCTTTCACATCGCGATAGCGTAACAAACGGCGGTGTACCAAGGCATCAATATCCAACGAAAGTGCCAGCGAAGCAATACGATTGATGTCGAGATGCGAGGCAATGTCACGGAAGTCAACATTGTTGGGTCCTTCGTCCATGCACACGGCGAAGAGCACAGCCTGACGTTCGGTGATACCATATTTTTTGGCCAGAAAGTGCACTTCGTTTTTGACGGTTTTCATGAACTCGTCGCTCAGCTTTGAGTCTCTAGAGTTTTCAGCAACGGTCTCAATGGCTTGAAGCAGGGTTAACGCAGGTCTTTTCTGTGTCTTTTTAGCGATGGTTTTCTTTTCCATTTTGTATCCTGTTTTTAGAGTTACAAGATACTTATAGTAACTTTTTGCTGGAAATTCAAACTGTCGATGTACTTGCACTCATATCAAAACCAGCTTCAATGTCCTTCATTTTTTGTTTAAGAGTTACTCTATAAAGACCATTGCTCAAAGTCATTCTTTTATCCCTAAATTCGTGTCGGGCGCAACTTTAAATTGGACAAAACAAAAATTGCCTACCTCCTTTCAAGCGAATCGGCTTTTTCTTTTTAATTTGCAAATAAATTAAAAAAAACCTTTATTCTTTGATCCTTGTTGGTCCTTTTTGTTTCTTGTTGATTTTTAGTGAGTTGTTTGCTCAAGTGAAGCATTTGATGGTATGACTTAGGATAACTTGTGCCACTGGGGTTGTTAGCGGCCATGCCCACTGCTGAGATTAAGCCGGGCGCGACCTGCTTCGTCTTCGACATGATTCAAGAATGCAATAAAAAAAGCAAAAAAATCGATCGGATGTAATTGTGAAAATCCCAACAAAAATACATCAGTTCTGATATAATTTAAAAAAGAATTCTTATCCTTGCATCCAAAAGGATATAAAAAATGAAGAAAAAACTGCTGACTGAAACCGTCAAACAGCTGCGGAAACAGTACAAAATGAAATGAGACCCGCACCCAAACACCATGAATCATGAGAGCCGCCACAATTTACTACAAGAACCTCTTGGCCGGATTGTTGACCGAGTCTGACGACGGCTATGTGTTTCGCTATGACGAGAGCTACGTTACGAGCTTGCTCCCGCATACGACTTGCTAAACGCGGCCATAGTAAACCCGAAATACAAGGAAGAGCTGGCACTGACGCTCAACGGGAAAAAGAGCCGTATCACTTTGAACGACTTTAAGATAGCGGCAACCAATGCCAACATACTAGAAAAAGTAATCGATAAGCTGGTGACACATTCAAGAAATGCCTGCCCGCATGGGAGTCGATGATTGCCCAGTCTTTCCTTTCCAAGGATTTCAAACAACGTTATCTAGACTTGCTTCTCGACAGATTCCAACGCATCGGGATATAAGGCCTTTCAGCTATTCCACCTCCCGCACCAACCGCACCGCCCGACCGTCACCACGGTGGCCACCGGTCCCGATATCAAGAATCTCCTCGCCAAAAGCCAACATATAAGAGGATTCCGCGCCGGCATTCGCCAAATGGTATGCGCCTATATTCATATACACTCCATCAATTGTGCGCATACCCGCTAACGGCAAAACCGTAAGCGTAATGCAACGCATTGCTTTTCGTGTCTTTGTTGCCACTCCAGGGCTGCCAGTTTACCGCACCGTGGTCGTAGCCGCTAGTGGCACATCCAAACAGGTCGATCCAACCGCTGTAGGTCTCCAGATTGGAAAAGATTTGAAAAGAGTGTGTCGCTTAAAAATCCGGGAAATGGAAGAATTCGAATCAATTCATCTGACAAACCGACTGATCCTCTCTGTTACAATACGCAAATAGCTGCGCTGGGTTTTCTGAGTGAGAGCACTTTGTTTCACAAGAAGTCGGGCTCGTTCAGGTAACGACATATACTTGTCCAACATACGGTGCATACGTACTTCGACAAGGCCGATTTCTTTGCCAAACCACTCAAAATCCTTCCTGCAAGGATGACCTGTGAGGTTGTAAGGATAGCTACGGGGCATATTGGGTGCCAGCCCCCCGTCCAAGGCAAAGTCCTCGTCGCGCACATGAAACGCCGTGTTCAAAAGGTCGTAGGCTGGAGTCAGGCGATAGTCGTCCTCCTTAAGCATCACGGAGAAGTTCTTTAGATGGGCATCGCCGTTGGCATAGATATAGTTGAAGACCACCAACTCGAAAAAGCGTTCCATCTCAGGCATCCAAGCCGGTATAAAGCGTCGTATGCATTGGGCGATGTCCATATAGGAACCATTATATTTGAATGCTGTTCCGCCCAACGCCTCGCTCTTCCCTATCAAAGTGGCCATATCCTCCATCGGACACTTTACGCCGTCAGGACCGATGTCGAAGCGCCGGGTGATGTAAACCATGTGCCCATTGGGCGTAGTGCAAAGGCCGTGGACAGCCACAGGGATGCCATACACCTGCGAGGCAATCCGCATGGTGAGATACTCGTTAATAGGGAGCTGATTGCGCTCAAGCAACGTGGCATCCCAAGGAGCAGGCTTCAGTATATGGGTTGACCGCTCCCCTTCCCCAGCCAAACGGATCTTGCCATGGTCCACCACGGCAGGGAACTTCTCCTGCACTCCCGACACGGAGATGCGCTGCATGGCTTGAGTCATCTCTTTCGTTTGATGCCGCTCATCCAAATTGAAATCGAGTGCCAAAGACACCCGACGGCTGTCAAATAACGGGTTGTTATCTTTCATCGTTTACCGTTTTGAAATGAATCGCTCCGATACTGTCGGCATCAGCCATGGCACAAAGGATGCCGAACAAGTCGTTTTCGTCGATATGACGCTCGCGGCATACCACCCGGCGCAGCGCCCCCTCGGGCAAAAGGTTTGCAAAGAATGGGAAGAGCCGCTCGTCATGGTATGAAGCACTGGTCTTGGGCAACGTCATGGATATGTGTGGATCATTGCCCAACAGATACCCTGGCGCATAATCAAAGCGATAGCCACTGCCAGGCATCAGCTCAGTCAGCAGTCCTGCTTTCACGTTGTTATAATAAACTTCCAATTGTCGCATGGTTTGATCGGTTTAGCAATTAAACGGTTTGGCGGATACGGAAAACAATTTCCAGTCCCAGAACTTCAAGGAGTTTCTCCACTGTTCGGAGGGAGGGGTTCCCTTTCCCCCGCTCAATGTCTTTCACCGTGGCAAGGCTTACGCCCGTCATCTCCGCGAGGTCGGCCTGCGATAAATCAAGCTTGGCTCGCCTTTCTTTTATGACATCACTCAAATACATATTGGTATATTATAATAGACTTTTCGGATGCAAAGATAAGAGTTTTTCTTTAAATCACAAGGAAAAGTCTATTAAAATATACTTTTTGAATGAGATATACCAGTAC
The DNA here is from genome assembly GCA_946402445.1 of uncultured Bacteroidales bacterium. Lineage (GTDB taxonomy): Bacteria > Bacteroidota > Bacteroidia > Bacteroidales > F082 > Limimorpha. Next base: position 63,314 of record CAMIWN010000013.1, read on the forward strand.
GGAGAAGTAGAAATGCATTTTTGTTTCCTTCAGATTGGAAAAGATTTAAAAAGAGCGAGGGACAGGGGTCTTGCGAAAAGTGTTTGTTATGGTGAACACAAACGCATGGAGAATGTTCACCAAGGATAACCCAACAGGTTTGAAATTTGAGAATCTGGAGTATTTTGCGGAAACAAATCGTGAGAATTTGAAAAATTGTGAGGAAATAGGCGAAAATATGGTTAAAAAATGTGAGGATTTCGGCAAGATTGACCCCACGGGAAAGGCCCCACGGATGTTTTATGCCGTGCAGACTCTCATGGGGAAAAGGAAAGGGAGAACCCCGGACTACCTCGCCCACATGGACAACAAGGACTCGCTCATCGGCCTCTACCTGAGGGCCTGCGCCTCGGTGGCCGACAAGCTCCGTGGACTGACCGACCTTGTCGTGGCCGACGCCTACTTCGCCAAAAGGACCTTCGTCATCGGGCTGGACTGCCTCGCCTTCAACCTTGTGAGCCGCTTCCGCGACGAAGTCAGGCTTCGGTACTTCTACAACGGGCCCAAGCAGAATGGACGCGGCAGGCCGAAGAAGTTCGACGGAATTCAAAGATCTATATTTATTTGCCTAAATCACAAGGCTTAACTTGATAAATTCTTGCTCTAGCCTCTGCTTCTGCTGCCTCTTTTTGGTCTTTAAAACAAAAAAAACATTCGTTCGGATGTAATTATGAAAATTCCAACAAAAATACATCAGTTCTGATATAATTTAAAAAAGAATTCTTATCTTTGCATCCAAAAGGATATAAAAAATGAAGAAAACACTGCTGACTGAAACCGTCAAACAGCTGCGGAAACAGTACAAAATGACGCAAGAACAATTGGCGCTCAAGTCGGGCGTCGGACTCAACTTCGTCCGCGAGATGGAGCAAGGCAAACCCACCGTGAGGCTCGACAAAGTTAACCAGGTGCTCAACCTTTTCAACTATGAAATGAGACCCACACCCAAACACCATGAATCATGAGAGCCGCTACAATTTACTACAAGAACCTCTTGGCCGGATTGTTGACCGAGTCGGACGACGGCTATGTGTTTCTTTATGACGAGAGCTACCTATCATCGTCCCTCGCCGAACCCGTCAGCCTGACACTCCCCCTTTCAGCAAAGCCTTATTATAGCAAGGTACTGTTTCCCTTTTTCGACGGGCTGATTCCTGAAGGATGGCTCCTCGACGTGGCCATCCGGAACACCGACATCAGCATCCTCGACCGGATGTCGCTTCTACTCCTCTGCTGCAAAGACTGTATCGGTGCAGTAAGTGTCATACCATTCGAAGCATCAAGCCATGAGTAAATGCCTATATTGTTATCGTGAACTCGGTGAGAACGAACGGGATTTCCACGCCGCCTGCTCGAAGAAATTCTTCGGCGTGCCCGAATCCCCCGTCATGGAATATACCCGCGCCGACATGGACCGTTTGGCCGAACACATCATCCGATCACAGACAACGCTGACCGGCGTCCAGCCCAAGTTGTCACTAAACCTCCAACAACACAAGGGAACCCGACGCCTGACCATCGTAGGATTATGGGGCGCCTATATCTTCAAGCCACAAACCGATGACTTTCCCCAACTACCCGAGATTGAGGATCTCACCATGCATTTAGCTGAAATTGCGGGAATCAAAACTGCACAGCACAGCCTTATCCGACTCGCTGACGACAGCTTGGGATACCTCACCAAGCGAATGGATCGGGATGCACAGGGAAACAAACTTGCCATGGAAGATTTCTGCCAACTCACGGAACGCCAAACCGAATATAAATACCGAAGTTCCTACGAGCAAATCGCCAAGGCCATCGCCATGTATTCCTCAACGCCACAACTTGACCTGGTGAACTTTTATGAATCAGTGATCTTCTCCTGGCTTACGGGCAACAACGACATGCATCTAAAAAACTTCTCGCTGCTCTCCAACAAACCTGGACAGTATGGGCTTTCACCCGCATACGACTTGCTAAACGCGGCCATAGTAAACCCGAAAGACATGGAAGAGCTGGCACTGACGCTTAACGGGAAAAAAAGCCGCATCATTTTGAACGACTTTAAGATAGCGGCAATCAAAGCCAACATACCAGAAAAAGTAATCGATAAGCTGGTGACACATTTCAAGAAATGCCTGCCCGCATGGGAGGCGATGATTGCCCAGTCCTTTCTTTCCGAGGATTTCAAACAACGCTATCTCGACTTGCTTCGCGAAAGGCTCCATCGCTTAGGAATTTAAGGCTTACTGTTATCCCACCTCCCGCACCAAGCGCACCGCGAATGGAGCAACGTCAACTGGTGTTGAGGACTAGGACTCAAACAGACGGTCAAGGGTCACCACTTTCTGGAAAACGCCGCTATGGATACCGTATTTCAGACCGTATGTAGTCACCAATCCACTCCACTACCCGACTACATCCCCGTTAGGGAAAACGCCTCCACGAAAGGGATGGTATTGGGCATTCCAAGATGGTTTTTCCATGCCGGCTCCTCACCACACATCTTCGTGACCTCTTTCGAGGTCATCCCCTTCATCTTCTCGCATACCGTGTCAATCACCGCCATCTCCTCCACGGAGAAACCGCCCATGTCGGCTTCCACATCCGCCTTGAGCATCGTAAGCTCCTGCCCTTGCACCAGTTTCAACTGGACTTCCACTTCATCGAAGGCACTGTACACACGATCCCAGCGTTGAGGCGCTGGTCCCAACTCGAGTGATTGATAAGCCAGACCCGAGATGGCCATCCCTCGCTCCCGGTACGAAAAGAAGTCGATGTAAAACAGCACCTCATTCATCTTATTTGGAGAAGTCTCTCCCATCTGTTTCAGCAGGTAGAGCAGCAGGTTTTTCAGTCGGTCCGTCGAAAGAGGCGCGAAGCCATTCGCCATGCCACGTTCGGTGCGAAACAGCCGTTTCGTTTCCTTCAGCTCGTCCTGCCAACGCTCAGATGCTTTGATCACTTCGTCCACTCGGGTGATGATTTTCGCGTATTCTTTGTCAGTCAGCTGGGAGCGTGTGCTACGCACCAGTTCGAGAAACACCTGGGGGGTCATGGCCGAGCGGATCATCTTGCCGTTGCTTTCGCTGGGCACCTCACCCATCTCGTACAGCCGGTACTGGTTGGTGCCAAAGCCAAGGAGCATGGCCATCTTCGTTTGAATTAATAGAATAAAAACAACCTGATCAGGTTTTCTATCCCTAAGTACCAAAAAATCGAAACTGTTACATGTAAAAACAAAAAAAATCTCCGTCCCAATCGAGGCGGAGATCTCTATCATAAAACACCTACTGGTGGGTTTCATGGATTGACTATTTATTTAGCCACAACCTGAATAACCTGTCTGAAATCACATAGTGTCCATCCTCTCTGGCAATCACCTTCTTTGACAGTAACCCCTTCAAGGATGATTGCACCGAACTCGACGATTTCAAATCATGCTTGCGAATGAAATCGCTTGACAATATCTCGTTTGACCTTCCCTCCTTTGCCAAGGCATAAAGCACCTCCTTTTGACGGAGAGAAAGGCCTCTCAGAACGTTCATGAAAACAAACGACTGCTTGTTTAACAAAATACTTAACGATTGATCATATAATTCTTGAGTCACTTTTCCACCCACTGGGACAGCATGAAACAACTCGTTCATGATGAACTGCACATACAAGGTTACACCGTCCACTGACTCAAATGCCATTTTTACATATTCCTCACCTATGACTTTATCAGATTCCTTGAAAAGACTCGTCGCAAATGCAGCATACTTATCCAAATCAAGACGCCCAATTTGCATGAAAGTGGCGCTTTTATAAAAAGGCTTGTCCTGCGTATTAAACATATTAATCAACATGTCGGGTTCGCTACCTGCGAAAATGAAATGACAGTTGGGACAATGCTGAATTTTCGTTCTCAACAATGCCTCAACATTCTTGTCCTCATACTCCCCTATCTGTTGAAACTCATCTATAGCAACCACACAAGGTTTATCAGCAGTGCCAAGATACTTGAAAATCTCATCCAAGGTGGCCTCCGGCGATTCAATCTCTCCCAATGACAATTCAAAAGCAGGTTCCCCGGTTACTGCATCCATCTTGAAACCACCTCTCAATGAAAAAAACACAGTTTTCAGAGCATCTGTGAATTTTTTACTCCTTGGCTTCAAACTGTTGATAATCTCCTTTCCTAATAGCATGACAAATTCACGCAAAGAGGACGTGAAAAGGATATCAACAAAGAACACATGGTAGTTTCTCTTAATCACTGGTTGATCAAAAACATGACAAATCAATCCAGTCTTTCCAATTCTCCTATGGGACACCAGCACCGTATTTCTACCATTTAACACATTATCCATCAATTCTTTGCTTTCTTCAGTTCGATCGCAGAAATAATGGGGGCCAGCGTAACTCCCGATGACAAATGGGTTATTCATTTTTTCCAGCTGTTATTAAGATTATAATTATTGCAAAAATAATAATTACTTTTATAATAACAAGTGGATATGAAAAAAACTTTCGTGGTCTTTGGTAAATGTTACATGTAATAACAAAAAACCTCCGTCCCATTCGAGGCGGAGGTTTTTCATTCAATTCCTAATTAGGGATTGTCGTTTAATTCTTTCTGTTTGACTTAAAAGGTTGTTTGTTTTTGTGGTGTCGCCACAAGTGGCTGGGTTTGCTCCGTTTTTTGCTGCCAAAACTGTTCATAACCGCCTGATTTTGTTGATAACCGTCTGTTTTTCGCATGGGCATCCGGGAGTTCCCGTGACAGGACTCCGTTTCGTAACCTTTTTGGCGGCCTGGCTAGGCCGCTTCCCGTCCACCCCGAACAGCCGCCTGTGCATCTTGACGCAGTGCCGTAGTCTCGTCCCCTCGTTGAAGGCGTTGAACGACAGCTTCTCGATGAACGAGACCCCGTCAACCATGATGTTGTTGCACTTCGCGCCGAACTCCACGCTCTTCACCTCCTTGCCCCTGACGACAGGTCTCACGTACGGCTTCGACACGCTCACTATCCTGTCGGGGATGCTCTCCCTGGCGCACTCAACCGGGTGTACATCTTCAAGAACATCAGCGCCACCTTCCCCTCAGGGCTGAAGTACGGTTTGGCGCCACGCTTCGGGACCTGACGCTTGTTTACCAAGCCAAAGGTGTCGGCCATCTCGCGTAATGGCAGCACTTTCTTCATCCTTCCCAGCACCGTGCCCTCGAACGTCTTTTGGTATAAATCGTAAAAATCGCACTCCGCTTTCGGGGGAACTTTTTACATTCCGATGACAAAGATACAAATATTTATCTAATTGACAATCAATTTATTAGATTATTTTTGCTAATATTACGATTGTCCCTATACTACAGGATAAGAAGGATGTCTGCCAGCCTCCGGCCTCATGAAGGGGCTATCTACGGCTGGTTCTGTTGTTGAGTTTTGGAATTATTCGTCTATTCCAATTCCTTCATTTTCTCCAAAACCATTGCAATCAACCGAGCAATCTACCTCTATTTGTGGATAATAGCGCTTAAGAGCATAAAGCAAAGGCTCACTCATGCCACTCTCGGCATGAAGTAGAAGGTTGTTTGCTGTCAAACGTTTCATTTTCGTGATGTTGCCTTCATAATAGGACGATCCGACCAACTTCTTGAAAAGGATGTCGAAAGGCACGTACATCCCGCCCAGACCATCATCAGGAACGCCGTACTTTTCGGCCAAAACTCGTATGTCGTGTTCCACTTTGTCAAGTTCGGCAGGATCTCCTTGAAGAGAATAATCACTCTCAACGACCTCACACTCATCATCGCTTTCTTCATTGGGGTCGTAATCATCCCATCCTGCAAGATCGTATAGTTTTTTTGCCCGTTTTTTGTCAATGAAGATGCCATGCTCCTCGTCGCCAGATGCATAACGGTAAGCCAGATAAAAAGCTGCATCTTTATCACCTTTGTGAGTCATTTCCCAAAGACGGTCAATGTCGTTCAAGGCATCAGTGGCATGTACATCGCCTCGATCGCTGAGTTCTTGAAGGACTGGAAGGATGTCGTCATTAGAAAAGCCATGCGAGTCTCTCGCTTCGTACCTAAAAGCATTCAGGTCTTCGGTATTGGCTTCTCTAACCCCATTGCAGATTTGTTTAAGGATTTCTTTTTCCTCGTCGGTGGGTTCTGCAACCAACAATTCTCGGCGCTCCACTGAGACTATTTCTCCAGTGTCCTCGTTTTCAAAATCTTCCATCCAGAAACGGAATCTCTTTTTCTGGAGTTCGGCGAATTGCTCAACAAGCTTGTGGATTTGTTCTTTTACGGCTTCTTCCAAGTACTGCCGCATCAACGGAACAGCATATTTGATGAAATCAATATCGCTGTCAAGACCATAGGTCATTGTGGTCTTTTTCAGGCCTTCGATACCGATGGAAATCAGTTCTTCAAGCTTCAGTCCACGATGCTGATACTGTGCAGCCAAGGCAACCACAAACCTCATGTTCGATTGGCTCAACTGTTCCATCTCGTCGCAGTCAGAGCCTTTTTCACGAATGGCTTTGAGCAGTTCCAATTCTTCTTCTTTTGTCAGCAATGGCGCGTGGCCAATCTCTTGCAGGAATTTGTCTATGTTTTCAATTCTCATGGTATTCAGTTTTATCGTTGTTGTCCTTTTAAATAGATCGTTAAATTCAAGCAGCAAGATCCAAAAACTCCTGCTGCTGGACTTTAGTGAGGTGGTTGGTCTTGATGAAGTCTTTGATGAACTTTTCCAATTCTTTGGGTTTGAGGCCAAAGAGAGTGATGATGTAGAGTCCGTTCTCTTCTGTACTGGTGTTGTGGATTTTGTTTTTCTTGACGAAACGACGGATTTGGGTGAATTGTTTCTCTGAGGAGGTTTTGATGGTTGTGTTCATAAGGATGTTGTTTTAAAGGGTTAGGCCTTAAAATAGTTCTTTTTTGCCGAAAATTTGTAAATTGGGGCAAAAATATTTTTCAACACAGTTTTATTCGAACTCTTTAATCGTGTTGAAACCGCACCACGGCTTGGCTTTTTCGAAGGCTTTGCAGTTGCCCTTTGGCACAAAGAGGCGGTCGTTCCAATTTGCGGGCCAGCCTGTTGAATCGTCATCGTCGTCGAGCATCTCCATCTGGCATTGGGCGGGGTCGGTGAAATGGACGTAGATGTTCCTTCCTTCGTAGGGGCCGTCGTCGAAGGCCATGCCAAGTTTGCGCAACGAGGCCGGCAGATGAACCTCTATGAGGCTGGTGAATTCGTCGAAAGCACCACTGCCGATCTCTATTACCGAGTTGGGGATGACGACTTTAGTCAGGTTGGCGCAGGCGCAGAAGGCTTCATTGCCGATTTTCTTCACCGAATCAGGGATGACGATTTCTTCCAACTCATCGCAGCAACAGTTGAAAACAGCATAATATAATACGATTGGTCCGAAAAATTGAAAAACGGGGCAGAAAAAGTTTAAAAACGGCATCCCAAGACCTTTTTACTACAGGATAAGAAGGATGCCTGCCAGCCTCCGGCCTCATGAAGGGGCTATCTACAGTTGGTTCTGTTGTAGATCAATACATCCTTATCTATTCATTGTCTTCCTCTGAGTCCATAAGGCCACCGATGTTGGGTGCAGTAGGAACGGTGTCGTGCAATACCGATTCCCATAGCGCATCATCTTGCAGCCCATGGGCTGCGATAATACCAATGATATCACGGAAGCCCCAATTTCCCCATTGGACATCGTTGTGGTAGCTAGGCATAACATTAAATTCGTAAAAGGTTCCAAAGGCATTGACGGCTTGCTCCAACTTTTGGAGGCCCTTCGTGGTGTCTTGTGCAATGTCAATGACATCCACTCTGGCAAAGGCTTCAAACAGGTCGGCCAAGGCGACTCTTGCCTTGTTGATGCCTTCATTGTCGCGGACGTTGCCGCTGACACCCAGCTCGTGGCACCAGTGGTTCACTTGTTCCCAAATCTCGCTTGCAAGCCCATAGAGCGAGCGCATCTTAAGGTAATTAAGGAATGTGACTTGCGCGTTTTCCGAAGTCCTGGCCTCGACATCGCCTAGGATGTGTTCATGGAAGACTTGCATTGGCTCCACCAGCATTTCTTGCCAGCCGTGAAGCATCTGGGTGCAACTTTGGGCCAAGTCCCAGATCTCGGGATAGTCGAATTCAACATTCTCCTTAGGAGTGTAACGCATCTTTTTTAATTCTTCTGCAGTCCACATAATTGAAATGTTTTTATTGATTTACTTGGTAATATAGAAACTTTTTGGTAACAAAATTAGAAAAAACGATAGATTTCCTTCCAACGGACAATTTTCATAGGACAATGTCTTTACTATTTTTTGTCAGGATACAAGTCTTTTATTTGAATAGTATCACTAACTCTTCCATAGAGTCTTTGTTTTTGATGTGAAGCAGAATCAATTCTCAATGCTTCATAGACTCCAACAAATCTAACGCATCTTTTTCCAAACTTATCTCGAAGCTTCATAAAAACTACTCTTTTTGATCCTTTTTTAAACTCTTCCTCATTTAAATCTTTCTCTTTCCAGCGGTCTTTTTTATCTATTTCAATTATTCTTGTTCCATCCTCAGTCTGGTAGTTTTCATAATTATTTGAACATTCAACATTTCCATCATCTGATTTAACTGCCAAAGTGGGCACCCAAAGATAGTAATTTATATTCAGTCTATAAAAACACCGTCTTAGCTGTTTTGCATGATGTCCTGTTATATTATAAACCTGTTGGCGGAATTAGAGATAATAATAAATTAAATTAGTTATGTAGAAAAAAT
>CAMIWN010000014.1:0-69161 GCA_946402445.1 uncultured Bacteroidales bacterium
GAACCTAGATTTAAAGTTTAGGAAACTTCCGTTCTATCCCTTGAACTATAGGGCCGTATTTCGGAGTGCAAAATTACACAAAAAAACCAATATTTCGAAAAATAGTCGTATTTTTATCGCTCAAAAACACCAATCACAATGAACTGTCATTTGAAACTCTTCGTGCTGCTTATCGTTTTGTCCTTGGGCTCCAACCTCTTTGCCCAAGAAGGGGTCGCTATCGGCCATTGGCGTACTCACATGCCTTACCAGAATGTCATCGGAGTTGACATGCTCGGCTCCACCGTTTTTGCAGCTACCGATTTTGAGCTGTTCACCTACGATAAAGAGGACAACAGCCTCCATATCTTGAACAAGATCAACGGCCTCTCTGATGTGGGTGTCTCCACCATCCGTTGTAACAAAAAACTGAATCTGATGGTGGTCGCCTACAAAAATGCCAATATCGATTTGATTGATAAACATGGCGAAGTCTTTAATATGAGCGACATCAAAGACAAAACAATCATTGGCAATAAGACGATTAATGAAGTTACCTTTAAAGATGAATTGGCTTATTTTGCCTGCGGATTCGGTATTGTAGTCTATGATTTGAATCGTCAAGAAGTGAAAGATACCTACTATATTGGCGAAAACGGTGCCGCCGTCAATGTTACCGATATAGACTTCTACAAAGGACGTATCTATGCGGCCACTACCAATGGTCTTTATTCCGCCGACGCCTCGCTCAACACCTTGGCGAATTTTGCCTCATGGACCTTGGATACCACATTGATCCATCCTTATGCAAACTATAACGAGCTGGAAGCTTTTGGCGGGAAACTCCTTATTAATTATACGGATGGAACTTATAATGCGGATACACTATTTGTTTTTGACGGTCATTCTTGGGATTATTTCGATCCTTCCTATTCCGCGAATAAACGCGAAATCAAGGCAGTGGGTGATCGTTTGCTGATATCTAACTATAGCAGTGTTCATGTGTATGACAATTCTTTCAATCAGATTGAGAACATCTATGCTTGCGGCAGTTCCATTCATCCCAATTCGGTCTGCCTCGATGCTGACGGCTATTATTGGATAGGTGACATGCAAAGGGGTATGATCCATGCCAAAGATAGTTGGAATTATGATCCGGAATCTTATAACCCTAATGGGACTTATAGCAATAGTGTATTTGAACTGAGTCATCAAGGGAAAAATGTGTGGATCGCTTCTGGTGGTCATGACTCCAATTGGGCGAAAAAATATGCCAAAAACGGTGTCAGCCATTTTGATGGTAATTGGTGGACTAACCTTAACAATTCTAATATTCCGGTGTTTGACGAGGAAAAAATCACTGATTTCATCTGTTGTGCCACGGATCCTATAGATACGACAGTGACTTACGTGGGAACTTGGGGTAGTGGTGTGCTGAAATTCAAGGATGATCAGTATATCATGCGTTATGATACCACAAACAGCTCTTTGGGTGCCTGGACACAGGCTCTGAAGTACGTCAATATTAGTGGGCTGGCATTCGATAGCCATGGCAATCTCTGGGTCGCCAACACCGGAGCCAATAATTTGTTGTCGGTGATGGACACCAAAGGGGTATGGAAGTCTTTTAATTTGGGAGGCTCCAATAGCGGTATTGATATCTCTACCATGGTGATTGACCATAATGACTATAAATGGATACTTCGCCGTTCGGGGAGTGATGATAAAATCATCGTTTTCAACGACAACGGCACTATCGACAATACTTCTGATGACCAGGTAATCACACTTCGTTGTGTGGAAGGCCATGGGGGAATCTCTGGTTCAGCCGTAAATTGCCTTGCTGTGGATCGTAATGGTTATGTATGGGTCGGAACAGATAGCGGACCTTGTTATTTTTCCAACACAAAACTTCTTTTCACTTCACCGAACCATGATGCCAGTCAAGTGATGATTCCACGTAATGATGGTACCCAACAAGCTGATCCTCTTTTCAATGAAATCAAGGTGATTAGCATCGCTGTGGATGGTAATAACAATAAATGGTTTGGCCTTGAAACAGGGGTGTATGAGATGTCGCCTGACTGCAAGACTCAACTGTTGCATTTTTCAACGAGTAATAGCCCTTTGCTTGATAACTCGGTGAACACCATGACTATCAATGATAACGGTGAAGTCTTCTTCGGCACCGATCAAGGAGTCATTTCTTATCGTGGAATTGCTACTCCCGGTGGGAACACCAATACGGATGTGACTGTCTATCCGAATCCTGTTCGTCCAGGTTATAATGGTTATGTGGGGATTAATGGTTTGGTTGAGGATGCGTTGGTGCGGATTACTACTGTTGATGGTTCTTTTGTTACCCAGTTGCTTGCAGAAGGGGGTCAGGCGGTTTGGGACTGCACCACCATCGATGGCGACAAGGTGCGTCCAGGTGTTTATCTGATTTTTGTGAGCACGAAAGATGGTAATGAACGTTTTGCCACGAAAATCTTGGTGATGAATTAATGGATGATAAGATTCTGGGGTTTGTACTGAATACGATTCGATATGGCGATTCGAGCCTTATCGTGAGAATCTATACCCTGAATGCAGGCCTGCAATCCTATATGGTCAAAGGTGTTGGAGGAAAACACTCTGGGAATCGTATCGCATTCTTTCAACCGATGACCTTTCTTCGTTTTCTTCAGAGTGCCAAACCACGGCAAGGGGGGATGGCTTATTTGAAAGACCCTGAAGTTTCGTATGCTTATCAGTCCATCCCACGAGTCATGAACAAAAGTGCTATCCTGATGTATGTTGATGAGCTGTTGTCACAAACCTTGACCCAGCAAGAACGTAATGATGCACTTTACTCTTTTGTTTCCCAGTCCTTGGTCTGGCTCGATTTGGTGGAGGCCGGTTATGCGAGTTTCCCTCTTTATTTCACTTTGGAACTGAGTCGTTTCTTAGGTTTTTATCCACAATGTAATTACACGGAAGGTGCCTTGTTCGACATGATGGAAGGTCAGTTTGTGCTTGCCGTTCCTCCTCATCCATATTATTTCGAGAAAGAACACAGTGCAGTGTTAGCCAAGTTATTGAATCGTAAAGTTGATGAAATGGCTGAGGTGCCGTTGACGGGGTTGCAGCGGAATGCTTTGTTGGATGGTATCATAAATTTCATGCGACTGCATGCCCCGGTGTTGAAGGGGTTGCAATCGCATGAAATCTTGAAGGAAGTCCTTCGTTGAGTGATTATCTCAGATTGAGTGAGGTTTGTCCAATGAGGTTGTCATTGCCGTCATAGATATCGATGAAATAATATCCTGGCTGCATTTCTTTGTCAGAAGGCTTGATGTAATAAGCCCTGATATCCTTCTCTTTGTTATCGTAGGTGAAATGTATCTTCTCCGTGTATTGGAGCAATTCACCTTGATAGGTGAAGGCATATTCATCACCCATGCCCTTGCTGATGATGCTCTTGGAGGGGTCGGCGATACGTAAATAGAAGTCCTTGGATCCTGCTTCCACTAATTCATTTTGTCCTACCGTGAAGTCTATTCTGATTCGCTCGGCTCTTCTAGCCTTGTCGGTGACCGTCTCTTGGTTGCCGCCTTTGAAACGGACTGCTTCCGCATTCAGGTTGTAAATCCTCAGGACAGCGGCCTGATTGACCTTGTTAGTGAGCTCTTCTTTCAGACGTTGGAGGTTTTTGTTTTGTTTGCGTTCTTCCTGTACCTCTTCACGAATTCTTTCATTTTCAGCTACCAGCTCTTGGTTCACCACATAGAGTGAATCCAGCTGGTTAACGTATTTTTGGGATATCTTCTGAAGTTCAGCCACTTTCTTCTTGATTCTGTTGTAATCCCATTGGGAGTCAAGAAGTTTTTTGATTTCTTCAGCATCCGCTTGAATGATACTGTCTTTCTCTGCTAATTGACTGCTGAGTTCTCCATAATTTTCTTTTAACTCGTTGTGAACGCGAAGTAGGCTATCCACTTCTGCTTGGAAGTCAGCCCGTTGCTGCTCTTTTTCGTTCTCCAATGTGCTTAGATCTCCTTTCAGCGAGATCAACCAGCATGATAGTCCAATAATGACGAGTGCCAAGGCACCTAAGATGCCATAAACCCATCCTTTGGATCTTGTTGATGATGTCCTTTCAGTATTCATTGTTTCTCGATTAATAAACTTCAAACTTCATTCTCCCCATACACCGGCTCCACTTTGGTCCTTGCGATGTTGATTGGCAGGTAGTGTCCCACAGATTCAATATAAATCACTAGCCGTTTCTTGTTGTTAATCTTTGCCAAGCGACCAATAAGTCCTGTCATCTCTCCTCTTGCAATCCTAACCAGTTGGCCTTCGTGAAGCTCTTTTTGTTCTAGTTGTTTTTCATCCTCTTCAAAGTCGTCGCAGTATTTTTTAATGGCGATGATTTGGTTCTCAGGTACCGGAACGGCCTTTCTTTCAAAACTCACAAATCGCGTCACGCCTGGAACGGATAGGATGTTGTAGTGGTTTCTTTCGTCAGCACGTACAAAGAGATAGGACTTGAACAAGGGCTCCTCCACCTTTTTCATACGGTCACTCCAGCGTTTCATCTTGGTGACCAGGGGTAGATAAGCTTCTACCCCCATGTCTTGCAGGTAGGCATAGACCTTTTTTTCCGCTCTTGAATGTACGTATAACGCGTACCATGGCAACTTGTCCGTCTGCGTCATCGCTAATTAGCTGCGTTTCTTTTTCTTTTTCGACTTCTTGTCGCTGTCTTCCTCTGTGTAGTAGGCTTCTCCAACATCTCCGTAATTACCATATTTGCCAGTGCCATAGCCATAACCGTAGCCATAGCCATAACCATAGCCATAACCATAGCCATAGTGGTATTTACCATAGCCATACCCACCTTCTTGATGGATGCCGTTGATCACGATGTTGACCTTTAAGCCACGGTTCTCAATATCTTTGATGATGCTTCCAAAGATGTTCTTGTCAGTGTGACCTTGACGTACAATATAAAGGTTGGCATCTGTGTATTTCATGAGCAAGAAGGCATCCGTGACCAAACCCAAAGGCGGGGTGTCGATGATGATATAGTCATAACGCTTTTTCAACTCGTCAAATAACTCATTACAACGGTCAGAGGCGATCAACTCCGCCGGGTTGGGTGGAATAGGACCAGACGTGATCAAGTCAAGGCAGTCAATCTTGCCCGAGTTCTGAATGACCTCATCAATTGAGTTTTTGTTGCTGAGGTAGGAACTCAAACCGATATTGTTGGTGATTCCGAATTCTTGGAACAACTTAGGCTTTCTCATATCAAAACCGAGCAACAAGGTCTTCTTGCCATATAAGGCATAGATGGATGCGATGTTGATACTGTTGAAGGTCTTTCCTACACTCTGCATATCACCAGTGACCAAGATGGTGCTCTTGGGCTTGCCTTGGGTGATAAAGTCGATATTGGTACGGATAGAACGGAAAGCCTCTGCCACCGGTGATTTGGGCTTTTCAATGACCACTAATGGGTTGTCGCTGCTGCACAAACCAATCTGACCAATGATGGGGAAGTTGGTGGCTTTCTCCACATCTTTCCGAGTCTGAATCTTCACATTGAAGTAATCTCTTAAGAAGAGAATCAATGCAGGAATCAACAAGCCAATCAAGAGTGCCGTGAGGTAGTTCATGGTTACTCTCGGTGCCACCATGCGCGCGCGTTGATAACGGGCATAGTCAACAATCTCGTTGTCTGGCATGTTTGATGCTTTTAAAATCTGTGCTTCGGCACGACGTTGCATCAAATAATTATAGGTGTCTTGATTCAGACTGAATTTACGTTGGTAACCAATCAACAAACGCTCTTTCTGGGGAAGGTTACGGGCTTCACTCTCACTTTTTCTGATACGGCTCTCGATGTCGCTGATGTTCAAAGCGTTTTTCTCCACCAGGTTATTGATGTTTTCCAACAGCGTTTTCTTGGTGGTCACAATCTGTTCATCGAGTTTGACAATCTGCGGGTGCTCCTCAGTCAAGGTAAGTAGTTGTGAGGCCTTCTGCTGGTTGAGGTTGACAAGGTCTTGAACCAGTTTGTTCAACAGAGGGTCGCTGATGCCCATGGCTGAAGGTGCGGCCAGGTTGTCGGGATTGTCAATGTTGGCTTGAATATAGGATTGCAAGCGTTGATAATATTGCCTGTTGACCAGCAACGCGGCGTGTTGCTCTTCCATGGTTTTGATGGAGGAGATGATTTGTCTGGTTTGTGCGTCAAGATTAGTAAGGTCGTGTGACGTACGGAATTCTTGAAGGTCGGTCTCAGCCTTGTTCAGTGAGCTTTCGGTTTCCTCCAGTTGTTCGTCAATGAATTGGATGGTGTTTTCCGAAATCTCATTCTTCCGTTCCAAACCACGGTTGACGTATGTGTCCATCAAGGTGTTGATGAACTCAACCATTTTCTGGCGGTTTTGTCCGGTCATGCTGATGGATACCACTGAGGAGTTTTTGCTGACCGTTGAAACCGCAAAGCTTCTCATGCGGTTGGTAATCGTCAGATAATCAAGGAAACAGAAGGAGAACTTGCGCCCATCATGGATATGAGGCTTGTAACTGGTCTTTTTTTCAATCGAGAAACGGTTGTAACCTGTGTCAATCCATTCTCCAAATTTGTATTCCCCGTTGATGTCAATGTCCTCCTCACGTTGGGCTATGATTTGTTCCGTGGAATAGTCATATTCTGTATGATGATCGGATTTTGCCTTTAACGAGATGGTTTCGCCATTAATGATGATTTCATAATATAAGTTGATTGCTTGGGGGATGTTTTGGTCAAATTTAACCACAAAAGGCGCGCTTTTGTATATCTCAGAGGATAAGATGTTTCCGTTTTCAAAATAAGATACCTCGAGGTTCATCTTTTTCACTACTTCCTCACACATCGAATATGATCTGAGAATGACAATCTCGTTTTCCAGATTCTGTGAGTTGTAATAACTGCTTCTGCTGATGAATGAAGTGGGGTCCATACTTGAACTATGGTCCTTGACCAACACCGTGCCCGATACCTGATATTCAGAAGGACTGTATCGGTTGTATAGCCAGCCACAAGCCAAAGCCACCACGACACCAATTAGAAATAGGTACCAGTGATGAAGAAAAATAAAGACCAGAGCTTTGATATCGACGGACTGTTCCTCTTTGTTCTGGTTCTGGATGTTTTTGTTTTCAGTTGTATTGCTCATGGTTGCTTACTTTGTTTTTGTGATTAATGTGTAAACGGTGACTCCTAATGAAATGATAGAGAACACAGTGGAGTAGGGGAATGAAGAGAAGCCCCAGCGTTTGAGTTTCAAAGGCTCGACATAAATAATGTCGTTGGGCTTCAGATAATAATACGGGGAACTAAGGATGTCGGCTTTCCCAATATCCAATGTGAAGACTTGTGACCCGTCATCAGTGTGCCGGATCAACTTGACACTGGAGGTCTTCGCGAAATTGGACAAGTTGCCCGCCATGGCCAGTGCCTCAAAAACATTGACTTCTGATTGGTAAACTTTGTATTTCCCTGGTTTATGCACTTCCCCAAGAATGGTAAGGTCGTAATTGGAGAGCTTTACCATCAACGTGGTTTCCTTGACATATTTTGACAATAAACCTTCTAACTTATACTTGATTTCTTCCACGGTAAGGTTCTTTACTTCCACAAGGCCAATCAAAGGATAGTCAATGAAACCTTTCTGATTCACGGTGAGTGAATGGAGGTAGATGGAAGCCTCGGATCCTAAACTGTATCTCCCTGCGTCATTATTCAATGCTCCAGAGTTCTTTTCGTCGATGATGTTGACGGCATGGATGTAAAGATTGTCACCAGGTTGTACCTTGTAGTCTAAACTCCGCTCGTTTTGATAATCAATCGAGGTGGTTCTGTTCAGCATCTCCATGTCTTTTAATAATAACATTTTCTTGTGTGACACACAGGAAGAAAATGTAAGAATGCCAAGAACGGCTAGCAGTGCTAAACTGCGTAAGGAAAGGATACGTTTCATTAGAAAGTTCTTTTTTTTGTGCAAATATATCAAAAAAATCAAAAAAGCATGATAATTAGTTAAAAAATCTTATTTGGAACGGATGGAAATATGCCGAATGCCTACTAAAGGGGTGATGGGCATGCGGTTTTCCAACTGTAATACGAACATCCCTGGCTCGTTGAATGCCATCTCGTTGTTGATGGGCAAGGTGAAAGTGTAACACCCGTCAACCAAATCAGACTTCCAAATGCCCTCCCTGTCTTTCAACTTAAAATTGTAGCTTTTCGTTCGCAAAGGCTGTTCTTCCATGTCAAAAACAGTGAAAACTGTTGAAAAATAATCAAATGGGTATTCAGGTGTGAAAGTGACAGTCATGCTTAAATCATACGTAACGGGTTTCTTCACATTCAACGTGTCTGTGATGAAATCAAAACGTTCCCATCCTGCGGGGAGGAAGTCCCGTGATAACAAGGTGTCATTCTCTTTTACTCCTGAATTACAAGCTCCTAAACCGATCAAAAGTAAAATCCATATTAAAATAACAGGTCTTTTCATTGACTTTTTATTAAATGAATTGCAAAAGTACGCTTTTTTTCTTGTATAATAAGCCTAAAGAGAAAGGAATGTAAAAAAAATCATTCTATCCCTTTCGGTCTTTTAAACAATTCCCTACCTTTGCAGGGCATTACAGATATGAAAATCACCAATCGGAATCAGGCTAGCAGGCAGTACGTTATCATCGGCATCATTGTCGCTGTGGGCGTTTTGTATCTTATCAAATTATTCTCTTTGCAGGTGTTGGACAAAACCTACAAGGAGACTGCTGACAGTAATGTGCTGCGTTTTGTCACTCAATATCCCGCTCGGGGTAAAATCTATGACCGTAACGGGGAATTGCTGGTCTATAACGAAGCCGTTTACGACCTGATGGTGATTCCTTCGCAGGTGAAGGATATTGATACGGCTGAGTTTTGCCGCCTTCTCGGCATCACTGAGTCGGTCTTCGCGGATCGCATTAACAAAGCTCGCTCTTATTCTAGCTTTAAAGCTTCAGCCTTTGTCCCCCAAATTTCAAAAGAGGACTATGCCCATATCGGTGAAATACTCTACCGCTATCCAGGCTTTTTCTTCCAAACTCGTACATTGAGGCATTACCCGAACTCCATCGCAGCGCATACTTTGGGTGATATCGGAGAGGCTGACAAAGAACAAATCGATGCCGACCCCTACTATCAAAGGGGTGATTATGTCGGGAAATCGGGCGTGGAGAAATTCTACGAAAAGGAACTTCGGGGGAAAAAGGGGCTTAAAGTGGTCATGGTTGATGTGCATAACCGCGAAAAAGGCAGCTATCGGGATGGAATGCTCGACTCATTACCCTCTCCAGGAAAGGATTTGTACCTTGGCCTCGATGCTGAGCTCCAAGCATACGGAGAACAACTTATGAACGGCAAAACAGGTTCCATCGTGGCTATCGACCCTAAGACAGGTGAGATCCTTGCCTTCGTTTCCAGCCCTACCTACGACCCTAACCTCTTGGTGGGACGTGTGAGAGGAGCTAACTTCAGAGCGTTGCTTAATGATCCTAAAAAACCTTTGATTAACCGCGCGGTCAGCGGCACCTATCCTCCTGGCTCTACCTTCAAGATGGTAAATGGTCTCATCGCTCTCCAAAGCGGAAGCATCGTGCCAGCTACCCAGTTCCACTGCAACGGTCCCGGCAGTACCCCTATCCGTTGTACCCACTTTCACGGTTCCTCCCCTAATCTCGCCAATGCCATCGAGAACTCATGTAACCCTTATTTTTACGAGGCTTTCAAGACAACCATCAACAACCCGAAATTCGGAGATATCAAGAAAGGTTATGAGTATTGGAAGAACATGACCTGGGCAATGGGACTTGGCCATAAGTTCGACACCGACATCCCTTACGAGAAGTCTGGCAACATACCTACCCGGGCTTATTACGACAAGATGTATGACGGGAGCTGGAATTCGGTGACGATACGCTCTCTAGGCATCGGACAAGGCGAGATTTTGGTCACTCCGCTTCAACTGGCCAATATTGCCGCCACCATCGCTAATGAAGGGTTTTACTATCCGCCTCATTTGATTCGGGCATTCGGTGACTCCACAGCTATTCCCGAGAAAATGACCACGAAAATTTATACAGGTGTGGAACCGCGTCATTACAAAGTGATTAAAGCGGGTATGCAGAGCGTTTTCGAGGGCGGACACGGAACAGCAAGAGGGTCCAAGATCCCGGGAATCACCGCAGGCGGCAAGACCGGAACAGCGCAAAACCCACACGGCGACAACCACTCCATCTTCATCGCTTTCGCTCCTGTTGAAGATCCTAAAATTGCACTTTCCATCATCATTGAAAATGGCGGCTATGGCTCGACATGGGCAGCTCCCATCGCTTCCCTCATGATGGAGAAATATATAAGGGGATATTCAGAACGCCCCAATGTCGAAAAACGCATGATGGAAGGCTTCATCAATTATTCAAAAGTGAAATGACCGATAGAAATAGTATCATAGGGAAAGTGGATTGGCCATTGTTGCTGATGTATTTCGGGCTGGTCTTGATAGGCTGGTTGAGCATCTATTCTGCCGGCCTCGGCGACGGTAACCATCCTATTTATGACGTGTCTCAGTTTTCAGGAAAACAGATGATATGGATTGGAAGCTCCCTCTTGATTGGCTTCATAATCTTATTGTTTGATGCCAAGTTTTTTGATGCGTTTGCTATTTGGATTTTTGCCATTGTGGTCTTCCTCTTGGTGGTGGTGCTGGTTTATGGCAAGGCTACCAAAGGCGCCACATCTTGGATTAGCCTGGGCGGAGGTTTCAAACTACAGCCCTCCGAGTTTGCCAAGATGGGAACGGCATTGGCACTGGCGAGCTACCTTGGGCGCTATGACGTTGACCTGAAAAACAGGAAGTCACGGCTTATCGCATACGCGATTATCTTGGTTCCCGCAGCACTGGTGCTGCTTCAAAACGACACAGGGTCGGCACTTGTGTTTGCCTCGTTTATTTTTGTTTTATATAGAGAAGGTATGCCTGGCGCAGGTGTGCTTATGCTGATTGCCCTGGGCGCCGTGGCTGTCTTTGTGCTCACACTCCTTTGGGGATCCAAAGTCATGGCCATCGTGCTGGGTTGCATGTTTGCCTTGACTCTGACATATTATCTGCTGACCAAGAAAAAAGGACTATGGACCATGGTGACCGTGTTCGTGTGTTTCATTGCCTTTGTCTTTGTGGTGGATTATGCTTTCCAAAAGGTATTGGAACCTCACCAAAGGATTAGGATTGAAGTGCTGCTTGGATTGAAGGAAGACATGCAGGGAGCGGGCTACAATCTTCATCAATCCAAAATCGCCATTGGTTCAGGGGGCGTTTTTGGCAAAGGCTTTCTGCAAGGCACACAGACTAAATATGATTTTGTCCCTGAACAACATACCGATTTTATTTTCTGTACAATCGGTGAAGAAGGTGGCTTCGTGGGTAGTCTTGTCGTGCTTCTTCTTTATGTGGGTATGCTTATCCGTATCATACGTATGGCAGAACGTCAAAGGTCTGATTTTAGCAGGATCTATGGCTATTCCATTGCCGGAATCATCTTCGTCCATGTGGCAATCAATATCGGTATGACCATTGGCTTGGTGCCGGTCATCGGCATTCCACTCCCATTCCTAAGCTACGGAGGATCCAGTATGCTCGCCTTCTCCATCATGTTGGCTATTTTTGTGAAACAGGACGCCAACAGGCTCAATGTCTTGTAATCACGTTTTTTTTATTTTTGCAATCTAATTGAAATTGAAATATGAAAGTTGTTCTTTTAATTATAGGTTCTTTTTTCTTGGTCCTTGCGTCCAATGCTCAAATCATCAAACATCAACCGAAAACATCAGCGGACAGTGTCTATGTGGTCGATTCGGTTGACTATATTCCTGATAGCCTTGAGCTCTTCGAGGAGCAGCGACAAGCCGATTTTAAGGAGGCTCGTGAGGTGCTGGGTCAATCGGAGGTCATGAAAATGTTCGAATCACTCGGGAGCATCCCTTATTTTGGTGACCACTACCTCGATATTGACACTATGGAGCTGAATGTCTATGGATATGATTATGGTGAGATCCCGGTATTCGATGACAGCATCTATATCCAGCGTATCGAGGCCCTGGCCAGTCAAACCACCATTCCTCTGGTGTTTAACGCTCATGTCAAGCCTTTTATTGAACTGTATGCCATGCGTCGCCGCGCACTCACAGGCCGTATGCTGGGCCTCTCCTATATCTATTTCCCGCTTTTTGAGGAGATGCTCGATAAATATAACATGCCGCTTGAATTGAAATATCTGGCCATGATTGAGTCGGCACTGAATCCCGTGGCGGGTTCACGGGTGGGTGCCAAAGGCCTTTGGCAATTTATGTATGGCACAGGCAAACAATATGGACTGAACTCCACCACTTTGGTTGAAGACCGTTTCGACCCTATTAAAGCTACCGAAGCGGCATGCCTTTATATGCTGGACCTCTATTATAAATATAAGGACTGGTTTCTTGTCCTCGCAGCCTATAACTCAGGCCCGGGTACCGTGAATAAAGCCATTGTGAGAGCGGGAGGTGTCAAGGATTATTGGGCAATATGGCCTTATCTCCCTAAAGAAACCCAAGGCTATGTCCCCGCCTTTATCGCAGTCAACTATGTCATCAATTATGCCGCAGAGCATAATATCTATCCCATCGACCCCGGACTCTTGATGTCGGGTACCGATACCGTCACCGTCCGCGATTTCCTTACCTTCGACCAACTGATTGAAACTATTGGAGTGAGCGCAAGGGATCTCCGTTTTTTCAATCCTCAATATACCAAGGAGGTAATTCCAGCAAACGACTCCACTTATTATGTGCTTCGCCTGCCTTCCCAAGAAGCACTGAAGTTTATAGAAAAAGAACAGGAAATATATGCCTATAAGACTAAGGAGACCATAGAGAAAGAGAAAGTGGTCGAGCAGGTGAAAAGCGTCAGTGACCGCACCGTCCATACCGTGAAAAAAGGGGAGACCCTCGCCTCGGTGGCCCGGAAATATCATGTCTCTGTGTCTAATCTCAAAAAATGGAATAACCTAAGAAAGGACACGCTGCGTGTGGGGCAGAAACTGACTATCTATTCTTCAGGTGGCCCGATGGCTTCATCCGACAGCAACTCCAAAGCGGTTGGCTCTTCCGCTCCTAAATACCACACGGTCAAAGCGGGTGAGACGCTGGCATCCATCGCTAAAAAATACAACACTACCATAGCCAATTTGAAAAAATGGAACAAATTGAAATCGGATAAAATCCAAGTCAAACAAAAATTACGTGTATCCAAATAATAATCAGTGTTTTGAAATCGTTTGAATTAATAGTGCTTACGGATTTAAAAACATTAAAAACAAAATGATCATGAAAAACAAAAACACATGGGCATGGGTCTTCCTCTTCGCCGTTCTGACTACATGGACCTCTTGTGGCAATAAAGAAAACTTGGCGAAGAAAGATCGTTCCGCTGGCGGCACCTCCGAGATTATGGTGGTCACCCAGAATGATGAGCAATGGGATGGGATGATCGGTGACACCATCCGCGCTTTTTTCCTCCAACCCCAATATGGACTTCCTCAGCCGGAGGCAATCAACAAACTTACTCATATCAAAGTGAGTGGCATGACTGATATGTTCAGGAAACACAAATGCATTCTTCTGGTGGAGATTAACCCTGCTCTTGAAAAACCTGTATTGGAGACGGGTGAGGATTTGTGGGCCGCTCCTCAAAGGGTCCTGAAAATCATCGCTCCCGACCGCACCTCATGGTGCCAGGCTTTCAACGAAAATAAGGAGGCGTTTAAGGTCATGTATGATAAAGTGGAACGCGACCGCATCCTCTCTGTGCTGCGCCCCTCTAATGATGAGCAAATCGTGAAAAGAATCCAGGAGAAGATGGGCTTCACGATGACCATTCCC
Organism: uncultured Bacteroidales bacterium; assembly: GCA_946402445.1. GTDB lineage: Bacteria > Bacteroidota > Bacteroidia > Bacteroidales > F082 > Limimorpha. The sequence goes on from CAMIWN010000014.1 coordinate 13,988, forward strand.
TCAGGGTTCTATATCGCGAAAGATGAACCGGATTTTATGTGGCTCCGGAAAGAACTTCCCAAGAACAGCTTTGGTATTTTCATCTATAGCACACCCTACAAAGACACCCTGCAACTTGAGTTGAACAGTCTGGTGTCAGTTCGTGACCAGTTGCTTCAACAATATGTGCCTGGCCCTGCCGATGGTTCATTCATGACCACCGAGAAAGAATTCGTCCCGCCTATGTTGAATTATATCTCCACCTATCCCACTGGCTTTGCCGCCGAGATGCGTGGCATGTGGTGCCTCGTGGGTGATTATATGGCCGGACCTTTTGTCTCTTATTCTTTCGCCGATGACAATACAGGTAACTTGGTGACTCTCGAGGGCTATGTCTATTATCCCAATCACGACAAACGCGATGACCTCTTGCAGCTTCAGTCTCTCCTGTATAGCATCCAGTTCCCCGAATAATACCGGATGCGATGGCTGAACTGCAATGGTTTAAAGTCGTCAATAAGGATGGGAAAACCTTGGTATTCGATCCGTTGCGAAAAATCTATTGTGCTCTGACTCCTGAAGAGGAAGTCCGACAGAAAATGCTCTACCTCTTGGTGGAGCATTTGAATGTGCCAGCAGGATTGGTGGCCGTGGAATACTCTGTCAAAGTCAATGGCCTCGACAAACGCTGCGACGTGGTGGTGTTTGGCAAAGAAGGAACCCCCTTGATGATTGTCGAATGCAAGGCGCCTTCTGTAAAGTTGTCACAAACGACTTTGGATCAGGCTCTTAGATATTATTCTGCTCTCCATCCTTCTTACCTGATGCTTTATAATGGAACTCAGTGTTATTGCTTTAAAGCGATGAATGGGGCCCTTGAAGCTGTGGACCATCTGCCCTCGTACGAGGAGATGTCATGAAAAATGAGGGTGTGCCTTGAACAGACACACCCTCTCACCATTATGAAGATAAAAAAACAACTGTATCAAAAATCTTGACTTATCCGCATTTCGAATGACCGCAATTGGTACATAACATGCATCCATCTTGGTAGATAAGCGAGTTTTGACCGCAGACGGGACAAATCTTGCCCGTCAACTTCAATCCGTCAGGGATGTATTTCTTAAGGGCGCGAACGATGCCGTTTTTCCAAGTGTTGATGTTGTCTTCCTCCACGGTCAAGTTCTGTATCAGCTCGATGACATAATTGATGGGCATACCATGACGTAAAATGCCGGAGATCAACTTGGCATAGTTCCAATACTCCTTGTTGAACATGCGCGACAGCCCTTGGATGGTGACGGGATACCCTCCCTTATCCAAATACTGGAAATCGTATCGTGTGGCTTCTCCTTTGTTTTTCTCTTTGATAATCAAACCTTTTTCGACAAACGGAGGGAGGAAAATCTCGTCAGCGTTGCCTAAGAAGATTTCGTAAGGTTGGTTGTGTAATTTGCCCACAAAAGCAATCCATTTCTCATAATTGTTCTGGAAACGAACCACATCGCATTCCAACTCCTTGGGACGTTGTGGGGCGGAACTCAACTTAATATCATTGGGCCTTGTGTTGCTTTCGGCAACAGGGGCGGGCTTTTTCTCTTCCGTTTTTTTCTCGTCTTTGGCCACCAGCACTCCGTCACGTGATCCATCTCGATAGATGGTCATGCCTTTGCAACCGCTTTCCCAGGCAGTCATATAAATCCGGCTCACCAGTTCTTCAGTGGTTTCCCTGGGAACGTTGACAGTGACGCTGATGGAGTGATCCACCCATTTCTGCATGCTACCCTGCATCTTCACCTTGTTGACCCAGTCGATGTCGTTGGCAGTCGCTTTATAATAGGGCGAATGGGCAATGACCTCGTTCAGCTTTGCGTCATCGTAGTGCATCACCTCCTCCACGTTGTAGCCGTTGATTTCAAGCCAGGTAAGGAATTTATGATGGAAGACATTGTACTCCTCAAAGGCATTGCCCACACTGTCAATGAAAGTGGGATGCGTGTCTTTGTCATTGGCGTTGACCTTGCGGCGGCGTTTGTAAACGACCATGAAAACAGGCTCGATGCCGGAAGTGGTCTGTGTGCACAAACTCACGGATCCTGTTGGAGCTATGGTAAGCATGGCGATGTTACGGCGTCCGGTCTTTACCATCTTCTGGTAAAGCTCTTCGTCGATGCTTCTCAGACGTTTGATGAAGGGGTTGTTCTCTTCGCGTTTGGCGTTATACATGGGGAAGGCACCACGTTCCTCAGCCAGATTCACTGATGAACGGTAAGCTTCATGAGCAAGTAACTTTTGGACTTCAGTGGAGAAGGCTATGGCTTCGTCAGAGGCATATCGTTTCCCTAACGCTGCCAGCATATCACCTTCCGCAGTGATGCCAATGCCCGTCCTTCTGCCCTGAAGGCATTTCTCACGGATGTTCTTCCATAAGTTGACTTCAATACGTTTCACTTCAGCATCCTCCGGGTCTGAGTCAATCTTTCTCAAGATGGAGTCCACTTTCTCGATTTCCAAATCCACAATATCATCCATCATACGTTGGGCGATAGCTACGTGTTTGGAGAATAAACGGTTGTTGAAACGGGCTTCTGGAGTAAAAGGATGGTCAACATAACTGTATAAGTTGATAGCCAATAATCTGCAGCTGTCGTAGGCACACAATGGGATCTCACCGCAAGGGTTGGTGCTTAATGTGCGGAATCCAAGGTCGGCATAGCAGTCGGGGATGGATTCGCGAAGGATTGTATCCCAAAACAGCACTCCGGGTTCGGCTGATTTCCAGGCATTGTGGATGATTTTGTTCCATAATGCCCGCGCGTCCACTTCCTTGGTGAACATTGGGTTTGGCGAGTCAATTGGATATTGTTGGATAAAGGGCTTGCCTTCTTTGACGCATTGCATGAATTCGTCGGTGATTCGTACCGAGACATTGGCATTGGTGATTTTGCCTTGGGTCATCTTGGCGTCAATGAAAGCTTCTGAGTCGGGATGCTTGATGCTGATGCTCATCATCAGTGCTCCACGGCGTCCGTCTTGTGCCACTTCTTTTGTGGAGTTGGAATAACGTTCCATAAAAGGCACCACTCCAGTGGAGGTTAGGGCGCAGTTTTTCACGGGACTTCCTGCTGGACGGATGTGGGAGAGGTCGTGACCCACACCACCACGGCGTTTCATTAGCTGCACTTGCTCTTGGTCAATCTTCATGATGCCGCCGTATGAATCCGACTGTCCTTTGTTACCAATGACGAAGCAGTTCGATAGGGAGGAGATTTGAAAGTCGTTGCCGATACCAGCCATGGGGCTGCCTTGCGGCACAATGTATTTAAAGTCCTTCAGCACTTCAAACACCGTCTCCTCGGTCATGGGGTTGGGGTATTTTTTCTCGATACGAGCAATTTCTCTGGCAATGCGGTGGTGCATGTCGTCAGGAGTCAACTCATAGATGTTGCCCTCGCTGTCTTTCAGGGCATATTTGTTTGCCCACACATCGCCTGCAAGCGAATCACCATGAAAATATTCTTTGGCAGCCGCTTTGACGTCATCAGTAGCATATTTGTGATACACTTTAGGCTCCGGCTCTTTTTCCACAAATGCCATTTTTGTTTCAGTCGTGCTTGCTGGGTTAACTTTTTCAACCAACTGGACGTTCTCTTGTCTCGACAGCTTCTCCTCTCCAAAACTTGTGTTCTGACGGGCTTCTAATATTTTGTCATGTCCCGTCTTGACCCCCATTTCCAGCTCTTCTGTCTGAAACTCACTGAATAGCGTCTGCTCTTCAACAACAGGCTGATGTTTGTTCTTCATATCTCGATGAAAGTTAAGTATTTAGATTATTGCAATCCCCATTTTCCCCTTGTAGGTTTGCGAGTGCTAAATTAGAAAAGTGTAGTCAAATAGTGGTTGGAAAAAAGAAGAATCTCTTCTGTTTTTTATCAACATGTCGTGTTGATAAAAAAACCGAGGTTGCTGTTAAAAATCCAGGCTGAAAGAGAGGTAATACTGGGGTTTTTTGTTTAAATAGCCGTCGTCTATTCCCCAGGCGATGTCGCCTCTGACGAAATATCCAAGCAAAGTGGTTCTCAATCCGATACCAAAACCGCCCACAATGGGTTCTCTGAGACGTGTCACGCTGATGTTGAGGTTGCCATCGCTATAATGCGAGGTGTAAAGTGAATTGTCGGGATTGTAAGGGTTCCATCCGGTCCATGCTGTGCCCAGGTCGCCAAAGGCCACCACTTGGAAGTTCTTGATAAACTCCATGTTGATTGGACGGTTGAGCAGATAGCTGAACACTGGGAAACGCAACTCGCTGTTGAGCACCACGAAGTTGTTGCCGTTTCTGATGTTTTGTTGGAACCCTCGCATGTTGGTGGCCAAGGTCTGATAGGTGAATGGCTGACTGTAGTCAATGGGCGTTCCGTTGTCGAATTTGGCATTGATCCAGTTGTCAACACCACCCATATAATAAATGAGTTTGTTTTGCCCGAATGAGCTGCTTCCAGCGATTCGGTTGGCCCAGATGAAGTTGCGGTGGATGCGTGTGTAATGGCGGTAGTCGAATCCTACCACAATGAAGTTTTTGGTTTCTTTCTTGATGGTTTGATAATACTCAGCAAAGAGCTTGCCTCTCGCACCTACGTAGATGTTGGTCTGGATTTTCTTAGAATTGTCATATACCAACTCTCCTCTGATTCCTCCAAGATTTTCCATGACATTGCCTTCGGCCAGACTGTAACCGTCAATAGCCAGGCTGACCCGCTTGTCATTACGGAAAATGGCAGTACCTCTCACACTTAAGGTCTCGTTGAAAGGATAGCTGAGCGTATAAAAAGCCTCGTTGGTGAAAGTGCGATAATAATAGGTGTAATAGTCGTCGGTGACATATCGGTGAAGGGTCAGACTCTTGTCCAACCGTCGGGTCAGATCCCGGAATCTGATGACATATTCGTTGTTGATCAGCGACATGTTCAGTTTCATGCCAACGTTGATTTTGTGGTCTTCCATCAAATCGGCCATCTCAGCACCCATGTACACATTGAATCCAGAGTTGAGGTAAATGGCGGATCCATTACCCGTAAAAGGCTGGTAACTGTAGTTCATATAACTGAAATCAGCCTGGCTGGTCATTTTGTTGATGAACATCTCCACATAATAGTTCCTGGGTCTCAACACCGTGTCTTTTTCTTTTTCCTTTGACACCATAACAGGTGGCTTTGCGATTTCAATCGGACTCACCGTGTCTTGTGAGGGGTCTGGGGCTTTCTTCCTCCTCATGGCGCGGTAGCTGTTTCTGAAACGGTGTTCTGTGGTCTTTTCCAAAGGCTTGTTTTCTTGCTTCTTCTTTTTCAGCAATCTTTGTTGAGCGTATGGGCTGACTTCTCGTAGTTCCTTTTCCGCTGTCTCGCTTGAATAAGCGGTGACATACACTTTTTGGCCATCTTTGTCGGGAAGTAACAGGATGAGCTTCTTTTCCACGGGGTTGTAAGAATAGTCAATGATACTGGAAGTATAGGTAGTCAGCCTTTTGTTGATGCTGAAATGTCGGAAATGCACTACGGTGTCCACATGGCTCACTGCACTGTCGAACCGAGCCTCATATAGGTTAAAGAAACCACTGGAGTCATTCAGATAAAACAACTTGTTTCCTGGATAGGCTTTGGGAAGGATGCTGCTTGAGATGGACTGTTGAGTCATGTTTTGCAACAGTGGTTTCTTGCTTTCATAGTCGTAGGCAAACAGGTTGAATTGTTTACGTTGTTCTCCAGGTTCTGTTTGGGGTTCCAAAAGCTCATTGGGACGGTTTGAACTGAAAATAATCTGCCGGTCATCAGCGGAGAACACAGGGGATTGGTCGGTGTAGAAATCGTTGGTAATCTGTTCTATGGTGTTGGAAAACAGATGATAAACGAAGATGTCGGGTTTTCCGTGACGGGAGGCGGAAAGCACGATTTTGCGGTCTTTGTGAGCGTATGAGAAAGCAGTGATCTTTTGGAATTCAAACAAATAGGTCTTTCCAACTTTCTTGGTTCCCAAGTCGAGATTGCAGAGCTGGATCTTGCCTTCTTCCTCGACAATGAACGAAAGGATTCCGCCTGATGGATGCCAGGCCAGCAACGGGAAAGAGGTGTCAATCCAACTGTCGGAACGATGGCCGGTTTTGTAAAGGCGCTCTTTTTTGCCGGTTCTCAGGTCCTCTACCCAAATGCAAATACGTCCATCGTCATTGCTGACGTAGGCGATGCGTCGGCCATCAGGACTGACCTCGGGTTCCGTGAAGGTGCGATATTTCCTATATTTCAATGACATCACCTCTGACGGTAGATCTTTCGCCATGACACTGTAGCGTTCCTGATAAAAACTGAACCATTGCTTGATCAACTCCTTGTACTTGATGCCTGTGACATACAACAGGGCTTTTCTGACATTTTGCGAACTTTCTGCAAGTGTCATGATCTCGTTGAAAGCTTGGGTGCCATATTTCTCTTCGATGAATTCCCAAAACGAATACCCAGCAATAACAGCGTCATAATCATGTAGTTGGTTGATTTTCTTGTAGTTGCCTGATAATATGCCTCGTTGGAGACGGTCTTCTTTAAAACTGTCCCAGTCCTCGGTGATGTAGGCGCATAGCCCATTTTGGAACCATTCTGGCACATCATACCGATAGGAATTCCGGATCTGGGAACCGACAGAGACGCCGTTCATGACTTGACTCAACAGCAGATGCGCGATGCCTTCTTGAATCTGTTGCTCGAAATCCACATAGTTGCCGTTGAAATACAGGAACACCTTTGACCCAATGATTTTGGTGACACCACCAGTGTTGCCGTTGTCCTCCTCCTCGTTGTTGATGTTGCTCTGTTTGAGGTCTCCCATATTGTTGAAAACCAAGAATTGAACCTTCCTTCCGAAATGATTTCCGAACCGTTTTTCCAAGACAGGTATTTCTTTCTTGGCATACTGCATCACATAACGGGCAAGGTCTTCGCCACCTTGGTAATAATAAACGTCAAACAAATCGTATTTGTAGTAGGACCAATGAAAATCTTTCCACTGCACACGGTTTTTCCCAAATTCCATGTTCATACCGTTGTAGAACTGGGCGTGTGACCATGAAGCTGTGGCTGTCAGTGCCACTAACAGCATCAAACGTAAACAGTGTCGGATTCTCAGCTTCATTTTATTTGAAATCAAACTGCAAAAATACGGAATTATCCTTACCTTTGCCCAAACAAATCAACAATTCAACATGCTACGAATAAACGTTTTCATTTTTAATCCGTTTTCTGAGAACACATACGTTATTTACGATGAGACCAAAGAGTGTGTCATCATTGATCCCGGCTGTATCACCACTTCGGAAGAAGAGACTTTGTTCGGCTTTATCGACAGCCATCAACTGAAGCCATCTTTGATTATCAACACCCATGGACATGTGGATCATATCGTTGGCAATTATGCGGTGAAACGTCGTTATGGCATCAAGGTGGCGGCTCATCCCGAGGTGAAGGATGATTTCATCCAGGCCAAACAACAGGCAGTGTGGCTCGGCTTTCAATCCGTGGGTGATATCGAATTGCCAGATCAAGCGTTAAAGGATGATGAGGTGATTAAAGTGGGAGATGGCTTCTTGGAGGTGATTTGCACCCCAGGTCATGCCAGGGGTAGCATCAGCCTCTATGCGCCTGTCGAAGGCTGGGTGCTCACAGGTGACGCGCTCTTTAGCCGAAGCATCGGGCGAACCGACCTTCCTGGAGGTGATTATGGCACCTTGCGTGAATCCATCCGGACTCGTTTGTTTACCTTGCCAAACGACACAGAAGTCTATTCGGGTCACGGCGGATATACCACCATCGGCGAGGAGAAAGATTTTAATCCATACGTCGCCGTTTAAAAAACAAAACAACAAATAAACTTCACAACCTATCAACATTTTTGTATCTTTGCCGCTCCTAACAAATAATTAAACAACTCAACAAATAAACAACAAAAAAATGATCGAGAAAATCACGTCATCACAGCAGGCTATGGAGCTCGAAGAGAAATACGGAGCCCATAACTATCACCCGCTGCCGGTCGTCCTCGCCAAGGGCAAGGGCGCCAAGGTGTGGGATGTCGAAGGAAAAGAATATTTTGACTTCCTGTCAGCTTACTCCGCAGTGAACCAAGGTCACTGCCATCCGGCTATCATCAAGGCCATGACCGAACAAGCCAACCGTCTTACCCTTAGCTCACGCGCTTTCTTCAACGACGCTCTGGGCGTTTGGGAAAAATATGTCACCGAATACTTTGGCTATGACAAGGTCCTGCCGATGAACTCTGGTGCAGAAGCCGATGAGACGGGTCTGAAACTCGCCCGCCGCTGGGGTGTGGTCAAGAAAGGCATCCCGAACGACAAGGTGAAGATTGTCTGCTGCGAAGGCAACTTCCATGGTCGTACCATCACCATCATCACCATGAGCAACGACCCCGAGAGCTATGCCAACTACGGTCCCATGACTCCTGGTTTCATCCGCATCCCTTATAACGATCCTGATGCCCTGGAACAAGTGCTGGCTAAGGACGGTAAGGAAATCGCTGGTTTCCTGCTGGAACCTATCCAAGGCGAGGCTGGCGTGTATGTCCCGGATGATGGCTACCTGAAGAAGTGCTATGACATCTGCAAGAAGTACAACGTTTTGTTTATGGCCGACGAAGTGCAGTGCGGTATCGCCCGTACCGGTAAGATGCTGGCCTGCGACCATGAAGGTGTCCGTCCCGACATCCTGATCTTGGGCAAGGCCCTCGGTGGCGGTGTCGTTCCGGTTTCCTGCGTGTTGGCAGATGATGACATCATGTTGAACATCAAGCCCGGTGAGCACGGCTCCACCTTCGGCGGCAACCCCATCGCTGCCCGTGTCTCCATCGCTGCTCTCCAAGTCATCAAGGATGAACACCTGATGGAAAACGCCGACCGTCTTGGTAAGATCTTCCGTGAGGAGATTGGCAAGATCAAGAGCCCGATGATCGAGAAGGTTCGTGGCAAAGGCTTGCTCAACGCTGTGATCATCAAACCTAAAGATGGTAAAGAGGCATGGGATGTGTGCTTGAAGATGCGTGACCTCGGCCTGCTGGCCAAGCCCACCCACCAGCACATCATCCGCTTCGCTCCGCCCTTGGTCATCACCGAGGCCGAACTCCGCGAGGCCATCGAGATCATCAAGAAGGCCATCGCCTCCTTCGAATAATCTCAATGGTTTTGTAACTTTTTGTAACTTTTTGTAACATCGAAAAACACGAAAAACACGAAAGTCCGAAACGATTTCGTGCTTTTCGTGTTTTTCGATGTTAAATTATATGGATTGCCTTTATTATCACAGTTGTTATAGGTCATGAAAAAACTAGTGATTTTCGACTTGGACGGCACGTTGCTCGATACGATCGAGGATTTGGGTAATGCCGTTAATTATATTCTGGAGCGTCGTGGGATGCCCCAATATACCTTGCCTCAGTACCGCAAGATGGTGGGACATGGCATCCGTAACTTAATCCGCAAAGCCTTCTCGCCAATGGAGCTGGACGATGCCTATCTGGAAACTTGTGTGGCAGAGTTCAAGGAGTATTACCTCGCCCATATTGATGAGCATACTCGCCCATTCCCGGGTATCGTCGCCTTGCTTAACGACTTGTATGCTCGTGGCGTCCAGCTGGCCGTCGTCTCCAACAAGGTGCAGGAGGGTACTGAACGACTGGTTCATGAGTTCTTTCCCGACATCGCTTTTGTTGCCATCTTCGGCAACCGTGTAGGCTATCCCATGAAACCGGCACCTGAGATCGTTGCCTCCGTGTTGGCCAAGGCAGGTCGCGTCCCTTCTGATGCGGTCATGGTGGGCGACTCCAACACCGACATGCAGACGGCTGCCAACGGCGGTATCGATGGTATCGCTGTCAGCTGGGGCAACCGTACCCGTGAACAGCTGGTAGGAAACAGGATCGTCGATACGGTCGAGGAACTACAAAAATGTCTGTTGGATGAGAGTGATTTGTTGGAAACGAAACGCCTCCGTTTTCGCCCTTGGTTTGATAAGGATGCCTTAGCTCTTTTCAAATATGCCTCCGATCCCGAGGTGGGTCCCCGTGCAGGCTGGCCTCCGCATCAATCCGTCGAAGATAGCCTTCAGGTGATTCGCAATATTTTCTCAAACGGTCATACCTGGGCACTGGAACTCAAAGAAACAGGGGAACCTGTCGGCTGTATGGGCTACTATGCCCACGGTGAAAGCAATATCGACATTGCTCCTGATGATGCCGAGCTGGGCTATTGGATTGCCAAGCCTTACTGGAATCAAGGTCTCTGTACGGAGGCGCTCCAGGCCATGATTGACTATTGCTTCAACGAGAAACATTTCCAAACCTTATGGGCAGACTTCTTTGTGGATAATCCCGCCTCAGGCCGTGTGATGGAGAAATGTGGTTTCCACGACACTGGCAAAATCAACTGGTGCAGCCGTCTTTATCAAGGCGATGAAAGGCCGGTGAAGATCATGAGGTTAAATCGTTATTAATAATAGGTGATGAAACGTTATTTTTTATCTGTTGTCTTGCTTATTGCTGTGATAAGTGTGCAAGCCCAAAATTCCACTTTTTGGCGAAAGGTCAATCTCTTTTTGACCAAACCAGCTGTGGTTGACACGACTCGCATATACCAACCTAAAGCTTGTTTTTCTTTGGGGTTGTTCACTACTGGACAAAAGGCGGGCTTCGACGTGGATGTTAATTTCGGCATTAATATGCCAGATGGAAGTCCACTCACGGGACTTCTTACGAATACGACGAGGATATGAATCTGGGCGAAAAAACATCCAAGGTGATGTGCTATCCTATGCCCAATTACATCGGCAGTGCCGCCGTCAGCCTCACCATGGGACGGGTATATTTCTCTACGCAATTTACCTACAATCGGTTCTATTTCCGCAGCCGCGACGCTTTCAACGCCCAGCATGAGGTTCTCCCGGAAGATGTAACCAAACTTGATTATCGGGGCATCTTCCACGACTGGATGCTGAAAGGATTGCTGGTTTACAGGTTTTAGATAGAATAACAATATTCTAATATGGAAAATATCATTAAAAACAATATTCAAATATTGTTTTTAATATAAAAATCCGAACAGCCATAACGGAATCTTGTTTCCGCGTCCGAATTCCACTCCATCAATGGCTAAGTAACTGTCGGGGATATCTTTAATTTGCTTGAAGCTCTTGTCAGCTCCTCCCACTTCGATATGGTATTTCCCATCGATAAGAAAATCGCCTTTGGTAGGTGCGTTGAGTTCGTGTGTTCTGCTTACTTGATTATAGAAGAAGGTTTCCCTGATGGTCCCGATTTCAGGATGAGGGTTGTAGGCGTACATCAGATTGGGATTGTCGAGGAACAGCTTTTCGGGGGCAGATAGTTGTTTTACAGCTTTTGTACGGGTTTTGAGTTGTCCTAGCAAAGCTCCTTTTTCCAATAAATCCAATAATTTGAGTCCTTGTTCGCGGCTGGTTTCCAACTGTTGGTATAAGTCTTCCATCTTAGGAATGAAGGGTACCTGTAAAGCGATGATTCCAAGGAGTTTCTTCAGCTTTTGGATGGTGACATATTCCACCTTCTCTACGAAAGGAATGTCCATCTCAATGGTCTGTTGCACTACTTCGAGCAATTTGGCATGGTATCCGGGTAGGTCTTCTTTATAAAAAGGGTAGTAGCCATATCTGTAATAGTTTTCCCAATGGGGGAGAATGCGTATTTTCTCGGCGATGGCTGTGGCAATCTGAACATGATGGTTAAGGATGTCTTCGAGAGATATTTTCTCGAATTGAAGTACGTTTTCAAACATAAGGTATTCACGAAATGAGAGCCCGTTCATGGTGTACATGGCCACACGTCGCGACAGGTCGCCTTCACCTTTGTCTAATTTGAGCATGGAGCTACCTGTGAAAACCACATGCATGGTGGGGTAGTCGTCGTAGATATTTTTGATGTAGGTTTGCCAATGTTCATATTTGTGGACTTCGTCCAAAAAAAGATAGGTGCCGCCATGGGTGTAGTGGTATTCCACCAAGTCGGCGAGGCTGTTGTTGGCGAACCACATATTGTCGAGTGAAACATAAAGCACTTGGCTGTCATCAGGGAATGCCTCTTTAATATGCTGTTTCAGCAGCGTGGATTTCCCCACGCCTTTGGGTCCTTTGATGCCAATGATTCGTGCGTTCCAGTTGATTCTGTTGTGCAGGTCTCGCTTAAAGTCGAGGCTCACTTGGGAAACCACACGGTGGGAATTTCGGTAAAGTATTTCGGGATTGATGTCCATAGCACATTGGATTTAACCCTGCAAAGATAAAAAACAATATTCAAATATGGAATTTTTGATAGAAAAAAATATTCAGATAGTGTTTTTTTAAAAACGATGTTTTCTCTAAAGGAAGATAAGAACTTGAGTAAAAAGAAAAACTCATCCCTCAATATCTCGTAATCCACTCCTCAATACTTCCTCTCGCCTCGGTAATCCCCAACTTCTTTCGGATCCCAGTGCGGCATTTCCCTACCATAGCAGAGGAAACTTTCAGAATGTCAGCCACTTCTTTTACGCTGAATGGCATCATTGAGAGGATACAAACCTTGAACTCACTTTCAGTCAAAGAAGGTTGATGCTCACGTAGGCGTTGCACCACCTCGGGATAGACTTGTTGGTATGCATCGAAAATGGCTTCGTAGGCAGTGTCGGCATTCTTGCCGCAAATGCTGGATTTCACCTTGTTGAAGGTTTCCATGTCGATGTCCTTCTTTTCCCCGATGAGGAAGACCTTGTAAATCATCATCGCTCGCTGGAAGAGGTTGTCGCGGTTGGTCTCGGCCAAGTTCTCGGATTCCTTCTGCAACTCGGCCATGCTGAGCTTCATCTCGGCGAGGGTTGCCCGTTTCTGTGCGGAACGATAGAGGAGGAAAAGAATTATCCCAACGGCCCCCACCAAAGTCAAAAGGATGATGTTGAGCATCCTTCTGCGGCGCAAAAACACGCTGATCATGTTTTCGGTATGATCCAGGTCGCCATGTAAAGCCGAAATGGTCGTCTGCACTTTCTCCATCAGTTTGAGGTCTTCACTCGCTCTAGCGGTGGCAATAGCCTCATCCAAGGCTCTCATGGCGGAGTCATAGTCGTTCTGCTGCCAATACACACAACCGCTATAAAGCGCCGACAAAGTTTTCATTTCAACATCTTCAGTGAGGTCGAAATATCGCCTCGCCTGAAAGATAGAGGTGTCTTGTGAGATGTCCTCCCCGCGCTCGAACTTGTTTTCAATCTCCAATACCAATCGCTCCATGTTGTCCATGTCGGACTTCACGTTGCATGCGGCCAACAACGCAATCAGTGCGAAGGCAATCCAACATCTTGACTTATATACTAGTTCACACATCATTTCAAAAATCTTTACGCAAAGATACGAGCTTTATTATTTAGAACATCGAAAAACACGAAAAACACGAAAAACATGTAAAATTTTCGTTCCTTTCGTGTTTTTCGATGTTCCCCCTCATCACTGTCCGCCCTTTTCTCCAGCGGTCTGCGCCTCGTTCTCCAATTCCACATTGCCGAAACGTAGGGTGAACCCCGCACAGAGGTAGGTGGAGTTGCTGCGACTGGAATTGCTGCCTTGCATCAAAGGATTTGTGTAGGTGTTGCTGTATCGCATCAGGCCAAATAGGTCATAGCCATTGACAAACACCGACAGCTTGTGGTTGAAGAAATCAGTGCGCATGCCGCAATCGATGGAATAGTTGGCCCCGACTTGGTTGAACAAACGCTGCATGGGTGAGGAATAATGGCCTGAAGCGTGGATCTCCAGCCGATCCCATAGCTTTGCCCAGGCGCTCAGCTGAAGGCTGTATGACCACATCTCGTTCTTTTCCCATTGATCCAATACCCCATAATTGGTTTCAAGATAGGAGTCATATACATTGGCATAGAATCGCAGGTTGAACATCCCATTGGGGCGGTACATCATGTTGAACTCACCGCCCGCCATGTAGGAACTCCCCACATTGACAGGCCTCGAGAAGAGTACAACCCTGCCGTAATGCTCATGAAACCCCGACTCGTTGATGGAGGTGATCTCGTTTTTCTTGTCCTTGTAATAGCCCGTCAAGCCCACTGACCCGAAATCGTTCCAATATTTGGTCCAGCTTGCTTCCACATTTTGCGTGTAAACGGGTTCCAGATAGGGATTACCCGTGAGGTAGGTCTCGGTGTCATAGATGTTGAAGGGACTGAGCTGTTTTGCCGTGGGGTGATTGACCCTTCTGGAATAACTTAACTTGAAGTTGTGCATTGACGGGGAGCAATAGGAGAGGTGCAATGAAGGCGTGATGTTGAAATAATGATACGTTTGAGAGTCAATAATATACGGATAATTAGGTGTGTTTGGATAAACGATGTTGGTTCGATAGTAGTTCAGGTTGATGCCGGGTTGCACGGTGAAATCGCCGAAACGATGCCTTACCATGAGATAACCACCCAGCTTTTGGTCCTTGGTGCGATAGTGGTAGCTCATGAACGGGTCTTTCACATACGTGTCGCCAATCAAGGTGTCAACGTCGTTCCGCGTGAAGCCTGACTCCCAGCTGCCATTGAGACCCATGCTGAATTCCCCGTTCTTCGAGTAGGGAAGGCTGTAATCGATATTGGCTGAAATAGGTAGGTTTGACATTAGGTAGTCCATGCGAAAAACATTTTCTTGGGGCGAAGGCAGGGTGTAGGTGGTGCGGTCTTCCAAAGGCACGGCGTTGCGGTTCCAGTTGCCATTGGTGCGAACAGTCAGGTTATGCCCTTCTTCGTTGAATCGGTGCTGGTAATACAAGCCGGAGCTGAAAAACAAGTAATTGGTATAGGACTGGTTGACAAACACATATTCGTATGTGCCAGCTTGTTCCATGAATTCCGTCCGTTTCCGTTCGGTGATACCTTCCACAGGACCAAAAGAATCCCAGCAGTTTAGCCACAACGCGAAGGTGTTCTTCTCATTGGGCGTGTAAGTGACGTTGAGAGAGCCCCCTGGACTGTATGTGAAGTACTTGTCATACCGAATGCTATGGGTCTGGCTTGTCGGGATGAACTGTCCGTTTTCATCTCTGATGAATAGGTTCCTGTCGTTTTCCGATTTCGCTTCGCCATGATAGAAATAGCTGCTGGCGTATGCGTTTACGGTCCATCGGTCGTTTTTCCAGACGTATGATGCCCAAGGCATCACGTAAGGCTGTGAAGAGATGTTAGTGCCGAAGCACAGGAACTCATTCCGCTTGATTTTGCCGTTCATCACGATGTTGATGATGCCGTCGGCGTCGGTAGCCCATTTTGCGGAGGGATTGGTGATGACTTCAATGCGGTCGATGGCATTGGCAGGCAAGGTCTGGATGTAGGCTTTCAGATTCTCTTTTGTGAGGTGGGAAGGCTGGTCGTTGATCCATATTTCCACGTTCGAGGCGCCCCGCAGGGTGATATTGCCTTCCACATCCACACTGACGCCAGGGGCATTCTGTAAGGCATCAGAGGCCACCCCTGATTGCACCGTGGGGTCGTCGGAGACTTGATACAAGGTTTTCTCGCCGTCCACCGAGAAGAGTGGACGTTCCGCAGTGACGGAGATGCCTTCAAGCAACAGGGTGTCAACCGTCATCAGAAGGCTGTCGGTTTTCATTTTTAGGCTGTCGGGCTCTGACTTCTTGGTTCCAGATAATTGGTTTTGAGCAATAAGAGAGGATGACAACATGATGCAAGTCATCAGGAAAAATAAGGCTTGTATTTTCATGACATGATAGATTTGTTACATGCCGACAAAAATATATGGAAAAAACCTTTGTTTTTCAAGTGTAGGAGTCGAGTAGAGATGTTTTGAAGATTATAAATTACTGATAATTGATAATCAGCATATTAAATAATACGTAGTATAGAAAAAATCCTTATTTCATCTTTCGTTTTCTCTCAAAACTCGCCTCTTTTCTCTGAGATTAACTCCCAAACTTGATCCTTATCTAAAGTCGAAACTCCCCCTCAAGTGTTTCGCTGTGCTTGAAATATTTTTTCCAAATCAAAACAACTTCTTATTATCTTTGTTCCCTGATTCAAATGATTTATAACAATGAAAAAACTCTTTCTATTTCTGCTTGTGGCTGTCGCTATGATGATGGCCAGCTGTTGTGGCGAAAAAGCTGCCAATGAAAATGCTTGTGAAAACAAAAACGAGACTACTATGAACACTACGATGAACGACTTGCTGACGCGCCGCAGCGTGCGCAGCTACACCGATGAAATACCTCCCATGGAGGTGATTGAAGAGATTTGCAAAGCTGGAACCTACGCTCCAACGGGCATGAACCGTCAGGCTCCCATTATCATTGCTGTCACTAACCGCGAAGTGCGCGACCGTCTGAGCAAGCTCAACGCCAGTGTCTTCGGCCCTGACAACGACAGCGATCCTTTCTATGGTGCTCCTGTGGTGCTGGTGGTACTGGCCGACAGCACTGCTGCTCCTACATGGAAAGAAGATGGTTCTTTGGTGATGGGTAACTTGATGAATGCCGCTCATGCCAAAGGCTTGGGTTCCTGCTGGATTCATCGTGCCAAAGAGGTTTTCGAGACTGAAGAAGGCAAAGCCATCTTGCGTGGTCTCGGCATCGATGACACTAAGTACGTGGGCATTGGAAACTGCATCCTTGGCTATACCGACGGCGAATATCCAGAGGCTCGTCCCCGCAAAGAAAACTACATTTATTGGCTCAAATAACGTATTATATGTCGGCGAATTAAGCGAATTATAAAATTGAAGAACTTCTCTTCCCCCAAAAATTCGCTTAATTCGCTAAAAAAATTGTTTCCACCGCTTCCTCGTATTCTTTTAGCGCATTGATTTTCTTAATCTTGCGCCAGATAACCTGTGGCTCGTCAAACGAGTACATCAGATAGGACCACAGTTCCTTCATCCTACCCAACACCTTAGGGCTTCCACCAGCATGCCGTAGTCTCTCTTCATATAAATCAACGATATATTCATGCAGCCTCTCTTTTCTGTTTTCAAATAATAATTCGCCGACCCTTCTAAATTCGCTTAATTCGCCTAATTCGCCGACCCTTCTAAATTCGCTTAATTCGCCTAATTCGCCGACTCTATTAAATTCGCCTAATTCGCTTAATTCGCCGATCTCCTCCGCCAGGAAAGGATTCGCCAACACCCCTCGTCCCAGCATGAATTCGCTGACAGGCTCCACCGTTTCGCTGATTCGGTGGAAGCTATCCACAGAGACGATGTCGCCGTTATACACCAGGGGCGCTTTGACCATCGGGATTAGCTCTGCGAAACGTTTCACGTCGGCCTCGCCTTTATATAACTGTTTGCCGATGCGTGGATGGATGATCAGTTCACTCAGCGGAAACTGATTGAAAATCTCAATTACCGGTACAATCTCGTCAGGATCAAAATACCCCGATCGGCATTTGATGCTGAATTTCACGTCAATGCGCTCAAAGACGGTGCAAAGCATTGCCTCGATTTTTTCGGGATAGGGCAGTAGCCCGCATCCGCGTTTTTTGTTGGCGACCCTGGGGAATGGACAGCCCATGTTTAAGTTTATTTCTTTGTATCCCAGTTCTTTACATTGTGATGCGAAGCGTAAAATCTCCTCGGCATCGGTGCTTAAGATTTGGGGCGTGAGGGTCTCTACATCATTGAAACGAGGGTCAATCTCTTCCACTTGAAGGTTCTTGGCGTGATCTTTTTGGATGCCAGTGAAAAAAGGCGTGTAAAACTTGTCGATACCCCCAAAATGTTTTTTGAAGACGTTTCGGAACGGGGCGTCGGTGATTCCTTGGAATGGACCAAGAGATAATCGGAAAGTGTTCATGGGTGGGTTGTTTCGTCGTTCTTCCTCGCAATAACTGTTATCGTGAGGTCTTCTTTTTCAAAACTTCAGCGATGGTCAAAACCAAGGTGACCAAAATCAGTCCGAAGGTCATCCACATCGCAATCCTGTAGAGATAATCCCCATGTTTGGCGTAAAACGTCTTCTCGGTGTTCGCTTTCAAAGTGGCTTTGATGACATCTTCTTTCCAGTATTCGGTAGATTGGATGACATCGCCTTTTTGGTTGAAGAATCCTGATTTTCCCGTGTTGGCTGAACGAGCCACACAGCGACGGTTCTCGATGGCTCTAAGCTTAGAGAACTCGAAATGTTGTTTATATCCAGGCGTGTCACCCCACCAGCCGTCGTTGGTGATTACAAAGAGCAGGTCGGCACCTTTGCGGGTGAACTCGCTCACATAGCCTCCGAAAGCGGATTCATAGCAGATGGGCACGCCAACGACGTGTTTGCCGAAGGTCATATTTCGTGAAGTGGGATCGGTCTTTAACGTGCCTCGGGCAATGCCCATGGTGATGCTGTAGTTTTTCAGGAATCCCATCCATTCGGGGATGGCTTCCACAGCTGGGGTTAACTTCGACTTGTTTCGATGTTGCACATTGAGCGTGTCGATAAGCAATGCGGAGTTGTGAGCGTAATAATACCGGTTGCTGTTCCCTATTTGTCGGGCGGGGAAGTCGTCCTCCATGCCTTTGGGAACCCATTCGTAGGTGGTGCCGCCAATCACAAAGCAGCAGTAGGGATGTTGTTCGATAAAATCACCCAGGATGTTCAACGCCCTCACTTCTTTCATGTTATCAAGCCAGATGCCTTCTTGGATGGCTGACTCTGAACTGACGATGAAGCGGGTGTCGGGGGTGATCATTTTTTCGGCCAGATTCACATCGGTTTGGATGGTCGAGTCGTAATATTGTGAGTCGAATTGTTCGTTCCACGGGTCGCAGTTCTGCTGAATTACAATCACTTCTGTGTCAACCCCTTTTTCTTCATAGTGTTGGTAGGCGATCTTACTTCCGATGATGGGTATGGCAATGAGCGCAATGACAGCCGCAGCGTTCCAACGAATCGATTTTTTGTCGTTTTCCCTCTCACAGGTAATGAGATTAGTGATGAATAGATTGACCAGCAGGATCCAAAGAGTACCACCCGCCACTCCGGTGACAGAATACCATTGCACCCATGTGGTACAGGTGGAGAAGACGTTGCCGAGACTCAGCCAAGGCCATTTGGCAGCCCAATAATAGTGCAAAAACTCGAAAGCCATCCAATAGGGGATAAGCAGGAAGTTTCCCAAACGGTCGTGATGCAGCTTCTTCTTCGTGACATGGAAAGTCCAAAACACCGTGGACATAAACAGCGAGTTCAGAATCCATGCCAGGATTGCTGCTGGAGTGGCGTTCCATACCCACCAGGTGGTCAGTACGTTCCAAATCAGAAAGGTTACAAACGACAGCCAGAAGATATGTCCCTTCTCTCCTTTGCTGATGCGCTCTTCTATATAGAACAGGGGAACTAAGGCAATGAATATCAAGGCCGCACATCCTCGCACAGGCCATGAGGCACAGAGTAATAATCCGCTGGCGACTGCCATCAATAATTTCTGATATTTCTTCATTTTCAATTTTTTGCAAAAATAATGAATTGTTGATTTGTCGGCTGTTGAATTGTTATTTATCTTTGCAAAAATAACGAATCCGTGGTGAAAAAAGTCCTTCTCATTCGTTTCAGCTCCATTGGTGACATTGTGTTGACCACGCCGGTTATCCGCTGTGTGAAAACACAATTGCCTGATGTTGAGCTTCATGTGTTGACCAAGCCGGCCTATCAATCCCTTTGCGTGGTGAATCCATATATTAATAAGGTGATTGCCTTTCACGGAAATTGGCATGAATTGTTAGCCCAGCTTCGGGAAGAACACTATGATTTTGTGGTGGATCTGCATAAAAACTGGCGTTCGTTCCGAGTCAGGTGGACGCTCGGTTGCCCTTCCGCTTCTTTTCCCAAACTTGATTTTCGTAAGTTTCTATATACCAAACTGAAAATCGGGCGGCTTCCCAAGGCTCATATTGTGGACCGTTATTTTAGTGCTGTTCAACGCCTTGGAGTTCATAACGATGGCCAAGGCTTGGATTTCTTTATTTCAGAAAAAGATGTGATTCGTAACGAGGACCTTCCAGAGACCTTCCGCAGGGGTTTTGTGGCAGTGGTCATTGGGGGACAACATGCTACGAAGATTCTGCCTGCCGACAAAGTGGTGGAGGTTTGTGAGCTTCTGGATGCGCCCGTGATTCTGGTGGGTGGTCCCGAAGATGCCGATCGTGGTGCGATGATTCAACAGAAAATTGGAGCAAGGGTATGGAACAGCTGTGGGACGCTGACACTGGGACAGTCGGCCTCGCTGTTGAAACGATCCCGTGTGGTGCTTACCAACGACACGGGCATGATGCATATCGCGGCGGCATTGCGTAAGCCTATCGTTTCCGTGTGGGGGAACACTGTTCCTGAGTTCGGCATGTTTCCGTATTATCCCCAGGGCTTTGCTCCAGCAGTGGTTATTGAAAACACCACCTTGAAATGCCGCCCTTGCGACAAGTTGGGTTATGACCGTTGCCCCCAAGGGCATTTTCAATGTATGATGCTGATGGATGCAAGTCTTATTGCTAAGAAAATCAACGAGTTATATAATCCTTTGGGGCAATAAAAAAGCCGAACGAATGTCCGGCTTAAGAGGTGGTACCAGCGGGAATTGAACCAGCGACACACGGATTTTCAGTCCGTTGCTCTACCAACTGAGCTATGGTACCCCGTTGTTTGCGGTTGCAAAGATACAGCAATTTTTGGAATTGACAACAATTTTTTCTAAAAATTTCAGTTTTTTTTCAGATATTTGCACCCCGAAACAACCAATGATGAAGCGATTTATTTCTAACAAGCTGATAATTAGTTTATTCCTCACTTTTTGTATGAGTGAGTTTTATGCCCAGGCCAATGTGGATTCTCCCTATTCCATGTTTGGTGTGGGTCAGGTCCGCAGCAAGACCATGAATGCTCGCCTGAAAGGCATGGGCGGCGTAGCCAATGCCATGGCAGGAAAAACGATGTTGAATGCGGAAAATCCCGCCTCATACGCTATGATTGACACCTTGGCGTTCCTTTTTGATGCGGGCATGTATGTGAAAAACTCCACTTTCAGCACTTCCGTTATGTCGGAGAAAGCCTATTGTGCTTCTTTGGATTATGTTGCCATGGGCTTTGCTCCCACCAATTGGTGGAAAGTGGCTTTGGGTGCGCAACCCTATAGTAGCGTGGGTTATCATGTGGTCACCTCTTTCAACGATGCCTCGTTGGGTAGATATGCCCAAACTTTCCAAGGTGAGGGCGGATTGAATCAAGTGTTCATTGGAAATGCGTTTCGGTTGGGAAAGCATTTCTCCATTGGCGCTAATGTGAATTATGTTTTCGGTGATAGCAAATCCACTACGACCTTGAGTTGGCCTGATTCCACTTTTCTGATTGCTTCTCGTAGAAGCCGTGACGTGATGATTAGCTCTTTTATGTTTGATTATGGCGTGATGTATCAAGGCCAGATTAACGACAATCTTTCTTTGTCGGTAGGAGCAACTTATAATCAAAAAGTCAATTTGAGTGGAACTCAGACGCTCTTTGTCCGCTCAATACAGTTAGCCGCAAATGGTGACGAGTCTATAGAATATTTGATTGATACCATTTTCTATGACCATAACAAGGACGCAAGGCTGACCATGCCTCATGGATTTGGCTTTGGTGTCTCCCTTCAGAAGAACAAACGTTGGGTCATTGGAGCCGATTTCAATTGGAACAACTGGAGCGCCTTCGCGAGAAACGGGGTTAATGAAGGACTTTCGGACTCCTGGAGTTTGGCTGTGGGAGGGGAATATCTGCCTTCTTCAACCTCCATCTCCAATTATTGGACTCGTGTCTCCTATCGGCTGGGAGGTTTTTATGAAAAGACCTTTCTCGTGATTGACGACCATGCTATTAATAAAATAGGTGTAACCGCAGGAATAACCCTTCCGCTGCCTCGTTCTCAGTCTGGAGTGAATTTGGGATTGGAAATAGGAAAATGTGGCACGAAATCTGCAAACCTCATCCAGGAGGGTTACGTCAATTTCACACTGGGTGTCTCGATCTTTGAACGCTGGTTTGTGAAAAGAAGATATAACTAATATTTGAAAGTTGAACTATAAAAAATACACAGAGATGAAAACTAAGAAAGTATTATTGATGGCTGTCGGATTGGGGATGGCCTTCAGTGTTTCCGCACAGGATCTTGCTACGGCATCGAAGTATGGTGCTGACAGTGTCAACTGCGTACAGAAGATCAGTATCTTCCGTGAAGCCTACAAGCAGTGGGAAACTGCCAAGTTTGCTCCCGATGCCGTGAACAACGAAATGATTTCCGCTTGGCGTGAGGTGTTCCTCACGGGCCCGCGTGCCACTCAGTACACCTACACCAATGGCGAGAAAATCCTCGATTACATGATTCGTCAGAATCCGAAAGACAAGGATGCTTACATCGACACGCTCTGCCTGCTGATGGATACCCGCGCCAAATGTTTCCCCACGGATCCCAAGACGGGTGCCTCTCAGGTGGCTAACATCATGGGCAGAAAAGGCCTCTTGATTTACACCTACAACAAAAACCGTTACGAAGAAGCCTATAACGTGCTGAAAGATGCCGTCGCGCTGGATCCTTCACAGCTGCAAGGCGCTTATATCGATGCATACTTCAAGGCAACCATCGACATGGTGAACAACAACAAGACTGAGAAAATGACCATCATCAATGTCTATCAGGAACTCTCCGAGGTGCTTGACGACAACATCAAGGTGCTGGCCGAGACCGAAGCCCAGCTTCTTGAAGCTAGAACAAATGCTGAAGAGTCAGGCGATGCTGATGGTGTGGCAGGCTTCGACAAGCAAATTGAAAAAAATGAGAAGTCGATTAACATCAACAAAGGTGTGAAAAATAACATCGACAACCTCTTCCAACCTTTTGCTTCTTGCGATGACCTTATCAAAGTGTTCACTGCCAAGATGGCTGAGACACCGGATGATATCGACCTCCTGAAACGCATCACCACTATCCTCGACAAAAAAGACTGCACCGACTCAAAGCTCTTCCTCGAAGCCAGTGTCAAACTGCACGAAAAGGCACCCAGCCCCGAATCTGCTTACAACATCGGTATCAAGTACTTCAAGGATGGCAAAAACAGCGAGGCAGCCAAATACTTCGAGGAGGCAGCTGCTTCCTCTAACAACGACCGCGTTTACAGAGCTTACAGAAACTTGGCTTACTGCTATCTGAACACCAACAGCTATGGCAAAGCTCGTGACGCCGCCCGTAAAGCCGCTACCGTTGACCCCACCGCCGGTGAACCTTACATCATCATCGGAATGGCCTACGCAGCATCATCCAACTCGTTTGCCGACAGTAAGTTCGGTGGTAAAGAGGTCTTCTGGGTCGCTGTTGACAAGCTGGTGAAAGCCAAAACAATCGATCCTTCAGTGGCAAACCGCGCTTCGGATCTCATCCGCTCTTACTCACAACACTTCCCCAGCACCGAGACGATCTTCTTTAACGACTTCTCGGAAGGACAGTCCTACACGGTGGGTGGCTGGATCGGTGAATCCACGAGCATCAGAGCAGCTAAATAAACCGTATGTTGCCACAGTGAAGTCGCTGAATAATAAACGATTTCTAATCTATAACATCACAGCCTTATGGGCTGTGATGTTGTTTTCGTGTGGTAACCCTACATCTGTCATCCAGCAGTTGGCATCTGACGACACACTCTCAGGGGTGGTCGCCTACGATATCGTCTTTTACCGTAGTGACTCGGGTATCGTGCAAATGGAACTGAAAGCTCCCGTTATGGTGCGTCAGGGTGATGACTCCAGCTACCTGGAGTTCCCCGAAGGTTTCCATGCCTCCATCTTTGATGACCATCACCGCGTGGTTTCTGAGATAAGCGCAGATTACGGTCTCCACCGGAGTGATGAAAAAATGGTCGAGGCCGAAGGGAATGTGGTGGTGGAAAACCATAACAAAGGAGAGAAGTTGATGTCCGAACGACTGTATTGGTATCAGGACACCAAAATGCTTTATACACGGTCCAAGGTCAGGATTGTCATGCCCGACAAGGACATCATGGGGGATAGCCTGGTCTCAACGGAGGGCTTTGAGGAATATACCATCTATAATGGAAAAGCGACATTCGAAGTGGAGGAGGACCGATGAGTAACGACTGGATCATAGTAGTGATAACCTTGTTTCTCTCAGCGCTGTGCTCGGGTCTTGAGATCGCTTTTAACAGCACCAACCGCTTGCAGCTCGAAGTGGATCTGAAAAAAAACCGGTTCTCTGCCAAAATCGTCAGCCTGTTTTTCAAGCGTCCCTCGCATTTCCTCACCTCTTTGCTCATTGGCAACAACATCGCTAATATTATATATGGTATCGCCATTGCCCGGCTGTTGCTTCCTGTGGTGAAGTGGATTCTCCCTCCTTCGCTCGAAATGGAGTTTTTCATCCTCTTGCTGCAATCCATCATCTCCACTTTGATTGTGCTGGTGCTGGCTGAGTTCCTTCCTAAAATCCTATTTCGCCTCAACCCCAACGCCATCCTTTCCTTCTTCGCCTTCCCAACGGTACTCTGTTTCTATCTCTTATACCCCCTGACTTTGATCTATTCTGGTATTGCATACGTGATCATCCGCGTGTTCTTTGGAATGAGGATGGATCAACAGGAGTATCAGCTCAGCACAGTCGATTTTGACGATTACATCACCGAGTATGCCGATCCCAAAGAGGCCGACGAGGATATTCAGCAGGAAATCCAGTTGTTCCAGAATGCCATGGATTTCCGCTCGGTCAAACTGCGTGAGTGCATGGCTCCGCGCAATGAGATTGAGTCAGTGAAAATCACGGATGACTTGAAATTCTTGAAGGACCGCTTCGAGGAGACCAAACACTCAAAGTTGATTGTTTATTCTGAGACAATTGACAATATCGTGGGTTATGTGCATCTGAATGATGTGGTGAATGCCATCGCTTTCAGACGTGATGTTACAGCTGCCGACTTGGTCAGACCCATCGATTTCTTTCCTGAAACCTATACCGCGGACCGCCTGCTGAAGCATTTTATTCAAAAACATCAAGGGGTCGCCGCAGTGGTCGATGAGTTTGGAGGTACCTCGGGTATTGTCACCATGGAAGACGTGATTGAGGAGATTTTTGGCGAGATTGAAGATGAATATGACGAGGAGGATGAGACCGAACAGGTGCTTAAGGAAGATACATACGTGTTTTCGGCAAGGCTTGAGATAGATTATCTTAATGAGACGTATGGGTTGGATTTGCCAACCTCTGACGATTATGAGACTTTGGCAGGGATGATTCTGCATTACTATGAAAATATCCCTGAAGTGGGAGAGGAGCTTGTAATTGGTCATTTTAGAGTTAAAATCCTCAAAGCCACCGACATGAAGCTTGAGGAAGTGGAGCTGAAAAGAGTAAAATAAAGGATTTTTTAGAAAGTTTTTTCACTTTCTTGCGTAGATTGAAATCCTTTTACTAAATTTGCAGGCTCAAATTTTGGATAAATATAATAATAAATAAAAAGCATTATGGCAGCAATTGAAAAAATCAGAAGACGTTCAGGATTGTTGATTGCAATCATTGGACTTGCCTTGTTGGCATTTGTCCTTCAGGACCTTTTCCAAAGCACTGGAAGAAACCGCGAGTATAACGTGGCGGTGATTGATGGTGAAAAAATCCCTTACAAAGATTTTGATGACCTAAAGAACAAGAACCTTGAAAACATGAAGCGTAGCTACGGCAACAACCTCACTTCATCTCAGACTTACAGTGCCTACAACAACACGTTGGAACAGATGATCAAAGATCATATCATGACCAAGGAATATGATAAACTTGGCATTAATGTCACCGCTGAAGAGCTGTATGATCAGTTTGTTGGTGAAGAGCCGCACCAGTGGGTGGTTCAGAACTTCTCGGACGGCCAGGGTAACTTCAATCGTGAGGGTCTGTTGAACTACATGCAGAACCTCGATAACTATCCGATTGAGAACCGCAACCAATGGGTTGATTTTGAAAACGCTATCAAGGAAAACCGCCTGGAGACCAAGTTCAACAACCTGATTAAGGCTTCGTATTTTGTCCCCGCCAAGTTGGCTCAGAAATACTACGAGAACAAGAATGTCAAAGCTACCGCTGATGTCGTGGCTTTGCGTTACTCCAGCATTCCTGATTCTACCGTTGTGGTCACCGATCAAGACAACAAGAAGTTCTATGAAGAGAACAAATACAGATTCGAGACGGATGAGAACCGTGGCATCGAATATGTGGTTTTCGACATCAAACCGTCAGCTGAGGACAGACAAGACGCTCTTAAGACTATCAATGAGATGAAGGATGATTTCACCAGTACCGACAATGTCGCCAGCTTTGTCAACGCTAACTCTGATCAGCGTTATGACAGCACCTGGAAGAGCCGCACCGATGTTCCTGCCGCTATCGAGAAAGTGATCTTCGATGATGGCAACCAGCCTGGTTTTGTGTATGGCCCTTATTTTGACAATGAAGCCTACAACCTGGTTCGTATCGTTGAACTCCAGAATCGTGCCGACTCATTGAAAGCCAGCCATATCTTGATTCCTTACGCCGGAGCACTTCGCAGCGAGGATACCATCACCACCAAAGAAAGAGCCCAAGCAGTGGCCGACAGCCTGGCAAATGTCTTGAAAAAGAACGTGAAAAAGACCGAGCTGTTTGCTGAACTGGCAACCAAGTTCTCAAGCGATAAAGGTTCTGCCGAAAAGGGTGGCGACCTCGATTGGTTTGTTGACGGTGCCATGGTCCCGACTTTCAACGAGTATGTGATGAAAAACGCTGTCGGTCAAATCGGCGTGGTGGAAAGCCCCTTCGGCTACCATGTCATCAAAGTGACTGGCAAAACCGAGATGCAGCCTAAAGCTCGCCTGGCCGTCTTGACGCATGATGTCACTTTCAGCACCAAGACCTATCAGGATGTGTTCGCAGTGGCTAACAAGTTCGTCACTGAAAACCGCACCTACGACCAATTCAACGCTGCTATTGAGGAACAGGGTCTTACCAAACGTACCATGCCGAGAATGTCGGGTTCCACCTATCAGATTACTGGTATTGATAATCCACGCCAGATTGTCCGTTGGGCTTTCGATGAGAAGACTCACAAAGGCGACATCTCTTCAATTTTTGAGATGGATGACATGTTTGTTGTCGCTGCTTTGACGGATATCGTTCCCGAAGGATACGCTCCGCTGGAGAAGGTGATTGAACAGTCCAAGTATCAAATCCTCAATAAGAAGAAAGGTGAGATCGCAGTTGAGAAGATGAAAGCTTGTGGCACCGATTATGATCGTATGGCCAAAGAACTTGGTGCCGAAGTCACTTCAGTGTCAGATGTCAATCTGGAATCACGTGTGCTGGGCAATTTCGGTGTTGAAGCTGATATGGTGGGTACCATCCTTGGCATGAAGGAAGGTGAAGTCGTTGGCCCTATCGCCGGTAACTCCAGCGCATTCATCATCAAGAATGTGAAGGTTGTGCAGCCTGCCGCTACTACTGACTACAGCACGATTTTAAGAGACAAGACCTCACAGTTCAACAACAAAGTCTTGAATAACGGAGTTTATAACGCTCTTAGAAACAACGCTAAGATTCAAGACAACAGAGTTGATTTCTATTAATTGAGTATTATAATTAAGACATTAGAGAGGGGACAGCCTTGGGTTGTCCCCTCTTTTTTTTGTTTTGTATAATAAAATGGTTTAAATTTTGTTTAATAATTGTCGTTATGGCAATTCAAATAGTAATAAAAAGTAATATTGGTTATGATGAAAAAATGTTTTTTATTGGCAGTTGTGATGGGCATCTGCTTTCAAGCCTCAGCGGATGGCTTTTGGAGTAATTGGTTTAAAAAAGAAAAAAGTTCCAATCACGCTATTGGAGCCAGTTTGATGGGGAAGTCATTCCAAAGCAACGGAGTGTCAATGGCCTATCTTGTCGCTGAGCAAGGAACGCTGGCTTTCGCGGCGAGTCTTGACTTCGAGTATGAGAAGATGATCAAGGGAACTCCCTTGGGCGTGTTGACGGGTTTCAGAGCTGAATACAACAGGCCTTATTATTCAGGTTTGGACGAAAATAATAACATGATGAAGATTTGGGCCAACGAGGTAACGGCAAGAATTCCTTTGATGATTCAGTACCATGACAAATTAGGCTCGGCCACTGAACTTCTTTTGTTCGCGGGTCCTTGTGTCGATTTCGTGGTGTTTCGTAAAGCAGGCGGAACATTGGGGAGCGATACCTTTGTTTTTGGCAGCTCTATGGATGTGGGTGGCCCGACCAATTGGAGGTGGATAGGGTTGACATTTGACTATGGTATCGGCATCACACACAACGACCTTACCTTTAAGCTCTCTACGAGCTATGGGTTGATGAATCATTTCAAAAAAGACTATACTGCTCAATATTTGGGATATCCGGTTTATATCAACCGTCCCGTCATCGGCAGTGTGATGTTTAATTTCTGATTTTAAGAAGCAGCTTTTAAGTTTTTTCAGCTTCTAAAACCCCATGCTGAACCAATACCAGAACTGGCTTTCCATCTCCTTCCAGGTTTGACGGGTGGCAGCGGCAAAGTCGTTGGTGTATTGGTTGAGTATCTTGGTGACTTCTTCTTTTTTGCCGTCTAGGAGGAGCGATTGCGCTTTGGTTTCCAGTGCGGGGATTTCTTCTAAGGCCTTGTCCTCGAAACGGTTGGCGTTGCCCATGAGGACGGGTTTGGTGCGGCCCCACATCACGGTGGCTAATTTATTGGCTTTGCGGTAATGCCAAATCCATGCTTCTTCACGATAGCGGAGCTGACCGCATTTGTCGAATCCTTCAGGCAGGGTGGTGGAGCCGGAGAAGATGGGGATGCGTGGGCTTTGTCCCGGGTTGTCGCAGGCCATCCAGCAGATGGCACCAATCTCATCGGGCATCCAGTTACGGCATTGGATGATGTGATGATAGCTGCTCCAAGCTACAGCCACAGTGCGTTGGAACTTCACCGTCTCGGGAGCCAGGAAGTTGAGTGTGTTCTGCATGGTACCGTTCATCCAGGGGTTGGCGATAGGGCTGATAATGGTGTCTTCAGTGACTGTGCCGTCGTCCTGGCGTTTCTTGGTCACCATCTTGATGTTGCGGGTCATGTCCATGTCAGTGCCTTCGTAGGTGCTTCGGAAGAGCTCCATCACTTTGCGGACATCGACATTCTCGTCGGGTTTCACGGAGAAAGGCAGCTCGGGCATGTCGCGGTTGAGGTTCAATGAGGGAGCCAGCTGGCTGAGGATGAAGAACTCGCGGTCGCTGTAGTTCTTGCCGCCTCCATATTCGGCGCGGAAGGCCTTCCAGAAGATGAAGTCGCCTTCGCCGTCCCAGAGGCCGTATTTCTTGGCGACCTTCTCGCAGTTGTCGGAGCAGTAGAAGTCTTTGCTCTTGCGTTCGAGCTTGCCGATGCGTGCGATGTTGGCGCTGACACCCACCTCGTCGTCGGGGATGCGTTTGGCTGCCCACACGCCGCCGATTTTGTCGGGGCCTTCGCCAAGGATCTCCATCTGCCATACCTCGTTCTTGTCGGCGATGGTGATGCACTCGCCACCGTCGCCATAGCCATATTCCTTGACGAGTTTGCCGATGAGCTGGATGGCGTCGCGGGCGTTGTCGCAGCGCATCAAAGCCACGCGTTCCAATTCCTCGATCATAAACATGCCGTCTTTATTGACTAAGGTGTCGGGACCCGAGAAAGTGGTCTCGCCAATGGCTAATTGCTTCTCGTTGAGGCAAGGATAAGCGGTGTTGAGGTAAGCGTAGGTGTGCTCCACCTGGGGGATCTCACCTGCGAGTTCCACCTTGCGGTTGTCGAAGGGGTCCTCGGTGTGCATGGTGCCTTTGTACACTTTGTGCATCTCGCCTTTCTCGTGGTCGGCGGCGGGTTCCCAGCGCATCCAGGTGCGGTAGCGCCCGTCGCAGGTGTGTGAGGTGATGACAGAGCCGTCAGTGGACGCTTTCTTGCCTACCATGATGCTGGTACAGCAGGCTCCATCGAGCATTTCTTGGTCTTCTTGGGCTGTGACGTTGAGCCCGAACAGCAAAAGACCAGCTAAAAGGATTGATTTGAGTTTGAACATGATAATATGGTTTTTATAGTTTTAGTTTTTCTTTGATTTGAGCTGGCGTTACGGCAAAGGGACAATCTAGAAAATGCTTGATGTTACCCGTGATGAGGATTCCTCCTAATTCCAAATATACCATCGCCGCTTCATAAAAACAAACATCCTTTTTGTCAGGAAGTGTTTTGTTCGTGTGTGGAGGATTGATGATTGAGGCTTGGGCCTTGAATTGATCCAAAAACTTTTCGATTTTCTTTTTGTCGAAACCGAATTTCTCTCTGTTCAGTACCTCCTGGTATTCTTCTAAAATTTCATTTGAAACGATGGGAATGATGACTCCTCTAAAAACCGCATTCAACACGGAAAAAGGAGCCGAGTCGTTTCTGTTTTGTGCCAACAATGCAGAAACAATAACACTGGTATCAATTACAGCGAAAACCATGGTTATGGGTTGTTTTCGTTGTGAAGAGAGGCTATTTCAGCTTCAATTTCCTCTTCGGTCATTCCTGCTTTGCCATTTTTTATGGCATCAGCATTCAACGCATACAGCAGCTCAATTCCCTCGGTTGAAACACGTGGCGTTTCTTTTAGGTCGAAGGGGACGCCGTTTTCGGCCACGGACCGTTTTAGAAACATTCTGACCGCTGTTGGGAGGTCAAGTCCAAGACGGTCGAACAGGGCGATGGCCTGCTCTTTTAGATTGTCTTCTATTCGGATTTGTAATGTACTTGTTGACATAACAAATGATTTTTATATTAATTTCATTGCAAAAATAATACAAATTAATTAATTGTCAATAGTATTTCTTGTTACTTTTGGCTTGATCCAAAAGTAACCAAAAGATCAAGGCCCAAAACATCGGTCCACCGCACGGTCGTTCTAAAAGGCTGACCCTCATGGGTGGGGAGTGCCTTCGTGCCGAAGGCAAACGCTCCGCTAAAGCTCCGCGCCCCACCCTGAGGCTCAAGCCTTTTAGCCCGCCCTTTTGGCAGGCGCTGCTCCGGTTTTGGGCCGTGGCCCGCCTGCCCAGCCCGGGGCGGTGACGGCCAACTTGAATACTCTAAATTTAGAAGATTCCCGACGAGACCATTTTTTTGGTCCAACCGTTATTGATACGCTTCACTATGAAGTCCCAGAAACCATGACGATCCGATTTGGAAACATAATAGGTGTCATCCTCGTTGTCAAGCTTGAACATCGGAGACACGTGTAATTGCTCAATGGGGAGATAAAAACATCCGGCCTTCTCAAGTTCCTCAGGAGTAATGAAGATGATGCGTTGGATTCGTGGTTGAATGGCTTGAAGGTCGGGGTCGTCCGTGACAATCATGACGGTGTTTGTCTTCGGATTTGCGTAACGCGCTTCAGAAACAGTCAATGGAATAGTGTCGGCAAAAACATAATCAACAAGATCTTCAAAGACAACCGTTTTGTCAGAGCGGGGCAGTGACATTCTTGGATTCAAATCAAGACCATCCTCAACGCCATCATTGTCGGTGTCGGAAAGGAGAGGATTGGTCATGAATTTGGCTTCCGCGATATCTGTCAGTCCATCGCCGTCGGTGTCCCGTCGTAAGGTCTCAAAATCAATAGTCAACAACAAACCATCTTTGACAAGTTCATAATTCGCTCCTTGGCCCAATAGGTGCGGTGTGATCTGGCGAAGCATGCAAGCTTCCAGTTGTAAATCGCCATCCTTATTGAACAAAGGTAGATTAGATTGGGATTTTAAGCAAAACGGTTGACAATGAGAGATTCCCGTGTAATAGAAAGCCCATGTCTTCCCCTTGTTTTCGGAATAAGCGACCCAAATGCCAGGTTCACGCTCGTCATATTCGTAACTTTTATACACGATGGCTTCTTTGCGGCCTTTCTTCTCATATTTCACCACTTGGCGTCTGTCAATTTCACCGATAAGCTTAGGACTGGCATCGATCCTTTTCCTGAGGCTCTCGTAAAAGAACTTAAGATGCTCTTCGCCTTTTTGATATGGTGTATAATCAGTTATTTCCTCATGGTTGAAAAAAGGATTTGTATAATTCAAGACAACGGCTATATCTAAAGGCTGAAATGGCTTGAATTCAAAATCCCTATGATACGCATCGTATTCTTCACTGAGAATTTCCGAGAAGTGCTGGGTCTTTAAATTGTAATAGATTCCGGCTTGATCTCCTCCGTTGTTTTCAAAACAAACTTTAACTCTGTAATTATCAAAGAACTCGGCCCCACATCGCCACCAAATCGATGAAATGCTCATCTCATATTCTTCTATTCGAAAAGGTGAAATGTTTTTAAGCGAATACTTCTGGATTAGGTTTCCATTTTCATCATAACATACCATCACGTTGTCACCGTAGCCGCATTCGTGCCAATTATCAAAGGTGACCAGGTATTTCCCATCACAAGAAACGATGGCTGTTACAGGAGCTATAGGATTGACCAAATCTTTCTTCCAAACCAAGCTGTCTCCTTGTTCGGCCACCTTAAACATCATTGCGTAGCAGGGGGTGATGATGGTGTCGGTAGGCAGATACTTTTGTTTTTTCTTTGATGAGGCGTTTTTCCAACTATAGTAGTTGTCGGGAATATTTATGGGAACAATCCTAGCAAAGTAGGAACTGTCTGCATTATAGTAGTCTTTGGTCTCGGGCTCCTTCCATACGTCTGCAAACGCAAAAACCGGAGCCAAGAGAAGCAGTATTATTCCAAGACTCTTTTTCATATAACTATTGTTTTTGAATAGAACGAAACAGCGGGTCTTTTATTGCTTATAATATTAAGCACGACTCACTTCCTCGGGCTGGGCGCGGTGGCCAAGGCCAAAAATCGGAGCAGCGGCTGCCCCAAGGACGGGCTAAAAGGCTTGAGCCTCAGGGCGGGGCGCGGAGCTTCAGCGGAGCGTTTGCCTTCGGTACGAAGGCACTCCCCGCCTTGACGGCTCAGCCTTTTAGAACGGCCGTGCGGTGGGCCGTTATTTTTGGCCTTGATCTTTTGGTTACTTTTGGATCAAGCCAAAAGTAACAAGAAGCAGGCGCCCTTAGGGCGCTATAAAAAAACAAATCTTCTTGTTTTTCCGGAATATTTCGTATCTTTGACCGTTTTTTGAAAGCATACCCATGCTAAGAATTGTTGGCAAAACGATTTACCTTAACGTCAAAGAACGTGACCGTTTCTGAGTGTTAGCTTGGAAACTGGGGTGTTTTTTATTGTTTTTCAACCCCTAATGAAAAACCATAATCGATTATTTTCATCTTTAAAACTTATAAATCATGGAATTACCATTTGCAGAAGCGTGGAAAATCAAGATGGTTGAACCCATTAAGAAATCCACAAGAGAACAACGCGAGAAGTGGCTTGAAGAGGCCCACAACAACATTTTCATGCTGAAGAGCGACTATGTTTACATCGACTTGCTTACCGACTCTGGCACCGGTGCCATGAGCGACCGCCAGTGGAGTGCGATGATGATGGGCGACGAGAGCTACGGTGGTGCCCGCTCGTTCTACCACATGAAAGACACCATCACCGAACTTACAGGCTTTGAGTTTGTCATCCCCACCCACCAGGGCCGTGCTGCTGAGAATGTGCTGTTTAGCTATCTCGTGAAACCAGGTCAGGTCATCCCAGGCAACGCTCATTTCGACACCACCAAGGGACACATCGAGAGCCGTAAGGCCTTTGCTATCGATGTCACCGTTCCCGAGGCTTACGACACCCAGCTTGAAGTGCCTTTCAAAGGCAACGTCAGTTTGGAGAAACTGGAGAAGGTGCTGCAAGAGAACAAGGGCAATGTGCCGTTCATGGTCCTCACCGTGACCAACAACACCGTTGGCGGTCAGCCTGTGAGCATGAAGAACATCCGTGAGACCTGCGAGCTCTGCCATAAATACGGCGTGCCGGTCAACATCGACAGTGCCCGTTTCATCGAGAACGCCTACTTCATCAAGACCCGCGAGGAAGGCTATGCCGACAAGACCCTTCGCGAGATCTGCAAGGAGATGTTCTCCTATGCCGACAGCATGACCATGAGCGCCAAGAAGGACGGCCTCGTGAACATGGGCGGCTTCATCGCCACCAACAAGAAAGACTGGTACGAAGGTGCCAAGCTGTTCTGCATCCCCTTCGAGGGCTTCCTCACCTACGGTGGTATGAATGGCCGTGACATGGACGCTCTGGCTGTCGGTCTGAAGGAAAACATCGAATTCGACATGGTGGAAACCCGTATCAAGCAAGTGCAATACCTTGCCAAGAAACTTGACGAGTATGGCATTCCTTATCAGCGTCCTGCTGGTGGTCACGCCATCTTCGTTGATGCTGACAAGGTGTTGACTCAGATTCCCAAAGAAGAGTTCCCGGCTCAGACCTTGACCTGCGAACTTTATCTTGAAGCTGGCATCCGTGCCTGCGAGATTGGCTACGTGCTGGCCGACCGTGACCCGGTCACTCGCCAGAACCGTTTCGGTGGCAACGACTTCGTGCGTCTCTGCATTCCTCGTCGTGTTTATACCAACAACCACATGGATGTGATTGCCGCTGCATTGAAGAATGTCTATGACCGCCGCGACAGCATCAAACGTGGTCTGGAAATCACTTGGGAAGCCGAGCTGATGCGTCACTTTACCTGCCAATTCAAACGCTTGAGATAACGGCGAATTAAGCGTTTTTTTTGTCGGCGAATTAAGCGAATTAAGCGAATTTTTTTATCGGCGAATTAAGCGAATTAAGCGAATTTTTTCTTACTAATAGATAATTCGCCAAATTTGCTTAATTCGCCGATATTTTATTCGTTTCATTCGCAATCCCGTGATTTTGAGATTTTTTTTCCTCTCTCCATCCTGATTTTTTCTCCTTCGGCTCTTCCTTCTGAGAGGCTTTAATCCCTAACCTAATGCTCAATTCTCTACTCTCAATTCTCAATTCCATTGTGGTAAAAAGATTCATCTTTTTTGGTAAAATAAGTTAGTGTTGTTTTGTTCAGACATAACTGATAGTTGCTTATTTTTGCTTTATCATGTCATGAAACACAATTTATTTTGTTTATTATTTTTTAATATTATGAAAAACAAACATTTACAATTCATGAAAGTGGCTTATGCCGCTTTGTTTGTCCTGCTGCTGGGTGTGGTGGGCGTGACAAAAGTAATGGCTCAGGATTTTTCTGTGGGCAATTTGAATTACACCATCAACGAGGATGGAACTACTGTGACCTTGACAGGGCACGTGGATGGCACCAATGCCACAGGTAATTTGGTGATTCCCTCAAGCGTTACGTATTATGGTTCTGCGTATGCCGTGACGGCCATTGCGAATAGTGCTTTCAAGGACTGCAATAGCCTTACAGGCAGTTTAGTGATTCCTAATTCAATGATTACCATTGGTGAAGCGGCTTTTAGAGGCTGTAGTGGCTTTACGGGTTCGCTTACACTTTCCGGGAATGTGACTTCTATTGGTCATCTCGCTTTTTATGACTGTGGATTTACGGGAATTTTGACTATCCCGGAATCTGTTAGTTGGATTGGTGGAAGAGCTTTTTATTCGAACAACTTCACCACACTGAATTTCAATGCTGTGAATTGTGATACTTATTCTGACTACCTTGAATATTACTATTACAATGAATATTATGTTTATATTGATGATGGATATTTAGATGAGGATGATAATTGGATTGAAACGGGACATTGGGAAGGTAGTTGGGATTGGTATTATGGTTACGTTACTGTTTTTGAGGGGCTTCCGATGATTACCACTTTGCATATTGGCAATGCTGTACAAAGGATTCCTGATAATTGCTTTAGGTATTTTACAGGGGTGACGGGTAACTTAGTGATTCCAAATTCAGTGAATTATATTGGAGGTGGAGCGTTTATGGGTTGCACGGGCTATACGGGTAGTTTGAATATTCCTAACGCTGTGACTTATATAGGAGGGAATGCCTTCAATGGATGTACTGGCTTTACGGGTAGTTTGAATATTCCCAACGCCGTGACTTATATAGGAGGGGGTGCCTTCAATGGATGTACTGGCTTTACGGGTAGTTTGAATATTCCCAACGCTGTAACTTATATAGGAGGGGGTGTCTTCAATGGATGTACGGGTTTGTCGGGTTCGTTGACAATTGGTGAATCGGTTAGAGAAATTTGGGAAAACGCTTTTGCCAATACTGGATTCACTACCCTGAATTTCAATGCTAAGAATTGTACGGCTTTTAACTCGTCTTGGTTATCAGGAGTTACTTCGCTGCATCATTTGAATATTGGTGAGAATGTGCAAAGAATCCCTGACGGTTTTTTGTCGGATTTCAGCGGCATTACCGGTAGTTTGACCATTCCCAATGCCGTGACCTATATTGGAGCTAACGCTTTTATGGGGTGCAGTGGTTTTTCAGGAACTTTGACCTTGGGATTGTCGCTAACGGAGATTGGTAACAGTGCGTTCTTTGGTGCTTGTGCTGGTTTCACATCGTTTGTGATTCGTGCCCAATTACCTCCTACTACAGGAAGTAACGTGTTCTCCAGTGTTCCTGCCAATATTCCTGTGTATGTTCCCTGTGGTGCTTTGGATGACTATCAGGATGCTTCAACTTGGGGCAGTTTCGTCAATCTTCAGGAAATAAATCCTTGCGAGTGGACCATTACTGCTTCTACTAATACTGTGGGTTGTGGCACTGTGAGTGGCGCGGGTACCTTTATTCAAGGTCAGACCTGTACGCTTACGGCAACACCTTTAGGGGCGTTTGAGTTTGTGAATTGGACGGAAGACGGTCAGGTGGTTTCTACCAATCGTACTTATTCTTTTACAGTTGTTTCTGATCGGCATTTGGTGGCCAACTTTGTGTTGGAAACCTTGTCAGATGATTTCAACGATGGAGTGGTCAACCAGTCGTTATGGATTACTGAGGGTAATGTCACCGAGACGGGTGGAAACATCAATCTTGTTTGTAGTGGTTGGGATGATAATTATGTAAGTCCATCTCTTATGACAACGCCATTGTCAATGCCTGATAATGGCCAAATTCTCATTGAGAGGCGATTCATCCATCAATCTGGAGATAGTAGAATTAATTACATATTAAATCTAAATAATGGATCTTCAACTTCTATCAGTATTTTGTATGAAGGTGGCTCCATTGTCTTGTATTATTTTAGCGATTATGATGAATATAGTTATCGGATTTGTAGTGAGGTTTATAATACTTGGATGAATGAGAAGCTTATCTTGGATCTCAATAGTGGTTGTCTTAAATATTACCGTGATGATGTATTTGCAACACTTCCCATTCCTCAGTTTGCAGGCCTACAGGTCAACACCTACCAAGTGGAGTTCCGTGGCAACTTTGATTGGTCTGATGTCATCAATTTTTCAATGGACTATGTCAAAATCAACGATGAAAGCAGTTATTTAGTGGTTGTTCAAGTGAACCCATCTCAAGGCGGCACGGTGACAGGTGCAGGATCCTACCAGCCTGGTCAGACCTGTACTCTTGTTGCCACTCCGAACGAATATTATGAGTTCGTCAACTGGACCGATGAAAACGGTCAAGTGGTCTCCACTAATCCAACCTATTCCTTTACGGTCACAGGCAACAGACCTCTGGTGGCCAACTTTGAAATACCTGGTTGCGATGTCATATTAACCATGGTGACTACTGCGGATCCTTATTATGACGAAAACTATCCTCGTTTGTCGATTACCAATGACTATGGGTTGAATGAAATGATCTATCTTGAGTATGGTACTCACACCTACACGCTTCATATTGCTGAGGGAAGTCATGTGGTGATGCAATGGTATGGGAGTACTTATTACTACTTATATTATACCGTGAAATTTGAAAACGGTTATCCGATTTTTGATAGTAACCAAAGCGGCAGCCTTTCCTATGAATTCGATATGAACTGCGACGATGCTTTTAATCCAGTGACTATCTCTGCGGTTCCCAACGTGGAGGGTCGCGGCACGGTGAGTGGGGCAGGGAGTTTCGTTATTGGTGAGACTTGTACGTTAACTGCCACGGCAAATCCTGGCCATCGTTTCACACGATGGATGGAGGATGGAATGGAGGTCTCCACCAATGCCACCTATACTTTTACGGTGGATGGACCAAGAAACCTAATCGCTGCTTTCTCTGCACCAGTTGACCAAGTTATCGACTTTGCTGATCCTCTGGTGGAATCCATTTGCGTTGCTTATTGGGATACAGACGGTGACGGAGCTATGAGCTATGATGAGGCTGCTGCTGTGACCAGCTTGAGAAGAAGATTTGACGATGAACCGATTACTTCTTTTGATGAGCTTCAGTATTTTACCAGCTTGACCTTTCTTAATGAAAGAGAATTCCGTAATTGCGGCAATCTCACCTCTGTCATTATTCCTGACGGGCTGTCCTATTTCGGTGAAGAGGCTTTCCTCAATTGTGGCAGTCTGCGTGGAGCAATCACCTTGCCGGAGTCGCTTCTCGAAGTCTATGGCAACGCTTTCGCTTCGTGCGACGAGCTGACCACCATCAACTACAATGCGATTAACTGCACCGTGATGGGCAGTGCCCAGGAGCCGGTATTCTACGATTGCGTGTCTTTGGAGCATATCAACATCGGTGCGAACGTGCAGAACATCCCTAACTTCGCTTTCAAACGTTGCTCCACCGTCACGGATATCACTGTGGCTGCTGTCACTCCGCCGACCATCGGTCCCAGTACTTTTGGCACCGTGTCGCGCAGCATCCCTGTTTTTGTTCCAGTCGGTTCGGGCGAGGCTTACCGCTCCGCTCCTTATTGGGAGGAGTTCTTCAACATCATTGAAGGTTCCGGCCCCACCTCGAATCATTATCATTGCGACATGCACCAATTCAGCCATAACATGTCACTGGTCGGCGTAGTTCAGATTAACGGAGTGGAGCAGAGCAGCAACTACCTCGAAGTCGGTGCCTTCTGTGGTGACGAGTGCCGAGGCAGCCAACTGCTGACCACTTACCCTGCCTTGAATCGTTCTTTGGTGTTCCTTACCCTCTTTGGCGAGTCGGGTGACCTCATCAGCTTCCGCCTTTATGATCATAACACGGGAGAGGAGTCGATGTTAGGATGCACCACCGTGATTCCTTTTGAGGCTGACGGTATCGTGGGCAGCTACAACGCTCCCCAGAT
Organism: uncultured Bacteroidales bacterium; assembly: GCA_946402445.1. Taxonomy (GTDB): domain Bacteria; phylum Bacteroidota; class Bacteroidia; order Bacteroidales; family F082; genus Limimorpha. Next base: position 53,296 of record CAMIWN010000014.1, read on the forward strand.
TCTCAACTTCATACCCATGCAGAACACAGCCCTTGAAACAGGGTGGAGTTGGTTCTCGACTTATATTGACCAAACCGGCATCAATGGTCTGCTGATGATGGAAGAAAGCCTCGGCGAAAACGGTGTGATGATTAAGTCGCATACCGACGGTTTTGTCATGTATGACGAAAGCGGCTGGACCGGCACCCTTGAGGCGATTCACCCTGAGTCGATGTATATGGTCAACACCAATGCCCCGGCCATGCTGAGCGTCACGGGGTCGTTCACCGACCCGGCGCAGCATCCCGTTACTTTGTACACTGGGTGGAACTGGGTGGGCTATCCATCTATCAGCGTGGCTTCGCTCAACAACGCCTTGTCGGGATTCAACGCTCAGGATGGCGATGTAATCAAGAGTCACGGCTTGTTCTCGCAATATGTGAATGGCATTGGCTGGACGGGTGCGCTGCAAATGCTAAAACCTGGCATGGGCTTCATGTACCATTCGCTGAATGGTGGTGTGACGCAGCTGACCTATTCCGTGTCGGCTAAGGATGACATCTCTGTTTTCAATGGCACTAACGAAGTCTGTCATTGGGTGGCAAACGTGAACGCATATCCTTACAACATGAGTGTGGTTGCCGTGGTGGAGCTCGAAGGCATGGAAGCCCGCGACTGCCGTTACGAGTTGGCTGCCTTTGCTGGCAACGAGTGCCGGGGCAGTGCACGTTTGATGTATGTGGAGGCTTTGGATCGTTACCTTGCCTTCCTTACCGTTGTGGGCATCGGGCAAGCAGAACTGCGTTGGGCGCTCTATGACACCGAAACAGGCGAGGTGGGCTACAACACAGAAACACTCCGTTTTGAACAGGATGCCATCCTCGGTGCTGTCAAGGATCCGCTGAAGGTCAGCTTTGCCAAGTTCAACGTGACGGATGACACCTTTGTTAATGATTTGATTGTTTACCCCAATCCTGTGCGTCGCAACCAAATGGTGCGCATCAGCCTTCCTGCCCATGGTGAAGTGACTGTCGAAATCGTGGATGCCTTGGGTAATGTGTTGACATCCGAAAGGGTAAAGGGCGAGACCTTCGAGATTAAAGCTCCCGACACCGTTGGTGTCTATGCTGTGAAAGTGACTGTGGATGGCAAGGGCGTTTCTTGTTCTAAAATGATTGTTAGATAAATAGTATATTTCTATGAAAAATATATTAACTATAGCGCTGATGGCAATTCTTGCCATCAGCGCCCAAGCACAGCGACATTGGGATTTCAATCCTCATGAATTCGCGAACACCATGACCATGGTAGGGGTGATTCGCATCAACGAGGCGGAGATTCCCAGAACGACGATGGAAGTGGGTGCTTTTTGCGGAGGGTCATGTCGCGGTTGTGAGTCGTTACGGTATTTCAGCAGTGTTGACCGTTATCTGGTATTCCTCTCGGTGAGCGGTGAGACAGGTGATGAGATCTCTTTCAGGTTGTATGACGATGAGACCGAGGCGGAGCTGATGGCCGAGACCTCCACGGTGACCTTTGTTGCCGATGCCATGCTGGGCAAGGCGAGCAATCCCTATCTCTTCGAGTTTGCTACGGTGGAGGACGAGGTCCCCATCGTGGCCGTCACGGGTGATACAGGTGGGAGCGGTAATGTTCAAGGCTCGGGTTCTTATTTGTACGGAGAGGAATGTACCTTGACCGCTGTGGCTGACGAGGGCAGCTGGTTCCATTACTGGACGGAGGAGGACGATAGGGCAGTGGTTTCCACCAATCCTGTTTATACTTTCGTGGTGACGGGCAAGCGCGACTTGGTGGCCAATTTCTTTGACGTACCTCCTGCGGTTTCCGGACAGACGTTTTTGTTGTCGCAAGGTTGGAATTGGATTTCCAGTTATGTGGATTATCGTCCTCAGTCGCTGATGGAGATGCAGAATGCCATTGCTTCGGAATGTGAGACGGCGGTGGTCAAGTCGCAGGATTATTTCGTCAGCTACGGTAACGAGGAATGGGCTGGCACCTTGTCGTCGCTCGACAACACGCAGATGTATCTGGTGTTGGTGAATCACGACATGCAACTCACGCTTACTGGGCAACAGGCGAATCCTGCCGAACATCCGATCGAGCTGAAACCTGGCTGGAACTGGATAGGTTATCCAATGAACACTTCCATGCCGCTTATCGAGGCTCTTTCAGGCCTTCAACCTGCTCAATCCGACCTCATTAAAGGTCAGATGAGCTTCTCCATCTACGACACCTTGCAGGGGGGATGGACGGGCAACCTTCAGACCTTGGAGCCTGGTCAAGGCTATCTTTACCTCTCGAAAAATCCTGAGAATCAAAATCTTGTGTTCCCTAGCAGGGTACCCTAACAACTTTAAATCCGGCGAATTTGTTTTTATCGGCGAATTAGGCGAATTTGTTTTGTCGGCGAATTAGGCGAATTAAGCGAATTTTTCTTACTAATAGATAATTCGCCAAATTCGCTTAATTCGCCGACATTTAATTTGCCGACATTTAATTCGCCGTTATTTTATTCGCTTAATTCGTTTAATTCGCCGATTATTTATATTTTTGCGCCATGACTACTGCTGCAATCATTATTGGAATCATTTATTGTCTGGCTTTGACTTCCAGCATTGTGCCGTGGGCGGTTGGATTGGAACCTGCGGAGGAAAGTACCCTTTCGAGACGTTTTCTCGTGTCGTTGATTTTTGCCGTCACTCAGGCGCTGATGGCTTTCTTGGGCTACCTCATCGGCTCCCTGATTGGTTACATGTTCGGCGACTTGATGCGGTATGTGACCTTTGCCATGATGATGGTGGTGGCGGTCAAGATGATCATTGACGCCATGAAGGTCCTGAAAGCCAAACACCTCTATTCATTCACCTCTAACTGGGGATTTCTGCTGCTGGGCATCATCTCGGGGATGAATACCTTGCTGCTGGGGGTGTGTAGCGAGGGTTATATGCCTTTCGGACACTGGTTTTTCTTAGCGATTGCTGTGGCTGGGTTCTTTTGGGCTTGGCATTCCATCAAGGTGGTATATATCCCTAATATGTTAAAGGCTACCAGCTTTATTGAGTTCTCGGGGGCGGTGTTTTTGATTGTCATCGCCATCCTTTACCTTTTTACGGATTTAATTTAAAATTTAAAAATTAGAATTATGAAGAGAGGCGTGTTATTATTTGGATTCGTTCTTGGGGTGCTGTTCGCCTTTGGTCAGGCACCATCCAACTATTACAATTCGGCCAATGGCTTGACAGGCCATCCGTTGAAGGTGGCTTTGCACAACATCATCAAAGGCCATACCTCGATTTCTTATGCGCAAATCTGGAATGCCTTCTGGAGTACCGACAATAAAGGCAATGGCGTGGTCTGGGATATGTATTCGGACATTCCCGGAGGGACTCCGCCTTATACCTATCAGATGGTAACGGATCAGTGTGGTAGTTATGGCAATGAGGGCGACTGTTACAACCGTGAGCATTCCTGGCCGCAGAGCTGGTTCAACAACGACGGCACAGCACGAACGGATTTGCATCATATCTTCGCCACCGATGGTTATGTAAACAACAAGAGGAATAACTATGCATTTGGCGAGGTGCAATCCGCCAGTTGGACCTCAAGGAATGGTTCCAAGTTGGGTAGCTGCAAGACACCTGGCTTCTCGGGAACGGTGTTTGAGCCTATCGATGCTTATAAAGGCGACTTCGCCCGTGCTATCATGTATATGAGCGTTCGTTATTATAATGAGGACTCCAGCTGGGGCTCGAGCGATATGACCACCAAATCGGAGATTAAATCTTGGGCCCTCGCCTTGCTGCTCCGCTGGAATGAAATGGATCCCGTCAGCCAAAAAGAGATTGACCGCAACAATGCCATTTATAATGACTATCAACATAACCGTAATCCTTTTGTTGACCACCCGGAATATGCTCGTATGATTTGGGACCCCAATTGGTCGGTCGTGGAAAACCAGCCTTGTCCTTATGTGAATCTCTATCCCAATCCCACCTCGGGTATTGTCACGATTAAAGCCTTAGGGATGAGGCATGTAACCGTCTATTCCCTCCTCGGACAAAGGGTTTATGAGGATGAGGTCGGTGAGGATGAGGTCGTGTTGGACCTGTCGTCACTCGACAAAGGCGTCTATTTGGTTCGTGTGAGTACGGATGCTGGGACCATCACGAAACGGGTGTCTTTTTTATAAAAATGTTAATTATACAAGGTATTAGGCGTTTATTATTCAACTATTTGTTTATCTTTGCAGGCATATTAATTGAAAATACAATGCCTCTATGATAAGCTTCTTCCAGTCTGGAAATCAAAGAGTTATAGCTGTTGATGCTATATCAGAGTTGAGCTCGGAGTACCTGTCCCGCCTATCTTGGCTTTTCGGGAAGGCCACTCTTGTAAAAACAAAGTCCGTTAAAGGTTATTTCATCGGCCCTCGCCGAGAGATGATTACCCCGTGGAGCACTAATGCTGTGGAAATCACGCAAAACATGGGTGTGGAAGGCATCGTTCGTATTGAGGAGTTCCATGAGGTGCCCTCGAAAGACGCTCCTTACGACCCGATGCTGCAAGCGATGTATCACAACCTGGACCAAAAGGTCTTCACGGTGAACCGGAAGCCTGAGCCGCTTAGACATATCGATGATATTGCCGCTTATAATGACCAGGAAGGACTGGCTTTGAGTCAGGAAGAAATCGATTATTTGAACGGTATTTCAGAGAAGATTGGGAGAAAGCTGACTGACAGCGAGGTGTATGGCTTTGCTCAGGTGAACTCGGAACACTGCCGTCATAAGATCTTCAACGGCACTTTCATCATTGACGGCAAGAAGATGGGCGACTCGTTGTTTGCCTTGATTAAGAAGACCTCGAAAGCCAATCCGAACAAGTTGGTCTCTGCCTACAAAGACAATGTTGCTTTCATCCTCGGTCCTAAAGTGGAGCAGTTCGCTCCTAAGGGACAGTGTGAGGCGGATTATTTCCAAATCACGAATATCGACACCATCCTCTCGCTGAAGGCGGAGACGCATAACTTCCCGACGACGGTGGAGCCTTTCAACGGGGCGGCTACTGGAACAGGAGGTGAGATCCGCGACCGTTTGGCAGGTGGACAGGGAAGTCTGCCGTTGGCTGGCACTGCGGTGTATATGACTTCTTATCCTCGTACCGAGATGGATCGCAGCTGGGAACAGCAGGCTGAACCTCGCAAGTGGCTGTATCAGACTCCAGAGGAGATTCTGATTAAGGCCTCAAACGGGGCTTCCGACTTTGGAAACAAGTTCGGGCAACCGTTGATTAACGGCAGCGTGCTGACCTTCGAGCATCAAGAGGAGCAGACCTTGGGCTACGATAAAGTGATTATGTTGGCAGGCGGTATCGGCTTTGCCAAGAAACAGGATGCCAAGAAATTGGAGCCGGAACCTGGCGACATCATCGTGGTGCTGGGTGGCGACAACTATCGTATCGGCATGGGCGGTGGTGCTGTTTCCAGCGTTGACACCGGACAATACAGCAACGCCATCGAGCTTAACGCCGTGCAGCGCGCCAACCCCGAGATGCAGAAACGCGTCAGCAACGTGATTCGTGCTATGGCTGAGATGGACAAGAACCCCATCCGTAGCATCCACGACCATGGAGCCGGCGGCCATCTGAACTGCCTCTCCGAACTTATCGAGGACGCTGGTGGCGTGGTGTATGTGGATAACCTGCCCGTGGGAGACCCGACCTTGTCGGATAAAGAGATTATCGGCAACGAGTCACAGGAACGCATGGGCCTTTTGGTGAAGAAGAAAGACCTGGAGCTGATTCGGAAGACCGCCGAGAGAGAACGTGCCCCTTATTATGAAGTGGGCGAAGTGACTGGCGACGAACGGCTTCGTTTTGTGCGTAAGGAAGGCGAGGCTCCCATCGACTTGGCTTTGTCCGATTTCTTCGGCAGTGCCCCCAAGACGGTGCTGCACGACACCAGCAAGCCTTATCACTTCAAGAAGATAAGCTATACAAAAAGAGATTTTCATAAATATCTGGAGAAAGTCTTGCAACTTGAGGCAGTGGCCTGCAAAGACTGGCTGACCAACAAAGTGGACCGTTCGGTGACGGGTCGTGTAGCGCAACAACAGACGGTGGGTGAGGTGCAGCTGCCGCTGGCCAACTTAGGAATCAGCGCTCTCGACTACACCGGCACTCGTGGCCTTGCCACGGCCTTGGGTCATGCGTCTATCCCCGCCTTGATTGATCCTGCCGCGGGTTCCAGACTTTCGGTCTCCGAGGCCTTGACGAACCTGGTGTGGGCTCCTATCGACGGCAACCTCTCGGGGGTCTCGTTGAGCGCAAACTGGATGTGGCCTGCCAAGCAGGAGGGCGAGACCGCACGCCTCTATCAGGCAGTGAAAGCCCTGAGCGACTATTGCATCGCCTTGGGCATTAACGTGCCTACCGGCAAAGACTCCCTCTCCATGACTCAGAAATACCCCGACGGACAGAAGGTGGTTGCCCCAGGCACCGTCATCGTGTCGGCAGCCGGCGAGGTGAGCGACATCCGCCGTGTGGTGCGTCCGGTGATGAAAGGAAACCTCAATACTGAGTTGTTATATATCGACTTTTCAAAAGACGGCTTCGAGCTGGGCGGCAGCAGCTTTGCTCAGGCTATCGGCGCAGTGGGACAAAAAGCTCCCGATGTGAAGAGCCCCGCTTATTTCAGACGCGCCTTCAACGCCGTACAGAAACTCGTTGAAGAAGGCTTGGTGTTGGCCGGACACGATGTCTCCGCGGGTGGCTTGATTACCACCTTGTTGGAGATGAACTTCGCCAATACCGAATACGGCATGGATCTCGACTTCAAGGACTTCGACGAGGAAGACTTCACCTCGGTGCTGTTCTGCGAGAAGCCTTCGGTGGTTATCCAGGTGGCCGGCGACGGCAAGGCCAAGAAGCTGCTTCGTGAATGCGGTGTGAGCTTTAAGGTGATGGGTCGTCCTGCCTTGAAACGCAGAATCACGATCCGTCATAACGGACATGTCCATCTGTTCGAGATTGATGAGCTCCGTGACGTGTGGTTCAAGTCATCGTACCTGCTCGACCGTAAACAGAGCGGCGAGCGTAAGGCTTTGGAACGTTACCAAAACTATAAGAAACAATACCTCCATTTTAGTATGGGGCATGAATTCACTGGCATGGCTAAGGACTTGGGCATCAACATGAAACGCCGCAAGAAAAGCGGGGTGAATGCTGCTATTATCCGCGAGAAAGGCTGTCAATGCGACCGTGAGATGGCATACGCCCTTTATCTGGCTGGATTCGACGTGAAGGATGTCACCATGACTGACTTAAGCAGCGGTCGAGAAGACCTCACCGATGTCAATATGATTGTCTTCGTCGGTGGCTTCTCCAACTCCGATGTGTTAGGCTCCGCCAAAGGTTGGGCGGGCGCTTTCCTCTACAATGAGAAAGCGAAGAAGGCCTTGGATGATTTTTATGCCCGGGAAGACACGCTGAGTCTCGGTGTTTGCAATGGCTGCCAGCTGATGATGGAACTCGGCCTGCTTTACCCTGACCATGAGGAACACCCGGTGATGAGACATAACGACTCGCACAAGTTCGAGTCAGCCTTCTTGAGTGTGGAGATCGAGCAGAACAACAGCGTGATGCTGAAGTCGCTATCTGGTCGCCGTCTTGGTGTATGGGTCGCCCACGGAGAAGGCAAGTTCTATTTCCCGTATTATCGTGACAAATATAAGATTGTGATGACTTACGGTCAAGAGAGATATCCTGGCAATCCTAATGGCAGCGACTGGTCGGTAGCAGGCATCTGCTCCAACAACGGTCGTCATCTTGCCATGATGCCGCACCTGGAGCGCGCCTTCCTGCCCTGGCAGTGGGCCTATTATCCCGATGACCGCAAGAACGATGAGGTGAGCCCATGGATTGAGGCTTTTGTGAATGCCAAAAACTGGGTGGTTGAACATAAAAAGTAATTGATTTTTGATTTTATCATGTTAAGTAAAGAAAACGTTTTAGAAGTTTTAAAGGATGTCATCTATTTCCCTAAGGGTGACAATATCATCGCATTGAATATGGTTGAGAACCTGATGGTGAGCGAGAACGGCATCCGTTTCGATTTGGTTGTGGAACACAAGGACGACCCTAAGAACGACATTTTACTCAATGCTGCGAAACGCACGCTGACAGGTGTCTTCGGGGAAGTTAATATTGATATCAAAGTGAAAGAAGAGGAGACAGCGCTTTCGAAGGTGAAGCACATCATCGCGGTGGCCTCGGGCAAAGGCGGTGTGGGCAAGTCAACGGTGGCTGCCAACTTGGCAGTGGCTTTGGCACGTGCCAACCAGCGTGTCGGCCTCATCGACGCTGACATCTACGGCCCTTCGGTGCCCATGATGTTTGGCGTGGAGGATGAGCGTCCCGCTTGTTATGAGCGTGACGGCAAGACTGTGATGGTGCCTTTGGAGAAATATGGCATCAAGTTACTCTCAATAGGCTGTTTTGTGGATACTGACCGTCCTTTGATCTGGCGTGGACCTATGGCCACCAGCGCTCTCAACCAGCTGATGAACGACACGTTATGGGGCGAGCTCGACTGGATGGTGGTTGACATGCCTCCTGGGACAGGCGACATCCAGCTGACACTGGCTCAACAATACAAGGTGTCGGGCGCCGTCATCGTGACCACTCCACAGAAAGTGGCATTTGCCGATGTGTTGCGTGCCGCCATGATGTTCAAAGAAGAGGCTTTGCAGATTCCGATTTATGGATTGGTGGAGAATATGGCTTATTTCACGCCAAACGACATGCCTGACAAGAAATATTATATCTTTGGAAAAGAGACGGGTAAGCAGTTTGCCGAACAGCTGGGTGTCCCGTTGTTGGGTCAGATTCCGATTGTGGAGAAAATCGCGGAAAGCGGTGACAATGGCACACCTCTTGCATTGGATACTGATTCTTTGGTCACCAAAGCATTCGACCAGATTGCCCTCTTAATTCTTAATTCTAAACTTTAAATTATCATGGACAAGGAATTGTTGGAAAAACGAGTCAAGAACATCCTGGAACAAGTGCGTCCGTACTTGCAGCAGGATGGTGGCGACGTAAACTTCGTGGAACTCACCGATGACATGGTGGTGATGGTGGAGCTTACGGGTGCTTGTGGCAGCTGTCCGTACAGCACCATGACGTTGAAAAACGGCATTGAGAGTGTCATGAAGAAATCCATCCCCGAAATCAAGTCAGTAGAACAAATCACATATTAATAATTAAATATCTAAAACTATGAAAAAAGGTTTACTATCCATTTTTGCATTGGCAGTGCTGATGATGGTTTCGGCAATCGGCCATGCCCAGACGACTTATACGAAGGTCACCTCCGCTTCTGGTTTGGAAGCTGGTGCCCAGTATCTCATTGTTGGCTTTGAAGAAGATGGCAGTGCTTACGCCATGAGTTATCAAAAGTCCAACAACCGTCATGCGGTTCTCGTCTCAGAGAGCAGTGGTGTGATTACGGTTACTGTGGCTACTGACCCGAGCAGTCAGACAGAGCCTGACGAGTTCACGTTGGGTGGATCCAATGGAGCCTGGACGTTCTTCGATCCTTTGAAAGAAGGCTATCTTTGCGCTCCCGGTGGAGGCAACTATCTGAAGACTCAGACTGAGTTGACTGACAACGGCAAGTGGAACCTCGTTCTTGAAGCCGATGGTGCTTGTGTTCCTGAGTCCAATGGCGGCGTGGAACAAAGATTCATGCATTATAACCCCAACAACGGCAGCCCGCTGTTCGGAAGTTACAAGGAGACCTCTAATGTGAGCGCTCCGGTTTATCTTTTCAAGGCTGGTGGCGCAGCGGAACCCGATCCGGAACCGAGCAACTATCCCACCAACTTCACTGCTGAAGTTGACGTGGTGAATGTCACCCTTAACTGGACCGATGCCACGGGCAGCCAGTTGCCCACCAAGTACTTGGTGCTTGCCTCCACAGGTAACATCACCGTTCCTACCGATGGTGTCCCGGTCGAAAACAGTGCTTTGGCCATCAACGTGGGCTATGGTGTCCAGACCGTCACCTTCAACAATTTGAACGGCAACACCACTTATCATTTCGCCATCTTCCCTTACACCAACAGTGGCGCTAACATCGACTACAAGACCAGCAGCGGTTACCCGACGGCCAATGCCACGACGGATGATATTTATGTGCTTCTGAGCGAGGACTTTGAAGAGGACATGGGCGCTTTCACGGCAGTTAACCTCTATGGTGACCAGGATTGGCATCATACCACCTATAATGGAAACGGTTATGCTTACATGAATGGTTATGCCAGCGGTGCCGCTCATCAGAACGAGGACTGGCTGATCAGCCCCGCCTTGTCTGGTGATTATCAGGTCATCGAGTTCAGCTTCGAGACTGCCATGAACTATGAAGGTGATGAGCTCCGTGTGGCGGTTTCATCAGACTATGATGGTGTCAGCGAACCTGGTGATTTCGAATGGGAACTTCTGACCGACCTCTTCGACTGGTCTTCAGGTTCTTATACTTGGGTTGAATCAGGCACTCAAAACATTAAATCATACGTGGGTACCACTTTCTACATCGCGTTTATCTACACCAGTTCGGATGATATTGCTGCGGCTTGGCAGGTGGATAATGTGAGTGTGATTGCTCAAGGTCCTTTGAGTGTGGCTGAACCGGTGGCTAAGACTTTTGCTGTCAGCCCGAACCCGGCTAACGACGCCATCCATTTCGAGTTAAGCCAGCAAGCTCAAGTCGCTGTGTTCGACCTCAGTGGCAGAATGGTTTCAGAGAGCCGCATGGGTGCTGGTGCTACCACGATGGAAGTCGCCAACCTCGAAAACGGCATCTACTTCTTGAGTGTCATCTATCAAGATGGCAAGAAAGAAGTGGCCAGATTTGTGAAGTTCTGATAAAGATTCATGCATCGATCTGAACTGCTCATACTAATCCTGTTCCTTTGCTCACACGTCTTCTCGCAGGAGGCGGAAACGGCACGTTATGAGGTGTCGCGATGGGGGAAGGAACAGGATTTTCATTTTGAGTCGTTTCAGGATAAAGGTGGGATGCTGGTGTATTCGACCGACCAGACTGACGAGGATAAGAACAGGCTGTGGAACTTCGTGCAGCTCGACAGCCTCCTTTATGAGCAGCGGAGCGACTTGATTCCCTTGTCAGGGAAGATGCGTTTCTTCGACTCCAAGAGCACCTCGCAGTGGGCTGCTTTTGTGTTCCAGAATGAGAAAGCATCTCGATCCGATTCCATACCTCTTTATATAGTGACTTATAACCGGACGGAGCAGTCGTTCGCCACCTTTACCGACCTTCTGCCGCCACGCAGTTCGTTGCTTTCCATCGCCATGATCGACGGCACGTTGATGCTGGCCGTGAATGTCCAGTCGGGCCCTGGCTTTTTGTCGCTGTTCGACTTGAACAGTCATCAGCATCGGGTGATTACTCCTGGCCTTGACAACGATTATGTGCTGTTTCAGTTTGAAGCGGTGCGTGAGGGGAAAGCCTTTGTAGTCGCCGCCAAGGAGTTCGTTGAGAAACGATACAAGTCCACTTCGTTTCTGGTGTATTCCCGTGAGGGGAGGTTGCTACATCGGCATCGTTTCGACAATGGCGAGAACTCTTCTCTGGGCAGGATGTGTTTCACGTTCGATGCCTCGCAGCAGCTGGTGGTTTATGGCACGGTGGAACGTGAGAGCAACCGCAAAGTCGATGTCAAAGGGCTTGTCGAGGACTTCAACCGTACTGCGGTGGGGGTGGTGTGGATAAAGTTTGCTTCAACGGGTCTTCAGACCAGGACTTATCTCTTCAAAGACCTTCCGGACATTGAAAAGGCTTTGACCTCATCGGATCGTCTGCGGGTCAGGGAAGAGTTATTGAAGATGCAGCAGGGCAAGAAGAAGGAGAAAGGAGAGATTGCCTTTCAGTTTTTGACGCCCCGCCTCACTTCGTTCGGCGACCTGCACGTCTTTGTTGCCGAGGCGTTCCAGCCCGTCTTCCATACCGAGACGAGGATGGAATACGGTTTTTATGGGAGTTATCCCATGCATTATACCGTTTTCGACGGCTACGACTTCTTCAGTGAGATTCTGTTGGCTTTCGACGACGAGGGTAGCCTTCAGTGGCAGACCTCGGTGCGGTTCGAGAACGATTTGAGCGAGCAGCTGAAGAGCCATGCTGTAGAGGCCGTGTCGCATGACGAGCTGTTGGTTGCCTCTCCGTGTCGTCACTCGCTTCGTTATGAGGTGTTTGACCATGATGGCAAGCCTTTGTTAGACCAACAGTCGATGCGTATGGATTTTCTTTTAGGTGCCGACACCTATTACGACGAATATGAGGCCAACATCTTTCCATGGTATGGCGACAGCTTCCTCATCCATGGCTGTCAGATTTTGCAGAACGGCCTCATGCGCAGTCCGATGCGTACGGTGTTTTATGTTCAGAAGGTGCAATACGAGTGATGTTAGGCAGCAGCTTGAGATATTATTTTCGCAGGAAGAATGAGTATCATCTACATTCCCCTTTCATGTATGAGCTCTATACGAAGGTCTTCAAGGAGCGTCAGCGTGTCAACGTGGATTATGACTTGGTGATGCGGGTAGGGAAGATGGTGGACGGCAGGAAGCGTTTGTCGCGAAGTCGCCGCAAGCTGGCTCGTTTCTTTTACCGTTATGCCGTCTATTATGAGCCTGAGGAGGTGACATTGTTCGGTGCGGTGACAGCGATGGACACCGCTGCCTTTGCCTTGGGGAATCCTCATGCGCAGGTCAAGGTAGCTTGTCCTTCAAGTTTCGTGGATGCCCTCAACGGTTTAGGGATGATGAATGTGGAGCGAGTTGCTACGGATGATGTTTTGCGTTATATCCTTGAACATCAGCGTGAGGATGTGGCTTTTGTTGTCGAGGGCATACATAAGGACAGGGACACCAAGATGTTGTGGGAGACGATTTGCGAGCATCCCGAGGTGGTTCTTGCGATTGACTTTAACCATGCCGGGATGGTTTTGTTCCGTGAGGGGATGGAGAAGCAGGAGTTTACCCTTTAATTAAGAAATAATAATTTAGAATTTAGAGATTGACGATGAAGAATGTGACTTATACGAAGACGGGTGATCAGGGGACCACCTCATTGATTGGAGGGACGCGTGTTCCCAAGTATGATGACCGTGTGGAGGCTTACGGCACGGTTGACGAGTTGAGTGCAGTGATTGGAGTTCTTAACGATTCGGACGGAGTGGGAGAGGATATCAAGGCGGTGTTGGGAGTGATTCAGAACAAGTTATTCACGTTGGAGTCGCATTTTGCTTTGGACAGGTCGTCGGAGGTGAGCAAGATGATTCCCAGTCTTTCGGAGGAGGATGTTATGTTTTTGGAGCGTCATATTGACGAGATGAATGCTGAGTTGCCGGAGTTGCGAGCTTTTGTCATTCCGGGAGGCAACATGAGGGCGTCGATGTGTCATGTATGTCGGACTGTATGTCGTCGTGCGGAGCGTCAGGGGTGGCGGTTGTCATCGCACGAAGAAGTTGACTCAATAGATTTGAAGTATTTGAATCGTCTTTCGGATTATTTTTTTGTTTTGGCTCGATATTTTGATTTTTTGTCAAATCGGCACGAAACTTGTTGGGATTCAAAGGAATAAATTAATTTGAAATTTTTTTTGAAAAAAACTTGTCAGTTTACTGATAAGATGTATTTTTGCACCCTCAAAAATTAAACCGAAAGACTATGTATTGGACACTGGAATTAGCATCGAAATTAGAGGATGCTCCTTGGCCTGCAACGCGAGACGAGTTGTTGGATTGGGCATTACGTACGGGAGCGCCTCAGGAAGTGATTGAGAACCTTCAGGAGATTGAGGACGAAGGGGATGTTTATGAGAGGATTGAGGACTTGTGGCCTGATTATCCCACGAAGGATGACTTTTTCTTCCACGAGGATGAGTACTAATTATTAACTAACTGAAAATCAGTTAAATAAAGAAGATCCTTGGGTTAACTAAGGGTCTTTTTTTATGCTGTTTTTGGTCGATTTTGGGCCTTTTTTCGCCAAAAGTTAACCTAAAGTTGTACATGATTACTCCTTTTTTTCTACGATGAAGTAATTGCACGAAATCTTTTGTAACATGTTGGTAATGAATTTGTTTGATGCCAAAAGTTAGGTTAACTTATTTTTCGATGAAATTACACGGTTTCGTTGTTATTATTACTAGTTCACTGTTGCGTGGTAATAAATACTTTGTATCTTTGCATGCTCCTTCAACGAAAAAAAGAATCAATAAGCACTATGACAAAAAAAGAGGCTTTGCAACTGTTTGAACAAAGAAAAGTTCGAACTATTTGGGATGATCAAGAAGAAAGTGGTATTTCTCTATTGTGGATGTGTGTGGCGTACTTGCTGATAGTAAAGATTCACTAACTGCACGGAAGTATTGGAATAAGCTAAAGCAACGTTTAAAAGACGAAGGTAATGAAACGGTGACAAAATGTCACCAGTTGAAACTGCGTTCTGTCAGTGTGAGAAAGCTTTGTGGCTGAAAGTTTATAAACCAGAAGAGGAAGTGCTTGAACCTGAAAGGATTGCCCGATTTGAAAACGGCAACAAAGTCGGGGATTTGGCAATGGGGTTGTTCGGCCCATACGTGGAGGTGACGACCCTCAACTATGATGGTAGTCTGAATCTTGACGCAATGGTGGCCAAAACCAAAGAGGAGATGCAAAAGGGTACTCTGGTTATCTGTGAGGCATCGTTCTTTTACGGCAACAACTACTGCGCTGTCGATATACTGCGCCGGACAAACGATGGCTGGGCTATCTATGAAGTGAAGAGCAGCAGCGACAACGAAAGGAAGAGAGAGACCATGACATTCCGATGGATGTCTGCATCTTGGCTTACAACAAGCAATTCGAATGTGGGCGCATCAAGGACCTTGCCGATTCTTTCCCCAACCTTGCCTATCATCTGATGAACATCCGCGACAACATGAAAGACCTGCTTGATCCTTTCCAAAAAGGCTACTACTATGTACCCGCCATGGGAGGTTCGTTCTCTATCAAAAGCGTGCTACCCGCCTTGTTTCCCAACGACCCCGAATTGGACTATCACAAACTCGACCAACAAGTGCAAAACGGCAATGATGCCATGTCTATCTTCCCTAAAATTAAGGATATGAATCCATCCGATGCCCAATCTGCACGAGAAGCCTTGCTCCGTTATTGTGAACTTGACACATGGGCAATGGTGAAGGTCTTGGAAAAGTTGAAAAAAGTTGTATTCAGCGACTGAATGTATTTGAATTATCATTATTTTTGCAATCATAAAAAGCGGAAGCCGAAAAGCTAAAAGAGTAGGCAGAATACTTTCATAGTTGTGCTCGACACGAGATAAGGGCGTATACAAATGTTGAAAGACGAATTTAAAAAATGGATGAAAACAACAACAACACTACGAGCCGACACTCAGGAAAAATACGTGTTGTATTTAAATGGCTTGTTTGTTATGCTTGAAGAAGATGGTTTTTTGCCATTTGATGGATGGTTGGTACTAAATCGAATTCTTCCTGTGAAGGCCAATAAAACAAAATTGTTGAATGTTTGTTCTATAATAACCGATGCTATTGAAGATGCTGAGAATAAAGGATATAACTATTTAAATGATTTCAAGGCCGCATTTCATAAATTAGAGAGTTTTATCCAATCAATATAAGCAGAGTTTCAATTACAATATTAATTCAATAAAGTATAAAGTTAAAGATGGATAAAATATACCAGCAGCTTTTAGATATATTTAAACCCGTTGGCGGAATTAAAGATAATAAAAAAATAAATTAGTTATATTGAAAAATA
>CAMIWN010000015.1:0-64688 GCA_946402445.1 uncultured Bacteroidales bacterium
CTGAACTCGATGCCAACATCAAGAATGTGCAATTAAGATTCTGGGGAAGAAACGGTAACGGCAGCAGCGCCTACCCCGAAGTGCTTGTCGGTGTCATGACCGACCCCTCCAAAGCCAGCACCTTCACCCAAGTAAAGAGCGTTTCCGTCAGCACAGCTGATTATCAAGAATACACAGTCGATTTCAGCAGCTATACGGGAGATGGCATTTATATCGCTTTCAAGTTGAACCCTCCCTATAGTTCCTACTCCTATACCTATTTCAGCATCGACGATATCACCATCGAGGAGATCCCTTCCTGCTTGGTTCCTACAGGTTTGGAAGCAAACGTCAACGGTGCCAACGAGGCCACACTGAGCTGGGCAGCCGGAGGTACTGAAACCGCCTGGAACGTGCAGTACAAGTCAGCCTCCGACAGCGACTGGAGTGAGCCGATTGCCGTGAATGAGACCACCTGTACATTGACTGGACTGCAACGTGCCACCGCATACGAAGCAAGAGTACAGGCCAGCTGTGATACCGAAGACCAGAGCGAATGGAGCAATCCCATCAGCTTTGAAACCGAGTGTGGCATCTGGACCATCGACGGTGCAAACCCCTTGGTGGAGAATTTCAACGACGCGACCTTCCCGCCCACTTGCTGGCAGAAAGTCAACTTCGGTGAGATGGGAGTCACCAACGGCTGGCTCCGAAACACCAACAACTCCATGGACAACCAAGGTGCCGTCACCAGTGATTTCAAATATGAGACCTGGCTCTTCCTGCCTCAGATGCATCTCAAAGGTAATGCCACCCTTTCGTTCGACAATCTGTTCACCACCGGCAGCAACTATGTCCCCTGCTCCATCATGCTTTCCACCACATCCCATATTGATGTGGAAGACATCAAGACCGAAGGCTTCATAGCTGCAAACTTCACCCAGATTTGGTTGGCCGATGAAAACAACCTGCCCACCTCAAAAAGAAACGAAGTCGTCTCATTGAATAACTATAATGGCGAAGACGTCTATATTGCCTTTAGATATGAAGGCAACAACAGCAACTCGCAAATCGTTTGGTGGATTGACAATGTGGTAATTCAGGCCGAAGCGATTCATACAGAAACCAATCAAACCATCAACCTTGTTGAGGGATGGAATTGGTTCTCCACCAGTTTGGACATCACCCTGGATGATCTTAAAGCAGCCCTTGTGGAAGCTTTGGGGAACACAAACATCACCATCACTTCAGGAAACGGACAAAGCACTATTTACAACGGCTCCAGATGGAGAGGATATCTGACCTCGTTGGATCCGACCCAGATGTACAAGATTGAGACAAGCGCCGCAGGAGAGATGACGCTGACCGGCGAGGCACTCGACCCAACCGAACATCCCATCACCATCACCCTCGACAACAACTGGATTGCCTATCCGTTCAACGAGTCAATGACCATTACAAACGCTTTCGCGGGATTTGCCATCAATGGAGACATGATCACATCGGGCAATGGCCTATCAACTACCTATAACGGCCGATGGAGAGGATATCTCACTGACCTTGAACCAGGACAAGGCTATATTTACAAGTCGAACGACACAGATGACAGAACTTTTGTCTTCCCGACGAGCAACAAATCACTTGCGTCCTCAAAAGCCATTTCCTCTGAGCCCGAATCCCATTGGTCCGACTTTGTCAGCAGTCAATATAAAGACCAGCTGCCAGTAGTTTCCTTCATTCAGCTTGACGGCAACTTTATCACCGCCGAGAGCAACTGGGAAGACTTGGAAATTGCCGCTTTTGTCAATGGGGAATGCCGAGGACATGCCTTCATGCACGACGAAACTGAGTATGGAGATCCCTATCCCCATGTGATGGTCGGTGTCTTTTATAATAATCCCGATGAAGTCGTCACCTTTAAAATGTATGACCATGAAACAGGAATTGAATATGACAACTGCATCAGCAACATGGAGCTACTGTCAGGTCACGAACACGTTGAATTGTATTTTGATTATGAGGAAGCTGTAGTGTTGAACTATATCTCACCCGCCACACCCGTATTCACAAAAGAAATCATTGGCTACGGCGAAGGCAACGGCAGATACTATCTCATTGCCACCCCGATTGACGACATGAACCCCACCGATGTGGAAGGCATGATCGCAGAGGTCGAAGATGACTATGACCTCTATTGGTTCGACCAGACGCAAGACCTGGAATGGCGCAACTATAAACAAGGCGAAGGATTCAACCTCGTCAGTGGCATGGGTTATCTTTATGCTAACAAAGTGGATACCACCCTTGTCTTCAGCGGGAACCCATACGAAGGCGAAGGCACCGTTTCGTTAGTCTATGACGCAGACGCCCATCTCCCTGGCTGGAATCTCGTGGGCAACCCCTTCACTGATACCGCCTTTATCAACCGCCCATTCTACAGGATGAACGCATTAGGCACTGAGATTAATAGCGAGCCCGAGACAGGTGGCATTGCGCCCATGGAAGGTGTCTTTGTCATCACCGAAACCGATGGCGAAGAACTGGTATTCAGCACCACCGACCCCAACGCCAAGAATGCTATGGTAGCCCTCAACCTGAGCAAGAATTACAGTGTCATCGACCGTGCCATCATCCGTTTTGATGAAGGCCGCATGCTGCCTAAGCTCCAACTGAACCCCAACCACAGCAAGATTTACATCCCTCAAGATGGCAAGGACTACGCAGTGGTCAACGCAGGAAGAGACGATGCAAACACCATCTCTACCATGGACATCAATTTCAAGGCAGAGGAGAACGGCACCTACATCCTCTCAGTCTCAGAAACGCTCAACGCTCAACTTTCAATTCTCCACTTAATTGACCGTCTGACTGGCAACGAAATCGACCTGCTCCAAACCCCGAGTTACAGTTTTGAAGCCAACACGACAGATTACGCCAACCGCTTTAAGTTAGTCTATGCCGCGAATCACGCAGAAGGTAATGATGATTTCGCCTATATCAATAACGGCAAGCTCATCATCAACGGCACAGGAACCCTTCAGGTGATTGACGTTATGGGACGCATCATTATGAATGTAGAGACGTCACCGAATGCAGAGACGTCATATTATGGCATCTCTACAACCAGAATGACCCCCGGTGTATATACATTACGTTTGATTCATGGAAATGAAATCAAAACCCAGAAAATCATCATCAAGTAAAAAATAAGCAGTTTTTCACTTAGTCATATTGCGTTTGTAAGAGAGCGGACTCATTTTGGAGTTCGCTCTCTCTTATTTGAGAGGGATTTTTGAGGATGATTTTTCTGTTGCGCGAACGACGATAGCAGGCTATCGGTGCTCTCCACTCTCCACTCCCCCGGTCGCAAATCGCCCAATGAGAGGTTCCCTATCTGCACCCGGATGAGCCGCAAGGTGGGGAAACCCACGGCCGCCGTCGCATGACGCACCTGGCGGTTCTTGCCTTCAATCAAAGTGAGGCGAATCCAACTAGTCGGGATGTTGGCACGATACCGTATCGGCGGCACTCGCTCCCATAAGTCTTCAGGAGGGACTGCCATCTCTGCCTTGCATGGCTTGGTGCGATATCCTTTGATTACCACACCTTTAGCCAGTTGACGCAACGCTTCAGGGGTAATCTGTCCATCCACCTGAACCAAATAGGTGCGAGGATGTTCATATTTGGGATCCAGCAGCTTCTTGACCAACTTCCCATCGTCGGTAAGCAGCAAAGCACCTTCACTGTCATGATCCAACCGTCCCGCCGCATACACACCAGGGGGAAAGCCGAACTCATCCAAGGCTCGGTGCCCCGCCTCAGGAGTGAACTGGCTTAAAACGCCATACGGTTTATTGAACAAAATAACCATAAACTAATCCATGATGTTAAAACCCTCGGTACTATAAGTCTCCAAATCGCCCTGCTCGTTCACGAAGATATAGTAGGCTTCCACACCTTCCAAGCCTTCTATGATAGGCAACGAGCGTTCCAAACCCATCACCATGCAAATGGAAGCCAGGGCATCCGCCCAAGCAGAAGTCTCGGCAATCACGGTAGCACTCAGAAGACTATGATCTACTGGGCAACCCGTTATCGGGTCGATGCAATGCGAATAACGCTTGCCGTCACGCTCAACATATTTACGGTAACTGCCAGAGGTGACGATGCCTTTGTCACGCAACGCCACACGCTGCTGCACCACCCTTTCGGAGTCCCATTTGGCTGAGGGTTTCTCGATGCCCACCACCCAAGGAGAGCCGTCGGGTTTACCCCCTCGAGCCATGATCTCGCCTCCTGTGTCAACAAGATAATTGAAGATGCCTTGCGACTCCAAAAAGGAGCCAATCAAATCAGAGGTGTAGCCTTGTGCTATGGCATTGAAGTCGAGCTGCATAGCAGGATTGTCCTTCATCACCTTGCCGTCTTCAATACATATCTTCCGATAATCCACTAAAACCTTTAGGCTATCAATAAGCTGAGGGGTGATGCTGTCACCACTCTTGGCACTGAAACCCCAAGCAGCCACCAAAGGCGAAATCGTCGGGTCGAAATAACCCCCGGAAAGCGCGGCAGCCTTTTGGGCGAGGTTGAAATTATCTACAAAGATTTGGTCAAGGACAACGGGTTCATTACGGTTCACTTTGCAGATCACGGCACTGTCAACCCAAAGGTTCACCGACCTATCCACTGCATGGAAAATGGAGTCCACCTCGTGCTGGAAGTCACGCTGCTCCACATCATAATAGGTGATGGCATAATAGGAGCCCTGTGCAAAGCCTTGCAGCGTCATCTTCTTGGGCTGTCGCCCACAAGCCACCGACAACATCAATGCCCCAAAAAGCATCGAAATAAAACCCATTCGGAAATAGCTTCTGTTTTTTCTCATTTTTTCACCGAGATTAACCCCCTACGGAATAACCCTCTAAATTCTTAATTATAAATTAATTGTGATACTATATTTAAAAGCAAAATTATCAAAAACTTTCGGATGAGCATAAGCGCCATAACGATAAAAAACACCCAGACCCATATTCGCCAAAGGGGTATTCAGCAGTCCTTTAAGCACGATACCACTCTCAAAAAAGCCCTTTGACAACGAAGGCGTTCCCCAACCCAAAGCAGTGGACAAAACTAGTTGAGGGTTGAACCAAGTCGAGTTAAGACTCCACAAAGAGCCTTGGAAGTCATGACTCAGGAACAAGGCGGCAAAACGGTTGCAAAAAAATTCACCTTCGCTCATGGTGGCAAAACTCCCTGGGGAGTAAAGGCCAAAACGCTCATACGAGCCCAGTAAGTTAAAGGTCTCCATCACCGGACAACCCTCCGAGGCATAACCCGCCTGCATCAGGACAGAAAGACGGCCATAGTATCTCGTTTGGAAGTCCTTCTCCACCTGAAACTTGACACGGTTGAAGGCACGCTCACCGCCCAAGATTCCTTTAAAGAAATGCTGATAAGCCATCCATAAAATAGGATAATCGGCACCTAATGATTGTATGCCATCTGTACTACTCAGGAACTTTTCCTGATAAGCAAAACGCAATTTCAGCTCCGCCTTGACAAGACGCAATGCACTGGTGGTATCGACATGATTGATGGCATACGCTGGACGATAGTTTTTATCATAGACGCCAGCCGTCACAAAAGCCTTGAAATGGCGAGCAAAGCGGGTGTTGAAGAAAACCTCTGTGCGCTCGCCGCGTTCCATGATGTTCTCGTAGAACGTGTATCGGTATTCCTTTTCCGACAACAAGTTCTCGCCCTCGCCAAAACCATTGAACTCGCCCATGGCATCAGAACGATGGGCAAAACGCATTCCCAACTCCATCTGGCGTTGTCGTTGGATGAGCCACTTCCCTTCCAGGCCATAGTCGAAATCACGCAGCCGAGTCCAGAACCCATTGAAACCGCTGAATCTGAGATGCCTCGAAAGACGGTCATTCGTGGACAGATGAAGGCCGACATACCAACCCCGAAGTGCGGAGAGACGTAACATGCTACCCAGCTGCAAATCAACGGGTCCGAGACTCACAGCCGACTCCTGCATCAGCTTGTTGGTGGCATTAAGCATTCGGTCCAAGATGTTGTTACCCTCGGTCAGAGAGTCCATTAGATGGTAAGTATTCAGGATGCGTTCCGTCAAAGAGTCGATGCGATGCTGGGTCCAGAACTCATCATCGCGATAGGCGGCATCCTCATGCACCATCACCTCGACCTCCGAAAAAGCTCTGTCGTCAAACACGGGATGCAACTCGACATTCGAGACATAGCTCTTCCCGACCGCAATCATGGGGAAGGACACGCCATCCACTTTCGCCTGAATGGCAGGAAACACCAAGTTGGTGTTCAGTTGTTTTGGGAACCACTGACCATCCATTTTCTGATACAACTGCTGGATGCTGACGGTATAAAGGCCGCCTTCCTCGACAGGTGTCGCTTTCACGTTCTGCAAGGCCCATCCGTCGGAATGTATGGTCATGACACCTTGCAATCCATCGAAGGTGCTGCCACGCAAGGGATGAAATGAGATGGTATATAGGGAATCACCCTGAGCGGCGGGAGTCACCGACTCCAAAGTAAAGAAATAACGTTTCTTGCTGTTCTTACTGATGGGGTTCACGTAATCGGTTCCGGCGATACTCACAGTCTCGTCATAAAAGCTGGTGCTTTGCATCTTACTGACGAGATAGACCAGCTGGTTATCCTTGGATCCCGACATCTTTGTACCAAGCACGTTTTGGCGAAGATGGTTGGGCGACTGATACAGCACTTCGGAAAACGTCTCCATAATCATCAGGTCGTTTTTCTTCAGCACGCTGTCGAGCCAGGTGGTCATATCCGATGGCTTCACGGTGTCGAGCATTTTTCCGAATTCGCTGCTGTCAATGGTAATCACCATCTGGTCATAAATCTGGTAACGGTAAGCATCCAATGAATTAGGATGGTTTTCTTTTCGGTGAGCCATCACGCTGTCGATGATACGGTGCGCTGGGTTTTCGCCCGCCTCGATGGTCACCTCGCCAAGTTGGAAAGCCATGGGCTGAAGCGCGACATCCAATCGTTGCTGATCGGGCTTCACGGTCACGGACACCGTCTCATAGCCAAGACAAGAAAACCTCATGGTATGCACAGGTTCCTGGCAGCTTACCGTATATTTCCCATTGATGTCGCTCATTCCACCGTATTGGCCCTCGTTGACAAGGATATTCACAAAAGCCAATGCCTGCCTGTTCTGTTTGTCGATGACTTTCCCACTCATGGTATATTGCTGTGAGAAAGAAAATTCGGTCAAGAAAAAGACGAACAGCAAAAGGAGCGTGAAGGGGAAAAGAAAGGCTTTAGACGATTTCATTCTTCGTCAGAGATTTTAAAGACCACCTCGTTGTCGCGTTTCATAAAATACTTTTCACGGGCGATCTGTTCCATTCCTTTCTCATCTTCTGTCACCATCACGAGGGAGTCCTTATATAAGGAAATACTCTTTTCAAGATGTTCAATCTCAGCCTCTTGAGTCTTCAACTCACGATGCAGTTCAATTTGTTTTCTGAGGTTGAACTGGTCGAAGAAAAGAATCACCAGCAGGAAAGCCACCGTGGCGATGACATAACGGTTACTTAATTTTTTGATAATTTTTCTGAAAGTCATGGTGCAAACATCATTCGTTTTGCAAAGGTATAAAAATTAGAAAATAAAATGTATTTTTGTGGGCAGAAACACATCAAACAATTTTTATCATGAAAAAAGCGATTGCTACCACCAAGGCCCCGGGTGCCATCGGGCCTTACAGCCAAGCCATTGAGGCCAACGGTTTGTTGTTCATTTCCGGCCAGCTCCCCATCAACCCTGAGACGGGTGTCATGCCCGAGGGCATCACCGCCCAAGCCGAGCAGTGCATGAAAAACCTGGAAGCCATCCTGAATGAAGCGGGATGCACCTTCGACAACGTGGTTAAGTCCACCTGTCTGTTGGCTGACATGAGTTATTTCGGCGACATGAACGCCGTTTATGGAAAATATTTCAGTGGGGCTTGTCCAGCTCGAGCTGCCTTTGCCGTCAAAGAACTTCCCAAGAAGGCATTGGTGGAGATTGAGATGATTGCCGCCCTGTAAAGCTCAGGAAATCATTTCTTCAAGGCATTTTCAGCCTCTTTGATGGTGGCGCGTTCGCCGTTGATGAAAGCGACGACGAATGCGTCACTGAAGCCTGCTTTGCGCACTTCAGCCTGCCGTTCGATAGCTTCCTGTTTCGTCCGGAAGTCACCCGAGGTATAGCGATATGCTCCATTGTAATAATACACATCGACTTCCTTGACCTTGGAGAAGGCATGGTCGGTGAGTGGGATCAAAACGTCACGGGTGGAGATTTGCACTTTAAACGAAACCACAGGCTTGTCTGAGGCGGGTTTGGTGGAAGGTTTCTCCTCAGGCTTGGTCCCCGGTTTCTCGGCAGGTTTTGTCACGGGTTTCTCCTCAGGCTTGGTCACCGGTTTCTCGGCCACGGGTTGTGGTTCTGGCTTGGGTTGAGGCTCAGGGGTCACCACGGGTTTAGGAGTTTCGGGAACGGGTTGATTCGTCACGACTTGGTTTTCACCCTCAAAACTCGCTTTGAAGTCACGGAAAGCGCGGTAGATAGCCGATGCCATATAAGCCTGGCCATCCGCTGATACCAGAAACCGTTCTTCGGCAGCGTTGCTGATGAAGCCCAGTTCGATAAGGATGCTGGGCATAGCTGTCTTCCAAAGCACGAGGAATCCAGCCTGCTGCACGCCACGGTCCTTACGACCCACCCGTTTCGTGAACTGTTGTTGCACGTTGGAAGCCAATTGAAGACTTTGATTCAGATACTCTTTTTGAAACAACGAAAGGGCGATATAAGCTTCTGGGCTATCCAGATCGAAATCGCCATATTTTTCATCCGCATGTTCCTCCAAAAGGATAGACGAGTTCTCTTTTTTAGCCACTTCGAGGTTAGCAGCATTTTTATGTTCACCGAGGACGAAGGTCTCCGCGCCTACCGCCGAAGCACCTTTGCTGTCGGTAGAGTTGCAGTGAATGGAGATGAATACATCCGCATTGTTGCGGTTGGCGATGGCCGCGCGCTCGTCCAAATCCACAAACACGTCACGCTCACGGGTATAGATCACCTTCACATCAGGAAGATTCTTTTTGATATAGTCACCCGTCAACAACGCGACTGTCAAATTCAAGTCCTTTTCCTTGCTGATGGCACCCAGCGCGCCTGTATCCTTTCCACCATGACCTGGGTCAATCACTACGGTGGTGATTTTCTCTCCCCGTTGCGCAATAAGAGCCATTGGAATGAGAAAAGCCAACAAAAGAATACCAAATTTCAAATTGTTTCGTTGAGTCATAGCCATTTTTCTTAATTTTGGCACAAAAATAAGTGTTTTTTACTTGGAACGTCAATCACAACATAAATATTTTCAAGTCATGGCATTTCTGATGCCATTAATAGTGGCTTGCCTGATGTATGCATGCAAGACCCCAAAGGCTGTGGTGACTTCCGAAAACAATGCGCCCGTCCAACCTCAGGTTGATACCTTATGGCTAAGTCCCATCGAAGAAAAACCCTCTGACAGCCTTTACCACCCGGCTGACACGTTCGCCCATGACCCTGACACTGTAGTTCCCTACCATGATACCGTCATCGTCCCCCATGACACCCTCACAACCAATCCTTTGTCAGCGGACTCCCCCAGTGTTGACTCTGTCAGAGTTGACTCCCTCAGTGTTGACTCTGTCAGCGTTGACTCTTTGCCAAGACCTCGGCGCACCATCCGTCCTCCCAGGAAAAAAGACGCTCCTTTCGAGGTCAAGATTGTGCGTACTGCCGTTGACTCGGTGGTTCAGGACATGAAATCAAAAATCCTTTACTACTATGGTAATGCTGTGGTGAAGTATGATGACATCACGCTGGAAGCCAATTATCTGGAATTCGACCTAAACACCAATGTCGTCACTGCCAAAGGGCTTCCCGACACTATAGGACGGTTGCAAGGCACCCCGCTTTTCACACAAGGAGAGACCAAGTTCGAGGCAGAGGAGATGTCATACAACTTCCAAACCAAGAAAGGCATCATCCGCAAGGTGTGGACTGAAGAAAGTGGAGGATACATCCACGGCGAAAAAATCAAACGAATGGAGGACAACACCATCCACATCAAGTCGGGAGGTTTCACCACTTGCAACCTCAAGGAACACCCGCATTATCAGTTCCGGTTCAACAAGGCAAAGATCATCCCCAACGACATGATTGTCACGGGTCCCGTCTTCGTCACCATCCAAGACGTGCCGCTTCCCATAGGTCTGCCTTTCGCCATCTTCCCCAACTCGAAAGGGCAGAAGTCAGGCATCATCGTCCCGACATACGGTGAGTCGGCCAACCGTGGCTTTTATCTGGAAAACGGAGGCTATTACTGGGCCATCAATGAGCATTACGACTTACAGTTGCTGGGCGACATCTACACCCGCGGCTCCTGGGCCATCAAACCCACCTTCCGCTATGCGCAACGATACAAACACAACGGCTCACTGGCATTAGGCTTCGCCGTGAACAAAATAGGCACCAAAGGAGCCGCCGACTATGACGAGAGCACCGATTTCAAAGTGAAGTGGACCCATCAACAAGACCCCAAGGCTCACCCGAGGCACAAGTTCTCCGCCGATGTCAACATCATCAGCTCCAACTTCAACAAATACAACGCCACCACCTCCAACGAATACCTCAGCAACACCTTCAAGAGCAGTGTCGCCTATCAAACCAACTTCGCTGGCAAGGTTTACCTCACCCTCAACGCCTCCCATAGCCAAAACACACTCACCAAACAAGTCACCGTGTCATTGCCAGAGCTAACCCTGACAATCAACCGCATCTATCCTTTCCAAAAAGTTGGGAAACCTGGCAAAAAACACTGGTACAAGGACCTGAACATCAACTATACCATGAACGCCAAGAACTACATCAGCGGTATTGACACCCTGCTCTTCCCCGATCAATGGCAACAAGACTTGTCAGGTTGGTTCCAAAACCTCCAGAGATACACCCAAAACGGCATCAAACACA
Organism: uncultured Bacteroidales bacterium; assembly: GCA_946402445.1. Classification (GTDB taxonomy): domain Bacteria; phylum Bacteroidota; class Bacteroidia; order Bacteroidales; family F082; genus Limimorpha. Next base: position 11,065 of record CAMIWN010000015.1, read on the forward strand.
CCATACCTATCAACCTCCCCATCAAGCTGTTCAAACACTTTACCTGGACTAACTCGGCCACCATCAACGACTACATGTATTTCAGCCGCGTGGAACGCCAGTGGGACCCCGTGGACAGCTGCTTGAGAGCCGACACCATCCAGGGTTTCCGCAACCTCGTGGATTTCAACCTCACCAGTAATATCACCACCAAAATCTATGGCATGGTGCGGTTCCCCAAAGGCCCCATCCGCGCCATCCGACATGTGTTCACCCCCACCATAGGCTTCACCTACCGCCCCGACTTCAGCGACCCGAAGTGGAAAGTCTATAACCAATATGTGGATGCCCAAGGTGAAATCCAAACCTATAACATGTTTATGAACGCCTTGTATGGCACCCCTTCCCAAAACCGGTCGGGACAAATCACTTACAACTTCAACAACACCCTCGACATGAAAGTGCCTTCCAAATCCGACACCATCACCGGCGTGAAGAATGTGGTCCTGCTCGAATCACTCGCTTTATCCGGAAACTACGACCTCACCCAAGACTCGCTCAACTTCTCCTATATGTCGGTAAACGCCCGAACCACCTTATTTAAAAAACTCAAAGTCACCTATTCCAGCGTATGGGATCCATACGTGATAGACTCATTAGGCAAACGCGTCAACCGCTTTGAAATCATAGAGAACCAACGGCTCTTCCACAAAAACAACTCCGCCTGGAACTTCAGCCTGAGCTGGTCGTTCAGCCAAAACGATGTGAAGAAGTGGAAAAACGGAGAAGGGAAAATGGATAACGGAGAACAGACAGAATACAACTTCCAAGATGACATCGCCAAACGAGCCTCGGGTTCGGAGTTCGTCACCCCGGGCGAGCTCGACGACATCTTGGGCAACCCCAACGCCTACGTCGATTGGACCACACCCTGGTCGCTGACACTGAGCTACAACCTACGACATTCCTCAAGCATCACGTACGCCGCTTTCATGGGTATCGCCAACAATCAGGTGGTTCAAACCCTTACCCTAAACGGCGACATCAGCATCACCCCGAAATGGAAAATCACCTTTTCCACTGGATGGGACTTCACCAACCATGGACTTTCCTACACCTCCCTCAACATCTATCGTGACCTCCACTGCTGGGAAATGCGATTTAATTGGATTCCCATCGGCAACTACAAGAGCTGGAATTTCACCATCAACGTGAAAGCCCAAGCCCTGCAAGACTTGAAAATTACGAAGAAGAAAGACTATCGAGACAATTGAGAATTGAGCGTTATAAAACGAAAATCAAATCAACAATTATAATTATACAGATAAACAATTAAACAACTAAACAATTAAACATGAAACGATTACTACTTTTTGCAATCGCGCTAACCATTGGATTTGGTTTAAAAGCGCAAACCAATCTCACTCAAGCTGTTGACTTCACAGCTACTGACGTTCACGGCACCGAAGTGCATTTGTTCGACATCCTTGATAGCGGTCAAGCGGTGCTTATCGACTTCTTCTTCACTACCTGTGGTCCTTGCCAACAGGCTTGTCCTAAGCTTGTCCAAGCCTATACGGCCTTGGGCTGCAACATGCACGATGTGTTTTTTATGGAAATTGCCACTGGCGACAGTGATGTATCTTGTATCAACTGGGTAAACAATTATGGAGTGGAATATCCAACAATCAGCGGTGTTGCTGGGGGAACAGCGATCTGCAACCAATACCACATAACCGCCTTCCCCACCGTCATCCTGATTATGCCCGACCACTCCATCGCCATTCAAGATTTATATCCTATCGCTACTGCCCAAACCATCATCAATGCATTGGGGAATTACGGCATTGAAGAGCACGACTGCAACGAGCCGGAACCTGACACCATGCCCGATTTCACTGGCACCGACATCAATGGCAACGAGATTCACCTGTACGACATCCTCGATAACGGCCAGGCGGCATTCATCAACTTCTTCCTTCTGGATGACCCGTTTAGCATCGACATCATGAATGATGTGACAGAAGCCTACCGGCTTTTCGGCTGCAACGATAACGATGTGTTCTTCATGGAAATCACACCCAATGCTCACGATGAAGAATGCCAGTCATGGGTTGAAACCCAAGGCGTGGAATACCCCACCATCAGCCGCGACGGTGGCGGTAACACAATCGCACAAAGCATCCCTGTGGGTTTCTACCCCACCCTCATGCTCATCCGTCCCGACCACACCATTGCCGTCCGCGACCTTTATCCGCCCACCCTCGACAACATCATCAACGCAATGGAAACTGAGGGATACTCCCAATATCCTTGCTATGAGGAGACACTGACTTTCAGCACGGACACCTTGTGGATATCCCAGATGCAAGATGCCACGCCGCTCACCATTTACAATAATACCACCGAGCCCGTGATTCATTTAAACAAAATTACCGTGGATGATGATGGGGGCTGGTATTACTTCACTTATGGAAACCAACAAATCTTATTGGACGAGGATTTCGACATTCCGATCGCCCAGGGAGACAACATCCAACTTGATATTTGGATGAACATTTACCGTAAAGACACCATTTATCCAATCCTTTCTTTTGAAAACACCCTCGAGACCGTCCAATTGGTTACTGCCTTTGACTGGACCTCTGGCGTGCAAGTTACTGAAAACCAGACAATGACACTTCGACCCAACCCTGCCAACGACTTCGTGACCTTGAAAGGCGAAAACCTCGGCACCGTACGGGTCTATAACGCCCTCGGCCAAATGATCGATGAATTCCATACGGAAAACAACGAACTGAATATCGCCACCACGCGATACGAAAACGGAGTGTATGTCATTAAGACCGAAGATGGCAAAACAATGCGCTTTGTGGTGAGACATTAATGGCTTATATAACTATGAAAATCATCATCCTTCGATCCTCTTTCCAAACCGATGAATTCGTCCGTGCTGAGTACGCCGAGCTAATTCAACGGCTGGAAAACGAATGCCACGCCGACATACAAATCATTGGGGATGAAAATGTAGAGACGCAAAATTTTGCGTCTCTACAGGTTCCCCCCGACGCCGTGATGATTGCCACCGGCGGGGTGGAAAACCTGTTTAAACGGGTTTGGTCAGGAAAAAACACAACATTGATTGCAGATGGCAGGAACAATTCCTTAGCCGCCGCCTTGGAAATCCTCACCTGGCTGGAAGGACAAGGCATGAACGGACGAATTGTCCATGGAACGAATAACGACATCATTGCCGCCATAGCGAAGGAGGAGACGATATGCACATCGTCTCTACAGGGACAACGCATCGGCTTGTTCGGCAAACCCTCCGACTGGCTCATCGCCAGCGACGTGGACCGTGATTATCTGTTCCATCATTTCGGGGTGGAGACCATCGACATCGACTTACAACGCCTCATCGACGGCATCCAGGCCATTCCGCAAACCGAAGCAGTGAAGGTAGCGCAAACCATCGTGAAACGTTCCATCGACACCATTGAACCCTCTTGCTCCGACATGGTGGAGGCCGCCAGAACCTACCTCGCCATCAAAAAAATATGTGAGGAGGAACGACTCAACGCCATGACAATCCGGTGTTTCAACATCGTGAAGACCTGCGGCACCACAAGTTGCCTGGCACTCGCCCTGCTCAACGACGAAGGTATCGTGGCTGGCTGCGAGGGCGACATGCAAACGCTGATGAGCATGCTACTTGTCAAACGCATTTGCGGCGAAGAAGCCTTCATGGCCAATCCTTCACAGCTCACCGACACCAGCTCCATGTTCGCCCACTGCACCGTCCCGCTTAAGATGTGCGATGACATCACCCTGCGTTCCCATTTTGAATCTGGTATCGGCGTGGCCATCCAAGGTGTTTTGCCGTTGACCGATTACACCATCTTCAAATGGGGCGGGCCGCGATTAGAGCGTTATTTCGTGACCGAGGCCCAAGCGGTGGAAGTTCCTTACAGCAACCATTTCTGCCGGACACAAATCACCTTAAATGTCAACTTAAAACCCTATCTGTTAAAACATTCCATCGGAAACCATCATGTCATCATCAAAGGCCGACATGAAGCGAAAATCAGAAAAGAGTTAGCCTTTCCTGAGGATGATTCGGAACGTGGTTCCTTGTCCCACCACTGAGGATTTCACGAAGATCTTGCCTTTGTGATACTCTTCGATGATGCGTTTTGCCAAGGAGAGACCCAAACCCCAGCCGCGTTTCTTGCTGGTATAGCCTGGGTTGAACACCTGCTTGATCTGTGATTTCGAGATGCCCTTGCCCGTGTCGCTCAAATCAATGAAGATCTCGTCAGGACTATCTGTCAATTCCAAAGTAATCTTGCCGTGGTCGCCCATAGCATCCACAGCGTTTTTGGTCAAGTTCTCCAACACCCAACGGAACAATGAAGGCACCAAAGGCAAGGTCAAAGAATCCATGGGCAGCTGGATGTCGAACTCGAACTTCTTGGAGAAACGTTTCTGTAGATAATCCATCGTGTCCTTAATCACCGGGATGATATCGGTAGGTTCCAGGACCGGAACAGAACCGATTTTCGAGAATCGGTCTGTCACGATTTGCAAGCGTTCGATGTCTTTCTGCATCTCCTCGGTGCCCACAAAAGGCTCCTCCTGCATCCTCAGCAGCTCAATCCAGCCCATGAGAGAAGAGATAGGGGTTCCCAGCTGATGCGCTGTCTCCTTGGCCATACCCGCCCACACTTGATTCTGTTCCGAACGACGCGCCCAGCTGAAAAGCAGGTAAGCGATCAGAAGGTAGAGGGCGATGACAATGAACTGCAAGATGGGGAAATACTTCATCTGCTCGATAAGGTCGGAGGTGCGATAAAAAATCTTAGCCTTTCCAGTATTCATGAAGTCGATTTCCAAAGGGTCGTTTTCAGACTGCATCGCAGCCAGCTGTTTCTCCACATAATCCGCATTCTGCATCAAGGTGGAGTCGAGGTTACCATAGCTAAGGATCTTCGTGCCTTCCTCGTTGGTGATGATGACTGGGGCTCCCACCGAATTGAGGGTGATTTCTGAAAGGAAATGGTCGATCATATCCTCCAGCACCGCTTTCAGCTCCGTGTATATCAACGACTCATTGTAATAAAGCCACTGAATTTGTCCAAACCCAGGGTTAATCTTGATGGGTTTAAATTTGGAGTATGCCTGTTTCATCTCGGCATCGAATTGCTTTTTGTCTTTTTGATTATCAGGAAGGTTATTAGAGAACATGATATTTCCTTGATCATCGGTGATAACCAAAGGAATGCTGATGTTGTTCTTGATGATTTCGAGGTAGATGCCAGTGTTCGCGTCGTTCTCAAAGTCGAGGACCTCACGATAAGCTTGTGCAAGCAAGTTCACCCGCATCTGTTCCTGTTCGCTGACTTTGGCGAAAAACTCCTCGGTAGATTTCATCATGCCCGCATGTTGCTCCATGGCGGCGGCCCACATCTTCACCTGGTTAATCTCCTGTTCGGTGACCGAACGCACCAGATGGTTGGTGTACCACAACGAGGCGCCCACGATGAGGAGTGCCACCACGGCGAGGGCCCATTTCCAACGTTTCTTATTCGTGTAGAGGTTCATTTGTCGAATTTTTATAGCGCAAAGTTACTAAAAATATGTATTTTTGCAGTTTGTTTTCGACAAAATCACAAGCTCTATGGATTATAACTTTACCGAGATCGAGAAAAAATGGCAGCAGTATTGGCGCGACCAGAAAGTATATAAGGTTGATATAGACCACAATAAGCCCAAATTTTATGTATTGGACATGTTTCCCTATCCTTCAGGGGCGGGACTTCATGTGGGGCATCCCTTGGGATATATCGCCTCGGATATTTACAGTCGTTACAAACGTCTGAAAGGCTTCAACGTGCTTCATCCCATGGGCTACGACGCCTACGGACTGCCTGCTGAGCAGTATGCCATCCAAACAGGCACCCATCCAGCGGTGACCACCGAGAAGAACATCAACCGTTATCGTGAGCAGATGGACAAGATCGGGTTCAGCTACGACTGGGATCGTGAGGTGCGCACCTGTGAGCCAAGCTACTACAAGTGGACGCAATGGACTTTCCTCCAGCTGTTTAACTCGTATTACTGCAACGGCTGCCAGAAGGCTCAGCCCATCAGCAAGCTGATTGCCCGTTTCGAGGAAAAAGGAACAGAAGGTCTCAACGTGGCTGAGAGCAAGCCACTGAGCTTCACCGCCACCGAGTGGAAGTCCATGAGCGAGAAGGAGCAACAGGAAGTGCTGATGAACTATCGCCTTGCCTTCCAAGCCGAAGCGATGGTGAACTGGTGTCCTGAACTTGGCACCGTACTTGCCAATGATGAGGTGGTGGATGGTCTCTCTGTACGTGGTGGCTATCCCGTGGTGCGCAAGTCGATGAAACAATGGCTGCTCCGCATCACCGCTTACGCTGAGCGTCTGCTTACCGGTCTGGAAACCGTGGAATGGAGCGAATCCGTAAAAGAAGTGCAGCGCAACTGGATCGGCAAATCCATGGGTGCTTCTGTGATTTTCAAAGTTGAAGGGAAAGATATTGACTTAGAGGTATTTACCACAAGAGCTGATACTTTGTTCGGCACTACTTTCATGGTGTTGGCTCCAGAACACGAGTTGGTTTCGGAGATCACCACCGAGGCGCAACGCACCGAGGTGGAGGAATACATCACCCGCACCAAGAACCGCAGCGAACGCGAGCGCATGGCCGAGGTCCGCAAGGTGAGTGGTGCCTTCACGGGTGCATACGGCATCAACCCCATCACGGGAGCCAAGCTCCCCATCTGGATCGCCGACTATGTGCTCATGGGCTATGGCACGGGCGCCATCATGGCAGTGCCTGCCCACGACAGCCGCGACTTTGCCTTCGCCAAGCACTTCAACTTACCCATTATCCAAGTGGTGAAAAAACCTGGCACTGAAGCCACTGACCCTTCCACATGGGACGAAAGCTTTGATGCCAAAGACGGCGAGCTGGTCAACTCAGGCTTCCTCAATGGTCTCCCTGTAAAGAAAGCCATCGAGCGCATGATTCAGGAACTAGAAAAGTTAGGGGTCGGAACAGGAAAGACCAACTACCGTCTTCGCGACGCCATCTTTAGCCGCCAACGCTACTGGGGCGAGCCTTTCCCGATTTATTACAAGGATGGCATGCCTTACGCCATGGACGAGTCGAAGCTTCCATTGGAGCTGCCTTCCATCGACGAATACAAGCCCACTGAGACAGGAGAGCCGCCTTTGGCACGCGCCAAGAACTGGGTCACCGAAAAAGGTTATCCCATCGAGACCAACACCATGCCTGGCTTTGCAGGATCGAGCGGTTATTACTTCCGCTATCAGGATCCGCACAACGACAAGGAATATTTCAGCCGCGAGGCCAACGACTATTGGCAGAACGTAGATCTGTATATCGGCGGCGCCGAACACGCCACCGGCCACCTCATCTACAGCCGCTTCTGGTGCAAGTTCTTGTATGACATCGGATTAGCATGCAAGGACGAGCCTTTCCAAAGGATGATCAACCAAGGCATGATCCAAGGCCGTTCCAGCTTCGCCTATCGTGTCAACTTGGAGAAGCTATGCGAATATGACGTCTGGAACATCATCAAGGACAAGCGTTTGGGCGTGGAATTCGTAAGAGATTACAAGGACGGTCGTCGTCGATTCGACTTCTTCTGCCCCGAAAAAGGCATCCTCATCGAGATTAACCGTATGGGCAACCTTGAAAAGGTAGCCGAGCCTTGGGAAGAATACGCGGCATCGAAAGGCTACAAACTGCTTTTGGTGCCTAACATCGACGTTTTGAATGATTACAGTTCTGGAACCCATATCGTTGAACAGAAAATCAAGGACTTGATTGCTGGGAAGGAAGTCCCGACCTTTGTTGACGGCGAAGAGTACAAGCGTGGCCCCATCTTCGTATCCAAAAACATCCCTGACCGTGAGCTGTTCAGCGACCCGATTCATGTGGATATCAACATGGTACACAACGACATCCTTGACATACCGGCTTTCCGCCAATGGCGCGACGACCTCCACAACGCCCACTTCATCAAGGAGAAGGACAAGGATGGCAACGACATCTATGTGTGCGGTTCCGAAGTCGAGAAGATGTCAAAGTCGATGTATAACGTGCAGAATCCCGATGACATCGTGGAGAAATACGGCGCCGACACGCTCCGTCTCTACGAGATGTTCCTCGGCCCGTTGGAGCAGTCCAAACCCTGGGACACCCAAGGCATCGAAGGCACCTTCCGCTTCTTACGCAAGTTCTGGAAACTCTACACCGACGAGAATAACGAGTTCCACGTCAGCGACGAGCCTGCCACCGCAGCTGAACTGAAATGTCTGCACAAGCTCATCAAGAAAGAGGAAGACGGCATCGAGAGCATCTCGTTCAACACCGTCGTCTCTGCCTTCATGATTGGCGTCAACGAGCTCACCGACCTCAAGTGCAACAAGCGTGAGATCCTTGATCCGCTTTGCGTGATGATTTCACCTTACGCTCCGCACATCGCCGAAGAGCTCTGGCACTTGTTAGGCCATGATGACTCCGTAGTGAAAGCCACCTTCCCCGTTTACGACGAGAGCAAGACCGTGGAAAACAGCTTCAACTATCCCGTCAGCTTCAACGGCAAGATGCGTTTCAACATGGAGCTGCCCGTCACGATGACCGCCGACGAGGTTCAAGCCGCCGTGCTCGCCGCACCCGAAGCCGCCAAGTGGATTGAAGGCAAGCAAGTGCGCAAGGTCATTTACGTGCCGAAGAAGATTGTCAATATCGTGGTGGGTTAACCTTCATTTCAAACACCACGGCGTGTGGCATCTCGAAGTGACTCGGGAAATCGATGCGATAACGACCATCAGCCTCCCTACAAAGGGAGGCTTTCTTTTTGCTGCCTAAAACCTTGATTTTACCATTTTTAAGCTTCATGTCAGGAGCATTGAACCAATAAGTATCTGGAACAGGGCTTTCCTGCTCATCGAGAAGGAAGATGGCATACACCTTATTATTTTTTTGAGTGAAGCGGAACTTGCCGTAAGCGTAAGGATAGACAGGGCGGGTGCCATAGATTGCCTCGCCATTGACCTTCATCCACTCACCGATTTCCTTCATGCGGAGCAAGGCCGTGTCGGGAAGGTTACCCTCGGCATCGGGACCCACATTAAGAAGGAAGTTGCCTCCTTTTGCCACGATGTCGCAAAGCAGATGAATCAGCTTGTTGGTGCTTTTGTATTGGTCGGTAGAGACATACGACCAAGAGTTACCCATCGACATGCAAGTCTCCCAAGGGTAAGGCAGCAGGCTGTCTGGAACCTGTTGTTCAGGTGTTTGGTAATTCTCATACTTCCCTCCTACTGAGCGATCCACGATGATAAGGTCAGGGTTGTTCTCACGAGCCATGGCTGCAATCTTAGGCATGTCCACATCCTGGATATAACCTTGGCAACCCAGCCAGGGGCGGGTTTCGTCGTTCACGCTCCATTCGGGACGCACCCAGCCTCCGTCGAGCCAAAGGATGTCAATGTCGCCATAGTTGTGGGTAATCTCTTTGATCTGCCGATAGGTGAAATCTTTATACTGCTGAAAACGTTTGGGATAAACAGTGGGATCGTAGTTCACGTTACGGTCAGGTGTTGCCCATTCGTGTGCCCAATAGTCGTCGCAATGCCAGTCAGGTTTCGAGAAGTAAAGGCCAGTCCAGAAGCCTTTTGCCCGGAAAGCATCGACCACCGCGCCTGTGATGTCAGCCTGAGGATTTGATGAGAATGGGCAGGAAGGATCGACAGTGGAATAAGTAGTCTCCTTGGTGTCAAACATACAAAACCCATCATGATGTTTCGTTGTGAACACCACATATTTCATCCCGGCATCCTGTGCGGCCTCAGCCCATTTTGAGGGATCGAAATTCTTGGGGTTGAAGGTTTTATTCAGATTTTGGTAGTTGGTTTTATACTGATAATAATCCGCTCCGTCGCGGTTAATCCAAGGCTCATTGCAGATGGACCACGACTCCACCACTTCCCATTGGGCGTACATTCCCCAATGCATCATGAAGCCAAATTTCAGGTCTTGCCATTGTTGGATACGGTTTGTAATCACAGGATCGGTTTCGGGTTGCTGATCCGTTTGGGAGAAAGAGAACATCGAAATAATCGAAAAAAAAGAAAACAGGATAGCTTTTTTAAACATGGTCAACATTTTTAACGGGGACAAAGATAATAAAAAAAAACCACGACCCGCAGCAAAGTGTTGCAGATCGTGGTCTATTCACAAAATGCGAGAGCTTAAGCTCCCATCATGGTTTTCACTTCTTTAGCTTTGACCGTGTAAATACGTCCTTTTTCGTCACAGAAACACATCGTGCCGTTATGTCGGCTGCGCAGGATCACCAATCTTCTGAAAGAAAGGTCGAGGCCAGTCATCAGCTGCTTGGTCAAGTCTGACACCTCGTTCTTTTTAGCATTTACTTTTACAGTTGTCATATTTGTCTAATCATTTTAAATTTCTCTTCATTATAAACCTTGACGGCATCATGGGTATTGCCTTCCGCCACGACCTCGCGGGGCACGACAGAGTTGTCGATAAGGATAAAGTAATCCACCACGGGCAGGTACAGCTTAAACAAATTTCGTACCCCAGCGGTATAACGACGACGAACAATGTGTTCTTCCACGTTATGTCCGCCGTTTCTCACCCGTTCGGCGACACGTTGCAGAGCCAGTTCAGGACTTTGCAGCCAGAAATAAAGCAATTTGATGTCGTAGCCTCTCTCCTGGGCCTTTTGGACGAGCGCATGATAGGATTTGGTGGCCAAAGTGGTTTCAATGGCGAAGTCCTCGTCTTGTGAGATGAGTTTCTTGATACGGGACAACATCAGCCGCGCGGCAGTGATTTTCGCACTGTCGGGATTAAGCGGGTTGAGTCCTTTCGCAATCTCATCGCAATTGACGAACTCACGGCATTGCAACGTCTCTGGCAACACTGTCAAAGATGCGGTGGTCTTACCGGCTCCATTACACCCTGATATGATATACAGGTTAGGCATTAAAAATTCTCTCTCGTTTTCACATCCACCTTTCTCAAGGGTGGAATTAAAATGCAAAAATAGGGATTTTTTTGAATGCCGCAACATTTTTTTTCAAAAAACAGGCAAAATCGGGAAAACCAAAGGGGAAAAAAGGGAAAAGAAAAAGGGACACCACCGATGTGTGTCCCTTATGTCGGGATGACAAGATTCGAACTTGCGGCCTCTTCGTCCCGAACGAAGCGCGCTACCGGGCTGCGCTACATCCCGAGCCTTTTTGCGCTGCAAAATTACAACTTTTTTCGAAATTGCAAGAAAAAAATCTCTTAATTCTAAAATCTAAACTCTAAATCACCCCCAAATGCTCCAAAAGAATCTTCAAACCAATAAGAATCAAGATGATGCCTCCAACAACCCCCGCGCCTTTCTCAAACTTGGTGCCGAACACATTCCCTATTTTCACCCCTAAGACCGAGAAGAGGAAGGTGGTGAGGCCAATGACCAGCACCGATGGCCCGATTTTCACCTGGATGCAAGCGAACGAGATTCCCACAGCCAAAGCGTCGATGCTGGTGGCGATGGCCAACAAAAGCATGGTCTTGAAATCCATGGCTCCATTATGTTCATGGTCTTCTTTGCCCCAAACCGCCTCGCGGATCATGTTGGCGCCAATCAACAACAACAATCCAAACGCAATCCAATGGTCAATCGAAGTGATGAATTGCTCAAACTGACTGCCAAGGAAAAAGCCAATCACAGGCATCAAGGCTTGGAAGATGCCGAACCATAGACCACAGGTCATCGCCATCTTCCACGAAAACTTTTTAGTGGTCAAACCTTTGCACACCGACACCGAAAAAGCGTCCATCGAAAGCCCAATGCCAATCAGAAGTATTTCAACAAAACTCATAGACGAAAAAATGTTGCGGCAAAATTAGTTTTTTTATCTATTTTTGCGACAACAAAACAACAAATCAACATGAAATCACGCACACTCATCATCCTTGCGCTTCTTCTTTCTGTCAGCGCATTCTCTCAGAACAAAAAAGAAATCATCAAAAAAGGTTGGAACTTCGGCCCACTGCCCGTGGTGGGTTACGACGCCGACTTAGGTTTTCAATATGGTTTGACTTGCGACATCTTCAACTATGGTGACGGCTCGCGCTATCCTCGTTACAACTACAAATTCAACGTGGAGGCTTCGCGTTACACCAAAGGCTCGGGGGTGTTCCGTTTTTACAGCGACATGCCATACGTGGTGAAAGACACCAAGCTCTTCTTCGACGTGACTTATTTCTACGCCAAGAAGTACGAGTTCTTTGGCTTCAATGGTTTTGAGGCCAGCACCTACGATCCCTTCGCGGAAATGGAAGGCATCAAAAGCGGTTACCATTTCCTCAAACGTAACCAATTCCGTTTCGTAGGAAGCATGCAGCGTCCGTTTTTTGAAGTGCCCAACTTATATTGGACGGCGGGCTTGGCTTACTACAACACCCAGGTCAACCGCATCGACCTGGAAGGATACGAAAACCAAGTGACGCTTTATGAGAATTATATGAACACCGACATCATCAAGGAAGACGAAGCCCACGGGGGAAACACCACTCAGATTCGTCTCGGCATGGTTTACGACAGCCGTGACCACAACAGCGACCCGACCAAAGGCATCTATGCGGAAGCCACTTTGGTTGGAGCTCCCGACCTGATTGACCGCAAGGGCTACGGCAATTTGTCCTATACCTTTTTATGGCGTCAATACATACCTTTATATAAAGACAAGCTGACGTTGGCTTACCGCTTGGGGGCACAGAACCGCATCGCGGGAAAGACCCCATGGTATATGATTAACAACCTGAACACCATGTTTTTCCAAAAGATGTACACTGAGGGTTTGGGCGGTGCTGTCACCATGCGCGGCGTGAACCGCAACGGCGTCATCGGCGAAGGTTTTGCCTTTGCCAATGTGGAGTTGCGTTGGCGCATCATCGGCTTCCAATTCATCAACCAGAACTGGCAGGTGGCTTTGAATCCCTTCTTCGATGCTGGCATGGTGACACAGAAGTTCCGTGAAGTTGAGATGAAAAATGCTGACAACGGTGGTGTCATCCTCCACGACCTTGCCTTCGACAGCTACAGTGGCCAAAACGAAAGCATTCATACCAGTGCCGGTCTCGGCTTGAAGCTCATCATGAACCGTAACCTCATTGTCTCGGCAGAGATGGGTCGAGCCCTCGACAACCGCGATGGCCAGAAATTGAAGACCTTTATCGGGTTTAATTACATCTTTTGAGAAGTCGAAGGAGAAAAATAAGAATTGAGAGGATATCTACCCCGCCAGGGGTTTAATCTCGGTAGAAAAGACCCAGCGTAGAACCCTCCCCCTATCCGCTATGAAGAGGGGACTGGGGAGGGAGGTCTATACGTTAAAACAACTGATTTAACCTCAGTTCACGGTATTGTTTCCGCAGCTTGGTCTTGAACGCCCAGCGGATGTCAGACACCATACGGCGCACCAGCTCACGGTAGTCGTACCAGAAGTCGTATGAGAAGAACAGCAGCACCGCACCACCCAAAGCCCAATACCAAGGCAGCGTGCAGAACAGAGCTATCGTGCCGCCGATAAACACTAAGGGGAACACCAGCAGCTTCCCTGCGAAACACACCGTGTTGCCCCAAGCGGGGTCTTTCAATTTCGACTTGATGATCATGGTAGGCACCCACACGATGGCATTGACCACCGTGGACGCCAAAAAATAAGGCAGGCCTATCAGCGCCACCATCATCTTCCATAAAGAATTCTGCAACGGGCGTTTCTTCGCTGTTGAGGTGACCGAGATTTTGTTCTCCACACGACTTTTTGCAAATGCCATGACCCTATCGAACAACGACTTCGCCTCTTCGGGATTCTTCTCCTTGAATTCTTGTACCTTCTCAACCGTGGCCTTGTTACGAAGCATCTTCTTGTATAAGCCGCCCGAACGTTTTTCGTTCTTCATCTTCACAATTTCCCAAGTGGGGTCATAGTCCTCATCATCAGGGATATAGGTAATCAACTTGGAGAGGTTTTCGGAGAGCATCTCGCGCAGCTGGTTCATCAGCACCGCCTCATTTTCCTCAGTGCTGTTCTTGATGAAGTCCGTCACGTTGATCGGCTCGCCAAAGTTCACCATACAAGTGGAACGAAAGCGGAAATAGTCGCCGTACTCAATGCCAACGGGAACCAGATAGACGGGACGGTCCTCGCCGAACTCACGATTGGAATCCATCGCAATATGAAAGATCCCTTTGCTAAGCTGCAATAACGAATGTTTGGTGCGGTGACGGCCTTCAGGAAACAAATAGAGTCCCACTTTATCGTGCACCACGTCCACCGCCTGTTCCATGGAGTCAGCATTGTTGCGTACTGCCGCGACACCATTCCTGATACGGAACAATGGGAGTATGCGCAAAAACTTCAAAATCTTGGCGATCTTAGGGTTTGAGAAGATGTCGCCACGAGCCATAAAGACTTTTTTATGACGACTGGTTGCCAATACTACTAAGGCATCCATCAATGTGTTACTATGGTTGATACCATAAATCAAAGCACCGTCTTTGGGCAATCCCTTCAGCCCATGAACCTCAAAACGACGGTATGAATGGCGGCATGCGTAGTCCACAAAAAACCGCAAAAAAGTGTAAAGACGGTTGTTGTCTTGTATCTTGTTTTTCCTTGACATAAGGCATAAATAAAGACTGCGAAATTACAAAAAAACAACCCAACAAAACGTTTTTTTTACCTTAAACCAGCAAAAAGAGCATCTGTATCAACATAATCCTTACCTTTGACACCGAAAAACAAACCGTTATGAAGTTGATATTACACGCAATTTGCTGGATATGTTTTGTGTTGTGCCTTGCGTGCTGCACGTCCAACAGCAACGACAAAGCCACCACATCCTCCGAGCCAGCCGTGATGGAGCCACTCGACACACTCACTGTGATGGAACATCTTCAAGAACGCGGCATTCTGAGAGCCGTCACCCATCGCCAGCACCTCAACTACCGTCTCATCGAAGGTCGTCCCGCTGGATTTCAATTCGAGCTGCTCGATGACTTCTGCGAGGAGACTGGCTTGAAGCTAAACCTGCTGGTGAACGACAGCGTGGAAGACTGTTACCGGATGCTCACTGAAGGGCTTGTTGACTTATATGCAGGAGAGGTTGACAGCATCGACCTCGCCGACACCACCTTTCACCACATCCTTCTCAAAACGCCAGTGGCATTGGAGACATCGATGGCATGGGTTATCCCCAACTGCCCAGATGACAGCAGCTTTTACGAAGTAATCTGTGACTGGAGCGACAACTTCCAACGCACCAGCATGAAGAATAGCTTCTACCGTTATTTCCCGGGAGGCCGACTCAGGACGGAGGCCATTCCCCTCAACGACAACAGCATCAGTCCTTTCGACAAGCTCATCAAAGCCGAGGCGGAGCGAATCCACTGGGACTGGCGACTGCTGGCCTCCATCATCTATCAGGAGTCGCGCTTCCGGCCTGACCTGGAGAGCGACCAAGGAGCCTACGGACTGATGCAACTCATGCCCATCGTGATGGAGAACTACGGCATCGACTACGACTCCCCGCCGGAGGACCAGCTTGAGGCAGCCGGAAAACTGCTCCTCCATATCGAACAAGAGTTGCCCGAGAGCATCACCGACAGTCTGGAACGCCAAAAGTTCGTCTTAGCCTGCTACAACGCCGGTCTGGGAAATGTGATGGAAGCGCGCGAACGGGCGGCGAAGAAGGGGAAAGACCCCGACGTGTGGGAGGATAACGTGGAACACTACACCCCACGTCAGACTTATCACTTCGTGAGAGATGTAATCAAACGGTATTCACATTATAAAGCCTTGATAGAACCATGAAAAAAAGCACCTTGACGCTGCTCTTCGCAGCATTTCTGACCTTTGCCGGGCTGCACGGCCAGGCACAGTCATTCGAAGGAGGAGTTATGGCTGGCGTCATAGCCTCACAAATCAACGGCGACGGCTACGGCGGTTACCATCAGATTGGATGGACGGGAGGCGTGTTCGGACGCATTCCCACCGACGGACCCGCCTCGTGGCAATTAGAACTCAAATACTCGCTTTTTGGCGCGCATTCCAGCGTCGATGAGATTGAAAACGGAGCGGCACCGATGGACATCAGATTGCATTATTTGGAGTTGCCAGTCATGTACCGATATAACCTTGGAGGCTTGCTCATCAACGGTCGTTCCTTCGACTTCATCACCTTAGAGATTGGACTCAGCGGTGACTTTTTGGCGAAAAACCTGCAATCCGCCTATAACGACGGAGGCTATGAGAACCCCTCATGGCTTTTCTTCTCTGTGACGGGTAACGTAGGCGTGCAATTCGACCTCACCGAAAACCTGGGCGTGAACATCCGCTCGATGAACTCATTGACCCCCTGCCGATGGAGGCCAGAGTCACCCAGCATCTTCTATGGCCATTATTATAATATTGTGTTGCAGGCGGCAGTCACCTACACCATCCTCGCCCCGGGAAAATAAGAAGCTAAGTATTTTAGAACGGCGCAAAGGTGACACCCACGGAAAGCGGCAGGATGCGAGGAGCATCGTGCCCCACCTCAAAGACAGGATTCAGCTGTATCGCACCGAAGAGGTTGATCCACTTATAGCCCACACGTAACGTGGCCCAATAAGCATAGCGTTCCACATTGCTGATGTAGCAATATTTCTCATGAATCCTGACACCATCTTCATTATTGCCCACGAACTTTGTCTTGGCATTGACGAGAATGCCCACCTTAAATCCCGCACCAATCTTCCAAGCATCCTTGATACGGAAACGAAGTTCCATAGGAATCTCTATATAGTTGCAATTCAACTTATAGCGTTTAAAACCAGTCTCTCCCCTATATTGCTGGAACTGTAAAGTGTCGTTAGCGTAAGGATTCAGAATCCGGCTATAGGAGAAGTAGTTATGGCCACTATAACCCACGCCGATGCTGACCGTATGTTTGGTGCTTTCGCCAAGCGGGAAGTTATAAGTAAGAGCGCAGCTAAAACCCTGGTTAAACATCCTTGCATCCCAGTTTTCATTGGTTGAGAGCTGGAAGTCATTAAAGAAATCAAGGCCCATAGTCACCTTGTTATCCGTTTTGTTTGCAATCAGCTGGGCATAGCTGCTGAGGGAAAGGATCAATGCAATCCATGTAAAAAGCAGTCTCTTCATGATAGATTATCTTTTCGTTATAAAGCGACAAAGGTACAAATAAAAATCAATGTTGCGCTAATTTGCTGGAAATTTGGGATCTTCTGTCGAGCAGATTATCGATTTCCTCATCGGTCAGATTGGGGTTTTTGAGCTGTTCATCAATAGTTTCTATCAAAGAAAGGTTGCGTTGCGCCTCATCAGAGAGTGGTTTCAGCTCCTCTTCCCGTTGGTTGATAATCTCCTCCACGTCGAAATGTGGCGTCTCGTCCTCGTCATCATCCGGCCCGAGCTGTTCACGCAGCTGCTTCACCATGGTGGATATCATCATCTTGGTAAAAGGATCGATGTGAAGCATCTCCACTTTCAACTCATCTTTGACATCATCAAACTGTGCCATGAACATTTTCAGCTGCTCGACCTGTTGTGGATCAACACCCGGGAGGTCACCCAGCGACTCCTTCTCTATCAGTTTTTTGAACAACCTGAAAAAATCCTCTAATTCTTTTTTGAAATTCTCGTCTTCCATAAAAATCGATTTGCAAAAAACATCATTATGACAAATATCATGCAAAGGAAAAGAAAATTTCTGAAAAGCTAGTGTTTTATGACAAAATTTCCGATTTTTGCGACATGGAATTCAAAACTCTCAAGATACAGTTAGGGGAAAGCATGGCGTGGGTCAACCTTGACCGCCCCGAGTCGCGCAATGCGCTGAACGCCGAGATGATTCATGAACTCACGGAGGTTTTCAGTTGGTTAGGGACCCGTGACGACATCCGTGTCATCATCCTGAAGGGCAACGGCAAGTCGTTTTGTGCCGGTGCCGACTTAAACTACATGAAGGCCATGGCCCAGTTCAGCCGAGCTGAGAACATGAACGATGCCGAGCGTCTCTCGAAGCTGTTCCAGACCATTTATTATTGCGACAAGGCCATCATCACGGTGGTGCATGGCGCCTGTATCGGGGGTGCCAATGGCATTGTGGCCGCCTCCGACATTGTGATTGCCGCGACAGGCACCAGGTTCGCCTTCTCGGAGGTGCGTTTAGGCATCACGCCCGCCACCATCTCGCCTTTTGTGGTGCATCGCATCGGCCACACGGCTGCCAAGGAGCTGATGCTCACTGGCAGACCTTTCACCGCCTTGGAAGCCAAGGAGATGAAGTTGGTGAACACCGTCGTCGATGAAGCCCTTTTAATCGAGACTGAGCAAAGCTATATCGAACATTTCATGCACGCCTCGCCAGATGCCGTAGCCGAATGCAAACGTCTGATCCGTTTGGTGGATGGCACCGGCGACCCGTATAACCCCCTCTTCAGCCAGACCTCTGCCATCATCGCCGACCAGCGCATCTCGAAGGCCGGTCAAGAAGGCATGACGGCGTTCTTGGAAAAGCGGAAACCAGGGTGGGAAAACTAACCAGAAGACAGTAGGAAGAATGAATAGTAAGAAGATAAACAAAGTATTAATTGCCAATCGCGGGGAGATTGCCATACGCGTCATGCGAACCCTCAAACGTTTGCATATCACAAGCGTGGCGGTCTTCGCCGACAATGACGCTGACGCCTTGCATCGTCGCATGGCCGATGAGGCTTATCCCTTAGGCAATGGCAGCCTCAAGGACACCTATCTTAATATACAGAAGATTATCGACGCCGCCCTCGACAGCGGTGCCGACGCCATACACCCCGGCTATGGATTCCTATCGGAAAACCCTGAATTCGCCGAAGCCTGCCAACAAAACAACCTCATCTTCATCGGCCCTGATGCCGACACCATGCGCCTCATGGGCAACAAAATCGCCGCACGTCAACTGGCCATCGAAAACGACATCCCCGTCACCGTAGGCATTACTGGCGACATGTGCCAGATTTTGGAACAAGCCGACAAACTGCCCTACCCCATCCTCATCAAAGCAGCGGCGGGAGGCGGCGGGAAAGGCATGCACATCGTCAGAAAAAAAGAAGACCTTAAAGAGGAACTGGAACGCGCCGCCCGTGAAGCTGAAAAATATTTCGGCGACGGAACCGTGTTCGTGGAACAATATATAGAGAACCCCCGACATATCGAGGTGCAGATCCTCGCCGACCACTTTGGCAACGTGATTCCACTCGGTGAACGCGAATGTACTATCCAACGCCGTTACCAAAAAATCATCGAGGAGTCACCATCACCTACCCTCAACGAGGAAAAACGCCTACAGCTGCTCGACACCGCCGTCAAGCTCTGCAAACAAATCGGCTACAAGAACGCAGGCACCGTGGAGTTCATCGTTGACCAAAACCAGAACTTCTACTTCTTGGAGATGAACACCCGCATCCAGGTGGAACACCCCGTCACGGAGATGCGCTTCGGCATCGACATCGTGGAAGAGCAAATCCGCATCGCCCGTGGCAAAGAACTCTCACTCCTTACCTCTAATCTCTCCGCTCCCCAAGGCCACGCCATAGAACTACGTATCTACGCCGAGGATCCAGAGATCGGATTTCTTCCCACCCCAGGGAAAATCACCGCCTATCATGAGCCACAAGGCAGAGGCATCCGTGTTGACAGCAGCATCAACCGTCCCTGTGTCGTCTCGGAGTCGTATGACCCCATGATTGCCAAACTCATCTGTCATGGCAAGACACGTCAGGCTGCCATCGAGACAGCACAACATGCGTTGAAAGACTTTATCCTGCAAGGACTCACCACCAACAAAGCCTACCTCTGGGAAGTCATCAAAAATCATGACTTCATCGATAACCACATTGACACTTCGTTTTGTGACACCCATCAAGAGGCCCTTCTGAAGGCTTTGAATGATAGCCGCAATAGCTTAAACATCAATGATATAGTCAGCTCTTTCCTGCTTTATGATTTCTGCAAAAAACACTTGGAGAGCCAAGCAGAAAACGTTTGGGAACAAATCGGCTACTGGCGTTACCACAGCCATTTCACCGTGGATGTCGAAGGTCAAAAAATCCCCGTCCACATCTGCCAATGGGAAGCGGAAAGCGGAAAATTGAAAGTGGAAAACGAAGAAAAAGGGAATGGAAAACTTTATTCAGCTGAATTGATTAGTTACCGAGATCATCAGCTAAAAATCATGCTCAACGGAAGGACCGAGGTGATTTATTGTTCGGTCACCGAAGACCAGAAGACCATCGTCAACTTCCATGGGCTCAACTTCACCTGTTACCGCACCGACCAACTCAACGACAACTTCGACTATTCACGCAAAGAACAGGTGAACGACAAGTCAACCCTCGTCTCGCCCATGCCCGGCAAGGTGGTCAAAATCAACGTGAAGGAGGGCGATGAGGTGACCGAAGGCACTGTGATGATTGTGGTGGAGGCCATGAAGATGGAAAACAACATCACAGCCACCGCCAAAGCCAAGGTGAAACGCATTTTGGTCGCTGAAAATGAAATGGTTGACAATAAAAAACAACTCTTGGAGTTAATTTAGAATTGAGAATTTAATATTGAGAATTTAGAATTACAAAGATATGAATTTCGACTTGACAAAAGAACAAGAAGCCTTACGCCAGAAGGTGCGGGACTTCGCGGAAGCAGAGATAAAACCCGTGGCCCGTTACAACGACGAGCACCAGCACTTCGACACCGAGCTGACCTTGAAGATGGGGCAGCAAGGGCTGTTGGGCATGACTGTCCCCAAGGAATATGGCGGTCAAGGTCTTGACAACTTGAGTTATATCATTGCCGTAGAAGAGCTTGCCCGTGTTGACGGCTCCACCGCCGCCACCATCGCCGCCGACAACTCGCTCGGCATCGGTCCCATCAAAGACTACGGCACCGAGGAGCAGAAACGCAAGTATTTGCCTGAGTTGTGCAAAGACAAGCTCTGGGGCTTCGGTCTCACTGAGGAAGACGCCGGCAGCGACTCACGAGGCACCAAGACCACTGCCCGACGCGATGGTGACACCTGGATCCTCAACGGCACCAAGATCTTCATCACCAACAGCGCGACACCCATCACCCTTGGCACCAGCGTGCAAGCCGTGTCAGGCGAGAAAGATGGCAAGCCGGAGTTCACCGCCCTCCTCGTGGAGAACACCACCCCAGGGTTCACCCAGACCCCGATGGACGACAAGATGATGTGGCGCGCCTCCAACACTGGCAAGCTCGTCTTCAACGACGTGAGACTGCCTAAGGAAAGCATCCTTGGCGAACCAGGAGAAGGCTCCCATATCATGCTGGCCACCCTCGACTCAGGCCGACTCTCCATCGCCGCCATGGGCTTGGGATGCGCGCAAGGCGCCTACGAGATGGCTCTCGCCTACTCCAAGAAACGCGTCCAGTTCGGCAAACCCGTCTGCAAATTCCAAGCTGTCAGCTTCAAACTCGCCGACATGGCCATGAAAATCGAGGCCGCAAGAGGCCTGCTCTATCATGCCTGCTGGCTCAAAGACCAGCACCGTCCCTTCGGAAAAGAAGCGGCCATGGCCAAACTCTATTGCTCCGAAGTCGCCGCCGAGGTCTGCGACAAAGCCGTGCAAGTCATGGGTGGTCACGGACTACTCAAAGAATTCGACATGGAACGCTTCTACCGTGACCAACGCATCCTCCAAATCGGAGAAGGCACCTCCGAGATTCTTAGACTCGTCATCTCTCGAGCGATAGGATGCTGAGGGGGATTTGAGAATTGAGAGGTTAGAGGTGATGTACGATGCTAACAATTAAAAACAATTAAAAACAATTAACAATAATTAAAGATATGAAGATATTAAACTACATTGCCATCATCGCCATCATTTACAGTGTGGTGGCAGCACTTTACAACAGCAGAATCAGAAAAAGCAATAAAGGTGACAAGACCCTTGCCAACAGCATGTTTCTGTGGCTCATCCCTGTCATCTATTTGGCAGTCTCCAGTTTCCTCACCATCATCCCCGCCCAGGAATGTGGAGTGGTCATCACCCCAAGTGGCGTGAAACAGCACACCTATTACACGGGATGGCATCTCATCCTGCCCTGGTACAACGTGCAGACTATGGATAAGACCGAACAGGTTTATACCTGCGCCAAACGTTCTGAGGTCAGCCGTAGCGACCCGGACTATAAATCGTACAAGGCTGACGCCACCCAAGCCGAGACCGTGTGGACCCCCACCATCGATGGTATCAAGATGGGTTTCGACATCAGTGCCTCATGGCGCATCGACCCCGAGTTCGCCTGGTGGATCTACGACAACGTGTCGGAGACCGACGGCAAGGAGAACGGTCGTTTCTACTGGCTCGAGGAAAACGTCATCAAGCCAAAACTGAAGTCAGCTCTCGCCCTCACCACCAGCAAATACACCCCCATCCAGGTATATAGCACCAGCCGTGAGGAGATCCAAGCATTCGTGCTGGAGAGAATGAAAAAAGACATCCAGTCGTATCACCTCATCCTCGACCAGATTGACATCCGTGAGGTGTATTACAACAACGAATATGAGACCGCCATCAACCAGAAGAAACTCGAGGAACAGAAAGCCCTCACCCTCTCTGAGGTCACCAAACAGAAAGAAGAGCTGAAAAAGCAAGCCGAGATCGAGAAGGACATCCAGATCCTGAACGCCGAAGGCGAGGCCGAGGCTCTGAAAATCAAAGGCGCCTCCGTCTCCAACAACCCCAAGATTGTCCAACTCGAATGGATTAACAAATGGGATGGCAAGCTGCCCGAGATCATGACTGGGGATGGCAATGGGCTGCTGCTGAACCTGGATAAATAATTTAGAATTAAGAATTTAGAATTAAGAGATATGAAGCGTCGAGTACTACTAATCATGCTGATGGCCATAAGCTGTTTCGCTTTGGCCGCACCACTCAAGAACGTCGAAGTCCGCCTCACCCAACCTGACGGACAAGTCATCAACTGTTTCACCTCTGGCGACGAATTCTACAACTACCTGCACGACGCCAACGGCTTCACCATCGTCTTAGACGACAAAGGCTATTATGTCTATGCCACCAAAGATGCCGAAGGCAAGGTCATCCCCACCTCTTACATCGTCAACAGCGTCGATCCTGCCTCGGTAGGCTTGAAGCCCTACGCAAAGATTTCCGCGAAAGAGTATTATGCCCGCCGCCACCAGCGCGAGCAGGAAAGCCAAACCCGCATCACCAAAAGCGGAGAAAAAGTACTTCTCCCCGCTCACCCCTCCCCGCTCACCTCAAAAACCTTTCCCAACGGACGCGAGCTCAACCACGGCCTTTACAACAACTTGGTGGTCTTCATCCGTTTCGCAGGCGACACTTACCACCACTCGTCGTTTTCCACGGTCGAAGCCATGTTCAATGCTGATGGCTATGAGGACAACTCGTTACACAACTACTATCACCACACCTCATACAACCAACTTGACCTGTGGTCACACTTCTATCCTCAGCCCGATGGCGAGACCATCCTCTCCTACGAGGACATCTACCCCAAGCAATACTACCAGCCCTATCATCCTGTGAACAACCCTATGGGCTATCAGGACGGTGAGACCGCTGACCGTGAGTTCTCCATGCTGGAACGGGCCATCAACTACGTGGAAGAAATGGTGCCCGACAGCCTCGACCTCGACTACAACGGCGACGGGTTGGTTGACAACGTGGTGTTCGTCATCAAAGGCGAACCCGGCGAGTGGGCCTCCTTGTTATGGCCTCATCGCTGGTGTATTTATGACCGCTATGTGCCGTTGAACGGACTACAAGTCTTCGACTTTAACTTACAGCTGGAGGAAGGCGGTTATTTCAACGTCAGCACGCTCTGCCACGAGATGTTCCACTCTTTGGGCGCTCCCGACCTGTATCATTACAGCGAAGGCATCGACCCCGTAGGCCCTTGGGATTTGATGTGCGGCACCACCGAGCCACCCCAACAAACCAGCACCTACATGAAATATAAATACGGCAACTGGGTGGACGAAATCCCAGTAATCAACTGGGGAGAGCCCAACGCCTTCGGCACATACGAACTGGAATCCGTCTCCTGGGAAGGCGGTCGCCGCAACGGCTATATGTTTCCCGTGTCAAATGAGCAATATTTTTATGTAGAATACCGCGACAAGAACAATATCTTCGAAAGGGAAATCCCCAACAGCGGCATGCTGATTTACCGTATCGACACACGTTTCGACGGCAACGCCTCTTGGAACGGTGACGATTACCTTGACGAAGTTTACCTCTTCCGACCTGGCGGCTCTATCTATCAAGCCGGTAATCTTGACCATGCCTACTTTAATGAAGAGTCGGGAAGAACCAGCTTCAACCCCAGCACCGACCCGTATCCATTCATCCACAACCAACCCTATCAGTATTTTGACCCGGGCTTTGAAATCACCAACATCAGAAAGGCAGGCCAAAAGATGTGTTTTGAGCTTCTGCCTTACGGTGGTGAGTTCTCTGGTCCTTTGGTAGAGCATTTCACAGCCCATGTCAACAGCATGGAACATCAGGTGGAACTGTCATGGGACACCATCGAGTTTGCCGACTATTACAAAGTGTATCGCGACGGGTTAGAGCTTGCCGACGTCACTGAAAACAGCTTCATCCATCCTTATACGGAAGCCGACAACGGATATCATGTTTACAGCGTGATGTTTGTCTCTGGTGGATTGATGCACGTTTATCACGCCTTAACCGACGCTTGGGTCATCCTTGGCGACTACACGACTGTCGATGTAGAAATCACCAGCGACTCCCCTTACGGCACTAAGGGCGGCGAGCTAGAAGTGACCTTCAACAACCCTGCCATGAAGTCACAATACTTCACCATTTACGAAGGATCTTTTACAAAGGGTCAGTTCCATGTCCCCGCCAACACCGAAGCCTCCTTACGCTGGCATTCCGGCTTTGATCCAGAGGGACACGGCATCCAGGTCACAGCAACCCAACTCAACGAGAATGGACAAGAAGTCCTGTTCAACATTGAAAATCCCACCGAAGGACTGCTCGGGATTTGCACCCCACCGGAAGGCACGCTGGGCATCATGCAACCGCAACATCTCAGTGCCACTCCCCAAGAAAACGGCATCCTGCTTAGCTGGACCATACCTGCCGAAAACCAAGCGTTCAACATCTATCGTGACGGAGTTTGCATCTATCCCGAATGGACCGGATATGAGTTCCTCGACGATCAACTGACCCGTTCTGGCACCCACAGCTATTACGTCTCCAATGCCCACAACACCCATTGGTCGTCTGAGGACCAAGTCGTTGCCACCGCCATGACATTCACCTGCGAACCGCCTCAAAACCTCCAAGGCGTCCACTACGCAGGAAGCCAACCCCATAACGAGCTGACATGGGAAGCCCCTCAGTTTATCGGTCACGGCATGCTGGCGTACGACGACAATACCTTTGTTGACCAGATGGGGTCGAAGACTCAAAAATTCGGCATCAAAGTCACCCCGGAATACCTTTCTTGGTTCGAGGGTCTTCCTCTCACTCATATCGGAATGTTCGATTGCTCCGCCGGCACCTACACTTTTAAAATCCACAGCGGCGAGATTCCCGACAACAACAACCAGCTCTACAGCCAAACCCATGAGATGAACGGCACCCAGGACTTTGTCCGCTTCCCCCTCGACGAGGAGGTCCCCTTCGATGTCACCCAGCCCTTATGGATCTGCGTGGAGCCAAATAACGTTGAACATCCCGCACCTTACGGAGAATTTGTAGGCAACCCCAACAGCTGCATGGTCAAGGTGTCGGGCCAATGGAGACCCATCACTTATTATAGCCAATATCTCAGCTGGCTGCTCCGGGCTTATACCCGACCTGCCGACAATAACCGTGAGTTCAGCTATAAGGTCTATGCCGGACCTGAAGAAGGCGAAGACTATCAGATGAGTGTGGTTTTCAACGATCTCTCATCAACCAGCGTGACACATAACACCAACGAAAACACCCGATACAACGTCACTGCCATCTGGAACGGCAAGGAAACCGAGTTCTCGAACAGCATTTTCTTGGGACCCAGTGTGGATGTGGAAGAACAGATAACATCTGAAAACGATTGGTTTGCCTATATCAGCAACGGCAACCTCATCGTCAACGGTGAAGGCACCCTGCAGCTCTTCGACGCTTTGGGTCGCCAACTGTTCTCCAGGCAACTCTCCACTCTCACTTCTCACCTCTCAACTCCCCACGCCCCTGGCGTGTATGTGTTACGCCTCATCAATGGCAACGAGGTGAAGACGCAGAAAATCGTGATACAATAGCCCCTCCCCCTACCCCCTCCCCCGAGGGGAGGGGGGACCAAAAACCTTTCAATCACTTTTCAACCACTATGAGAACACCCACCTTATTTAAAGAATACATCTGGCTGGTCAACACCATCCATCGAGCTGGACGGATTTCGTTTGCTGAGCTCAATGAGAAATGGCAACGTACCGAGATGAGCGAAGGAATCCCGTTGAGCCGCACCACCTTCAACCGTCACAAGGATGCCATCGAGGACATCTTCGGCATATACATCGACTGTGACAGAAGGGATGGCTATCGTTATTTTATTGGAAATGAGGAAGTACTTCGTGAGGACACCGTCCAAAACTGGATGTTATCGACCCTCACTGTGAACAACCTCGTCAGTGAGAGCATGGGCTTGCAGCACCGCATCGTGTTAGAGAACATCCCGTCGGAAGGAGTGAACTTAGAGAAGGTGATCCAAGCCATGAAGGACAATCACAAAGTGACGGTACAATATCGCCGTTATCAGTCCACCGAGACCAGGACTTTCCTTTTGTCGCCCTATTGCATCAAGCTATTCCGCCAACGCTGGTATCTTTTGGGACGTTTCGATGATGGTGGTTTCGCCATGTTTTCGTTTGACCGGATGCAGGACATCACTGTTTCGGAGGAAATCTTTAAGATGGACCGTGAATTCGACGCCTCCGAGTTTTTCGGCGAGTGCTACGGTGTGGTGATTGGCGATGGAAGCAAACCCGAACGTATTGTGTTGCGGGCTTTTGGCAAGGAGCAGTATTATCTTCGTGATTTGCCTTTGCATCACACCCAAAAGGAAATCCCGTCGGACTCGGGCGACGACCATGCCGATTTCGAGTTGTTTTTGCGTCCCACCTACGATTTCATGGGGCAGTTACAGTCGCGCGGAGCCTGGCTGAAAGTGCTTGAGCCCCAGTGGTTAGCCGACGAGATGCGTCGTTGGCATGAGGATGCCGCGAAGATTTACGAGTCCTAAAGAAACATTGACTATATGCCGATATTCTCACAGGTTTGGTATTGAAATATGCCGAAATTCTCAAAGCATTTAGTCTTATATTGTACCAGCTTCAAAAAGTAAACACTAAGAAGCTGTTTTGATTTTTTGTTTAAAGTTTTATTTTTTTTCTTTTTCGGCTTCTTTGAGGGTCTTTTTGGTCTGATTTTTTGTTTCGCTCGCTCCGATAGCCCGCTATCGTCGTTCGCTCAACAGAAAAATCATCCTCAAAAATCCCTCTCAAATAAGCTCGAAAAAAATCAAAACAGCTTCTAAGTTTTTTTTCTTATTGTTATTTCAGAAAAAGGAAAAAAACATAAACTTGTACCATGATTTGGCACAACCACCATCTATTTTTGCATCGTGATAAGCATGTTTAACCCTTAAAAACACACGATTATGAATGCAAAGAAGATGTTTTTCATGAATTGCCACCTGGCAGGAAGAATGTATCACGAAGCCGATGAGGTATGGAATCAACTGAAAGTGGGCACCAAACTGGAACTGGTGCGTGAGTCCGACAACCGCTACGACCCCAATGCGGTGATGGTGTGCTTCCACGACCAAGAGAACGACGAGCAAGTCTGCCTCGGCTACATCCCACGGGCACAAAACAGCACCATCGCCCTGCTGATGGATCTGGACTACAACGAGATTTTCGAGTGCCGCATCAACCAAATCAACGAGCAGGTGCATCCCGAAGAGCAGGTACATCTGACGATTAAGATCAAAAGGAACGAACAAAAATGATTTAAGGACAAAAAAATGAAAACCATGGATCCAATGTACCAATACCCCGGGGAAGGTTTTAACACCAACCAACACACTTTCATCCTGATGTGGAATCCGGCCATTTCAAGCATCACCATTCATAACCACATCGACAGCATTGCCCATATAGATGATTGGGAGTTCAACTGGAGCGTATATGAATGGAAGAAGGCTCACAAAGGCGACCGCTTTTTCATGGTGCGCGTCGGAGAAGGCAACACTGGCGTTGTGATGAGTGGAATCTTCACCTCTGAACCATACACCGATCGTGACTGGAATCGCCTGCGTCAGAGCCGTCAAATCTATTATATGGACATGCAACCCAACTTCATCGTCAATCCTGAAACCATGCCCATTATCACCACGGCGCAGTTGAAGGAGGCCATTCCTGATTTTGAGTGGACAAAAGGACATAGCGGTGCTTTGCTTTCTGAGGAGCAGGCTCGAAAGTTGGAGGAGCTTTTTTCCAAGTATCTGCACTCGATGGCAGACAGAGAAGATGGTGAGAATCTCAGTATCTTAGATGATCCGACTTTGATTGTATTGGATTAGGTAATCTGAGCAACAGGTGAAACTGGCGATCAAGGTGAAGAGAAATGAAAGATTATCAATTGTTTGATACATGGAGTATTGGTGGCTAAATAAAAAAGAAATGTGTTTAATTGCCGACTTAATGGTTCAAGAGTTGGTAAAAAAGCCTGATGGTTCCTATTTAGGAATGATGACACTACTACAAGAAGCACTAAAGGCAGATTATGTTAAAGGCAGAAGTAAGGAAGGCTATCGTGTTCATGGCTTAAAGTTTTCAGATATAGTTGTTCCTTATGGGAAACATCTTTCTGAATTGATTAAATGGGATTTTGAAAATGCGGTGTGGGATGATGCTTACTCTCAAGGATTTGCTATGTTTGATATTTTTGAGAAAAAGGTAATACGACAAGGTTATGTTATCGACAGCTCTCATTTGGTAGGGTTGTATATTGGAGTACCATATATGACTTCAAGATGCTTTCGAGACAAACATAATCTCATTACTTCATTTGCAAAAATCATGGAAGTGCAACATGGAATTGGTGATTTTGAAAAATACTATGTTCGAAAACGTGTCGAGAATGGTTGGTACAATAAACCGACCGAATTGCAGTTTTGGAGAATTCCTGTAGGGTGCAGTACAGGAAGAGTTTCGGTTTTCGGGAGGGTGTCTTTTTATGTTATGAATGGAAAATGCCATTGTGAATCTTCACGATGGGATTATGTGGCTTATTATCCTAGGAAAAAAGCCTCATGGCATGAACAGAAAACCAAAGTGGACTTGAAAATCAACCAATCAGGATTTATCAAAAGAAACAGAGGCTCTGAAGAAGCTAAAGAACCTGTCACCGCATGGTTTAAACTGACCAATACGGGCAAATCAGACTTGATTGTGTTTGTTGTAGATGCAGAAAATAAGTTGTAGTTTTGCAGAAAAAAGAATTGTATTATGAGGCAAAAACTAGTAGTCTTCACCGGTGCCGGCATCAGCGCCGAGAGCGGGATCCCCACATTTCGTGATGCCAATGGGATGTGGGGAAAATATGACGCCATGAAGTTGGCCAGTGTGGAGGGTTTTGAGGAAGACCCGCAGGCGGTGCTTGATTTTTACAATGCCCGAAGGAAAAACCTGTTGGAAGTGGAGCCGAACCATGCCCATCGTGTTTTGGCGGAATTGGAAAAGCAATATGATGTGACCATCATCACCCAGAATGTGGACAATCTTCACGAAAGGGCGGGCAGTAGCAAGGTGCTGCATCTTCACGGCGAGTTGAGCAAGGTGACATCCTCGCGCAACCGCCTCGACTCCAATTGCATCAAGGAGTATCCACTTGATGTGCCGATTCGATTAGGTGACAAAGCCGCCGATGGTTCGCAACTGCGGCCTTATATCGTATGGTTTGGCGAGTATGTCGATGGTATGGAGTTGGCGGCATATTGGGTGCAACAAGCGGACATTTTTGTGGTCATTGGCACTTCGTTGGTGGTCTATCCAGCGGCGGGATTGGTCGATGATGTCCCAAATGAGATCCCGAAGTTTTTGATTGACCCAAAAGATTTGAAAGGCGGCATGCCGGCTGGATTCCAGCATATCAAGGCGAAAGCAGTGGAAGGGGTGGATGAGTTGGTGAGGAGGTTGAGGGAGTTGGATAAATAGTTATTTTTGCAAGTTGAAAACTCTTAATTACGAATTATATGAGCAAATTGAACGTAGATCAAAAAACCATTAACGAGTTATTCTCGGACACAAAAGCCGATTTTTTGATTCCTGATTATCAAAGGCCTTATGCATGGAGTGAGGAACAATGTCTTACATTATGGAATGATATTTTTGATTTTGCTTTCCCTGGTGCGGACTATTCAAAATTCGATAAGGATAACGATGAGTATTTTCTTGGTCCCATTGTTACCTTTAAGAATAAAAACAAACAACAGGAAATTATTGATGGACAGCAGAGACTCACAACTTTGATGCTTTTGTTGCGGGCTTTCTATTCGCTTTTCGGGTACATGCAAGACGATAATGCAAAACGCACCCGAGAGGCAATAGAAAAGTGTATATGGAAAACTGATGAATTTGGTCGTCCAGATACTAGTAAACTAAAAATTGACAGTGAAGTTGCTACGGATAATGATAAGGAAGAGTTTTTGACAATACTCCGCACTGGAGAAGTAAAGAAGGATCAAAAGAGTACTTATGCCAAAAACTATCGTTTCTTCCAAAAGCAAATAGATGAATTCCTTCATAAGTACCCAGCGTTTTTTGCTTATCTTCCTCAGCGTATTATGAACAATTGCATTTTGCTTCCCATTGAAGCAGAGTCACAGGATACAGCATTGCGAATCTTCTCGACTTTGAATGACAGAGGACTACCTCTATCTGATTCAGACATTTTCAAGGCGCAGTTTTATAAGTATTACTCAAGCAAGGGTGAAAAAGATCGGTTTATTGAGCGTTGGAAGGCTTTGGAAGAGAAGGCAGATAAGATTTTTCATCCCATTACTGGGACTCCAATGGACGAACTCTTTACTCGATATATGTATTATGTTAGAGCAACCCGAGGTCTTAGTGATACAACAACCATAGCGCTTCGTAAGTTTTATGAGAATGATAACTATGCATTGATGTATAAGAATGAGACATTGGATAATTTAGAAACGTTATTAGACTTCTGGAATGATGTTACCAATCAGGATGTTGAAAGATTCTCTATTCGAGTGCTACGTCGTCTTTTTGTGTTAAGTTATGCTCCTAACGGTATGTGGCGTTATTTTACATCTGTTTATTTCATGAAAAACAAGGACGCTGAAGGTAAGCTTGACGACGAATTATTCTACAACTTTTTGAATACTATCACAGCATTTATCTGGGCATATTCAGTATTCAAACCTGGTGTGAACTCGCTTCGTACTCCTGTCTATGCAGAAATGTTGAAAATAATTGATGGAAAACCTGTTGATTTTACCAATTTCAAGTTTGACGAACAACAGATTTCCAACATGTTCCGCGACTATAACTTTTACAATATGCGTCCTATTACCAAGTCAATGTTGGCTTGGTGGGCGTTCCATGATGATTCACAACCTTTAATGTCTTTGGAAACGCAGTTCGATATAGAACATATATTTGCTAAAAACAGGGTGAGCCATGAAACAATGTCCAACAAATACAATGTTGAAAAGCTTGGCAACAAAGCCATTTTAGAAAAACGTATAAATATTCGTGCAAGCGATTATAAGTTCGGGGATAAGAAGAAGTATTATTATGGCTTTGAGAGCCAAGGAAAGAAGAAGGAAGGAACGAAGGTTAAGGAGTTGCTTGATCTTGCTAATGCTAAATCAGACTTTTCTGAAAACGATATTCTGACTCGTCATGCGAGTATTTTAGATGGCTTTATTGACTTTCTGAAAGCCAATAACCTTATAAAAGAACCGTAAATATCGCGAAATGTCTTTAACCATGCCCAGAAAGGGCGACCTCTATTCAAGTGGTGGCATAACTTCCGCCTAGATATGCAAGGATATGTCTCAATCCATCTCAAACGCCCACCGCTCATCATACTCAACACCAGCCTCGTCTAAGAAGTGCTTGTATTCATCTCTCCAGTCGGTGCGGTGGTGGTGTTCCGCTTGGGTGCGGATATATTGCACAACTCGGCCCAAACCCAGAAAGAACGAATCGACACCGTCGAACGGCTCCTACGCAACCAAAGCAGGTCTCTGGTGCGCAGAAAGAACAACCCCAACACATCAGACGGTTACAACCTCAGCATATAAAGTAAGCACTCCCACTACTCAACCGCATGACGAAAACGCCGAATAGGTGCCAATGGGTCGTTGATGAACCGTTGCCTTTTTTGAGAAATCCATCAGAAAAAAAGAACCTGTACCATGATTTGGAACAAGTGGTTTTTATTTTTGTTGCGGTAATTCACGTTTAACCTAAATGAATATGAACATTTTTGAAAGCAAAGGAATTGAATTTGAACAAAAAATCAACTATTTAGCCAAAAGGAAAGACCTAAAAACAAGTGACTCACTCTTAAAGGTGCTTGACTGTATCAAACTGGAAAAGGGATACCATTTAGGATTGAAAGTGGCACTAGGGGAAGGGTTAGGTGACAAATCGTACTTTTATACCTACCGTGGTAATAAAGATCCGTTTAAGGCAGACAAGATGTCTGAGTCTCTGATGAATATTACGCCCCAAATTTCATTTGTTAAAAATAATACTGGATTTTTCAAGAGTTTTCGCGTAGAACCTTCGGAAATGGGGGCTTGGCAGGTTTACCTTCTTTGGCTGGCCCCAACAATACTGCCATATTGGTGGCATGGTGGCTACACCGCAAGAGAATACTATTTCGATAGAGAAAAAGCAAATGATTTCATACCTGGTTGGAGTCATAATCCGATAATGAATTTTCAGGAAAAGATACCACAGCCGATAGTAACCATGAAAGACAACGAGGCTGTTGTCATTTGCCCTTTCTGGAACAATTGGCATGGGCTTGTGTTAGAATCAACGCCTATTGTCTTTAAGCCTGATAACAAAATCATCATTAAAAGACAAAGACACAAGATACTATACAAATACAACTGTGGAATATTTTTCTAACAATTATGAAAACAGACCACAAGTTTCCGTGGAAGTGAAGTCGGTTGAAAAGAAAGGGTAAAAAACGCATGCTGTACCATGATTTGGAACAAGTAGTCTTATTTTTGCATGATAAAAAACAATCAAACCATGAAAACCAACAAAGAATATCCGGCAACACACTCCATGTACACATCATGGTATGTGGCCGATGAAGACGGGAATGTGGGTATTATGGAATTCAATGACAATGGTCCGGTACCATGGGAAACGGAGGAGACTAGTGTTGAATCGTTGGTGTATGGACACGACGAGGACTACGAAAGCAAAGAGTTTCTGCCCATTGCATTGACAGATGATCAAATTGACAAGTTGATGGAGAATCCTCATGCTCCCGAAGAGGAGGGATTATGGATGGATTGCATCATTCAAATAGATACGAGTAAAGAGAAGGAATTTCTCGAATTGGCACAGAACCCGGATTTTGAAATAGAAGTCTGTGTTTCAAAAGAAAGAGGATTATATCACATTGACGGATACGGCAGCACATCTGATTCAGTAGTTAATGGACGTTATCCTGTCTTGCCAGACTCTTCTCTTAAAAAAATGATTGACCAAGGGATTATCCTTCAAGTGTTCGTAAAAACAGATTACTGGATGAACGATGAATGGGTTGATGATAAAATAGTTCACAAAAAAAGTTTTTCTAAAGCTCCTTATTTTTTGTTTCATCAGCCCTATTGGGTAGGAGAGCTTCCCGTGTGCTTGAATGTGCCCAATAACCCTGTGAAATTGAATCAGATTCCCGAAAAACTTAGAGAAAGAGTGTTGAAAGTGCCAGTAAAGTTTAAGGAAACGGAACGTTTTCAAATAGCCGAATGGTACCCTTGCAATGCAACAGGCGACCCAACCCGAACAGAGAAGATTGGAGATTATGAATATGAATTGCTGCCTCTTACGGATGGTTCCGAAGCTTATATTTGCACAAGCATCGTAAATCCATATTGTTTGGGTTATCATGACCACTACCATACTTGTCATGATCATTGCTTTACCAACACGCCTACCGTCCTCGCTATTATGCATCCGCTCGAAAAATGGGACTATTCCAGACAGATAAAGTCAGATCGTATGATGATGCGAAGTGCTTGGGTGCCGATTTTCCCTCAAATTCCACTTAGTTTTCAAATAGATGCCACTGACATGTCCTGGTACAATTTCGGTGATTATTCATCGGAAGAAGAAATCTC
The DNA here is from genome assembly GCA_946402445.1 of uncultured Bacteroidales bacterium. Classification (GTDB taxonomy): domain Bacteria; phylum Bacteroidota; class Bacteroidia; order Bacteroidales; family F082; genus Limimorpha. The sequence continues at coordinate 45,662 of CAMIWN010000015.1, forward strand.
GAAAAATGTCAACCAAGATTTACTTTTTGATTTCTTCAAGACGCATTGCCAGTGGCTTGAAGATTTGGTGTTGCGTTTCAAACCAAGAGTGATATTGGTAAGCGATTTGGCAAAACCAGTGGTCGATTCTATTTATTCACCGAGGAACAACTCCATTAAAATTGCCGAGAATTCATATCCCTTGTATCTGGTGTCGGAGTTGGAAGCCCATCGCAAGAAGATTGAACAATTGGCGTTTATGCCTTATCAAGGCGAACATATTCCATACATTATCTCCATCGAAGAAATGGAAAAAATCAAACAACAACCATGATCGAACTCCTCTCTATCGACCTTTCCAACTATTGTAGCAGGCAATGTCCGAGAATTTCTGTTCCGTCTCATGGGATAAGAAGGTGAATTCATGCAGTTTCGCTCAAGGCAAAGTGGTCTTGGGAACTCTGGACTACAAAGGTGTGATGGAGGCCTTAGGGAAAGTGGAATGGAAATACTTTTCCACCTTCTCGCAAACAACTTGTTGACTAGTGATTGTAACTCCCACACCATCCAGAGAACAATCAACAAAACTGTTATACATGCGGAATTTCATTTCATGTAGATACGGTAGCTCAAATGTCCCCTTCATTTCTACCGCATCAATGAATCGAAAAGTTGCAATGCATTCATTGTTGATATTGATTCGCAATACCACCTCATCACGTTTCCATGTGATGTCATGGATTTCCGCATCATGAAACTGACATCTGTTTGTGTAGTCAAACCCCATGAATTCGTCGATTAATTCAAGGCCCTTCACTTTTGATGCTGCATTTGGCGAAACAACATCTTCACAACTATTTTCAGACTGCTCTTTACGCGCAAACTCCAGGCTCCTTTCAATATCCTTCATTTTCTTTATCGGAATCTGCTCGCCCATAGAAGCCTGCCGCTTGAAGCCATCCAAAGCTTCTTCCAACAACGGAATCCTTTTGTCCGTTGAAGAATATGGCGCCAGTCCACAATAAACACGGAAACACAAATCAGGATAACATTCTGTTGCTTTATGCTCCTGTAGCAAATCGTATGCAACACGAAAATAGGCATTCGCTCTGTCATATTTGTATTGCTTCAAGAGCTGCATACCATATTCATAGTATCTAACACCCATTTGCTTTGCCCCCGTGTCATAACCCTTTTCCCCTTTCATATCACAATAAGTCTAATCGTTTCATGTCAAGACGCTGTAAAATTACATATACGTTGTTTCAAATCACGATACAAGTTTGAGATTATTTCTAAATATTGAAAATACTTGCTAACAAAAACAAAGAATTATCCAATATAGGAGGAAGGCGACATGAGCAGAATCACGAAAGATCAATACGAATTTGCCTTGGAGAGAATCGAGGAATTGTTGCCGTTGGTGACGGACGAGACTCCTGCCAACGACCGCAACGCCATCGAATTAACCATGATGTCGGACATTGTGATTGAGTACGAAAAGGAGCATTATCCTATTGCGAAACCCTCTCCGGCCGACTTGATAGCGCTGTCGCTCGAAGAGAAACAAATGACGCAGAAACAATTGGCTTCCCTTATCGGTGTAAGTCCTTCGCGAATCAACGACTATGTGACTGGCAGGGCGGAACCAACCTTGAAAATCGCCCGCCTGCTTTGCCGCACTTTGAACATTACGCCAGCCGCGATGTTAGGGTGCTGAAAACTATGTGTTGGAAATTCCTTTGTTGGAATCCTTCACAGACGACCCTGTCGGGGTCGCCTGTTTTTTTAGTCTATCAATCCCAAAAACCAATGAGTATCAATTCTTTTTTGTACTTTTGTCGCTCGTTGTTGAAACAGATTATTTATAAGTTAAATCAAATAAAATGAATAACTTACGCAAAACTTTACTTATCATTTGCTCGATTTTCGCTTTCGTGCATGGCGTTTGGGCACAGACACCGGTGACGCTGCCATCCGTCTCATTGGCGGACTATCAATCGGCCTCGGGCTGGAGTGCCATCACCAACAAGAACTACATGGAAACGCTGACCGTGTATGACGGCACGACCACCAAAAACACTGTCCCTGCCTACATCTTCTTTTTCGACGAATTCACCAGAAGCCAGTTCGTCATCCCCGCCAACGACTTGGTGGAAATGGCAGGCTCATCTATCACCAGCCTGACGTTCTATACCACCAGTAGCAATGTGCCTTACACCACGGAAAGCTCTGCGGATGTCTATTTAATGGAGGTGAATTACACCTCGATTAGTGCCTACGAACCCAAATCATCCGCCACCATCGTCTATAGTGGCTTTTTCGACATCGTGAGCACAGATAACGGTGGTGAAATGACCATCAACTTCAGCACGCCCTTCGCTTACCAAGGCGGTAATCTCTTAGTGGGCATAGAGAACACCGTTAACGAGGGTTACAAAGATATTAATTTCTATGGTCAAACGGTGACTGGCGCTTCCATTTCGGGTTACAATTCCACTAGCTTGGATGACGTGCAACCCAACCAGCGCGACTTCATTCCCAAGACCACTTTCGGCTTCACTCCCGCTTGTGAGCCCAAGAGTTTGCCCTACGCATACGGCTTCGAAGACCCTGATGAATTCGACTGCTGGGCCATGCTGGATTGCGAGGGCTCTTCAGGCATCGAACAAATGGAAACCCACGAAGGCAACTATTCTTTCCACTTCCGGTGGACCACCAACCCGCCCCAATACCTCATCTCCCCCAAGTTTGAGGGAACCTCGGGCATGGACGTGTCGTTCTACTACAAGAACGCTTCGAACGACTGGCCTGAGACTTTCCAAGTGGGTTACTCCACAACCACAAAATCGCCCAATGCCTTCGTTTGGGGCGAGGAAGTGACCGCCAATGACCATTACACTTGGCAGTTTTATGAAGAGTTATTCCCCGAAGGCACCAAATATGTCGCCGTCAAACTCAATTCTAACGACGCGTATTATCTTTACCTCGATAACTTCAACTTCGAACCGGCCTTTTGTGCGGATGAAGACAAGTGTGAACTCACTTTCACTCTCACCGACAGCTACGGCGACGGTTGGAACGACAATGCCATCCAAGTTTTTGATGCGGCAACGAACATCTTGCTGGCTTCCATGTCGGCACCAAACCATGACCTTACCGATACTCCCACTACCGACACCTACACCCTTGCCGTGTGCGACGACCGTGAGCTTCGTTTCGAATGGGTGAGCGGCGATTGGCCTAACGAATGTACCTATATCGTCACTGACGTCAACGGAAATGAAGTCTTCTCCGGAGAGGGCGCAATGAGCGAACCCGTCTATTTCACGCCGGACTGCAGGCCCATTTTCATTTTCGACGGCGACTGGAACAATGGCAGCAACTGGAGTATCGGCGTAGTGCCCGAAGAAGGCAGCGATGTCATCATCCAAGCCGATGTCGTCATTCCTGCAGGTTATACTGCATACGCATCGGATGTTGCCCTTGAAGGCGGCAGCATCACCGTTGGAGACGGCGGACAGCTCATCCACAGCAACGAGGGCGTCCATGCCACGGTGGAGAAACACATCGAAGGATTCGGAACGAACGACAACAAAGGTGACTACTACCTCCTGACCAATCCCGTTGCCGACGTGCAACAGCCCTCGGCACTCGGCCTGTTGGAGAACAACTACGACCTGTACTGGTTCGACCAGGCACAAGACCTGGAATGGCAAAACTACAAGCATAACAGCTTCGACCTTGCAAACGGCATGGGCTATCTCTACGCCAACAGCGCCGACACCGACATCGCCTTCAGCGGTGTGCTCAACCCCGCCAATGACGACATCACCGTGCCTCTGACCTACGATGCCAATGCCAGCTTCACTGGCTTCAACTTGGTGGGCAATCCCTTTGTCTGCAATGCCTACTTGGCTGATGGGCGTGATTTCTACGTCCTCAATGCCGACGGTGATGATTTAATCACTGCCAGCGGTGCCATCGCCCCGACGCAAGGCTTGTTTGTACAGGCTGCTGAAGACGAAAACGCTATTACTTTCACCACAACGGCACCCTCCAAGGGTAGGGAACTCAACCTGAGCGTTTCGCGCGCCCGTGGTGCTGTCATCGACAACGCCCGCATCCGTTTCGGTGAAGGCCATGGGCTTGAGAAGTTACAACTCAACCCGAACCACAGCAAGCTCTATATCCCGCAGGATGGCAAGGACTACGCCGTGGTCAACACCGAGGCCCAAGGCGAACTTCCTTTCAGCTTCAAGGCTGAGAAGAGCGGCATCTACACGATTTCGGTGAACCTCGAGAACATGGATGTTGATTATCTGCACCTTATTGATAATATGACCGGTGTGGACATTGATTTGCTCATCAACCCAAGCTACACGTTCGAGGCCAAGACGACGGACCACGAAAGCCGCTTCAAACTGGTATTTGCAGCCAGCAACGGAGCCGCAAATGACGACGATGCCACTTTCGCCTTCATCAGCGACGGCAACATCATCGTCAACGACATGGGTACCCTCCAGGTAATCGACATCACAGGACGCATCATCACGAATGTAGAGACGCCAAATTATGACGTCTCCACCACCAACATGACCCCTGGCGTGTACGTTTTGCGTTTAATCAACGGCAACGACGTGAAAACCCAGAAAATTGTCATAGAGTAATTAAGAATTAAGAATCTAGAGAGATAGAGGATGATCCATTGTGGTCATCCTCTTTTTTATTTTTTAAACAGAATCTGTAAATATATATCTCTTTCCGCTGAGAAAAAATTATTTTTCTTACCTTTGCACTTTCATTTCAAAGCAGTACAATGAAAGAGAATTACAAGGAATATAAACAGCTAAACCTCACCGAGACAGCCAATGTAATCCGCCAATACTGGGAGGATAACGACACTTTCCAAAAGAGTCTGGACAACCGTGATAAAAACAACGCCTTCGTATTTTTCGAGGGACCACCGAGTGCCAATGGCGTACCTGGCATTCACCATGTGATGGCTCGTTCCATCAAAGACGTGGTGTGCCGCTACCAAACCCTGAAAGGCAAACATGTGGTTCGCAAGGCCGGATGGGACACCCACGGCCTCCCCGTGGAACTCGGAGTGGAGAAAAAGTTGGGGATCACCAAAGAGGACATCGGCAAGAAGATCAGCGTCGATGACTACAACCGCGCCTGCCGCGAGGAAGTGATGAAATACAAAGACCTTTGGGACGACCTCACCCGTAAGATGGGCTATTGGGTCAACCTCAACGATCCTTACATCACCTTCACCAACGATTACATTGAGACCCTGTGGTTTTTGCTGAAAGACCTCTATGACAAGGGCTTGCTCTACAAAGGCTACACCATCCAGCCTTACTCGCCCGCTGCTGGAACAGGACTTAGTTCACACGAACTGAATATGCCCGGCTGCTACCGCGATGTAAAAGACTTGACTTGTGTCGCGCTTTTTAAACTAAAGCCTTCGCAATTCGAGAAAGAGACGAACGGATTCAACAGCGCAACGCCCACCTACGCCATCGCTTGGACCACCACACCGTGGACATTGCCTTCAAACACAGCCCTCTGCGTCGGCCCCAATATCGACTATGTGTTATTGAAGACCGTGCATCCTTATACCGAGGAACCTTGCCAAATCCTGATGGCAAAAGCCCTGGTGGAGACTATGTTCAAAGAAGCCCCTGAAGTTATTAAGGAATACAAAGGCGTGGAACTGATTGGTTTAGAGTATGAACAACTGATTCCGTGGGTGAACCCAGGCGAAGGTGCTTTCCGCATCATCGGCGGCGACTATGTCACCACCGAAGATGGTACTGGCATCGTTCATATCGCCCCAACCTTCGGTGCCGACGATAAACGTGTGGCCGCCGCCGCAGGCATCCCGCCCCTTCAGATGATCGACAAAGACGGCAAAGCCCAGCCGATGGTTGACCGCACTGGCAAGTTCTGGCGCATCGAGGACCTGGATCCCGACTTCGTTAAAAAAAACATGGATGTCGAGGCCTATCGTCCCTACGCTGGACAATTTGTGAAGAACGCCTACGACCCCACCAAAACAGAGAAAGACAAGTCGCTTGACGTCGATATCGTGGTCCTGTTGAAGGAAGAAGGCAAACTCTTCAAGAGCGAGAAACACACCCACAACTACCCACACTGCTGGCGCACCGACAAACCCGTGCTATACTATCCTCTCGACAGCTGGTTCATCAAGACCACGGCTCTGAAAGACCGTATGATCGAGCTCAACAAGACCATCAATTGGAAGCCCGAAGCCACGGGCAGCGGACGTTTCGGCAACTGGCTGGAGAACCTCGTTGACTGGAACCTCTCACGCTCACGCTACTGGGGCACGCCGTTGCCTATCTGGCGTACCGAAGACGGAAAAGAAGAGATCTGCATCGGCAGCGTCGAAGAACTCCGCAACGAAATCGAGAAATCCATCAAGGCGGGATTCATGACCGAAAACCCGTATGCTTCAAGCGATTACAATAAATTCGACCTGCACCGTCCCTATATCGACGGCGTCATACTCTGCTCCGCAAGCGGGAAGAAGATGTTCCGCGAACCCGACCTCATCGACGTGTGGTTCGACAGCGGAGCCATGCCCTACGCCCAATACCATTGCATGGCAAAGAAAAACGAAGGCGGAAAACTCTCACCCCTCAATGCCAACCTCTCTCCTATCCCGTTCCCCGCTGATTTTATCGCTGAGGGCGTGGACCAAACCCGTGGTTGGTTCTTCACACTTCATGCCATCGCCACGATGTGCTTCGATAGCGTAGCCTATAAGAATGTGATTTCCAACGGTTTGGTACTCGACAAGAACGGCAACAAGATGTCAAAACGTCTTGGCAATGCCGTGGATCCTTTCGGAGCCATCGAGAAATACGGCGCCGACGCCGTGCGTTGGTACATGATCACCAACTCGCAACCGTGGGACAACCTGAAGTTCGACGAGGCGGGAGTTGACGAGGTGCGCCGCAAGTTCTTCGGAACGTTGTACAACACCTACGCATTCTTTGCCTTGTATGCTAACATTGACAAATTTGACTATCAAGAGGCCGACCTCCCATACGCCGAGCGTCCCGAAATCGACCGATGGATCCTCTCCGAGCTGAACTCGCTGATCCTTGAGGTGGACAACGCCTACCAGAGCTATGAGCCCACCCGCGCCGGTCGTGCCATTGCCAACTTTGTTGACGCTCACCTGAGCAACTGGTACGTTCGACTCTCACGCCGTCGTTTCTGGAGAAGCGATGACGACAAAGACAAGCTCTCGGCCTATCAAACCTTATACACCTGCTTGGAGACCGTGGCACGGCTCAGCTCACCCATCGCCCCGTTCTTCAGCGAACAGCTTTACCGCGACCTCAACAACGCCACGGGACACAACAGCGCCGAGTCTGTGCATCTCACTGACTTCCCCATGGCCGACGCCAAACTCATCGACAAGGCCTTAGAGGAACGCATGGAAGCCGCTCAGCTCATCTCCTCACTCGTGCTCTCGCTGCGTAAAAAAGCCAACATCCGCGTGCGGCAGCCCCTGTCCAAAATCATGATTCCGGTCGCCAACGACACCATGAAAGAACAACTGTCGAAAGTGTCGCACCTCATCATGAGCGAGGTCAACATCAAAGACATCGAGTTCCTTGCCGCCGACAACAACATCTTGGTGAAGAACGTGAAACCCAACTTCAAGACCTTGGGAAGGAAGTACGGAAAACAGATGAAACAAATCCAGAACTACTTCGCCAATATGAGTCAGGACGAGATCCATGCTTACGAAAAGAACAACGGCACCCATCTGGATGTGGACGGCGTTGACGTGGAGCTCACCCTTGAGGACGCACTCATCTCCACCCAAGACATCCCCGGCTGGACCGTTACCTCAGAAGGCAACTACACCGTCGCCCTCGATATGACCATCACCGAACCGCTCTTCAACGAAGGCCTCGCCCGCGAAATCGTCAACCGCGTCCAGGCCCTCCGCAAAAACAGCGGTCTCGAGGTCACCGACCGCATCAAAATCAACATCGAGAAAAACGTTCAGATTGAAAACGCCATCCAAGGCTTCAGCAACTATATCTGTGCCGAAACGCTGGCCGATTCCATCACCACTGTGGAGCAACTCTCCGGCGACAACGTGCTGGAAGACGAACTCACAGAAAACGTCCAAGTAAAAATGATGATTCTAAAAGCTTAAAATACTTGCATATTTCCAAAAATTAACATAATTTAGCACTCTTAAAACACTAATCAGTCTGCCCGAGTCATCAAACTCCTAAGACACAAACTATATGCATTATGGACGAGAAGAAAAAAACAGCGCCAACGGTAAGATATTCCGATGAAGAGTTGGAAGAATTTAAGGAGTTAATCCTTGAGAAACTGAAACAAGCGCAAGAGAACCTGGAGATCCTGAAAGAAAATATCGCTGGCGGCGAGCACAGCACAGATGATACTGCCCCGACCTTCAAAATCCTGGAGGAAGGTTATTCGGTCTCACAAAAAGAAGAGAATGCCAAGTTGGCTTCCCGTACGGAAAAATACATACAAAACCTCGAATTCGCTTTGATGCGCATCGAAAACAAGACCTACGGAATCTGCCGTGCCACTGGCAAGCTGATTCCCAAAGAACGGTTGCGTTGTGTCCCCACTACAACCATTTGTTTGGATGCAAAAATGAAGGAAAAGAAAAAGTGACAAAAGTAAAAAGGAAAGGCCTAACCGCCTCGTTTGTTATTATTTTCATCGTCTTAGTCCTGGATCAGCTGTTGAAGGTCTGGGTCAAGACACACATGGCCATCGGACAGGAAATCCCCATGCTGGGCAACTGGTTCAAGCTGCTCTTCATCGAGAACCCGGGGATGGCTTTTGGCTGGATGGGCGGCGGAGGCGTTGTCAAAACCGCACTCAGCATCTTCAGAATTGTGGCGGTAATCGCCTTGATTTATCTTCTGTTCCGCCTCTCGAAGAAAGGAACAAAATTCGGTGTGTTGTTTGGACTTTCCCTCATCACCGCGGGAGCTCTGGGCAACATTATCGACTGCGTGTTTTACGGAGAGATTTTTCATTATGCAGGGTGGCTTCACGGCAAAGTCGTTGACATGCTTTACTTCCCCATCATCGATGTAGCCAAGGGAAGCATTAGCTGGCTGCCCGACTTTTTCTATGGCCAAGATGGGCATTTTATCTTTTTCCGTCCCATCTTCAACATCGCCGACTCTGCCATCACAATCGGAGTCTTTTATATGATTCTGTTTCAGTGGAAATGGCTCAAATCACTTTAGAATTTAGAATATATAATTTATAATTTATAGATATTTATATGAAAAAATTAATATTAATTAGACATGGCGAGAGCCAGTGGAACAAGCTCAATCTTTTCACGGGATGGACGAATGTGGATTTGTCTGAAAAAGGCATCCAGGAAGCTATCGAAGCAGGTAAAGTGCTGAAAGAGAACGGATACAAGCCAGAGATTTGCTTCACCTCCTATCTGAAACGTGCCATCAAGACCTTGAATTATGTTCTTGACACGATGGATATGGACTGGCTTCCGGTTTACAAGACCTGGCGTCTGAACGAAAAGTCATACGGTCAGCTTCAAGGCCTTGACAAGAAAATGACCGCTGAGAAATACGGTGACGAACAGGTACGTCTGTGGCGCCGCGCTTTTGACGTGCGTCCCCCGGCGTTGGAGATGAACGACCCGAAAAGCCCCCGCATGGATCCTCGCTATGCCGAACTTACTGACGACCAGATCCCGCTGACCGAGGCACTCTGTGACACCATCGACCGTGTCATGCCTTACTATAAAGACCATATCATGAAAGCCTTTGAGAACCACGACCAAGTGATGGTGGTGGCCCACGGAAACAGCCTCCGCGGAGTAGTCAAGGTGCTGAAAAACATGTCGAACGATGAGATCATCGCCTTCAACATCCCCACAGGCATCCCGTATATCTTTGAATTCGACGACCAGATGAATCTTCAAAAGGACTTCTTCCTCGGCGATCCCGAGAAAGTTGCCGCACTGATGGCCGCCGTAGCTAATCAAGGGAAGAAATAAGAAGTAAGAAAATGGCACGGTGGATCATTCCAGATATTCATGGTTGCGCCAAGACTTTGAAGGCCTTGGCGGAGAGCATGCTAAGAATCACCCAAGAAGACGAGCTGTTCTTCTTGGGTGATTATATCGACAGAGGCCCAAGGAGCAAAGAGGTCATCGACTACCTCTGGGATCTCCAGGCCAAAGGCTATCAACTTCATTGTCTCAAAGGCAATCACGAGGACTATTGTGTCCAGACCTGGGAAGCCGACCAGCACTTCCATCTCTTTAAGCCACAAATCCAACGCGACTGGGAAAAAGTCGGAGCCGCGGAAACCTTTAAAAGCTTCGGCGTGAAACACCCACGCGAGATTCCCAAAGACTATATTGAATGGATGAAAAACCTCGAGTATTACTACGAACTCGAAGACTTTATCCTCGTACACGCAGGCATGAACTTCAAAATCAAAAACCCCTTTGAAGACACCCATAGCATGATCTGGGTACGCAACTTCAAAGTCGATTTCGAAAAAACCAACGGACGCCGAATCATCCACGGACACATCCCTGTAGGCCATAGCTTCATCGACAACGTCATCCACAACCAGAAAAACCACGACTTCATCGCCCTGGACAACGGCGTATTCTATACCGATAAAACCGACATGGGCAACCTAATGGCATTCAACCCCGACACCAACGAGCTCTTCGCCATGACCAACCTCGACATGTAACTCATTGCGACGCAACACTCACCACGTTGCGATAACGGTGAACCGTACCTGCCAAATCGAACGCCTCCGTCACCATGACATACATCCCCAAAGGAACACGAACGCCACGGTGATCCAAGCCATTCCAAACACCACTCCCCGTACTCCCCACCATCTCGCCCTTGATCAAATGCCTGACCAACTGGCCATCCACACTGAAAATATAAGTGTTTATAGTATATCCAACTTCTATAAAACTATAATTTATAATACAACAATCCTCAAAACCATCACCATCTGGCGAGAACACCTTGGGGGTCACCGTGACCCCTTCAGCATCCAATACCCCCTCATTACCTTTCATGGAATTGGCATAGCCCGGTGTCCCAAAGCCCACTGATGCAGCGGCTGAATGCCAGTTGTCGGGTTGCCATGAGGGCACCGTCCACGATACCCTTTCCAACGAAACCCCTTTGGTCACCTTGAGCAAAGGATCATGCATCGACTCCCCAAAGTCCATCTGGTCCACCACCATCCCCTGACGACTCATCAACAGCGCCGTACCCCCACTGTTGGGATAGGAAGGGAACGACTTCATGTCGATATGATTCTCCACACCAACGCCATACTGTTCAGCGACGACATAACCGTCCGTCGATAACAGCAAATAAGTCTCAGGAAGGAAAAGACGCGACTCCTCGGTAATCTCTTTCAACACAGTATCAGTAGGATTTGGAAAATGGTCTTTGATAAGGCCCAACTTTAACTCGCTCACATCGAATGTCTTGTCAGATGGATTATAAAGCTCCACATAATCCACTCCAGGCTCGATAGGGTCGAACAATATCTCATTAATAAGTATCTCGTTCTCTCCGATCAAGAAAGGGATGCCAAACCTCATCTCCGTCCCTTCCTCAATCAAGTTTCCACTGCAATTTTTTACTCCATTCACCGACAAGGTATATAGCATCCCCTCCTGAAACGAATTCGCAAAGAGCAGCTCCACAGAGGTGGCATCAAGAGGGTTCACCACCACCTCTATGGGATTCAGCTCCAACTCAATCACCTGATAACAAGCAGGATTCATCAAACTCGCCGGGTCCATCTGCTGGTCGAACCAAAGCAACACGATGTCATCACCTAACATGCTAACACGTTCCAAGCTAGGCTGAAACGCATTGGGCGCGTTCACCGAATTAATCCTCCCAGGCGTACCTCCAGAAGGATCCACGGAGGCTGTCCAGTTAAAAGTGCCTGCGCAAGGATTATAAGGGTCAATCTGTTCCAAAGCCCATCCCCCATCTCTTTTGACGGCATCATGATACCAAGTGTCATTGAAAACGACTTCCGACACCAAGGTCTCGTCAGGCGACAACAGGCGCAAGGTAGTGCCCGCATTGGCAATCGAGAAGGAAGAGAAGCCGCAAACAGAGCCGTATGCAGACAGTTCTTGCACTGCGTCTGACTTGCACAAAATCAAGTATCCTGATGAATCGATGGAAACCTGCGGAAACGTCTTAACTGAAGTTCCGATACACAAGCTCCATCCAGTCAAGTCGATGGGGAAGGCAGTGGTGTTAAACAGCTCCAGGTACTCCCATTCCGGCATGCCAACCACCGGGGAGGGATCAGCCATAATCTCGTTGATGACAACGTCATTCCCAGTGACAGCGTAAACCGCAAAAAAAACTTCAATAATTCCCATGATATTTCCAACAAGATCGCTGATCCCAGTGACCCGGAGTTGACAGTTTTGGTTGATAGGCAAAGGCGGATCAAACGCCAACAACACCTCAGAGGGTCGGGATGCAAAACACACTGTGTCGGGATGACCCACGTTAGGCACGACTGTGTAGAGCGTTGTATCCAACACAGCTGACGATAGCGCCTCATTAAAAACCAACAGCAGATGGCTCGCATCCCTCACCTCTATATGATTCAGTTCGGGAGGTACGGTATCGACCACCGTAGGCCCGATATAGATGTCATCGAAATAAAACTTTTTTGCATTACTGGCTGTATATCTGATACAGAATCCGAAGTAGCCCGAGCAAGGATAGGTATCATCAACGCCTTCAGCCTCCAAGGAATAAATCCCCATGTTCTCATCGTCGGTCTGCACTCGCCAACGTCCCTCATTGTCACGGTTGACCTTCACCCCCACCTTGAAAGCAGAGGCAATGGCAGCGGGAGTGCCTTGACACACCAATTGATCCCCTGACAAATCCCTGCGATACAACTCGATGGCATCCTGGTTGCCAGCAGCGCCAAACCTTAGATAATAACCCTTCGAGGCATGGAGCAAATTGGCGGAATCGGCCACCAGCCAGACTTCCGCATAGTTGTTGGCCGACGGGCTGAAATTCTCCCGGATCCAGAAACGCCACTCCCACTCTTCTCGCCCATCGAAGGCAAGAGAAAGCCAAGACTCACCTGCCGTGGTGGCTGCCGACTGAAGCTGCCCGTTGCTGTTGACCGTGAAACAGCTATCCATGCCAACCCATGCCGGATTCTCCGTGAAGTCGCCATCCGAGAAATCATCGACCACTTGTCCCCATAAACCGAGAGGCAGAAATAATAAAAGTAGCCATGTCGTTTTCATATTTTATCTATCTTTGCAAGTTGCATTTTTTCTTTGCAAAGATAAGCAGAAGAATATGCGTTGATACAAAAGTTGAATATTATTCCGATAAAAATGAAAATAGCAGTGGTGGGAGCCACAGGATTAGTCGGCTCAAAGATGCTTCAAGTTCTTGATGAACAGAAAATTACAATCGACGAATTGATTGTCGCCGCTTCAGAGAAGTCCATCGGCAAAGAAATCGTGTTTCAAGGGAAAACGCATCGTTTGGTGAGTGTGGAAGATGCCATAGAAGCCTGTCCCGACATTGCCATTTTCTCGGCAGGCGCCACCGCCTCGAAGCGATACGCCCCATTGTTTGCGGAAAAAGGCACATACGTCGTTGATAACAGTTCTGCCTGGCGCATGAACACAGAGGTTCCTTTGGTGGTTCCAGAAATCAACGCCGACACCATCACCAAAGACACCCATATCATCGCCAATCCAAATTGCTCAACTATCGAGATGGTGATGGCCCTGGCACCGTTGCACCAGGCCTTTGACATTAAACGGCTGGTCATTGCCACCTATCAAAGTGTCAGCGGCAGCGGCCTCAAGGGCATTAGTCAACTCAACCGCGAAGAAACCGCTAACCTCTCACCTATAACCTCTAACCTCCCCAACGCTTATCCCCATCAGATATACCGGAACGTACTGCCCCATGGCGGTGATTTTTTGGAGAACGGATACACCACTGAGGAAGAAAAGTTGGTGAATGAGACTCGCAAGATTCTGAGAGCCCCCCAGATTGCCATCACTGCCACGGTATGCAGGGTTCCTGTCACCGGAGGTCATTCCGAAGCGGTGAACGTCGAGTTCAACAAGCCATTTGAGCTGGAGGAGGTCCGTCGTCTGTTGGAGCGCTTTCCTGGTATCGTGGTTCAGGACAACCCCACCCAAAACCTCTACCCCATGGCCATCACCGCCTACGACAAAGACGAGGTCTTCGTGGGCAGAATCCGCAGGGATTTCAGCATCGAGAACGGCCTTAACTTCTGGGTAGTCAGCGACAACATCCGCAAAGGTGCTGCCACCAACGCCGTGCAAATCGCACGATACCTTATTAACCACATTCTATGAAAATCATCCAAAACAACATACAAGCCCGAAACATCAAAAACGCAGTAGTCACCATTGGCACTTTCGATGGCGTTCATCTTGGCCATCAAGCCATCTTCAAGGAGATGCGTCGTTTGGCCAAGGAAGTCGATGGAGAGACCGTGGTGGTCACCTTTTACCCTCATCCCCGCCAAGTGCTGGCTATCGGAACAGAGCGTTTGCGTTTCATCTGCTCCCAAGAGGAAAAGATGGAGAAATTCGAAGATTATGGCATCGACAACGTGGTCATCATACCATTCACCAAAGAATTTGCCAGCACACCTTCTGAAGTGTTCATCCGCGACTACATCATCGAACGTATTCATCCCGCCGTCATCGTGGTGGGTTACGACCATCATTTCGGCAAGAACAGAATGGGCGACTATGAGATGTTGAACAGTCTCAGCAGCCAATACGGTTTCAGGACCGTGCAGCTCGAAGCCCAATACATCAACGGCGTGGCGGTAAGCTCCACCAAGATCCGCAACTTCCTTTGGACTGGCAACGTGAAATCAGCCAATGAGTTGCTGGGATATCCCTATTCTGTCACGGGACCTGTGGTCAGAGGCAACGAGATTGGACGCACCATCGGCTTCCCCACCGCCAACCTCGACATCCCCGACGAGTTCATGATGATCAACAACCCCGGGGTATATGCCTGCCAAACCATCATCGACGGGAAAAGATATAACGCCATGGCCAACACAGGGGTGCGGCCCACCATCGGCGACCGTGCCGACGGCGACTTCATCATCGAGGTTAACGTCTTTGATTTCGATGGAGATTTATACGGAAAAACCTTAAAAGTTTGGTTCTTTGACCGAATCCGCGACGAAGAAAAATTCACGGGACTTGAGGCGTTGAAGAGACAATTAGAACAAGATCGTCTGGAAGCGAAAAAAAGACTATCTTTGTAACATAGTAAGAAGGTTAGATAACAAAAGTAATAAACAAATAAATAATTGATAATTAAACAAATAAACTATTCAACATGAAAAGACTTTTCACTGCAATGATGGCCTTGGCTCTGGTATTTGCTTTTGGCAAAGCCAATGCCTGCACTAATTTCTTGATTACCAAAGGTGCCTCTGCTGATGGCAGCTGCATGATTTCCTACGCTGCCGACAGCCATGTGCTTTACGGCGAACTCTATCACTACCCTGCCGCCGACCACGCCCCCGGGTCGATGCGCGATGTCTATGACTGGGATGGCGGCGCCTATCTCGGCCAGATTCCTGAGATTGCCCATACTTACAATGTAGTAGGCAACATGAATGAATGGCAAGTTGCCATCGGTGAGACCACCTACGGCGGCATCGAAGCCCTCTATAACGGCCAAGGTATCATCGACTACGGCAGCTTGATGTACATTGCCTTGCAACGCTCCAAGACCGCCCGCGAGGCCATCAAATGGATGGCTGACCTCGTCACCATCTACGGCTACGTCAGCGAAGGCGAGTCATTCAGCATCTGCGACACCGAAGAGGTATGGATCATGGAGATGATCGGCAAAGGTCCCCAGAACAAAGGCGCTGTGTGGGTTGCCCGCCGCATCCCTGACGGCTATGTGAGTGGCCATGCCAACCAGGCTCGTATCACCACCTTCCCCTTAGCCACCCGTAAATGCAAGACCAGCATCACCTATAAAAACATCGACAAGCTCTTGAAAGACAAGAACATCGACTGCGTGTATGCTGACGATGTCATCAGCTTTGCCAAGGAAGCCAAACTCTATGACGGTCCCGACAACCAGTTCTCCTTCTCCGACGTGTACAACCCCGTCACCTTCGACGGAGCCCGTTTCTGCGATCTCCGCGTGTGGGCTATGTTCAACAAAGTGACCGACAACATGAAAGAATACTGGGGCTATGCCACGGGTCGTGACATCAAGCGCGAACAGCCTTATAAAGCCCAAATGTGCCAGACCCCGGCCAACTTCCCCACCAACCGCATGCCGCTGTGGGTGTTGCCGAACAAGAAAGTCAGTGTCTTGGACATGATGGACTTCATGCGCGACCACCTCGAAGGCACAGAGCTTGACATGTCGCAGGACGTGGGTGCTGGCCCGTTCCACTGCCCTTACCGTTGGCGTCCAATGGACTGGGAAGTCGATGGCGTGACCTACGTGCATGAGCGCACCACCGCCACCCAGCAGACTGGCTTCAGCTTCGTCGCCCATTGCCGTGGCTACAACCCCTTCGGCATCATCTGGTTCGGCGTTGACGATGCCGACAACTGCGTGTATTGCCCCATGTACACCTGCATGACTGAAATCCCGGAGAGCTACCGTGAAGGCAACGGCTCGATGAGCCAATGGTCGGAAAGCTCCGCCTTCTGGATCTTCAACCAGATGAGCAACTGGGCCTACACCAAATATAACTACATCCATCCCGAGATCCGCAAGATGCAGCGTGAGATGGAGAGCAAATGGGCCGAAAAATTAGTCCCAGAAATAGATGAGAAAGTTTCCGCTATCAAAGGCCACGATGGCATGGTGAAGGAGTTGACCCGCTTCTCCTGCAACCTTGGCAACGAGCTTTGCTCCACTTGGAAGACCTTCTATCACAACCTGTTCATGAAGTACATGGACGGCAACCTGAATACCGCTCAGCCCGCAAAATCCAAAAGTAAATACACGCCCATCAAGAGCGAGCATCCCAAGTACAGCGATGAGTACTACCGCATTCTCATTGAGAAGACTGGAGATAAGTATAAGGCTTATTAAAGAAGACCGAAGGAAGGAGCAAGAATTATGACAAACCCAGAAGAAGAAAAAACAGAAAAGAAGTCGCTCAATTTCATTGAAGCGAAGGTGGAAGAAGACCTCAGCAACGGCAAAAACGGTGGTCGGGTGCAGACCCGATTCCCCCCAGAGCCGAACGGCTATCTCCACATCGGCCATGCCAAAGCCATCTGTCTCGACTTCGGCATCGCCGCCCAGCATGGTGGTGTGTGCAACCTGCGTTTTGACGACACCAACCCCACCAAGGAGAACATGGAATATGTCGATGCCATCAAAGAGGACATCCAATGGCTTGGTTACCAGTGGGGTAACGAATATTACGCCTCCGATTACTTCCAGCAACTCTGGGATTTTGCCATTGAGTTAATCAAACGCGGCAAGGCCTACATCGATGAACAGAGTTCGGAAGAAATCGCTGCACAAAAAGGCACGCCTACCCAACCTGGCATCGAGAGCCCCTATCGCAACCGCCCGATTGAAGAATCGTTGGATCTTTTTAACAAGATGAACAACGGTGAGATTGGCGAGGGCAAAATGGTACTCCGTGCCAAGATCGACATGGCTAACCCTAACATGCACTTCCGCGACCCCATCATCTACCGTGTCGTTGACACGCCTCACCATCGCACCGGCACCAAGTGGCACGCCTACCCGATGTACGACTTCGCCCATGGGCAAAGCGACTACTTCGAGGGAGTCACCCACTCGCTCTGCACCCTGGAGTTTGTGGTGCACCGCCCCTTGTATGACCTGTTTATCGACTGGCTGAAAGAGATTCGTGGCGAAGGCGATAACTTAGATGACAACCGTCCGCGTCAGACCGAGTTCAACAAACTCAACCTCAACTACATCCTGCTCAGCAAGCGCAACTTGCTAGTGTTGGTGAACGAAGGTTTGGTGAGTGGCTGGGATGACCCGCGTATGCCCACGATCTGCGGCTTCCGTCGCCGTGGCTACACCCCAAGCGGCATCCATAAGTTCATCGACAAGATTGGCTACACCACCTACGATGCTTTGAACGACTTCGCCTTGATGGAGAGTGCCATCCGTGAGGACCTCAACGCCACCGCCACCCGTGTGGCCGCTGTGGTCAACCCCGTGAAGCTCGTCATCACCAACTACCCCGAAGGACAAATCGAGGAGATGGATGCCATCAACAACCCCGAGGACGAGACGGCAGGCAGCCACACGATTGCCTTTGGTCGTGAGCTGTGGATCGAGAAGGAGGACTTCATGGAAGATGCTCCGAAAAAATACTTCCGCATGACGCCCGGCAACGAGGTACGCCTCAAGAACGCCTACATCGTGAAATGCACCGGTTGCAAGAAAGACGAGAACGGTGAGGTGGTCGAGGTTTATGCCGAATATGACCCTGACACCAAGAGCGGCATGCCTGGCGCCAACCGCAAGGTGAAAGGCACCATCCACTGGGTGAGCTGCGAGCGTTGCCTCCAAGCCGAGGTACGCATGTACGACCGCCTCTGGAAGGTGGAGAACCCCCGCGATGAGCTGGCCCGCCTGAAAGACGAAGGCCTCAGCTCTTTAGAAGCCATGAAGCAGATGATGAATCCTAACTCATTGGAAGTCCGTCCCGTATGCTACGTGGAAGAGTTCTTAGGCGACGCCAAACCTTTGGATCACTTCCAGTTCCAACGCATCGGCTACTTCACGGTGGATAAGGACACCACGCCAGGACATCTGGTCTTTAACCGAACCGTGGCTTTGAAAGATACTTGGGCAAAAGCACAATGATGAAAAAAGGGCGACTAAAAAGGTCGCTCTCTTTTTTTTGTTGGATGTAGAAGATTTTGCTA
>CAMIWN010000016.1:0-59347 GCA_946402445.1 uncultured Bacteroidales bacterium
GCAGAGCGGCACCGTGGTCGCCGACTCGGGCTACGGCAGCGAGCAGAACTACGAGTACCTGTTCGGCAACGACATCACCCCCTTCGTCAAGTACAACATGTTCCACGCGGAGAAGAAGCGCAGCTACCGCGACAACATCTTCAGGGTTGAGAACCTGTTCTACAACGGCGAGCTCGACTTCTATGTCTGCCCGATGGGACAGCATCTGGAGCATGTCGGCGACGAAAAGAGGGTATCGGACCTGGGCTATGTCTCCACGGTGAGCATATACCGAGCCAAGCGCTGCGAGGGATGTCCGATGAGGGGGCAGTGCCACAGGGGAAAGGGACCGAGAACCATTGAGGTCAACCACCGCAACAACGAGCTTAGAGCCAGGGCGAGGGAACTGCTCGACAGCGACGAGGGCCTCCGTCACCGAAGCCTGAGGCCGATAGAACCGGAAGCGGTCTTCGGGCAAATCAAGTTCGACCACGGCTTCAAGCGCTTCAGACTGAGATCCCTTGAGAAGGTCTCGGTCGAGTTCGGTCTGGTCGCGCTCGCCCATAATCTGAGAAAATATGCCGAAAAAACGGCCTAAAAGCCGTCTTTTCACATCTTTTTTGCGACTTATGAACAATAAAGGAGGCCTTTTTGAACGCATTTCGACTATTTTTGGCTCTTATCTCGCCAAATTATAGTCCTAAAACAAAAATAGCAAAATCTTCTACATCCAACAAAAAAAAGAGAGCGACCTTTTTAGTCGCCCTCTTTTTGTTTATTAATCCCTTAGAATTTGAACGTCGATCAGAGTTTAAAGGTGATGCCAATGGCTACATTCTCCCAATAGTCGTTCAGCGTAGCTTCCAGCATATCGAGCACCAGTCCGTTATGGCTACGGGTCATCACTACGCCATTGTCCAAACGAGTCATCTTTGAGTTTGCGTAATACCATCCAAGGAAGTTGAAGTTCAGGTCAAGGTTCACATGATTGCTCAGCACGTAAGTAAGGCCAGGCTTAATCGTGAAGCGGAAAGCCCGTAAATTGATATCAAAAGGTGCTCCGGCGTCCTGCAAATCGCCACTGAGGTATTCCACATCCATAGGAGTGGTCCTGGGAGACCAGATAAAGAATCCCTCTGCCTCGGCGAAAAGGATCCAGCGGTTGTGCTTGTAAATGTCGTAATGCACATAGGGTCCCATACGATAAACGTGAGTTACACCATAATCAACGAGGGTGCCGCTGTCGTCCAATGCTTTATTGTGGGCGTATTTATAGCACACGGTGAAACCTGCACGCCAGCGTTCGCTGAGTTGATAACCCACGAAAGGTTCAATGTGGAAGGAAGTAACCTCTTCCAGGACGTTATTATCAAGCTTGTCGCGGTCAAACGTAAAGTTGCCGGTTCCACCAAGGACCCACTTGTAGTTGTTTTCTTGAGCCTGAGCTCCCATGGTCAGGACCATCAAGGCCACAGCCAATGCTAGTAATGCTTTTTTCATTTGTTGAAGTTTTGTTGGTTGAACATCATTTGATTAAAAGTGATGCAAAACTAACCAATTAGCTTGTGCGAAAAGCCCCGTTTTTCTAGGGGGACAGCCAAAATAACCTTATTTTGCGCAAAGTCAAATATTCTGCGCAACATACTCTTTTGTCACTTTTTAGCTTTGATTGTTATTTCTTCAATGGTTCGGCTCTTAACCCTTTTGCATTTTGCATCATCTTGGTTAAAAAGAACATAGTTGATTCCGTTTTTATCTAATGAACTTGCAAAGGAGATTCCATCCGCTCCAATCTTTTTGCAATATTCACAAATCCACTGTGTCGGAACATATTCCAGTTCCGTATCATACCTTGTCAATGGTTTGGACAAGTCTTTGCGTATCTCTTTTAGCACCTCAAACTTAACAACCTTGTTGTGCCAATGGTCAATATCATCATCAATATATGACGGATAGAGCGGGAATTCAAAGTCAAAATCAACTATTTTCAAATCTCGCATCACCTCGAATTGCCCGACACAAACTTTATCCAGAAAACCGGCTCGGACTTCATAAAATGTGGTGTTGATATCACGGCATAGATACAAATAAGGTATTCCCACAGGATTTGCCCTGCCAGCCCTAGTCTTGTCTTTTGGAGGACAACTCATTTGTTTAGATGAGATTCTTTTTTTCCCGCTTTCTGGAATTCTTGCCCGATATAGATTTGTCCCCTTCTGAATGGTTAGGACTGGTTCGATGTAATCAGTTTGCTGAAGCTCATCAAAATCAACGAAAAAACGAAATTGATTTTTTAATTGCTCCTTTATTCCTTTCCAGATATCGATTTTCTTTTGGAGAGAAGCCGCATAGACTACCTTATCCGAAAGACTAATCCCAAGACCAGCATTGGAAATGATCTCGTTCAATATTTTTTCTCCGCATTCTACGCTGCTGAATAGCCCCCAATTATTCTGCACAATTTCCAGTACGGTCAACTGGGCATTGGGGGCTTTGTTGAACAACTCCAATACATCACGGAAAAAATCAGCAAAATGATTTAATTCAATGAGCGGTCCTCTTGTTCCACAAACATCGCAAACCCCATCCTCATTGGCTTCATTTTGAACTTCCTTGCGGAGTTCTTCATCTTTGAAACATTCCTGGCATATCTTCATCTCAATCCTCTCCTGACAGTATCCTATTCATCAACTCCAAATGATTGGAAATAGACAACTTCTTCAAATAGCCCAACCCAGGATAACCATCGCCGTCATTTACTCTGTCGATTATATCATCTACTGCGCTTGTGTGGGGTTTATCCGCAAAAAAAGTGGCAACCTTAGTTGCTGCTTCCCTGAATTTCTTCTTTGGATCCGATTGACTCCAATTCGTGTCAGATACAAAGTGATGGATATAGACTTGATCTCTCGATTTTTGATAGGTTATGTGTATGGCAATGGCATAAGGGAGCATGCCTCCTTCAACATATTCACTTGGCAAGGCAGTGTAATCCGAGAAGCCGTAAAACCTATCTTCTTCAAAATAAAATGGCGTTTCTGAAAAAGATTCATCCTCTAGTTCCAAATAATCGGCATTTCTTTTTTTACTGACAAAGCAATCATTTAGTTCAATAATTTTTTTTCCTGTGCTAATGATATGAGATTTCACCCGACGTGACGAACTGCCAAAATCATGAACAATATATCCGACTCTATCGTCATTAATCAATTTCATCATCAAAGCATCATCCAAATCAATAGCGGATTTCACCACAAGCATCACATCACTTGAAAATGGACCCTCATCGATTAGTTGTTTGATCTTGACAGAATCTCTTTTCACCAAATAAGCAGGAATCCAACGATCAAGTTGATTGAGCATTTCGGGATAGTCCTCTAATAGTTTAAAGCTCACGTTGTCGTGTTTGAAATCACCCAGTTCCGGATTCAAGATCATCGCAAAACGCAAACCATTTTGCGACATTTCTCTAACTCCTTGAACAAGTGAGCCAAGGCTGTCATTAACCGGTTCGATGATAGGAATGACATGCGTATTGTTTGGGCAAATTGCGGAAAACTCCCTCAAAGCTTTTAACTCAAATTGTTTGCCTCTAAGTAATGGAAAGTACATATTCAGTTTATTCTAATTTCTTTTCTAGTCTATTTAAAAGCAACGAAACATCTTTTGGCATAAGATTCAAGCTCAAAGAAATCTGGCGCAACTCTATCGGGACATCTGCCAAACCTTCCACATTGGCCTTTCTTTTCTTCATCATTTTACAAAATGTCGATTTCAACACGCCATTAGGAATTGCCCTCATCATCTCCTTGCACCTATCATACATCTCATAACTCGATACGTCTGGCAAATTGCCAAAAAAATCCTTTATAACTTGTTCATATTCTTTTGTCCGCAAACACGAGATCAACAAATCACTATCTATCGTCTCATTAAGAACCGCCTCTCGAACCGTATGGATGAAAATACCTTTACGCGATTTTGATAACGACATTACCCCAATTCTTTCATCGACACATCGGATATAATCAGACACCTTTTCTTTGGGAACAACCACATAACACTTGTCAAAAAGTCGCTGATAATCATCCAGTTGTTTTTCCAATCGGCGTGGTGTATCAAATTCCGTCTTGATCTCAAAAGCACTGCTCTCTCCATTGAAAACGGCAATATCTACAATCGATTTTCCAACCCTCAACTCATTATAAGTGACCGTATTTGTCTTTTTATAATGCTTGATGATGTATCCGACCAATTCATTCTTAAAGACATACTCGCATCGATAGTTTTTAGCCATTTCCAAATACAATGATTTCAAATACTCACCATAGCTGGTAACATCATCTCTTTTTGATCCATATTCCGAATACAGCCATCCGAGGTGGCTATAATCCTCATATTTGATGATGTCGGTAATAGCACTTCTCGAGAACGCTGAAGAATAACTCCTCAGCATATCCAACTGATTTATAACCTGTTTTGAGCTCATGCTATTAATAATTTCTATTTTTCCGATGCAAAATTAACTATTTTTTTGATATAAACACGAAACTACCGATTTTTTTATAAGTGGGACGACTCCTTTTTCCATTGTTTCTCAATTTTTCGGCAACTAAAACACTCAGTATGTCAGATTTTTATGCTTCTTCCGTATAATATACCTTATAGTATTTTCCTCTTTCGTCTTCACCTTGCTCAACTTGGTTGCGGTTGCCATTGATGATGATTTGGATTTTTTTGTCAAGGTTTATGACACGTTTGTAAGAACGTTGCTGTTTCTTAAAGGCATAGTTGGAGATGGCGAAATTGTCATCAATGATGATGTCGTTTTCCGATTCGTAGTTACGTTTAAAGTTATGGAAGCTTTCTATCACTTCAGGCTGTTCAATAACCTCATTGGCAAATTCCTCTATATCAAATGTCTCTTTCTCTTTGAAGAAATCCAACGAGCGGTTCAACAAGTCGATTTGATCGGCTTTGGACACTTCAAATTGTTCGGGCAATGCTTTGGTGACAAAGTTCTTGGCCATGGCCATCACATTCTGAGTGTTTGCGTATTCATCTTTGCGCTGGCGCACGTGCAGGAAGTCGTCAATCCAGTATTGCGCCTCAATGCCTTTGTTGGTGTTATCCACCACCGCCACTACATAGCCATTTTCACGTTCCTTATTGAAAATCAAACAGCCTTTGTCCAACTTCTTGATGTTGATGCCCTGCTCGCTTTCCAAATTGAAATTGCCCCCTTCGCGCAACACCTTCAAGAAAGTGTCCTTGTTTTCCGACTTGAACAATCCCACAGCATCCACGGTGTCACCGTCTACAATGCAATCCTTGAAATAGACGGTATAGAACTCACCTCCTTTGATTTTTGGATGTGTGCTTTGGTCGTAGAGATGCTTGGCCAAATTCACGGATTGCTCGTACAATGTTTCGGGATCGTCAAAGATCTGAGAGGCTACACCGTAAACCACATTATACTCGATGCCGCTGTCGTGGTAGAGTTGGAAATATTCTTCGGAGGAGAAAGGTAGAATTAAATAGTTTATTAAAGCATCCTTAATAGTTTCGTTTAATTGTAAAAAAGAGTTTGATAATAAGTATTTTTCATCTCTTAATTTATTACCAATTCTGTGAATTATCGCATTGTTTATTTTTATATCTATTGCTGAAATCATGATTCTTATATTAGATTAAATTGTGTACATTTCTCTTTTTTAAATTGGTTAAATAGCCTCTTTAGCTCATTGTTAAAAGACTGCATATTAGATACTTTAGCCTTGTCTCCATTGTCTATTTTAGCATCAAAATACTTTATATTAAATAGCCCTTCAGGAGCAGGTTTGTTGCTTAATGCATTAGAAAAGTTTAATACCACGAAGTAATATCCTGATACACCTCTATAATTAAACCGATAACTAATTGCCATAGATTCACAAAGGAGAATGTTTTTCAATGATTCATCTTGCAATTCTTTTATCTGATCAAGATGCTTTCCTTTTAAATCAAATTTTAGTTCTTTTCCTTTTTTATCCATATAATCTTCAGGCAATTCTGCCATTTCATCAAACATATATTTAAATGATTTAACATTAAATCTTTTGAATACACTTGATGATTCAATGTTAGTGAAACTCAAAAGGAAGTTTATTCTTTCTATATTCGTAAATTTGGAAAAAAGAATTTCCACAGATAGTTCTTCTATAGTATTCCTTTGAATTAATTGCTCTGCTATTTGTTTGGCTATCCTTTCTGTAACAATTCTTGCTGGTTTCGAATTGTGTTCCTTGGTTATTTCAAGTTTATTTGTAACGGAATCCTTTTTTACTATTACATGTGCAGTACTCATTACTTTGCTCACAAGGGCTTGTCTATTCGGATTGCACTGTTCAACACACGCTTTTATAACGAGTTCTTCATTATTATTAGTCGGTTTCGTAACATCAAAAGAAAGAATATCCGCTTTTAACCCATCTTTAATAGCACTTTGATTAAGATTGATGTTAGATAGCGATTCTGAAATATTACTATTGTTATCAACAAGAGAGTATTGAATGGTATTTGCTTCTAATGGTTTATTTTTTATTTCGGCATATGCCACTAAAGATTCAATATCAGCAGGGCTGAACAACATACTTGTCATCAGCTGAATTATTTTGGTCTTGTCTGCGGTTCTAAAGAAAATACCTTTTTCTTGTAAAAACAATTTCAGATATTCCGACTTAATTGCGTCAGAATCTAAAAATGGTTTCAGCATATCACCATAAGGGAGATAGTCAATTAAATGGGCTTCTATTTTTAATTTCCTATTTTCATTCACAGATTCATTAAAAACCTCATCCTTCAATTCTTCATCAAGATTAGAAGGAACAAATTGCAAGTCTGTTGAATTGCATAATAATAATTTTTCAAAAGAGACCTTTTCTGTCAAATCATTATTATTATAACCTCTTAACACTTCATTGGCTTCATTTTGATAATGGTTTTCAAAATCTGAGAAATAAATCTTGTACTCATTTGCCAATCCGCTTGTCAACTTAATTAGCATCCAAATGACTTTTTTCAGTCTTTCTTTGCTATAAGAATCAGAGCAGAAAAACAACACGCTAATTTTGTTTTTGTCTTCTTTGATAATAGGGAGAATAGAAGAGGACAAATATTGAGGAGGTAAATATGAGGCTCTCTTGCCAATCTTGTTTAGTTGGGAATTATCCTCTGTAATAGGATATAGGAATTTAACCGGCAAATTATCTCTATATTTTTGGGCCGTGATAATTGAACTAATAATGAAATCTGTTTTTTTATTATCAATTGAATAATAAATAATGTCCTTATTTAGCAATCTTTCTTTGAAAGAATCTTTAATAAGAGGCAACGGAGATCCTTTTTCACCCTCATTTAAAGAAAGTGCTATTTGAACACAATGTTCTATTGAATTAGCAGTGTCAATCCTATCCTCATTGATAAGGCATTTTCGTATATAATCAACACTATACAAATCCTTTTTGATGATTGAACAATAATCTTGCGGATATTGCGCCTCAATATCCGCATTTATATAGATAATATCCTTTTTGTTGTCTTTGAGGGGGCATTCATAACTACCCCAAAAGCCAATATTGATATGTTTATCTTGTCCTATTTTTTCATCATAATAAGTTCTGGTTTCATTAGCACTCAGGTTTTTCCATCCTATCAAGTGCATAAAATGATTAAATATCAATGTTCTAACATCTTCGTTTGATGAAGAGGTTGGAGGCAACAATAGACTATAGGCACTTTTCTTCAAATATCTCTCAATTGATAGTAAGCTGTTCAATAGTTCTTCATTGAAATCATTACGACTCACAGCTTTGCCAAGCACAGAATTTTGCAGTATTTGTTGATTCATGGCAAGGACAAATAACTTCCCCAAACTTGGAGCCACTGTATTTTTGCCATTTTTTTCAAAGAATGTATTGATTTTAGTCAAGATGATGTCTTCAAAATCCTCAATAGATAAAGATTTCTTGGTGACACATACATTTCCTATCTTATTATTGATTTTGTTGTCAATATTATTTCCAACTAAAACTAATTCAAGAATTGCATTTGGTGTACTGCTTTCAAGTTCCGTAGCCCATTTTTTTGCAGCAGAAAGAGTGATTAGATTTTTAGAAGACTTTACCTGAACTGCCTTTTTAGAGTTGTTATTGTATGTCCATTTTATATCAACTTTTTCTGATTCGTCATTAGGTTCGACACAAATGGTTTCCCAATCCGTTTCAAAGGAATCCAGCAGAGCCACTAACGATTGTAGCAAGTATCCTTTAATTGCATATTGTCCATTCATAATACTGTATTATTATTCGTAAATAATTTCCTCCATCATCTTCACAGCTTCCTGCTCCTTCAAATACGCCCGATAACGGAACTCATTTGCCTCCAACACTTTGTCGTTTATCTCTTTTTGCTTCGATTCGTTTTTGAGGAGCGGAATCTCAACTTGAGACAGGTGCCGGTCATCTATTTCGTCAACAACTGCGCCATACGTGTTTCGAACAATCAATTGATATGCGTAATCTGTATTTAACCAACAATATATGTATCCAGCAATATCTTTTGTGGCTGGAACAATTCTCATCACATGCTGATTGAGCGCCCAATTTTCCCAATGCCTTGGTATGATATTAACCTTACCGATAGTTCCACTACACGTAACAGCAACCATATTCTCTTTCAAATATAGTTCCTTTGTTATTCTGCTGCCATGTTGGTCCTTTGATAAGTATTTGATATTGCTTGGACTCAATTCCAAAAGCTGTTTTCCGCCAAAGAAAGGAATGCCATTCTTATCATCCACGTAGGTTCTTTTAAAACGACCAGCAAGAATTATTTTGTCGGATATTTCTTTATCGCCAATTCTTTTAACCTCTTTAGCTGTATTATGAATAATGCTAAGGATAGTTGCTGTTTCTGGCGTATGATACGAGCAATCCAACCTCAAATTCAAGCCACTTAGTTTGGTGGTATAGTTCCGCAAATCAACGCTTTCGTCGAAATATTTCGGTTTTAATTGTTCGATGGGCGGAAGTTGAAGTTCTTCGTAAAGAATACGTTCAGCCTCATCCATTAACTCGTTAGATTGGTCGCGGAGGTCGTAAGATTCCACAACCAAATTATGAATCTTCCGCTTTATCAACTCCGGCGCATTGGGAATGATGATGTTTTTCAGATGCTCCGGCTCTATCTCATCAACAACAGCACCGAATGTATTGGCTTTAACCAATGTTTTACCCGTATTGGTTTTTAGAAAAGCATAAATGTAACCGCCAAAATCAGAAGGAATGATTCGAATAGCATGTTCACTGATCAACAACTTAGACAAGGTCTTGTTAACAAATGTTACATTGCCTATCGTACCTGAACGAGAAATTAACACGCTGCCTATCGGAGCCTTAAAACCATCGATTTTCTTTATATTCGGAGATATAAATTTATATGGTTTAGGATTAACATAAAGCATTTCTGAACTGCCAATAAAACCTATTGCTCCAGATGTATTTTTAGAAACATAATCTCGTTTGGCTCTATTCCCATAGTAGGCCTCTTTCACCAACCCATCTTTTCCCCACAAATGAACATATCCGTATCGGCAATGTTCCACTTTGTATTTGGCGGCTTTGGCTTCGAGGTTGAAAGCACTGGCCTCCAAACGGGTGTTATTGGAAAACACTTCCGAAAGCGACACCGAAGTATATTTCAAGGGATCAGGTGCCAGTGGATTGATCTCCTCAACTACTTGAGGCTGCAGTTTATAGGCGAGATTTCCGGTTACCATGCTATGCCCTCCTGTTCTTTCCATTTGGCAAACACATCGGCCACCAAAACCGTTTGGTCGTTCACGCCTTTTTCCTGCCGTGTTTCCTTACGATAGACCACATTGCCGTCCGAATCCTTCTCGGCAACCGTTTCTTCCTTTTCCGTCATGATGATATTCCCTTTTTCATCACGCTTGAAGATAATGTTGCCGCGTTTGTCGTGGCCGATATGGTCAATCATGGTCATAAAAATGTTGTAATCAATGATTTGTCCGCTCTTTTCCTCATCATCCATCTCCTTTTGGGTTTTCTTTTGCAGGAAAAGTATGGAACATTGTGTGCCGTTGTGTGGCTGGAAAGCATCAGCGTGCAAATCCACACTGGCAATGATGCGCGTTTTCTTGATCAGCCAATAGCGGATATATTCCAAACCGGGCGAGCCCAAAATACTGTCAGGAAGAACAATTGCAGTTCGGCCACCTTCTTTCAACAATTGCAGAATCCTTTCAATGAAAAGCTGTTCCGGCGGCACACTGCTTTGTAAACGTGTGGTTTGATGCCAGTTGCCGTTCTCATCTTTCTGCCAGATATGTCCCAAGTCAAACTGTTCCAGCACTTGCGTGTCGCGAATGGGGATTTTCGAGCCGAACGGCGGATTGGTAACGATTACGTCAAAAAAGCCAATCGTGGTATGATTCTTAATCGTTTTCTTTTGGATATGAAGGGCTTCGGCCAGATGGGCTTTGGTCTTGTCGTCCCACTCCTGTGGCGGCAGCAATGTATTCATCTGCATGATATTGCCACTACCGTCGTTATTCATCACCATATTCATTTTGGTGGCTTTCACCAGGTCGGGATTGATGTCGAATCCAAAAAAATTCTCTTTCGCTGTCTCAGAAATCTTTTCGTTATAAGCTTTCTGTATATCGTTGCTCCAAGATGCCTTTTCGCCATACAACTCTTCAAAACGCTCTTTCAGCCGCTCGATCACCTTGTTCATAGCTGTCACCACAAAACCGCCCGTGCCGCAGCTGCTGTCCAACACTTTCTCGTTGTCTTTCGGGTTAATCATATCCACAGCCATCTTCATCACATTACGCGGCGTGAAAAATTCGCCACGGTCACCACGAAGGTTCGCACCCACAATCTCTTCGTATGCCTTGCCCTTGATGTCGATGTTCGTGTTCAGCAAAGCGTATTTCTGAAGTTCAGCGACAAGGAAAGTCAGCGTTCTCGGAGAAAGCTTAATGGTGTCGTTCTCGTCAAAAATCTGCGCATTCTTTTTCTTTACTTCCTCAAAAATCTTGGAGATACGGTTATAAACGCTGGCTTGTCCGTCTTTGTAGTTGCGTTCTTTTGAGGTAGTATAGAATTGGATTGGTTCAAGCAAGTTGCGCTCGTCGTGAATCTTGCAGAAAATCACTTTCAAGAACTCGAAAAACGCTGGCTGTTTCTGTAAACCTTCATTGATGTAGATGATGTTATGGCACGTTCTGAAGGTGAAAAGAAGGTTGTCGTCAAACGCTTTTTTCAACGTGTTGCGATTTGGACGTTCGTTTTCATCCGTCGTGCCATCAGCAGAAGGAATGTCATTGTATTCAGCATAGTCGAAATGTCCAGTTTCATCAACCATCTTGCGATAAACTGTCTTGTGCAAGCCGTTGGTCCACATACCCCACTCACAATTATTACAAGCTGACATGTAGGTTTTCAATTGTTCCAGACCATTGTCCTTGTCAGACGGTTTTACCGCCTCTTTTTTGCATTCGATAATGATGGTAATATTCTGCTGGTCCTTTTTCTGTTCATCGGTAACGCCTTCTGGGAAAATCACGATATCGGCGCGTTTCCGACCCGAACCCATCTGCACAGGATATTCCACAGCAATGCGTTCTTTAGCATATTTATGTTCGTTCACCAATCGCTTCTCAACGGTTTGGCGCACGTATTCTTCCGGCGTGTCGTTACGGATGGTTCCGTCAACATAGTCACGGACTTTCCCTTCGGGAACGACGATGATTATTTCATTGTTCATTTGTATCTCTAGGCTTAATTAGCCTTCAAAGATACAGAAATTACCCAATTTTTCAACAAATCTTATGAAACATTTGGCGAAGGGCGGCTAAATATATGTTTTTTGTGAGGTGTATTCGCAACGGTTTCATCGAAAATAATCAAAAAAACCTTGCAGGGAATGAAAAAGTTCGTATATTTGCAACGTCTAGAACAAAAGTTCCAGACTATCCGGGTAAGTTTCCCGCGAGGGGTAAGCCTACACCGACACTGCCCAAACATTTAATCGAGCCGCATTACTGCGGCTCTTTTATTTAGAGTACTTCTTTAAAAAAAGGCTGAAGAACGATTTGCTCTGCGACATTTCTCTCGAAACCGAAATGCTTTTCTTTCCTTTGAAAACAAGCACTTCAAGAGCGTTCTGACTATGCTCAAAGTAATGCTTGATGCAACGAGCCAAGCAACTCTGATTGTAATCGACAGTAAGGTTTAACAAAACTCGGACACTTTGACCATACGACACCTCAAGTCGATGTGAAACCGACGACCTGCCCGAAATGGTTTTCAATTCATAGGGACGAAAAGTTCCCTTCTTCTCAAAAATGAAATCTGGAGTTCTAATTTTGTAAGGATTGGGAAGTATGTAAACCTTGTAACCGTGAACGACAGCCTTTCGTGCGGCATTAAGCAGATTGCCATAATCGTCACCGCCTTCACCACCCACGGAATAGATACCTGGCTCACCCTCAACAGGATGGAAAACACCCATCCGGGCAATGCGTTCTACCTGTCGGGAATAGTCAGCTCCTTTCAGAACGTGTAGTTTGGCCAATTCCGCTGCAATGTCGCTCATCACTGATTGTTTTGGCGCAAAGTTAGGAATATTTCTGTTAAAGTATTACTAATTATAATATTTTTTTTGATATTACATCTTTAAAAGATTTGAGAGGAGCCTGCCGATTTCATCGCTGGGCACAAAAAAAAGTGACATTGAAAACGTTTACTCCTTCCTCCCTGGGACTGGCGCGATTTAAATCAATATCACACTGCAAATATACAACAAATTTTTATTTTCGCAATACTTTTAATGAATTTTCTTAAAATTAGGCCACAAACTTATTTCTGACATTTATCTGCCAAATTGTCAGCCCCAAGCGTTTCCAACCCCTTTGGCATAACAATTGACTAAAGGAGCGCGTCGCCGCATCGAACGGCGGCACCCAAACCGAAAAAATATTAGTCAAATAATTAAAAATAGGAGAAACAAATTATGTCAAAGATCATTGGTATCGATTTAGGAACCACCAACTCATGCGTTTCCGTCATGGAAGGCAGCGAGCCGGTCGTCATCGCTAACAGCGAAGGCCACCGCACCACCCCTTCCGTTGTCGCTTTCACTGACAACGGCGAGCGTAAGGTCGGCGAACCTGCCAAACGTCAGGCTATCACCAACCCCCAACGCACCATCTATTCTATCAAGCGTTTCATGGGCGAGACCTACGACAAGGTCGCAGCCGAGATACGCCGTGTTCCTTACAAAGTAGTGCAAGGCCCCAACAACACCCCGCGTATCGACATCGACGGCAAGACCTATACCCCGCAAGAAATCTCTGCCATGGTGCTTCAGAAGATGAAGAAGACCGCTGAGGACTACCTCGGCCAGACCGTGACCGAAGCTGTTATCACCGTGCCGGCTTACTTCAGCGATTCACAACGTCAGGCCACCAAGGAAGCTGGCGAAATCGCTGGCCTGAAAGTGCGCCGTATCGTCAACGAACCTACCGCAGCAGCCCTGGCTTACGGCTTGGACAAGAAAAAGAGCGATGCCAAAGTGGCCGTCTATGACCTCGGTGGCGGAACCTTCGATATCTCCATCCTGGAACTCGGCGACGGTGTGTTCGAGGTGAAATCGACCAACGGCAACACCCACCTCGGCGGCGATGATTTCGACGAGGTCATCATCAACTGGCTGGCTGAAGAGTTCATGAAGGACAACAGCGGCATCGACCTGCGTAAGGACCCGATGGCTCTGCAACGTCTGAAGGAAGCTGCCGAGAAGGCCAAGATCGAGTTAAGCTCCTCGAGCGAGACGGAGATCAACCTGCCTTACATCATGCCCGTCAACGGCATCCCGCAGCACCTGGTTCGCACCTTGAGCCGCGCCAAGTTCGAGCAGCTCTCCGACCACCTGATCCAGGCCACCCTCGAACCCTGCCGTAAGGCTCTGCAAGACGCCAACCTGAGCGTCAGCGACATCGACGAGGTGATCCTTGTGGGCGGCTCCACTCGTATCCCCGCCATCCAGAACATCGTCCGCGACTTCTTCAAGAAGGAACCTTCAAAGGGCGTGAACCCCGACGAGGTGGTCGCCATCGGTGCCTCCATCCAAGGTGGCGTGCTCACCGGCGAGGTGAAAGACGTGCTGCTGCTTGATGTCACTCCGTTGTCATTAGGTATCGAGACCCTCGGCGGCGTGATGACCAAGCTGATTGAGAGCAACACCACCATCCCGACCAAGAAGTCGGAGGTGTTCTCCACCGCTGTCGATAACCAACCCAGCGTGGAGATCCACGTGCTGCAAGGCGAGCGCCCCATGGCCAACCAGAACAAGACCATCGGTCGTTTCATCCTCGACAGCATCCCGCCGGCGCCGCGTGGTGTCCCGCAAATCGAAGTCACCTTCGACATCGACTCCAACGGCATCCTGAACGTGAGCGCTAAGGACAAGGCCACGGGCAAGACCCAGAGCATCCGTATCGAGGCCTCATCCGGCTTGACCGACGCCGAGATCGAACGCATGAAGAACGAGGCTGCGGCCAACGCCGAAGCCGATAAGAAGGAACGTGAGCGCATCGACAAGCTCAACCAGGCCGACAGCGTGATCTTCCAGACCGAGAAGCAGCTGAAGGAATACGGCGACAAGCTGCCTGCTGACAAGAAGTCAGAGATTGAGAGCGCCCTCGCCAAGCTGAAGAACGCCCACCAAGCCAAGGACATCGCCGGCATCGACACTGCCATGAACGAGATGAACGCCATCTGGCAGAAGGCCTCTGAGGAGATGTACCGCAACGCCGGTGGCGCCCAAGGCGGCCCGCAAGGCGGCTTCGACCCGAACAACATGGGCGGCGGCTTCCAAGGCGGCAACCCTGGAGGACAGAACAACGGCGGCAATGGAGGTAACGACGATAATGTTACCGATGCTGACTTTGAGGAGGTAAAATAAAACTAACCACCAATAATAATCAAAAATAAGCAAAAAGGTGTAACCCAACAAGTTACACCTTTTTTATTTTCTCATTTTTTTTCGATTTTTATGCTTGTATATCGGATTTTTATTGTATATTTGCAACATATTTGCAACGCGACTTAATGAGCGACAAGGTGCGACTTATCACTACTTATGCCGATTAAATAACGATAAAACCCAGCGATATTATGCCAGCAAGTAAGTACAAAATCGAACGCAAATGCGAGGTCTGTGGCAAGACCTTCCT
Organism: uncultured Bacteroidales bacterium; assembly: GCA_946402445.1. Classification (GTDB taxonomy): domain Bacteria; phylum Bacteroidota; class Bacteroidia; order Bacteroidales; family F082; genus Limimorpha. Next base: position 15,284 of record CAMIWN010000016.1, read on the forward strand.
CGCCAAGACCGTATATTCCAAGTATTGCTCCCACAACTGCACATGCGCAGCCTACCGAAACAAGAAGCGAGAAGAAAAGAAAGAACAGAGGCGTAAAGAACAAGCCGCCAAGGTACCGGAGACCCGTCCTTATATCTCCGTCACCGAGGCAGTCGCCCTCTTCGGCATCTCTCGCGATACCCTCTATCGCCTCATCAAGAGCGGCACCGTCCCCGCCATCAACATCGGGCAACGCCTCACCCGCATCAGCAAGGCACATCTGGAATCCATGTTCGCCCTCGTTGATGCTCAACCAGCCCAGGCAGTCCAGTCCAAGCAAGTCAGTTACAACTTCGATGAATCCGACTGCTACACCATCGGCCAAATAACCGATATATACGGCGTATGCGAGTCCACCGTCTATAAGGCCATCCGCAAGCAGAGCATCCCCTCGTGTCAGCGTGGCAACTATGTCTATGTCCCCAAGGTTGAAATCGACAAACTCTTCAAATCCGTCAAGTCATGAAAAAGAAGCTCGTCAAAACGAAATGCACCGTCAAGCTGCGCAAGTCCGAGTATCACAAAGAGTGGTATCTCATATTGGAAAGCTACCCCGTCTTTGAAAACGGAAAGACCAAGCGAGTCATCGAAGCCCTGAATCGCACCATCACCACGCCCATTTGGGACAAGTCCCGCACGGCGCGAACCACTGAGGATTCCACCTCATACAAGCCAAAGCGCGATGCCAATGGTATCATCCAATGCAAGAGCGAAGCCGATACGATGGCTTGCATCTATGCCGATGAAGTGCGCAAGCTCCGCCAGCATGAATACGACAATGCCGACCTCTTCACCGACATCGAGGCTGAGCAAAGTGAGTTGAACCAGAAAATGAAATGCGATTTCATTGAGTATTTCAACCAGGTCAATGCCAAGGCGCACGCCAAGAGTTCCCAATCCATCATCACCAACTGGAATCGTGTTGGGGTGCTGCTGGGAATCTTTAGAGAGGGCAATCCCTGGCCCTTCTCCGAAATCAATCCCAAGACCATCGAGAGCTTCCGGCAGTTCATGATCACCGCTCCGCAAGGCGGCAACAAGTCGGGCACCGTTTCCATCAATACCGCTTCCACCTATTTCAGCATCTTCAAGGCAGCGTTAAAGATGGCTTTCGTCGATGGCTATCTGATGACCGACATCGCAGCCGCCACCAAGGGCATCACCAGCGAAGAACGCCGTCGCGAGCATCTTACTTTGGAAGAGTTGAACACCCTTGCTGAAACGCCATGCGACCAGCCCACGATGAAACGCGCCGCTCTTTTCTCAGCCCTTACAGGCCTTCGTCATTGCGACATCCAGAAACTCACATGGGGCGAAATCCAAAAGGAGGGCAGCGGCTATCGTCTTAATTTCACCCAGCAGAAGACCAAGGGCGTTGAATACATGCCTATCTCCGAGCAAGCCCTACAGCTGTGTGGCAAGCCAGGCAAGCCCAAGCAGCTCGTCTTCCCCGACCTTCCTGACCCTTCTTGGATTTCCAAGCCCCTAAAGCGTTGGATTGAGGCCGCTGGCATCACCCGCCACATCACTTTCCATTGCTTCCGTCACACCTATGCCACTTTGCAGCTCGCTGGCGGCACCGACATCTACACCGTCAGCAAGATGCTCGGCCACACCAATGTCAAGACCACCCAAGTCTATGCCAAGGTTGTGGACGAGAAGAAGGAAAAAACCACGAAAGTAATCACTATTGACAGCTTAAAATCTGAGGAGGAAAAACAATGAATTTGCCCATTATCCAAAGTATTATGTTTGGCGCTTTGATTCCAAACGTTGTTATTGTTAAACAGAACATCAACGGCAGGTGGGTAGAAGCTCCCGCCGACTTATCTCGAATCGATTATGACGGCGATCCTGATGATATTTCAATGATTACGAAATATGAATCTTTCGAGTTAGATCCTGATGATTTGGTGAGTTTCCCTCAGTTACGCACTCGTTATTTGTTGAATTATCCGGCATTGTCTCGTGCTTTCTCAACACTACCCAACACGCTTTCCGATTTGGAGAAACTATGCATCAAAAACTTATCCCCATACGTCGTTTTTGATTTCGAAAGTGAAAGACCCATTAATATAAGCAAGGTAGTGTCTTCTGAATACACTCCTGTTCCCGTGTACCATTTCCCCGTTGTTTTTCAGCTTGTCAACTACATTCCACAGCATCCTTTTGCCAAGTTTTATGTGAATGTCATTCGTGCCGAAATGGAAAGAATCAAGCTCGCATTGCTCGACTTTGCCCAAAACTCCCAATCCGATATCCGCACTAAAAATGAGGTCGAGAACACCCTGGCGTTAATGCGGTATTATGCCTCAGAGGCAGTTGGAAAACGTGGTGAATCTATATGGCTTTCTTTTGAACAACTGCATCGAGTCGACGAGTCGGAGCTCAACCAAAGGAGTTATGAATTCAATATATTCCCCTTGCTACAGCAATTCCTAATCCAAACCTATATTGAAATAGAGATTCTCTTCCAGCCCTTATTGAAAAAGAATATCGAGCAAGATTTTGATGATTTGATGTTCAAATACTTCAAGCAGTATCCACAAGAACCATTAAAAGCACGCCTCCAATCCGCGATGCTCCTCCATCAAGCCCAACACTACATCAAAGAGAACGACATCAATGCTCTGGTGTCTCTCCATCCCGAGTTTGTCAGGCTTTATCCCTCCAATGCCGACAACGCAGCCTTCATGGAGGTCTTCAAGGCGGTCGAAAATGCAATCTTCCTCGGCGATAACACCGACATTCTTCAGTTGATTGATGACAAATTTTTCAAAGCCCAATACCGTGAAAAATGGATGCCAATGCAAGAAGAAATCATCGCTCTATCCAATCCTCGCGAAATTCAGCCCATCCTTGAGAACGAACTTGACCAGCTTGATCTGTTTGCAGACAATATCCCGCTCCAAAGCATTCCTCGCCGCTGGCGCTCTTGGCTAACCGACCGACTGGAATCAACCAAACAAAACTTGGGCAGCATATTCATACCCACATCAAAAGATTCTGCAAGTCAAAGCTCTGCAAAAACTCCTATTTCTCAAACCTCTTTGAAAAAGCAATTGAAGGTTGCCCAAACGCATCTGAACTTCTTGACGGGTCATAATCTCCAAAACGAAAAAATAATGTCCGATGAAGACTACAGCTTATTGCTCCAATATATGACATCGTTTTTGACAGACAAAACAGTTCCAGTGATAACAAATCGAATACGAACAAATATCTCTCAAGACTATCTGCGCTTCACTTTTTATCGCATCTACAAAGACCTTCACTTGAAACAGCCCTCAAGAAATGAATGGGTGACTTTACTTCACTCCATATTTCCACAATTTGATGATACCGATGAGAGCGTAACATACAAAAAACTTAGTATAAAGCCAAACCAATACGACACCAACATTATGCGGAATTCTCAGACTATATCAGAATAGCGTTGGTGATTCTATGGTGATAAGGTGATTCTTGAAAAAAATTTTCCCGAATCACCTTATTTTATTTCTCTATATTTCAACATTTTACACTATGTAAAGAGGGTGATTTTGGTGATAAAAAATCACCACCATTTCTCCATTTTTTCACCCACTTTTTTCGCGGTTGCTTTTGGCGAGTATCTAACCAAGTTGCAACCTTGTCATCAGCCAAGAATCACAGACCCCGGCAACTGGAAAAAAGTCGTGTGAGATTAAAAATATGGAGGATGTCCATAGTATTTCTTTCAACGATATGCCGCAAGCGCTGGCATATCTCATCGACAAGGTGGAGAAGATAGAAACCTTGCTCGGTACCCAGACGGCAACAGCCGTCGAACCAGCTGACCGCTGGTTCAACCTTCAGGAACTGTGTGACTACCTGCCCGACCGCCCTGCGAGGCAGACGGTTTACGGCTGGATAGGTCACCACACCATCCCCTTCCATAAAAAGGGGAAGAAGCTTCAGTTCCTTAAATCCGAAATCGACGCATGGCTGCTCGAAGACCAACGCCAAACGCTGGTACAAGTTCGAGCTCAAGCCCTTCGCGATTTTCAAAACAAGAAAGGAGGCCTCAAATGAGTGAACCGAAATCCATCGGCCAGATCATTGCCGAAATGGCCTCCGACCCCAACGACCCTGTTGGGCAGACCTTAGCCAAGTGCCCCTGTGTCAAGGCTCTCTTGGACTCCATCAGCCAATGCATCCCAGCTGACAAGCTTGAAGATTGGATCGACAACCAGGTCGTCATGCAAGCACTACACATTAGTAGTCGCACATTGCAGACCCTTCGTTCCAATGGCACCTTGCCTTATTCCCGAATTAACAACAAGATTTATTACCGCCGTCGCGACATTGAGCAAATCCTCAATGACAACTACAAGATGGCTAAAATCCGTTGGCACCATGGAAAATAAGGCAGTTATTCTCAGTGCCACCCACTACGGTCTTGGCATCTATGCGCACATCTTGCGCGAGTACTATCCTAAAGAGACGGTGCTTCACCTTGTCAATAGGGACTGTGGCTTATGCCGCAACCCCTTCGCCAACGGCGAAGCCAACCTGCACATCTGGATTGAGAAATCCAATCCCGATGACTCGACCTCCGATGAGCTGGCGCGTCATCACGACACCACCGGCACCATCCCCGACGGCGATGCTTTCACCTTCGCCGAGCAGCACTACCACCTGTCAGGTGACGACCTTCTTACCAAGCTGGCAGAAGATCTGCACCTCGTTCGTAAGAGCGAAAGCACGGATAACGAAAACACGGGAACCCCTGTTTTCTCATTCTTCTGTGCTCCCGTCAGCAATACGCATCCATTGAAGGACTACACCTTGTTGGATGCTTACCTCTACATCATCGGCAGCAAAGCAAAAAAGCGCACAGATGACCTTCGTGCCATCTCTGATAAGGAGCAGGCGAAGCGCTTCAAGTCGAGCAGCTTCGACTTCTGCTGCTTCTCTGGTACCTTTGCCAAACGCAACACAGATGGTCTCATCAAGCATTCGGGGTTGATGTGTATCGATTTCGACCACATCCCCGACCCCGAGAGCTTGCGCCAAAACTTGCTCTTTGACGAGTACTTCGACACCCAGCTTATGTTTCGCAGTCCCTCTGGCGATGGCATCAAATGGATCATCTCCGTTGACCTCTCCGAGTTTTCACACGGCGACTACTTCGATGCGGTAGCCGCCTACATCCTGCAAAACTACGGCATCCAAATCGACAAGTCTGGTCGCGATGTATGTCGTGCCTGCTTCTTGCCATACGACCCTCATGCTTATATTAACCCTCAATACCTGAGCAGCCATGGCCAAGAAAGCATTTAATCCAGCAGACTTCCTCCACAAGGAGGAAGCTGCTTCTCCTGCACCTCGACAGACTTCGTCACCCACATTCATTCCAAATAATGATGTGGCTGCCGACATCCAGGCTCTTGTTGAGCAAATTGAGGCTTCTGGTACCGACATCACTGCAGGCTACGACAACTGGCGCGACATCGGCTTCGCCCTCGTCGATGCCTTGGGTGAGGATGGCCGCGAGTTCTACCATCGCATTAGCTGCTTCCATCCAAAGTACACCTCAGCCGATACCGACAAACAATACACTGCTTGCCTTCGTGCTGGTCGTGATGGTATTACCTCACGCACACTCTTTTATATTGCTCAGCAACACGGCATCACCGTTCGCAGACTCCCCCTTCCAAAGGGGGTGTCTGCCCCGATGAGGGCAGTTTCCCCCATTTCCTCCAAATCCCCTTCTGGGGAAACTGCGGAAACAGAGGATATGGACGACAGCCTCGAGCAGATAGCCATGCCCACCTTCTCCGACAAGGTCAGTGAGCAGCTGCCTGATTTCCTTAAAGCCGTCGTGGCTAAAGCCAACTCCCCACAGGATGCCGACATGCTCATCCTGGGTGTGCTCACTGTCATTTCCGCTTGTATGCCCAATGTCTATGGCATCTACGATGAGCGCGAGGTTTTTCCTAACCTCTTCCTCTTCGTTACCGCGCAGGCTTCGGCAGGCAAGGGGAGGCTCTCGCTATGTCGTCAGATTGTGCAGCCCATTCATGAGCAATTGGCCAAACTCTATGAGGCAGAGATGGAAATCTACCAAAGTCAACTGGCAGAACATGCCGTTAATCGCAGCAGCGAACAACCGCCGCAAAAGCCGCCGCGTCGTGTCTTGTTCATCCCCGCCAACATTAGCTCCACCAAGTTCTACAAAACATTGAAGGACAACGGCGAGATAGGCATCATGTTCGAGACCGAGGGCGACACCTTGGTCAACGCCTTCAAGTCTGACTACGGCAACTACTCTGATGGCTTCCGTAAAGCCTTCCACCACGAAACCATCACCTACAGCCGTGTAAAGGACGATGAGTATGCCGAAATCAAGAAGCCTCGGTTGTCCGCGCTCCTGTCCGGCACACCGCGCCAAATTCAGAGCCTCATTCCAGACGCAGAGAACGGCCTCTTCAGCCGCTTCATCTTCTACTGTCTCAATGTCGATTTGAGTTGGCACGATGTCTTCGCCCATGTGGATGAGAAGCCGATAGACGACTACTTCCACAAACTGGGCGAAAACTATTTCATACTCTACCAGGCCTTGTCTGGCTCTGAGCCTATGATGTTCGGCATCACACCCGAACAACGCAAGCAATTCCACGACCTGTTCCAGGAGATCCAGAACAGTTATGTCAAGTTTTTGGGCTACGACTTCCTCGCCTCCGTGCGTCGGCTCGGTCTCATCACCTATCGCATTGCGATGATTCTCTCCGTGCTGCGCATTATGGAGTTGGGCTCGGTCTCCAACCCCTTCTTCTGCGAAGATGAAGATTTCGACACAGCTGTCGCCATCACCCGTGTCCTTATTCAACACACTTCTCGTGTGTTCCAGGACTTCCCCAAGGATGCGGCACTCAATCCAACAAGTCAGTCCACGCTGCTACGTCAGCGTTTCTTCGATGCCTTGCCTGCACAATTCGACAGAAGCATCTACACCTCCGTCGCACAGCGTATAGGCATGCCAATAAAGACCGCTGAAAAGGCCATCGCTCGCTTCAAGAAAGATGGTCTCATCGTTCATGAAGCTCAGAATCGATATCGAAAACCTGGCTCCTGATGACGCAGCAAGAAAGCCTCCTTCCTGGGGGCTTTCTTTTTTTGTCAACAAAATTATTTTTTGTCGAAATTAATTCATTAATAACCATAACTATCCCCTAAAAAATCCTTATCTTTGCCCTCCGATAAAACCACCATAATCTTATGGTTTTTATCGAATTAAATCCATTTTTTAACCAACAATTAATCCAAGATGCTCATAAACATCTTTCCTCTCTCCATTGTGAGAAAATCGGTAGAAGCTTCCTTCTACACCCAACCACAACAAAGCAAGCATTTCATTCAGGTAAAACCCGAAGAAAGCTCCCAAATTCAAAACACCAAGGAAAAGGTCAAGCCCGACCGTCCTCACTTTTTCTCCTTGTTCGATTTGGAGGAAATAGGGGAAGGCTACTCCTTCAAGGGAACGCTTAACCTCGAAGGCAATAACCCATTGACCAAACGAGTCATCTACCAATGGCTCTACAACCACTTCCGAACCTATGCCGATGCCGTTCGCTTCAACAAAGCAGGTCAACTCGAAGTGTGGGTAAAAGACCCCGAAAAACAGCCTTATCCCGACAAAGCGACACAATATAGGCGTTTTTCCCTTGTGCCCTATTTCGACATCATGGAGCAACCATGGTCACTTATGGTGGCTTATAATGGCATCTCAATCGTTTCCAACAAGCCACTCTCACAACTCGACCTCCAAGCCGAAAGCTTCGGCGTTCTTGTTGATAAGGAGGTGGTAAGGAACCGATGTCTCACCAATAGACATAAGCACCTTCTTTCCTCGGCTTTTCCAGTCATCAACAAAGAACTCTCAGTCGAACTCGGACTTAATGAAATCCGATTCCGAAACCCCAACAAATACAAAAGCACCAAAGAACACATTGAGTATTTCTGCAAGGAATATCTCTTCAAATACCCCATCGAGCAACTTCAGATAGCAACCAACCAGCCGTTTTCTCCCGTCCCTGAGTCCACCCTTCTTAAGGTATCCAAAGGCTCTGAAGTGCTGGTATTTGGAAATAATACCGAGGACACAAACCCATATAATGGACTGAAGAAGAATGGTGTCTTCAAAGCTTCGCAACACGCCCAAATCAACATCTTTTTTATCTATTCCAAAGAGCATCAAAATGTTGCGAAACGTCTCTACAACATCTTCTTTCACGATGATTATTCCGACAACTTGAAAAAGGAATACGATGATGAAAATGCAAAAAACACCTTGTCCAACTTGATAAACGAGCGATTTTTTACCAAAAAAGGATATAGCATCACCTTCGACAGTCTTTCCACTGCCTATGATGAAATCAAGGCTGGACTCGATATGCAGACTCGAAAACCAGGTGAGTGTCATGTCGCTGTTTTCATCAGCCCTGTTCCAAAAGACGGTGTTGCTAATCCTTACCACGAGCTTTATTATCAAGTGAAGGAGCTGCTTCTTCAACGTGACATGGTTTGCCAAGCCATTTATTTTCAGAACCCACATAAATCAAATTTCAACTTCCATCTACCCAACATCGCTGTCGCATTGTCTGCAAAAGTGGGCGGCATCCCGTGGAAGCTGAAGTCTCTCAACCCTAATAGTGATTTGGTCATCGGCGTGGGTGCTTTCCGTTCTTCTCTTCGTAACGAACGCTATATTGGCAGTGCGTTCTGTTTCAATGGCGAAGGTGTTTTTCAGGAGTTTGATTGCTATCGTCACAACGACAACGAGAAACTTGTGGCCGACATCTGCAAGGCCATCGGTTACTTCATGAAGAACAACGAAGAGCGTCACCCTGAACGCCTCATCATTCACTACTACAAGACTATGGGCAAACGTGAGTCAAGGCAGATCATGCAAATGCTCTCCAATCTCAATTTCAACATTCCCGTCTACATCGTCACCATCAACAAGACGGAAACCAGCGATTTCTTTGCCTTTGATGAGACCTCAACTTGCTTAATGCCTCATAGCGGAACCATCGTCAAACTTAATCCTGGCGATTATCTGCTCTACAACAACGAATTCTACACCACCCCGCCAACCAATGGCATTTTGTTTCCGATAAGGGTGCGAATGACCAAAATCACAAAAGACCAGGGAAGAGAAGTACCTTCAGAAGCCGAGGCATCTGAAATGCTTGACAAGGTATACCAGTTCAGCCGCATGTACTGGAAGTCCGTCAAGCAGCAAAACCTCCCCGTCACCATCGCCTATCCCGAGATGGTAGCCGAAATTGTACCGCATTTCCGTAACGGCTTCTTGCCGCCCTTCGGCAAGACGAGCCTCTGGCCGTTATGATTAAATAGCTATACCATAAACATTTACCACTAATCCTATTTGCCTTCCGGCAGATAGGATTTTTTCATCCTTTCCTTTTTTATCGATATTTTTCCTATTTTTGCCTTGTCTTTTGCAAAAACGAAGCTCAAGACAAGACATATTGGCGAAATAGATAGTAGTATCTAATTCCAAGAAGTTCAACACATACAATCTTCCAAATGTAACCACGAACTTCGAGGGATGGGGATACGCCTGTTACGGCGTACCCTTTCCTTTTCGTATCGTGGTGGGGTTTTCCGGAAGATTGTCCCCGTGTTGAGGCGAACAAGGTTAAGGGTGCGCTTCTTTTATGCCGGTAGGTCAACGGGATACAACGAAAAATCTTCCGATTCATGATTCAAGTCGGCAACATAATTCAAAACCTGATTCCCTGCGAGTCTGTTATTGTTACCAAGGTGCAGCCTTTGGGCAGTCACTTTTCCATCAGCTACAAAGGCGTGAACACCAACAAGGCCAGCAGCGTCATCATCGATGCCGCCAAGCTGGAAACGCTGGAAGTCGTTGCCGACGAAGGCAAGTTCAACTTCAAGGGCGACCCCGAGAAGTTCAAACTCTTTGCCGAGGCTGAGCGCATCAAGACGGCCTATCAGTTCGACCCCCTCTTTGCCATCAACTGCAGCGTGGTTGACCCGCTACCGCATCAGGTGGAGGCCGTCTATAAGTTCCTCTTGCCGCAGCCAAGGATTCGTTTCCTCTTGGCCGACGACACAGGTGCTGGTAAGACCATCATGACGGGCTTGCTCATCAAGGAAATGCTCATGCGTAAGATGGTCGAGCGCATCCTCATCGTCACGCCTGGTGGCCTCACCAAGCAATGGCAAGAGGACGAAATGACCGTAAAATTCAATATGCCCTTTACCTTGGTCAACAGCCAAGTTTTCAATTCCGACCCAACCATCTTCCAAACGCACGACCGTGTAGTGGTTTCCATCGACCTTGTCTGTCGCGACAAATACATGAAGGTGCTCGAAAACACCAGCTGGGACTTGGTCATCTTCGATGAAGCGCACAAGTTGTCGGCCTACGAGTATGGACTGAAGACCTATCGCTCACGAAGATACGAGGCCGCTCTCATGCTCTCGCAACGCTGCGAGCACATCCTTCTGCTGACCGCTACGCCCCACCGTGGCCGTCAGGACACCTTCAAGCGGCTGCTCCAGCTGCTGGATGAAGACATCTTCGCCACTGCCGACATTGCTGCCGACCGCATCAAGGAATTAAGCCAAGACGGACTGAACAAGTTCTTCATCCGTCGTCTGAAAGAGGATATGAAAGACTGGGAGGGCAACCCGCTCTATGTGAAGCGCTCCACCCGCACTGTCTCTTACCAACTCACCCCCGAGGAAAAGAAGCTCTACGATGCGGTGACCAAGTATCTCACCAAGCGCAAAGAAGAAGCCATCTCCACCAAGAACATCCATGTCACCCTCGCCCTCGCTGTCATGCAGCGTCGTTTGGTCAGCTCCATCTTCGCCATTATGAACACTTTGCAGCGTCGTTGGACGGCTTTGCAAGAGTTGGTCGATGAGCTTGACCGCAACCCAGCCCTGTGGTCACAGAAGGAAAAGTTGGAAGAGCTTGTGGACTACGACAATGTGGACGACTACGAAGACCTTGATGACGACGAGAAGGATGCCTTGGATGCCATCCTCTGCGACCCAAAGAAACTCAAATGGTTCACCACGGCTTCAAGCCCCAGAGAGTTGAAACATGAGGCAGAAGAAGTGAAGGCACTCTACGAGATGGCCAACAGCCTTTATTTGCAGAATCAGGAAGAAAAGAAATACACGGAGCTGAAGGAGTTGCTGCGCAGTCAGGGCGTGGTGGATGGCGAAAAGCTGGTGCTCTTCACCGAACACAAGGACACGCTCCTCTATCTGGAAGACCGCCTGAAAAACAACGGCTACAAAGTCACTACCATCCACGGCGGTATGTCGGTCGATGAGCGTCGCGAGTCGCAAGTCAAGTTCATGACTGACCAGGCACAAATCCTCATCGCCACCGATGCCGCTGGTGAGGGTATCAACCTCCAGTTCTGCCGCCTGCTCATCAACTGGGATATACCATGGAACCCCAACCGTCTGGAGCAGCGCATGGGTCGTGTCCACCGTTATGGCCAAAAGCGCGATGTGCTGGTGTTCAACATGGTGGCCGACAACACCCGCGAAGGTCAAGTGCTTGCCAAACTGTTGCAGAAGCTCGACAACATCCGCGAGGACTTGGGCGACGACCGCGTTTACGATGTCATTCAGGATGTGCTGAAAGGCATTTCCCTCGAAGACATCATCGCTTCGGTCTTCAACGGCCAGCCCACCCAGTTTGACGATTTCATCGACCAGGACAAAGACCAGATCCGCGACCTCTTCAAGAAGAAGATTGAGGAAAACACCAAGTCGATGGCCATCAGCAAGGTCGATTTCAAGGATGCCCAGCTGCTGAAGGAAGACTCCGACGAAAAGCGGCTCCAGCCCATCTATATCCGTCTCTTTTTCGAAAAGGCCTTCCGCTATCTCGGTGGCGAGTATGAACAAGTCAAGGAAGGCATCTATCGCATCAACAAGGTGCCTACCGTGATTTCCGACCGCCTCAAAGAGCATTACAAAATCTTCTCTGACAACGTTACGAAGCTGCTCTTCTGCTTCGACAAGCATATCTTCCTCGACTATAGCGACGCCAACTCCCTCATGGGCAAGGCACACTACATCAATCCGGGCAATCCGCTTTTCGATTGCTTGGTTGATACCGTTCGTGACCTCTATCGTGACGAGATGATGAAAGGCACTGTCTTGGTCTCACCCGAGGACAGGGATGCTTATTTGGCCTTCTATGTCAAGAACCAAATCACCGACAACCGTCCTTCCAAGGAAGGCGACAATGTGGCCAACGAGAATCTGGCTTTGGTGTGCAAGGACATGGAAGGCAACTTCTCAGTCACTTCGCCCGCCAAGTTGATTGACCTCGATATCCCAACGCAATATGCCAAGGAAATCACCCCGCCCGAAGTGGAGGATGAACAGGATGTTATGGCTTGGTCGTTTGAGAACATCGCCATGCCGCTCTTCGAGAGTACCAAGAAGAAGGTGGAGGAAGACAACGAGGCCCGTCGCCAGTATCTCGAAGAGGCCTTCAATCGTGTGATTGAGGACTTGGACGGCGAAATCAACGAGCTTCAAGGCAAAACCTTGATGAGCGACAACGAGAAGCTTCAGGAAAAATTGCAACGCAAATACACTCAGCGTGAACAGGCCGAACTAAAGCGTGAGGAAAGACTTCACAGCCTCGAAAAGATGGTGGAGTTGCAGCAGCGCACTCCTGAGGTGCTGGGCTGCGCCTATGTCGTGCCGCTCAACCAAGTGGAATACAAGAGCCATTTCGGCATGAGCCGCGACGATGAGGTGGAAGCCATCGCCATGCAAGTGGCCATCCAACACGAAACCGACGAAGGTCGCACTCCCACCGATGTCTCAAAGGACAATGTGGGTTATGACATCCGCAGCACCGCCTCCGATGGGCAGAAACGCTACATCGAGGTGAAAGGCCGTGCCGCCACCGATGGCGTGATGCTCTCCGAAAACGAGTGGAACCGCCTCTCCCAATTGGGCAAGCGTGCCTGGCTCTACATTGTCACCAACTGTAAGACTCAGCCCGAGCTGCACATCATCAACGACCCGGGCAACCGTCTCGATTTTGAAAAGACCGTTAAAGGAATCCAATACTACCTTCCCTTGGAGGAATGGAAAAACAAGGAATCGTTATGAAAGCAAAGAAACTCATAGAAGTGGCTATGCCGATTAAGGAGATTTCGGCTGAAAGTATACGAGATAATCGTTTGGCGGGAGGCAATATCCGCACCCTGCACATATGGTGGGCAAGGCGTCCTCTTCCTACTTGCCGTGCAGTAGTTTTTGCCAGTTTAGTGCCTGACCCTCTTGATGAGTATTGTCCAAAAGCTTTTAAAGATGCTGTTGCCGATATATTAATGTCCGACAAACAATATGCACCTTACAAGGACATACCCTATACCGCTGTATATGATCCGATGGAGGACAACATGCGAAATCGCCTAATGATGTTCATTGGCAAATTTTCTCAATTGTGCCAGGATAATATGAAGGTCGGAAAGAAAACAGCTCCTGCAGACCAACTAACCCCTGGGTCTCTTATTAAATGGGAAAACCATGCTAATAAAGAAGTACTTAGAAAAGCACAAAAACTGATTTGGATAGCGTACAATTCTGAGTTACATCATGATTTGACTTATGAGTCACTTGCCTCTTCATTTGAACAATATAAAACTACAATTGAAGATTCCGAAAGTGAGTTATACAGTCTGTTAGATAGACATCTAAATTCCGAAAAGGCACAATTACTTGAGAACAAGCTTCATCAAGCTATTGAAGATTTTCAGAATAGAATGCCCGCAGTTTTTGACCCATTTGCTGGAGGTGGCGCAATACCTCTTGAAGCAGCTCGTCTTGGATGTAGAAGCTATGGCAACGATATAAACCCTGTTGCTCATATTGTTGAAAAAGGTTCCGCAGAGTTACCTCAAAAGTATGGTAAACCTATTAGATTTTCCGCCATTGAATTTATCAATAAATACGGTGATTCAGGTGTAGAATTATTCAAAGAGCAACATGGTGGTCTGTTTTCACAGGAAGTTATTGAGATTGAAAATAGTTTAGCGTTTGATTTCGAGTATTATGCGCGACAAATAATTACTCGCGTCGAGGGTAAGATTGGTCACTTGTATCCGAAAGATAAATTTGGCAACACAGCTGTTGCTTATTATTGGGGACGCACAGCTAAGTGTTCTAATCCCGCTTGCGGTGCCGAAGTGCCAATGCTTAGGAACTTCTATTTGGCCAATACGTCCAGTAAACACAATTATCTAAATCCTCAAATTAATAATAAATCCATAAAATTCGAATTGAAAACAGGGAGATATAACACCAAATTACTTCCTGAATGGAATCACAGAGGTGTGCTCACGTGTCCTTGTTGTGGTAGTGTTACCGAATCAGACATTGCTAAAGCTCAGTCGGTTTCATCTGGTTTGAAGCCAGTGCTATTAGCAGTTATTGCTGAGGATGCTAACGGTAAAGTATATTCCATACCAGACGATAATATACTTTCCATCATGGAAGAAGAGCATATTATTAATGATAATCCTCGTGAAAAACTTGCTGTTGAATATACCCAAGCACTCCCTTGCTGCCTTTGGGGATTTACTCATTGGGGGGATTTGTTTTCAAATCGCCAACTATATTTGATGAATACCGTACTTGAGGAATATGAAATCACAAAAAACTCACTTGAGAAAACTCCTTACACAAATGCAGTTCTAACTTATCTTGCAATATGGATAGACCGCATCGCTTTGTTCAATACCACATTTAGCAGATGGAATGATGTCTCAGAAAAATTCCAGCATTTATTTGGCCGACAGGCAATCCCGATGCTTTTTGACTATGCTGAATCTAATCCATTCTGCCATTCTTCTGGTAGTGCCTATAATCAAATTGACTGGATCGTAAAGTATCTTAATTCAGAATCATTCTCACCTTTCAGCGCTGTTTTTGCAAATTCTTCCAGTGGTGATAAATTACAGTTTGAACGAAAATCTATTACATCAGTAGTAACAGACCCGCCTTACTACGATGCTATTTCGTATGCGGATTGCTCGGATTTTTTCTATGTGTGGCTCAAAAGGACGTTGAATGATATTTATCCACTTAATTTCTCTACTCCTCAAACACCTAAAACAGAGGAATGCACCGCGCTTAAGCACCGTTTTAGTGGTAGTGAAGACAAGGCAAAAAAACATTTTGAAAACAAACTAACAAATATTTTTGATGCAATAGAAGCCCAAACTTCTGATATTGTAAGCATAATGTATGCCCACCAAAGCACAGAAGCATGGACAACCCTTTGTAATTCAATCCTAGGTGCAAGGATGAATATTACAGGCTCGTGGTCTTTAGACACAGAAATGGCTGGAGGTTTAAAAACAGATAAGGCATATCTTGAATCTTCAGTGACTGTTTCATGTCGGCCGTCTGAGCGGAAGGGGTATGGAGACTACAAAGAAGTCAAACAAGCGATTGTTCAAAAAGTTAGCCAGGAAGTTGAAGATTTATACGCTCTTGGCTTCCGTGGAGCTGATTTGCTCACCGCGTGCTTTGGGCAAGCCGTCAGTGAATTTGGCAAGTACAAGGTAGTAGAGAAAGCTGATGGCAGTGAAGTCAAAGTGGCCGAGCTGCTTGAAATGGCTCGAAATTCCGCGTTCAACTCTCTGCTCAAGGGCGTGCAAGGTGATGATTTTACTCGATTCTATGTCGGTTGGCTACAGATGAACGGTATGGGGGAAACTGATTTTGACGATGCTTCCAAATTTACCCGAGTGGGTATGCCGGTAGATGTGTCAGAAATTTTTGCTCGCAAACTCCTCATCCGAGAAGGCAAGAAGCAACATTTGGCAACAGCCGAAGAACATCTTGGTCATAGCACAACTTTAGGTACCCGTCCGGAAGATTCCCTTATAGACCAGGTACACAGAGCTATGTTAGCTTACGAGAAAGGCGACCGTTATATTCTCCTTACTCTCTTACACAATGTTGGAGCAGAAGACCAAAGTGCTCCATTCTGGCGTCTGGCTGCTTCTTTGAAGGAATTGCTTCCTGAAGGGAAGGATCTTAAGGCTATAGAAGGACTTCTTGGCAACTCCGATAATTTGCGTCAAGATTCACGAGAAGTTGACCAACATTTACCTGAACAAATGGCTTTCGACTTTGGAGGTGACTTTAACAACGATTTCAAATAATTATAGATATGAGCACAAGTACTAACACAAGCCTATTTAATGCTCTTGGCTTCTTCTTGGAGAAAATGAGGCCGTATGTGATAGCCGTCATTGAAAAAGCAGCTCCTGGTAAACCCTGGGAAGGGGAGCTGTTTGCCCAACTGAATAGCGATCAGCAACGCACATGGAATATGGCCATGCGCAACCTAAGCGAATCCGGTGGCAACACAGCCAATCTAATAGACTACAGCATCCTTTTTACCTTTGGCGTTTCATACAAAGATGCGCTGAAGCAGGAAGTTGGTAACTACGGCGACGTGAATAAACTCATCAACTATTTTAAGGAGTTGAAGGAAGTCCGTAATAAGTGCCAGCATTTCCAAGAGTTAGAGGAAGATGAAATCACTCGTGCCTATCTAAATATGAAGGGAGCCGCAAAACTATTGGAAATGCAGGATGTCTATGACGAGATTCAGCGCATACAAAACGGAGATAAGGTTGAAGCCACTCAGACTTTGGTTACCCAACCTATCCAGCATGAAACATTGATGCCGTCGGCTGATTCTTCAACTGTATTTGGGTCAGATGAAGTCTTGCCATCCTGGTTCAATAACGCAATCCCGCATTACGACATCCGCAATGCGCAACTCGATGAATCCATCTTTGCGGCCAACCTCAGCGAGGTGGCTCTTGGTACTGGCCCAGATGTTTATACCAACCCGAATCTTTTCTTTGCCAAGACCTATGTGACCGACGGCCTTCGCGATATTTCAACCCGAGTCGTCCAAGCTCTTAATGGCGAAGAATCCGAAAACCGTGTCATTTCTCTGCAGACTGGCTTCGGCGGCGGTAAAACTCACTCCTTGATATCTATTTACCACATTGCCAAAAGTGGTCGTAGCATAGCATCATTAGGTAAAGACATGAAGATTTTCTCTGACAATGTTACCCCTAAGTTCGACGATGCTAAGGTGGCAGTTTTTACAAACAACACCACAGACGTGTCACAGGGCCGTGAGTGTGAGGATGGTTTCTCCATCTATACCCTGTGGGGAGAGATTGCATACCAATTAGGTGGGATGGCGGCATACGACAAAATCCGCCAAAACGATATTGAGCGCACGGCTCCTTCGGCAATGCTGTTCAAGCCCATCATTGAAAGTTGCACTCCATGCCTCATTCTCATTGATGAGTTGGCTGACTATTGTGCCAAGGCATCAGCAAAGAAAGTGGGACAAGGCTCTTTGTTCAATCAAACTAATAGCTTTATCCAAACACTTACCGAAGTGGTGTCTGGCATTCCTCGTTGTGTGCTTCTTGTTACCTTGCCAGCAAGTGCTACGGAAGTAGCAGCTACAGCCATTGGCCAAGAAGTCCTTTCATCTCTGGAAACACGTGTTGTGCGTGTAGGTACGTCTGTAAAACCAGTAGATGATGAGGAAATCTTTGAAGTAGTTCGCCGCCGTCTTTTCGAACAAATCCCCGACTCATCGGTCATAGATAAGGTCGCAAAGAAATACCAGGACATGTACCACAACCGTCGTGGTGACCTTCCTCCACAATCTGACAACACATCCTATGCCAACCGCATAAGAAAATCGTATCCTTTCCATCCAGAACTTATCGACATGTTCCGCTTGCGTTGGGGCAATGACCCACGTTTCCAGCGCACCCGTGGCGTATTGCGACTGCTGGCATCTATCGTTCAAGACCTCTGGCAGCGTCGTGCATCTCTTACTGGAACCCAAGCATTGATTCACACCTCAGACCTTAATCTTGAGAATCTAAGTACTCTTACCGGAACCATCAACAACTTGATGGGGGCAAACTGGGAAACCGTAATGCATGCTGATGTGTACGGCACATCCAGCAATGCCTATAAGATTGACAATCAAGAAACCTCTGGGAATGCGTTTACATACCGCATCACCCAAGGCGTGGCCACCACACTACTTCTTGCATCCGTTGGAGGTGACCACCAGCACGGCTTGTCAATGCCAGAACTAAAACTTTGTATGTTAAGACCTGGTGCTTTCAACCATAACGACATTAACGGCTCACTCAATAAACTTGAAGATGTTGCTCATTACCTATATTCATCTAATACAGGCGGAAAACGCTATTGGTTCCAGTCCAAGGCCAATATAAACATCCTCTTGAACCAAGCAAAATCTGAGGTTACTGTTGATGAGATGAATGAGGAAATCCTCAAACGTCTTAAGGCTGTCACTCAGAAAGGTGGACCATTCAAAGTATTAGTAGACCCATCTGGAGATATACCTGAGCAGAAGAGCCTAACGCTTATACTGATGCATCCAAAGTATTCTGCAGCAATCGACCGTATTGACTATGCCACAGAACGCTTTGTATATCAAACTTCAACTAAACGCGGCCTTTCTGAGCGTATCTATCGCAATACCATTCTTTATTTGGCTTGCTCAGAAGCTGGCCGTGCCCAACTTAATGTTAAATTGGCAGACTACATCGCTTGTAATAAGATTCTAAGCGAATATGCCACCGCATTGGAAAGAGATCAAAAGTCGGATATAGAGGCTCGCAAGAAAAACTACGACCATGAATTGGAAGATTCGCTGGTGCAAGCCTACAGCGTTGTGCTTAAACATTCTGCCAAAGAAGGTATTCAACGCTATAACATTCAAGAACCTTCTCTCGATTTGTCTTCATTTATCTCGATCAATCTGCCATTAAAACTGCAGGAAGAAGAATGGTTACTGGATAAAGTTGGCCGCAAGGTTCTTTCAGACAACAATCTTCTGCCCACAGTGGAGATACCCATCCAATTGTGCAGCTTGTTTGAGGCTTTCCTTAAATTTGACGATAAACCGATGATTACAGGCCCTGAAGCCATCATTAGAAGCATCAACCGTTATTGTTCAGAAGGTTTGTTTAATGTGGCTTCGGGTGAAAAAGGCAATTACAACAAAGTTTATAGTATGGAAAATGTCCCATTCCTAAATGTGACAGATCCAGACTATTGGTTGGTCGACAAGAGCGTCACCAAGGAAGAGCCCGCTCCCACACAACCTACCGAACCCGACCCAACACCCAAGCCAACACCTCCAGTGGGAACTGGCAATGACCCCGAGCCTACTCCAAGCGACACAAAGCACTACAAGAAAATCAAAATCAGTGGCAGTATCCCTATGGCACAATGGACGCAGCTATGGACAAGCTTCCTCGTCCCCTTGAAGGACAACGGCCTGCACATCACCGTCGAGTTCGAGGCTCAGACCACATCCAAGAACCCCTTGGACGAAAATTCCCACGTCATCAAATGCGTGAAGGAGTCAGCTGCCCAACTCGGTCTAACCTTCGATGCGGAGGAGTAGCAATGGAATTCAAAGCTATAAATATTAAGTTTTGTATAAACAGAGATGAGCTGTGCGACGCATTAGTTTATCTCGCTCCATTCATCAGACCTCAGAAAAAGAAAGACTTTGAAAAGGATTCTGATGATGAGTCAATCTCTATTCCTGAAATTTACTATGATGATAAAGTGTCATTTAGCTTCGGTGAAAATCACATGGCTCTTTATGTAATAGTAGATGAAATAAAAATAGAGAGGACAATAAACGAAGTGCCGATATGTTATGGTCCTGGCTTTTGTTTGCCTTTTGCATATCTTCAACAAGAGTTAGAAGAACATGTATGTGAAAGACTTAGATTTGAGGAAGACAGATTTTTTGGTTTCATGGTATACGATGACAAAACCAATGAGTATCTGTTTGATATAAATGCATTTTCCATCAGAAAACAAACCAAGATTAGTTCTCCTTACCACGAATTGCCTGTTTATCATCTCATCACCCTTGAACAATCTATCCTTACAGAATTGCTTAAGGATTTTGATAAATACACACATTCTGGACACACACAGGCTTTCCAATACATCTGGTGCCAAATCAAAGATGGATGCTGTACTGTCTTTGCAACAGACGGCTCATCATTAAGGCTAAAACACTATCCGACAGAAATAGTTGGTCAACATTCTTTTTCCTTCCCCGGGCGATACGCAGCTCGTATCTTGAATATTATTTCTCAGTGGCAAAATCAATTCCCTCTACGTATAGAATTTGATGACAAATGGTGCCGTATTTACAAAAACGGCTATAGGGATATTATTGATTTTGCAATGCATTTGGAATCGATACCCAACATACAAAAAGCCCTAAATGTAAACACCAACACACATAAAGCCACATTAAAGACAGATAGCCTACGGTCAACTTTCAAGATGATTAAGGCCATGGAAGGCAGTAATCGCAAAATTCTGTTGCATTTCTTGGGCAATCACGTCAACATTTATTGGAAAGACCCTATTTGGAACAGAAGTGTATTTGAGTTTAAGGATGTTGAAGAATACGATGGCTATTACGCCATTTGTCTTGATGTCAAAATCTTTGAAAAAATAATTGACGAGATTACCTCTGATTCTGTAAGCCTTTATTTGGTAGGCGACAACATAGTTCATATTGTTGCAGAAGACGAAGAATTGTTAGGAGATATAATTAGGGTTCAGGCTAGAATAAAACTGGACGAAAAAGACCAAGAATTGCTAAATGAAGGCGACGAAGCGTTGGAAAATGACCAACGCTACCTTGAAAAGTATTACTCAAAAAAAGAAGATGATGTTGAAGATGACTAAAAAAGTTATAAATAGCATCACCATCCCAAGCCCCGCCAAGGAGTTCCGCGCCGCGCCGAAGCCTTTGTCTTGTGTCCGGCAGTGCTACAGCCGCTACCGTTCCGCGACGGACACGGTTCGTACCTCACTGTGTCCATCGCTCCACTAACGCGGCACGCGCTGCCTACCCCAATCCTTCAGGCATCGTCGAGGTGCTCCACATCGTGTTTGTCCCGTCAGCCGCACAAGCCAAAGCTGCTGCCATTCGCCGCTACGGTCACTCACGGGCGTTGCCAACGCAAACGAACTCCCTTAGCTCTTACTGAGGTTCGCGTCCTGACAACAACCTTTCGCTCCGACGGGCAGACAATAGCTCCGTAAACTCCGCTGTTGTCTGCTCGCTCCGCTACAGTCCGTCGTCAGGTCGCTGGCCACAACACCGCCTCAATGTTTTGTTGTAAGAATAAGCCACACTCGCCGCAGTCGGTCGCCCGTAACCCACCCAAAAACGCCTGTGGGTGCCTCTCCGCGGCCAATACCAGCAGCCGCACCCCGTAAGAAAGACATAACGACTTCTTATTGAAAACATCATCTCAATTAAATGGTTTTTGTAAATTTGCCAATTATAAAACGAAAATTCACAATGGAAATCCCAAAGAAATCACCAGAAGAGCGCAAGAAAGAAATAGAAGAACGCCTTGCCTTCTTGAAGGCGAAGGCAGATGAACGTTGGCAACAATATCAGTCGCTGCCGAAACCAACGAAAGAAGAATTAGACGCTCAAGTATTCAGAAGATACGGGGTGGTGAGATAGTTTCCATTATTAGCCTCTACCGACCAAGCCGCCGCTGTCATGGTTTTTGCATTGCTTGGGCTTTTACCCTGCCTCCCCAAAGCTGTGCGGTAATGCCGCCGAGCAGGGTGGCTGTCCTCGTTCCTGCGGGAGACCACTCTGCTCGTCGACAACACCGCCCAGCCCCGCGCGACGGCCTGCTACCACTTCTCAATCGCCCTGTGCAAGAGTCGTTTCTCAACCCTCGTTGGTACGTTAGCACGTTAGTACGAAATAACTCCTAACTATCAACTCCTAACTGCTAACTAAAAGAAACGACACATGCCCAGTGCGGCTTCATGGTAATTGTAAGCCCCTACTTCTCCGAAAGTCTTATGAAAGGCCGTCGCGCCTGTCGCACATCCTGAAGCTCTAACCGAGCAAAAACCCCGCCAGCGGCTGACCCAACTGCTATCTCAAAAACTTTTACTATCTTTGAAGCATCAAAATGACAATGCCATGAAAAAATACTCACACGCATGGATAGCATTTATGGCTATCAAACGATTGGAAGTCATCGCCACCACAGAAGACCAATCCGTCATTAAAGGTGTCAGCGAAGATGTACGGAAAGAAGCCAAGGCTTTGGTCAGATGGTTCAAGAACTATCGTGACTTCGTCATTCAAGGTGCCTGGTACCCCGATGAGGTGTTCAAAGACATGAGCACCAGCCACATCGTCAAGTACCATCCTTCTGATGACGGCCCCTATACCACATTTGGCAAGTTGCCATCCACCCATACCATCTACGAGAAGATGCGCAAGTCCTCGCCGTTGTTCAACAAGCCCTATGCATTCGACAGCGGCAACTGCGCTGACCGCTGCGAATCCATTTCCCACAGCATCGTTGACAACTTCAAGATGCTGCACCGCGAGGATAGGGGCTGTCCCATTGCCACGACAGGGAACCACATCGCAATGCGATTCTTCATTCTCAGCCACTATGTCGCCGACTGTCACATGCCGCTGCATTGCGACAGTCGTCCATTCTCTGACGAGAAAGGCATCCACGGAGCCATTGAGAAGAAATGGGAAGACCAGGTCAACAAGTCCTATAAGATTGACAAGGACAACAACCGTTTCTTCTATGACCCTGACGGCTATCCGTTGCCGCTAAATCCAACTCCCTTTGTCTTGGATGTTGAGAACGATGTGGCCACACGAAAGTATGTCCACGGCTGGGGAGGCGACAACGGCAACACATGGGACTTTATGAGTGCCGTTTCGCAATACTCCTATCTGTTCTCCTACTATCTCGTTCCCGAGACCTTCAAGAACACGCAGACCATGCAAGAGTTCATGGAGCAGACCGAGTGGGGTCAGGATTTCGACAAGTACAGCAAGATGATTTTCGGTGATGCCATTGATGCCATTGCCCGCATCTGGCTCCGTGTCTGGATCAAGTACAAGAAGTGGTTGAAATAACCACTACTGCCCAACGCCCAACCTACCTAATTCAGCAGGAGGGGGAAATCGGTGTTCCCTTCGTCGCCGCTTCTTGCGCCTGCCTTGGTGTGCGCAAGGCTATAACGAGCGCCAATAGAAAAAAATGCTGAGCTAACGTGCGCTTTTTTCTGTTGGCGGCCTTGCGCTTCACCGCCGCTGCTCTTCGCTGTCCCGCGACACTCGCTCCGCAAGCTCCGCTGGCGCGGCTCCAGCGAGCGTTTGCGTCTCCAAGGCCAGCCGCTTTCGTGGCTCCTTGCTCGCTCGGGGCTTTCTTGTCGCCCCCCGAACCCCCAAGCGGTTCTCGTACCTCGCAACTTATTAGCGGGGGTCGCCGCGCCCCTTTTGTTTTGCGCCCCTGCTTGCGCGTCCGCCCGGCGGTTCCCTTAGTGGAGCGCTAAAGCGCATCTTGTTTCGCCCCCTCATCGTTGCCACCTCTCCCCGCAATGGCCATACTGGTGCCTGCCTCTTCGGGGTCGCCGCCGCAAAGGCACGCCCGCCGCCGCTTCGGATTGAAACCGTGCGCGGACTCCTGTCGGGCGGGTCGGCCGCGCTGGCGCGGACGGGGCGCGAGGGATAGGGGTTCCCGTTCTGTTTTCTCTCGTTGCGCTGTTTTCTCTTTCTCGGTTCTGTCATCCCGTGCCCCTATAGGCCGCAGGCGCTTTTCCCCCAATTCGGTTTTTCCAACCCGCAGGCCGTGCCACCGTCACCCCCGACCACCACCCCGTATCATTGTAGGCTTAACCCATAAAAAAATCCGCAACCCAAGCCTGCGCCCGAATTGCGGATTGCCAATCAACTATTCCTATATTGGTTCGGGGTCAACCCCGTGTGTTTCTTGAAGTACTTGAAGAAAAACGACGGATTGGGGAAGTTCAACTCGTCAGAGATTTCCTTGATGCATAGGTTGCTATGTTTCAGCATTTGCTTGGCTTCAAGGATGACGTATTGGTCAATCCATTGCGGGGCGGAGAGGCCGCTGGTATCTTTCACGATTTTGGAGAGATATTTGGGAGTGATGCACAGCTTGTCGGCATAGAACCCTACGCCGCGTTCTTTGCTGTGGTGCCGGGTGACCAATTCGATAAACCGCTCAAAGACAATCTTGTGTCGCGTCGAAGCGGACTTCTCCTCGTCGTTTTGGCTCATAATCCGTTTGTTGATGAAACTACCGAAGAGGTAGAACACCGACGAAATCAGGTGACTGACGCTTTCGCGAGCATAGACATAGTCCGAGTGTATATACTTGTCAATCAGTTGAATGTATTCTTTTACAATGTAGAGTTCTTCTTCTTCAAGACGCATGCAGGGATTGTCTAAAAGGGTCATGGCCTCGTTGAGCATCTTGCTGATGTCGGAGCTGAAGTTGGACAAAAACTTGGGTGAAACGCCAATGACCGTCAGCGTGGGTTTGTCGGCAGATTCCTTAGGCTCTACGCTGATGATGTTTTGCGGCAGGTTCACCATAATCATCCCCTCCCCTATTTCGTATTCCTTCAGGTTGATGTGGCATTTGAAACTGCCGCTTTTGCAAAAGGCCACCACGTAGGCATCAATGCGGCATGGATGGCGCAACAGGTCGTAGTTGGCCTCGTTGGTGCGCTCCGCCATAAAGAAATCGTCACCTATATTAATGATGTCGCCCGATGGGATGAAGTCTTTTGCCCTCAACAGGCTGATACTTGTTAGCTTTTGTGTTTCCATTTGTTGAAATTTTCGGCAAAAGTAGATATTTTTAATTGATATTTGATTAAAAAATATGATTATTTCGACTTTTAGATAGTTTTCAGTTCCAAAAAGATTGCTTTTGGTCGAAAAAGTTGCCGTTACTTTGCGCCATCAAACAAATGGAAAGAGCAATATGAACAAAAGACTGAAAATCAAGATGGTGCTGATGATTTGCTTAATGGCTGTCACAGCGAATGCACAAAGGGTGCTGACTTTGGACGAATGTCACCGCCTCGCGTTGGAGAACAACAAGAAACTGAAAGTGGCCGAAACGGAAGTCGACAAGGCAAGGTACGAGATGTATTCCTCGTATGCCAACTACCTTCCCAAAGTGGAGGCAACGGGAACTTACATGCACAACAACAAGAGCCTCCAACTCTTGAGCGATGAGAATCTGGCGACGCTCGGCAGCATCGGCACGATGACGCAAGCCCAAATCGATGCCTATCGCGAGGAACTGCTGGCGGTGTATCAAAACGACCCGGCGGCAATGATTTCGTGGGCTTTGTTGCAACACGACCCGACCTTGAACAAACTCGTCACCGACCTGATGAGCCTTAATGTTGAGGATGCCTTGAACCAAATCGGCGAGCAAGTGGGCGATGCGTTCAAAATCGACACCAAAAACGTTTATGCAGGCATAGTTTCCATTCAGCAACCGATTTTCGCTGGCGGCAAGATATATGCTTACAACCAGATTACCAAGGATTTGAAGGAACTGGCCGAGTCGAAGTTGGAGATGCAAGAGCAGGAAACGGTGGTCACGACGGACAAGGCCTATTGGCAAATCGTTTCCATCGCCAACAAGTTGAAATTGGCCGAGAACTATACCGAGACGCTCCGCTCGCTGTCCAACGATATGGATAAGTTGGTGGCCGAAGGCGTGGCGACCACTTCCGACCAACTTTCGGTGAAAGTGAAGTTGAATGAAGCCGAAACATCCTTGTTGAAGGCGCAAAACGGCTTGGCGCTGTCGAAGATGCTGCTTTGCCAAATCTGTGGTCTGCCTTTGGATTCCAACATCATGCTGGCGGACGAGAACCTTGATGATGTGTTGGTGACGAACACTCATCCTTTCTATTCCGAAAGCGATGTCGAAGCCCATCGTCCCGAACTGAAATGCCTCAGCATCGCCAACGACATCTATGCCAAGAAGGTGTGGGTCACCCGCGCCGACTACCTGCCCACAATTGGGGCTTTCGGCAACTATACAGTGAGCAACCCCTCGTGTTTCAACGGCTTCCAGAACGAGTTCGGCGGCATGTGGAACTTCGGCGTGATGGCCAAAATCCCTATCTTCCATTGGGGCGAGGGCTACAACAAGACGCGCATGGCCAAGGCTGAAGCCAAGATCCAGCAATATAACTATGAGGACTCGAAGGAGATGATTATGCTTCAGGTACGCCAATGCGAAAAACAACTTGGCGAGGCCAATGCCCGTCTGAAGTTGACACAAGAGAAACTGAACGACGCTGACGAGAACCTCCGTATGGCGACGGCAGGTTTCCGTGAAGGCGTGGTGGAGTCGTCGGTCATCGACCTGGCACAAACGGCTTGGCTGCAAGCCCATTCGGACTATATCGACGCCAAAATCGACTGCATCATGGCGGGAGTGAACCTTCGCAAAGCCGCAGGAGTGAGTTTGAAATAACAAAAAAAGAAATACTATGAGCACATTAAAAGAACAAAGAGTGAACACGTATCTTGCATTAGGTGTGCTGGCGTGTGTGATTATCGTGGTTTGCGTGATCGGTATCATCACCTTCCACAAGGAAACTGAGTATCTGCAAGGTCAGGCCGAAGTGACCGAATACCGAGTCTCGAGCAAGGTGCCTGGCCGTATCCTTGAGTACAAGGTGCAGGAAGGCCAGAAGGTGCGCAAGGGCGACACCTTGGCCATCCTTGAAGCCCCTGAAGTGGAGGCCAAGAAAGCCCAAGCCGAAGCCGTGGCAAAAGCGGCGAGAGCCCAAAGCGCCAAGGCACAGCATGGTGCACAGAAAGGGCAAATCGAGGGCGCCTACGAGATGTGGCAAAAGGCGAAAGTGGGTGTGGATGTCATGGAGAAATCATTCAACCGCGTCAGCAACCTTTACAAGGACGGCGTGGTGAGTGCACAGAAATATGATGAGACCAAGGCACAGTATGATGCCGCTATCGCAACGGAGAAAGCAGCCAAGTCGCAATACGACCTTGCCCTTGAAGGCGCCCGTTCGGAGGACAAACAGATGGCTGCCGCTCAGGTATTGCAGGCACAAGGCGCTGTGGCCGAAGTCAATTCCTACATCCACGAGACGGTGCTGACGGCATACTCCGACGGCGAGGTTACTGAAATCTTCCCCCATGTGGGCGAGTTGGTCGGCACAGGCGCTCCCATCATGAACGTGGCGATGATGGACGACCAATGGGCCTCCTTCAATGTGCGTGAGGATGACCTGAAGCAGTTCCCCATCGGCAGTGAGTTTGATGCCTACGTGCCCGCCTTGGACCGTAGCATCCGCATGAAAGTCAGTTACATGAAGGACATCGGCGACTTCGCCGCATGGAAGGCCACCAAGGAGACAGGACAATACGACCTGAAGACCTTCGAGGTGCGTGCCACACCGCTTTCGACAAGTGAAGACCTGCGCCCGGGCATGAGCGTGATTGTGGAAAAGGAGCATAAAAAATGAATTCTGAAACGACAGAGAAGAAAGGCGTGTGGCGCGTGGTGCAGCGTGAGGTGGCTCGAATGCTGTCGCAGCCGGTCTATGTCTTCTGCATGGTGGTTGCCCCGCTGATTGGCTATCTCTTTTTCACCACCTTGATGGGGAAGGGGCTACCAATGGACATTCCCGTGGGCGTGGTCGATGAGGACAACACCTCCATCACGCGGCAGGTGCTGCGCAACCTCGACGCCTTTCAGCAGACCGCCATCGTCAAGCAATACGCCAACTTCGGCGAGGCACGCGAGGCGATGCAACAGGGCAAGATCTACGCCTTCTATTACATCCCAGAAGGCACGACGGAGCTGGCACTCTCGAGCAAACAGCCCACCGTGTCGTTCTATACGAATGCAGCCTACCTGATTCCTGCTTCATTGGAATACCGCGACATGAAGACGATGGCGGAATTAGCCTCGGGTGCCATCGCACGCGAGACCTTGTATGCCAAGGGCTATGCCGACAGCCAAGTGATGGGCATCCTGCAACCCATCAAGATGGAGATGCACGCCATCAGCAACCCGGGATTGAATTATTCCCAATACCTTTCCAACATCCTGCTACCCGCCATGCTGATGCTGCTTATCTTCCAAGTGACCATCTATTCCATCCATAGCGAGGTCAAAGAGGGTACTTCCAAGCATTGGCTCGAGCTGGCCGACAACAACATCTACAAAGCATTGGCCGGCAAACTATTACCTCAATTGCTGGTTTGGATGGTGATGGGCGCCACTTATTTAGTGTTGCTTTACGCCTATTGGGATTTCCCGCTAAAAAGCGGATTATGGCCGATGGCATTGGCATCGTTGCTACTGATTGTGGTCTCGCAGGCCTTTGGCGTGTTCCTTTGTGAAGCCTTGCCTTCCTTGCGCTGGGCCTTGAGTATTGCTACCTTGTGGGGCGTGCTTTCCTTCCCGATTTCAGGGTTTTCGTTTCCACAAATTGCATTTCCAGCACCGTTGAAAGCCCTGTCGTATCTCTTCCCGCTGAGGCATTATTACCTCATCTATGTCGACCAAGCGTTGAACGGCTTGCCGCTGCATTATTCATGGGTCAACTATGCGGCTTTGTTAGTGCTTCTGGCATTGCCCTTGTTGTTCCCCAACCGATTGAAAAAGTGTTTGTTAGAATATCAATATACAAGATGAAATGGTTGCATAACATATTGGAAGTTTTCCGCGAGGAACTCCACAACTCGATATTCGACGAAGGTGTCATCGTATTTTTCATCATCGTCCCGCTGCTGTATCCGCTGCTGTATGCCTATCTTTATGGTAAAGAGAACGTGCGTGAGGTGCCTACCGTGGTGGTCGATATGGCCAACTCCGCCACCAGCCGTGAGTTTTTGCGCAAGGTGGATGCCACAGCCGATGTTGACATCGTGGGTCATTGCGCCGATATGCAAGAGGCGAAGGATTTGATCCACCGTCGCAAGGCACATTGTCTCATCTACATCCCCGTCGAGTTCGACTACGCCTTGATGGAAGGTCGGCAGGCCGTTGTGGAACTGTATTCCGACATGGGCAGTATGCTGTATTACAAGGCGGTGCTGGCTTCGTGTACCGAGGTCTCCTTGGCGATGAACCAGGACATCAAGACACAGCGCTTAGTGGGAGCCACCGAAAAACAAGCCTCCACCTTTGCCTATCCCATCAAGTACGAATATGTCCCGATGTTCAACACGCAGAGCGGTTTCGCCACCTTCCTGATTCCGGCGGTCTTGGTGATGGTCATCCAGCAGACGATGGTTTTGGGCATCGGCATGATGGCTGGCGAGGAGCGCGAGAAGAAACGTCGCGGCATTCTTGAGCCTCATGTCGTCGGAAAGCGGCCTATAGAGATGTTGCTTGGCAAGGGCGCGGCCTATCTCGCCATCTATGCTGTGGTTTCGGCCTACGTCTTCTGCCTTGTGCCGCACTGGTTCCATCTGATCCAGATTGGGCAGTGGGCCGATTTGGTGGCTTTCTTGGTTCCCTATCTGTTGGCCTGTCTCTTCTTCAGCATGACGATTTCGGGCATCGCGCACAACCGCGAGGTGTTCATCATCATGTTCGTGTTCGTCTCGGTGCCGATGCTGTTTATCTCGGGCATTTCGTGGCCATCGTGCTCGATACCAGCATTTTGGAGGACCGTTTCGTGGTTCTTCCCTTCGACTTTTGGCATCAACGGTTTCGTGAAGATTGGTAGCATGGGTGCCTTGCTCCGCGATGTGAAACCAGAACTGGTTGCCCTTTGGGCACAAACGCTTTTCTACGGTTTCACGGCTTGGTTGGTGTATTACCGTTCCTATGGCAAGCATTTGCGCGATATCGTCGAGGTGGCCGAAGAACGCTTGCAGGCCCGCTGGGCAGATTATCTATAAAGACAAAAATTCGACAAAATAAAACTTATCATCATGAAAAAAGTATTTTTAAGTTTGGTGCTTTTATGCGGCTTAGCCCTATTCAGCACCAGTTGCAACAAAGACAGCAACACGGTAACCCCCGAAGTGGAAGAAGGAGCTATGACTGTCGGTAGCAAAACCATGGACATCGTCGCCTCCAATGCAGTCAATTATGGCCAACAAAATGCCATTGTCCTCACTTCCAAGGAAATGACTGCCGCTGACAACGAAGGCATTGCCATTATTTTCAACGGCGACATTGTCCCTGGCACCTACACGATTGGCGAAGATACCAAGAGTACGGTTCCTCAAGTGGTCGGCCTGCATGAGTTCAACATGGGTGAATTGCCCTTCCTTATGGGTGCCGACACGCTGTATTTTGGCGACACTTACTTTTGGGTAAATGGGCAACTCTCAATCACTGAAGACAACGGCACTTACACTGTCGTTTTGTCACAATGCGTAGGCACCAATGCCAACGGACATGATGTCAATATGGCTCTGAACTTCAATGGCACTTTGCCCCCATACGTCTTTGACACGAGCAACAAGTTCCAAATCAAGGACATCGAAAGCCCCATTGGTTTGGCAGGCATCACCGCGCTCAACAACCTAAGCTCTTTGGGGCTTGATGTCAAGTCGATGCTCTTCATGTCGGCCGACCGCAAGCGTTTTTTCATCGTCAGCTATTTGGGTGGTCAAGTCGTGGACGGCGAATACCAGCTTGGATATATCGGCACACCATATCTGCCCCAATTCCCATGCGTGCATGTCGCTCTCGACAGCGATTTCTTGACTTTCCAGCCCCAAACGGGCTATATTGCCCAAAGCGGCACCATGAAAGTGGTCACCAACGACGACGGCACCAAGACCGTTATCATGGAAAACCTCAAACTGAAAAACGTGGAACACGACAACGAGTTCTTCTTCCCAGTCATTGACGGCTCGCTGCAATATCACGGTTACATGTATGAACTAAGCCTTTAAAAGCAAGACAAAACCAGAAAGTAAAACTCATTTAATCAAAATAATCAACAATGAAAAAAGCATTAGCAATCGTGGCTCTCGTAGCCGCCATGTTCGTTGCCGGAAATGTGCAGGCACAATCAACCATTTATGCAACTTATGCCCCTGAGACTTTTGTCTCTGGCAGCAACAGCACAAATTACCAAGGTTTCTCAGTCGGTTTCTCACAGAACATCGACTTGGCCAAAGGTATCGGAGTAGCCGCCGGTGCCCAATTCCGCATGAACATGAGAAACACGACCCAAACCATTTGGGGAATCACCGGCAAAACAAATGAAACCCAGACCATCATTGATGTGCCGATTTTGTTCAACTATAAGGTTGCAGTCAACCGCGACTTGGCCATCGTTCCGTTTGTCGGCCCTATGCCGAGTATTGCCCTTACGGGTGTCACAAAAGGCGCCGACCCCCTCTTTGGCGAAAACAGCTACGACTGGTACGGCGACAACAGCAACCAAAGCCGTTTCAACCTTTACGCCGTGTTTGGTGCCGATGTGAAGTTTTCCAATTTCAACCTGTTTGGTGGCTATCGTCTCGGACTGCTTGACCTCGACAAAACCGATAACGCTTCTTTGAAGACCAACGGACTGTTTGTCGGACTCGGCTTTACGCTTTGAGAGATTAGGCATAAATCATTTGGAGCCGGCCTTATGGGTCGGCTTTTTTTTGTACTTTTGCATCAAAACTCATCGCCATGAAAACCATCAAAGACATCTATAAAATCGGCATAGGCCCTTCAAGCAGTCACACGATGGGGCCGCAAAAGGCCGCCTCCATCTTCAACGAACGTTATCCGGATGCTTCGGGCTATACACATACCTTGCGCAACCGTGGCTTGGTGTATTCATACGCCTTGGCCGTTGCAGAGGAAAACGCCTCTGGTGGACGGATCGTCACTGCGCCGACTTGTGGTTCCTGCGGCGTGATGCCGGCGGTATTGTATCACCTTTCGAAAAACTATGAGTTCACAGACCAACGTATCATCCGCGCCTTGGTGACGGCGGGATTGGTGGGTAACATTGTGCGCACCAATGCCTCCATTTCGGGTGCCGAGGTAGGCTGTCAGGGCGAAGTGGGAGTGGCCTGTGCCATGGCCGCTGCTGCCGCCAACCAGCTGTTTGGAGGCAGTCCGGCACAAATAGAATACGCTGCTGAAATGGCTTTGGAGCATCACCTCGGTATGACTTACGACCCGGTTTGCGGCCTCGTGCAGATTCCCTGCATCGAGCGCAATGCATACGCTGCCGCCCGTGCCCTTGACTCCAACATTTACTCCACTTTCTCCGATGGCCGCCACCGCGTGTCGTTCGATAAGGTGGTGGAAACCATGAAGGAAACGGGCAAGGACATACCTTCGCTATATAAGGAAACCTCCAAAGGAGGTCTCGCCCGCGATTATGCCCAGATGGAATGATAGAATCACTCTTTTTTGATGTTTCCTTTTCTTATAGTCCTGATGGCCGTCATTCCTTTTTCTATGGTATTACGGAATATCTCCTCTGGGTTTTTCAAGTTGTCTTTCTTGTGTTTTTTCTTGGGGAATTCGATGACTTCCTTGGGCATAATACGCTGATAACCGTTCTTTTCCAAGGCTTTCACGGCACTTTCGTAGCCACGGAAAAACAGATCTTCGATCTTTGACATATCGTAAGCCGTGCAACCATAGGTGTCGAGTTCGATGAAGAGATCTGCTTGGGCAGAGTCGACTGCTACGTTGGACACCATCATCATCATAAACGAACGATAAGCTACCGATATGAGATTATCCTTATATTTGTCCTCTTCCAAATGGTTGAGGTTGAGTGCAATGACCTTCTCACATTTTTGTCGTATGGCCGACACAGGCAGGTTTTGGAAAGCGCCGCCGTCGACGTAATGGATTCCGTTGATGTATTTTGGTTGGAAGATGACCGGAATGGAGCATGAGGCCACCACACGAGGAGCGATTTCACCTTTAGTGAACACTTTCGGCACACCATGTTCAATGTCGGATGCAACGAGGAAAGTCGGTATAGGCAACTCTTCCAAACGACTATAAGGTAATTTTTCCTGAATCAATTCCGACAACGGACGCGAATCAAACAATCCCCCTTTGGGCACACTTGGTGTGACGATATCCTTGAAAAAGTTCATGCCCTGAAAGGTTTCTATCATTTGTTTTGGAGTGAAACCCGATGCGTAGAGCGCCGCCACAAGAGCACCTGCACTAGTGCCCGACACCACATCAGGTTGGATGCCATATTCTTTCAGTGCCTGAAGTGCACCACAATGGGCCGCAGCCTTGGCACCGCCACCACTGAAGGCTATACCCAGCGGATATTTCTTTGTTGCCATAGTCGTTGGTTTTAGATGTTGCAAATATAATAAGAGTTTCGAAACTTGATCAGCACCTGTTTCTTCTATCAAAATCAAATCCGCTTCACCAGTTCCTCCATCAGCTCTTTCATCTTTTGTTGCAACATCTCAGTTTGTTCGTTGATGTAATCAAAGTTCATGCCATTTGTGGGAGGAGCGAGATGAAACGGAGGCGACACGATGAGGCGAGTGCGAGGCCCGAATATCTTAATCGGTCCGTCGATGTAAACCATCACAAGCGGAGCCTGCGATACAGCAGCAAGCATGGCCGCCCCTGGATGGAAAGGCAGCTGCTTTCTGTGCTCGCCATGACGCCCCTCAGGGAAGATGGCCACGCTCTCCTTGTCTTGTTGTATCGTCTTTATCGACTCGTGAATCCATGACAGGTCGGCGTTCTGTCGGTCAATAGGGATGCATCGCGTGTGACGCAGAAAGAACCCGAAGCCCCGTTGCTCAAAGCGGTCTTTTGCGGCAAGGTTATGGATCTTGTCCTTAAGGAACACCGTAGTCACCACTGGCCCGTCGAGATGGCAGGTATGATTGATGATAAGTAATGAGGGATCGTCAAGTTTGTGAAGGTGTTTAGGAGGCTCCACGTAATACACCTTCGGCCTCAGAAGCACCTTCACAAGAAAGGCAGTCAACCCTTCCACGATATGAGTCGTTGTTTTCATGCTTTTGCTTGTGTAATATAGTCAATGACATCACCCACGGTGTTGAACTTCAAAGCTCCTTCAAACTTGATTTTGAACTTGTTTTCAATGGCAAGGCTTAGAAGCATGATGGTAAGCGAATCGAGACCGATGTCGCTGATGAGTTGGGTGTCTTCATTGACCGTCGAAAGATCAAGCGATGGCTTGATGAGTTGAAGAATCTCCTTGAGATCTTCCAAAATATCCTTCCTATCCATGGTATTTAATCAGTTACGTGAAACTTTCATTGCGCCAGTACGTTTGAAGTCCTCTTTACGCACCGTCAACTTGCTGATGCGATGGGTTGTCGGCAGCGTCGCATTGACCTCGTCAACCAATCCCTTAAAGTATTTCTCCACCTCTTCCCAAGACGTGTTGCCAAACTCTTCCATACGAGGGAGTATTTCGATGGCGATCACCTTGCGGCCGTCCAACTCATCTTCTTTGACCAAACAGTCGCGGAGTTTGTCGCATTTGTAGAACGGCTCCTCGATGCTTTCAGGGCTTACATTCTCGCCATTGGACAGGATGATGAGGTTCTTGATACGTCCTACGATGTACATATAACCTTCGTCATCGAAGCGTACGAGGTCGCCAGTTTTAATCCAACCATCAGGTGTCAGGGTCTCAGCGGTCTTTTCAGGGTCGCCGTAATAGCCGAGGAAGACATTGTCGCCACGGAACCACAACTCTCCATCGACCACCTTGGCCTCTTGTCCGGGATAGAGTTTTCCGACCGAAGTGGGCTTCTCCTTGACATCGATGTTGCCCGTGGTGAGGTTGGCGCCTTCCGTCATGCCATAACCGGCAAACAGGCTGATGCCCAGTTCGTCGAACTCACCGATCAATTTCGGAGGCACATTGGCGGCACCCGAGATGATGAATTTGAGGTTGCCGCCGAGGAAAGGCTTGCCGTACATCTTGACAAGACCCAGCAAGATTTCGCAGATGCCGGGGACGGCCACGAGGCAGGTCGGCTTGATCATCGGGAATTTGGAGATGGTCTCTTTGGTGTTGGCGGCGGCATACCATGCGCCACCTTCATACAATACCGACAGGGTGCCACGAATCAGGCCAAACACATGGCTGAGAGGCAACACACTCGCATAACGTTGGCAACCCAATTGATGGCCTGGGGCGTAAACGCCGTTCAGCGCACCACGCATCAGGGCTCTGTGGGGCAGGATGGCGCCTTTCGGAGCACCCGTTGTGCCACCTGTGAAGAAGATGGCGGCGGGGTCGTCCTTGTCGACAACAGCAACGGGAGCTTTCTGGTCAGCCGTATCAGTGACGGCAATCACGGTGCACTGAGCGAATTTGGCGGTCTCCATGAAATCGGCGCCGGCGGCGAGGACCTTCACGCCAAACTTCATGCAGCATCCAGCCACGGCGGGACCTGGCAACTGTGACGGCAAGTTGATGGCCACATAACCCGCAGAGGTGACGGCCAGGAACATCTCTACCGCATTAACGGTGGTGCCGTCGAGGATGGCCACCTTGTCGCCCTTGGCAAGTCCTAAGGCGTTGAGCAAAGCACGTTTGTGTGCAATAGCCTCACACATCTGAGCGTATGTGTAAGTGTTGACGGTGTCGGAAAGAGCCGGCAGGTCTCCCCATTTACCTTCAATCCAAGTGACGAATTCTGGAATCGTCGGGATGTACTTCACCTGCGCAAGTTCATCGGCAGGCAGCATGTCTTCAAAATAGTTGTTCATATATGTAATTATTGGTTATTAGATTTGAAATTGAATTCTATTATCAAATGTTTTTCCTGTAAACCCGTGCTCTTTTGTGAATGGTGTGATTGAAAAGGCGCCAAAGGTTCTGTACATCGGTGTTGTCTTCCAACTCCCGCGTTGATTCAATGTATTTGATGCCATTCTTTGTGATGCCCTGAGCAAACTTGTCGAAAATCATGGCATTCACGCCCTTGTTTTGGTAGTGTTCATCTATGGCAATCAGCAACAAATCAAGAGTGTCGTTATGCTTCAAGGCTTTTAGGACATGGACAAATCCAAAAGGAAACAGTTTGCCGTTGGCTTTTTGCATAGCCTTTGAGAGCGATGGCATAGCCACCCCGAAGCCCACCACCTTGTCATCGGCATCGAGAATGATGGAAAGGAAGTCCACGTTGACATTGCTCAGGAATTGCTTCTTCAAGTCTTCGCATTGGCCGGGAGTCAATTCCGAGAAACCATGCAGACTTGAATAGGCGGCGTTCATGCATTGGAAAATGCCGTCGACATAAAGATTGATATCGCTATGTTTGAGCAGCGGCGCCTGACGCAGGTTGTACTTTTCGGAGACCAATTTGGCCATTCGTGCATAACGCTCAGGGATGACTTCAGGCACCAAGATGCGGTATTCCACAAAAACCACCTCTTTCCGGTAACCCAGAGCCCACAAATGGTATTCGTAGTAAGGGTCGTTGTATTTGCCGTAGGCTGTAGGAAGTTGGTCGAAGCCTTCCACAAGTATTCCAGCGGCATCAAACTCTAGAAAACCTGTCGGGCCACTGACAACATTCATCCCTTTTTCCTTGGCATACGCCTCCACGGCATGCATCAAGGCTTCAGAGACATCGCAATGGTCAATGAAGTCAATCCATCCGAAACGACAGATTTTCTCACCCACTTTTTCATTGTAACGATGATTGATGATACCGGCCACACGACCTACAACATGACCTTTTTCGTCAAAAGCCAGCCAATACTTTCCTTCGCACACTTCAAAGGCATGGTTTTTCGACGGTGTCAGCGTGTCGCGATCCATCGACTCGATTTGCGGGACATAGTACGGGTTGTCCTTGTAAAGTTCATTGGGAAAATGGACAAACTTCCTCAAATCACTTTTTGTCCTGACCTCTTTAATCGTGACATCCATATCTTTTGTTTTTGTTAGATTCGACAATACCATAGACCGATGAACGCAACATAGCGGCATAGTCCACCTCGGGAACACTTATTTGTTCTTCAACGGTGATCACCTCGCCAATTCCCAATCTGACCGTCTTGCCTTCTTTGTTGAGTATTTCGCGTGGCAACCTCAGCGTGCGCAATTTCCAGTGGATTAACCCGATAAAATAAAACCAATTGGTATTTCGGTCGAAAAATCGCACAGGAACCACAGGTACTTTCAGATACCGAATTAATTCGGCAGCCGACTGTTGCCATTCACGGTCGCGCACACAGAAATCCTTGAAGCTAAAGTCCGACACCGCCCCTGAGGGAAAGATTCCCAAAGGGTGTCCTTCGTTGATATGCTCAAGGGTTTTCCTCATACCTTCAATACTTTCTTGCGATATTCCCATAGTAGACTTGGTCTTGGGTACCACATAGATAAAGTTGTCATCAAGTGCCTTCGCTTTCGACATAAACTTGTTGACCATCAACTTGTAATCCTCACGGAGACGGCCAAACAAGTCAATAAGAATTATCGCATCAATTCCACCATAGGGGTGGTTGCTGATAGTGATGAAAGGACCGTCGAGTACCATTGGCTGCAAGTGTTCCAAGCCTTGTATCTCATAACTCAAGTTCAAGTCTTTTAGGAAAGCACTGGCGAACTCTTGGCCAGAAAGGTCTTCGTGCCGTTCGTACCGTTCCGACACCTTATCAACGCCAGTGATTCGCATCATCAAACGAGCCAATCCGTTGCCGAACTTGCCTTTGAACACCGGCGAAATGCCTTCCATATCTTCCATCGTAATTAATGCCATCACTAAACCTTTTTTTTCTTGAAAATCACCAGTTCGTTCATCGTGAAATTATAAGCCCCAGAAACACAAAGCGCCAATAAGTTGCATATCACTACATCCCATTTAGACAGTGCTTGGATCAAGAGCAGCATGCCCATCTTGATAAGGAAACCGCCTGTGCATGAAGCATTGTAGGCTCCGTAATGCCTGATGAACGTCTTCCCTGAATGATGCGAGATGCGGTCTTTCCAAGTCAGGTAATAGGATACAAGGAAGTTTGTGAAAACCGCAAACTCAAATGAGATGATGGGCGAGATGATGACCTTGCCGATATACCTATGAAATACGAGATGTGAGAACACCCATAGGACGAGTGTGTCCACGAGTGTTCCCAATACATTGCCTGCGACAAACTTGGGGAAGCGGTGCAATATCAACTCTTTGGCCTTATTCATCCTTGTGCTTCGGATCGATATTCGCATAATAGCGTGCGTCTTGCAATATGGTGATGATGTAAATCAGCATCAAGGCAAGAAGAATGACAATTCCTATCAAGTCGAGGGCATGAAGTTCAAGCGTGGACGTGAACCATGTCAATTCCAATGCCCATGTTCTCAACGGTTTGGCAAACACCAACACGGCATTGGCGATGATGCAGATCAGCCGAAATTCCGTAGGCCCCAACTTGGCGTAGGTCAGCCGGAACTCACCTTTCAAATGGGCGTTCATCGACACGTTGAGGGTCAACATCAGATAGATGACAAGCAGGACGCAAGACAAGTCGAATCGCATGAAAGGCGACAGACCCACGCCCATGAACATGAAAGTCTCGTTGATGGCATCCATGGTGTGGTCGAGATAAAAGCCGTAAATCGGTCGCTGCTGTTTCCGATAACGGGCCAAAGTACCGTCAAGCGAGTCGCCGTACCAGTTGATGATGAACCCTAAAGAGGCTAACCACAGAAAATGTACGTTGTAGTTCGACAAGATGTATCCCGCTGCAATGACTACGGCACCAATGAATCCGATAAAGGTCAGCATGTCGGAGTCGGCCCATTTCGGTTGTCGTTCCGCAAGCCATAAGAGTGCTTTTTTCTCCAATCCGTTCAAGACCGAAGTCTGGATCCTCACCGATTGTTTTGTTGAAACTTGTTTTTCCATTGTTTTTCTACTTGTGTTGCGCAAAAGTAGACGCATAGGTGCAGAAGTGCCGTGTCTAAACTACCTTTTTTATGGTTAATATATCCAATGAAAGAAATATGGAAAACAAAAAAGGAGTTATATACCATTGGAGAAACCAATAATAGGTTGTTTCTTTGCAGAAAAATTGACCAACCATGCTGAAATCGTTCAACGACCTCATCATTTCCGACAACATGGACGAAGTCAACGTGGCTCCGGAAACCATGTCGAGTTTCTTTATCGCGTTCTATTGCGAGAAAGGTGCATTGCAGTTTTCCATTGAGGGGGAAATGTATCTTGCCAAGGAAGGTGATTTGGTGGCATGCACGCCTCGCAATATAATCGGTTTGTATATGCGTTCTCCCGACTTGCAAGGCAAAGTGATTTGTATGGGCGAGTCGCTGTACGATGAGACTATGCCAGGTGTTTTTCACATCGACCCCAATTGGTGGAAGAAATTCCTCTACCTGAGGCAAAACCCAGTCATGCACGCTACCGAGTTCCAAAGCAAGCTTTTCTTGGCCTATTTCAACCTATTGAAAACCTATATGGAAGACAGCGACAATCCTTACCGCCAGCGCATCATCAAAATCACCTCGCAAGCGGCAGCCGTCGAGATTCTTCACGAACTTGACAATTGGACTCATCTTGAAGGAAACCCTACCGACCATACGAAACGCGAGGCTTCACAAAAAGACCTCTTGTTCCAACAATTCATCACCCTGCTCAGTCATCCGACAAACACCGAGCGCGAAGTCAGGGCCTACGCCGAACAACTATTGGTCACTCCGAAGTATCTCAGCGCCGTCTGCAAGGAAAAGAGCGGACGCACGGCCATGGACTGGATTACGGAAAGCACGGTCGCCCAAATCAAATACTACCTTTTGCAAACCGACCTCACCGTTAAGGAGATTGCCTTCAAGCTTGATTTCCCCGATGTCAGCTTTTTCTGCAAATACGTCAAAAAGCATCTTGGGCAGGCACCTTTGGAGTATCGGAATGGGCAATTGCTCTCCAAAGCTTAGAAAAAAGCCGCAGCCCGCAGGCCATGGCTTGATTTGCTGCAAAAGTACAAAAATAGCCGCAGCCCAAGCTTTCGCCCAAGTCGCGAAATTGTCTCCTCCTGTGGGTACGGTGCTTAAAAAAGCCAAGCCCCTAAATAAACTACGCCCCGACAAATGCGGGTCTCCGTTTGCCGTTAGGGTACTTGCTTTTTTAACCACCTCGTTGACGACCCAAGGCGCAATCGTCTCATTTTTTTGAGTGATGAAATCCTCCATTTCCTCCAAATCCTCCGCAGGGGAAACGGAGGAAATAGGGGAAAACTCGACCCCACCATTACGCAAACAAGCGCAAAAGAACGCAAGCAAAACCATTATAACCTATTGTAAATAAAATAGTTATACATTTGCGAAAAATGTTCAAATAACCTTTTTATTCACACATTAAAGATTTAAAGTTATGGGAAAAATCAAGCAAGGAATCCTTGGCGGATTCAAAGGTAAAGTCGGGACGGTCATCGGCTCCTCGTGGAACGGCATCTCTTACATGAGAGGTCAAGCCCAAAGCGTCAGGAACCCCAAGACCCCCGCACAGATGATCCAACGCGACTTCTTCAAGGAAGTACAGGATTTGGCAGGCCAATTCACCAACGAGCAGTTGGCTTTCCTCTTCCCCAACTCCCCGAAGAACATGACCCGTCGCAACGCGCTCGCTCAGCAGCTTGCCGCCGACCCGGTGGTCACCGAGGATGCGAAGCACGTCGACCTGGCCAACCTCAACTCCATCGGCAATGCCGCTACTGCGGACATGCCTGATGTCGCCGTTGCCGCTGCTGGCGAGAACCTGACCATCTCTTGGGATGGTGCCAGCGACTTCCGCAGCGAACACGCTGACGAGTATCCGACCATCTTTGTGACGAACGTCACCAAGAAGAAGGTCTATCTGGTCAACTCCACCGCTGCTGTCGGTGCCTCTGGTGAGCAGTCCTTCAATGTCGGTCTGGCTGCCTACGGCGAAGCCGAAGACACCTTCTCGGGCTTCATGCTCGCCACGGGCTCCAAGATTGCCCTTGTGGGCTTCGGTACTATGAGCGTTGCCACGCGTCCCGCCCGTCCGAAGAAGAATGCCTAACGGCTTGTCGCGGACATCCTCAAAAGCCGCCCTTCGGGACGGCTTTTTTAAGAGGTTTTCGGAGCCAGGTCATGTAGGGGTCAACTCTATACCAACTCCGAGTCAGGTTCGCAAAATATAACCCGAGTTACTCACCCCACAAAAGCACAACATCATGGGTAAAATCAAGCAAGGCATCTTAGGCGGTTTCAGCGGCAAGGTCGGCACGGTGGTCGGCTCCTACTGGAATGGCATCTTCTACATGAAAGGTTTGCCCCAGTCCTATAAGAAAGGACGGTCAAGCAGCCAGAAGATGCAGCAAGGCTATTTCAAGGAGCTTGTCACCCTCTCCATGTCGCTCTCCAACGAAGATTTGGAATTCATCTACCCAAAGAAGCCCAAGGGCATGACTCGCAGAAATCTGCTCGTCAAGCAGCTGGCTTCCTATGCGGCTGTCATCGACAAGTCCAAGACCGTCGACCTCGACAACTTGACCACTCTGGGCAACGCTCCGACGACCGACCTTCCGGCGGTCTCGGTCGCTGCCAATCGTTCCGACCTCCAAATCTCTTGGGAGGCTGTGACCTACTACCGCGACCAGCACCCAGAGGACTACCCGGTCATCCTCGTGGCCAACATCACACAGCAGCAGCTGTTTCTCGTGGCCTCCAGAGTCCCCCTCGGTGCCTCGGGCAAACAATCCTTTGAAGTCAGCCTCAAACCCTATGGGGAAGAGCGCGATGAGTTCTCAGGATTCATGTTTGTCACTGGCCAAGGTCGCTCAAAGGGCGGATTCGGCACTCTGGGTGTCATCAATCGACCCGCAAGGCCACCCAAGAAAAAGAAGGATTCGGAAGTGCAAAAGCAACCCGAATCGGGTTCTACTAAAACAAAGCAATAACCTTAAAAAGTTCAATATTATGGGAAAAATTAAACAAGGAATCTTAGGCGGATTCAAAGGAAAAGTGGGAACCGTAATAGGTTCGTCGTGGAATGGCATCGCCTATATGAAAGGCCTTCCGCAATCAGTCAAAAACTCAAAGTCTGCTGCCCAAATGGTGCAGCGTGACTTCTTCAAGGAGGTGCAAGGACTCGCAAGCCAACTCACTGCCGAGCAGCTGAACTTCCTGTTCCCGTCATCGCCCAAGGGCATGACGCGTCGTAACGCCATCGTCCAACAGCTTTCCGCTGACCCCATC
Organism: uncultured Bacteroidales bacterium; assembly: GCA_946402445.1. Lineage (GTDB taxonomy): Bacteria > Bacteroidota > Bacteroidia > Bacteroidales > F082 > Limimorpha. The sequence goes on from CAMIWN010000016.1 coordinate 57,536, forward strand.
ATCGAGGCCGACAGCAAGCATGTGGACTTGGCTAACCTGGGCACCATCGGCAATGCTCCCACTGCCGAGTTGCCTGAGGTCACCATCACCGCCGACCGCTCCAACATCACCATTTCGTGGGATGAGGAGAACGATTGGCGCGCCTCTCATGCTGACGAGTACCCCACCATCTTTGTGGCCAATGTCACGCAGAAGAAAATCTTCCTCGTGAATTCCACTGTCGCCGTTGGCGCAACTGGTGAGCAGTCCTTCAGCATTGATTTCGATGCCTTCGGCGTTGGCTCCGACCAATATGCTGGTTTTATGCTCAGCACGGGCTCCAAAATCGTCCTCGTCGGTTTCGGCACATTGGCCGTGACCAAGCGTCCAGCTCGTCAGGGTCGCAACCCTCGCACAGGCCAATAAACTCAATGTCTAACCCCTAAACAATAAAGCACTATGGGAAAAATCAAACAAGGAATCCTCGGTGGTTTCAAAGGTAAGGTTGGCACCGTCATTGGTGCTTCATGGAACGGCATTTCTTACATGAAAGGCCGTCCCCAGTCGGTCAGGAACCCGCGCACTGAAGCACAAGTGCAGCAGCGCAACTTCTTCAAGGAACTGCAAGGGCTCGTCTCGCAGCTCAGCGATGAGCAGCTCATCTCGCTCTTTCCATCCGTCAACCGTGGCATGACCCGTCGCAACATGTTCACTCGCCAGCTGGCTGCCGCCGCTGCCGTTGTGGATGATGTCAAGACCGTTGACCTCTCCACGCTGGAGGGCATCGGCAACGGTGAGCGCATCGACTCGCCGATGCTCGAATGCCTTGTCACCGACACCAACGGTGTGTTGGATATTTTCGCAGAACCTGAAGTTGCCGAGGCCATCGGCAAGCCTGCCGAAGCCAACTTCATCGCTGTGGCCTACAACATCACCCAGAAGAGGATCGGCATCTTCAACACCGAAGTCACCGACCCAAGTATGGGTGTAGAAATCCCTGTCGGCAATTGGGGAGAGGTGGGCGACTCAGTCCGCTTCTACCTCACTTATGCCGCCAAGGGAGAGAATGTCTATCTCCGTGGTTTCGGCTCGTTCATCATCAAGACGAGAGCCGAGAAGGTCGGTCGCAAAATCAACAAGGCCTGAGTCCAACGAACAGACCACGACGGCAATCAAAGGCATCCTAATGGGGTGCCTTTCTTTTTTTGTCGTAGGGCGCGAAATACGCTCTCTTGGTCGGTTGTAGTGTTATTGTTAATCCGATGTCTGCCAAACGTTGCGGAGGTAAGTGGCGCATCTTTTAGGAAGCTTCTTGGCCGCAACCTTTGTCAGCCCTCGGCTAAATATTGGGTTGCGTTTTCCCGCTCTCTTTTCTCAATTTCGGGCGGTCATCCGCATCCCATTCCGGCAATGTTTTGGATTCGGTTATGCTGCCTGCCAGCCAAAGGGTGCGGAGGTCAGTCAATCCCTTCTTTATCAAGCTTATAGGCCGCACCCTTTGCCCGTCAGTCAGGCTCTCAAAAGTGCCCTTTTAGCACCTTTTTGTCATTCCTCTATTTGTTTATCAGAAACAATTCGTATCTTTGCAAATCAATTCAAAATCAATGCTTTACGCAGTCCATTTGTTTATCAAATATCTGCAACATATTTGCAACATGTCCGCATAATAGACTGATTATCAATATAGAACATCTTTGAGGAGGTGAAGTAAAGCCTTTGAGATTTAACTTGAACGAAAGAGGGTGACTAAAAAGTAGTCATCCTCTTTTTTTATTTTATGATAAGAAAAAAATGGTTATCTTGTTAAAAAATAACGAGATAACCATTGTTTGT
>CAMIWN010000017.1:0-58571 GCA_946402445.1 uncultured Bacteroidales bacterium
AAGAGGATGGCGGCGCGTACCTTGGGAGCCATGCTGCCTTCGGTGAACTGACCGTCGGCGAGGTGTTTCTTAGCTTCGGCCACGGTGATGGTGTTCAGAGCTTGCTCGTTCTCCTTGCGGAAGTTGATATAGACTTTCGGAACGTCGGTGAGGATGTAGAACTCGTCGGCTTTGATGTTGATGGCGGTCATGGCCGAGGCGAGATCCTTGTCGATGACGGCTTCCACGCCACAGAGGCAGCCTTTCTTTTCGATGACCGGAATACCACCACCACCCACGGTGATGACGATGTTACCTTCATCGGCGAGACGTTTCACGATGTCGATGTTCTGGATGCCAATGGGCTTGGGTGATGCCACCACCTTGCGCCAGCCACGGCCTTTGGGGTCTTCTTTATAGACAGCGCCCGTCTCAGCAGCGTATTTGTCCGCTTGTTCCTTGGTGTAATAAGGACCTACCGGCTTGGTGGGGTTCGCAAACATCGGGTCGTCCTTGTCAACGATGACTTGCGTCACCAAAGTGACCACATTACGGCGCATGCCTTCTTGGGCAAACACCTTGTCCAAACCCATCTCAATCATGAATCCAATCAATCCCTGAGTCTCAGCAACACAGAAGTCGATAGGCATGTCAGGCACGTTAAACACTTGGTTGCCAGCTTCGTTCTGAAGCATCACATTGCCCACTTGAGGGCCATTGCCATGGCCAATAACCAAATTATAATCATTCTTGAGGAAGGGAAGCAGCGATTTGCAAGTCTCTGTTACATTCTGCATCTGTTCTCTGTACGTTCCTCTTTGTCCGCCTCTTAAAAGGGCATTGCCACCGAAAGCAATAACGGCTAATTTCTTCATATTCAATTATTTAATATTAAATTCAGTCTTTTTGGGACTGCAAAGATAACACTTTTTTTTAAATTGAGAGGTAAGAGGTGTAAGAGGTTAGAGGTGCCTTCGGTGAATAAGACCTCTTGCCTCTAGCCTCTAACCTCAAAACGGAGGATTATACTCGTCAGAGATGCCTGGCCCGAAGGGGTCTTCCGCGTTCATCTTGGATTCGATGATCATGGTGTTGTTGTTGAAGTTGGGGTTGGGTCCAAGGGAGATCTCGTCGATGGAGGAGAGGCGGTCTTGTCCGAACTCCTCGAATTTGGCGTATTGTCCCACAAACCTCAAGTTGACTTCGCCCAGTTTGCCGTTACGGTGCTTGGCAATGTCAATGCAGGTGAAGCCTTGTGGAAGGTCGGGGTTCTCTTGTTCGTTTTTGTAGTATTCGGGACGATAGATGAACATGACCATGTCAGCATCTTGTTCGATGGCACCCGACTCACGAAGGTCGGAGAGGATAGGTTTCTTGGAACCTGGGCGTTGCTCCACGCTACGGCTTAACTGTGACAGGGCTAAGACGGGAATCTCCAACTCTTTGGCGAGGCTCTTGAGAGAACGCGAGATGGTGGAGATCTCTTGTTCACGGTTGCCGCCACGTTCAGTTTTGGCAGTCATCAGCTGAAGGTAGTCGATGAAGATCATCTGGATGTCGTGCTGTTGTTTCAGACGGCGGCACTTGGCGCGTAACTCAAAGATGGAGAGCTGCGGGGTGTCGTCGATGAAAATCGGCGCATCGATGAGCGGAGTGACCTTGGTGTTCAACTGTTGCCATTCATGTTCCGCTAAATCTCCAGAGCGTAGCTTGTCGGCAGTGAGAGAGGTCTCGGTGGAGATTAAACGGGTGACTAACTGCACGGACGACATCTCAAGGGAGAAGAAAGCCACGGGGCGGTGGAACTCTACTGCTGCGTTGCGGGCGAGGTTCAACGCGAAGGCGGTCTTACCCATCGAAGGACGGGCAGCCAGAATGATGAGGTCCGACTTCTGCCAGCCTTGCGTGATGCGGTCCAGCTCGGTGTAACCTGAAGGCACACCGCGTAGCTTCTGGTCGCTGTTTTTCGCGTTTTGGATCTCCGTGATCGCTTTGTTCACCAAGTCTTGCATGGAGTTGTAACTTCTCCTAAGGTTGTTTTCACTCACCTGGAAGAGCTTGTTCTCAGCGTTGTCAAGCAAGTCGAACACGTCGGTGGTGTCCTCGAAAGCCTGGTTGATGGTCTCCGACGAGATGACGATGAGCTCTCGCTGGATGTGCTTCTGCATGATGATGCGCGCATGGTATTCGATGTTGGCCGCGGAAACTACACGGTTGGTCAGCTTGGAGATGTAATAGGCACCGCCCACCGATTCCAGCTCACCGGATTGTTTCAACTCGTTGGTGACCGTGAGAATATCAATCGGCTCTGACTTTCCAAATAAGTCCTTGATAGCCTTAAAGATCTTTTGATGGGCTTCCTTATAAAAAGCCTCAGGAGTCAGGATGTCGATGACCTCATTGACGGCTTCCTTCTCTAGCATCAAAGCACCTAAAACCACCTCCTCCAAATCGACGGCCTGAGGAGGGATGCGCCCTTGATTGGCGAGAAGCTGTTCTGGAGTGACAGAGGTGCGCCGCTGCATGTTACTGGTAAACGGACGGATAAGTGTATCTGTTGGCATTTGTATCTCGATGTTTTATGGTGAATAGAATGAAAAATTCCGAAGGCAAAAATAGTATTTAATCTCTTCCTTGGGTGACAGATAACAGGATTAGTTATTAACAGTAGTTTATTTGAAAAAATGTTGATAAACTCTTTTAACTATCTCATTCTCAAATAATAAATCCTCCCTTGCTTGTTGATAACTTGTTGACTCCTTCGAGGATGCTTCAACAAGTATCCTACTGTGTTCAAAGAGTTTGACATCGTGAAACAATGCTTCGGCCACATGTTGTAATTGAAAACCGTATTTCAGGCTGGGATGAAACAAATGGGCTTGACCGAGTACTTCATAAAGATTGAAGACTTTATAGCCAAATGTTTGGTTTTGGGCAATCTCATGTCGCATGAGGGCACTCATCATATCCATCGGGGTGAAACATACAATCGACTCGTATTGGGAGAGCTTCTCGGTGAGAAGAGGGATGCTTTCATGCCAACGTTGATGGTCGTCGAAACAATCCCAAACAGTGTGCCCTTCTGGTTCCAATGTTCCTGTGAGGGCAAAGGCAAGAATCATCTCTTGATAGGGGCGTGTGCCGTCAAGTTCTGGCACGGCAGGTCGGTCAAGCAACAGGTTGAGGTAAGCGATGTTGCGGGGTTTGGGGTTGGGTGTGAGGGCAAATAAGGTCTTGTAGTCGATATAATAGGAACCGGATTCCAAAGCTTCGATTTGTTTGGCTTCCTCGCTGTCAGCTCCTACCTGTTTGAGCATCAAGGCATTGGTGCCATATCCTCCAAAGTAATGTTGGAACAGCACCTCATCAGGCAGTGCTGTGGTGAACAGAAAACTGTCGCGGGGAACCATCTTCCAACAATGTCCTAAAAAATCGCAGGTGTAAGGGTCATGGCAATGGGTGCCTATGTTGACCAAAGGCGAATGGGGAAGCGTCACCACGTTTTTCAGCCTTTCCACGTTGGCGGCTACCCATGACTCTTTCTCTTGGGCAAATGAAAGGACGGAGGTTTGCACAAAAAGCTGCCTGACATCAATGGGGCCGTCTTTGACATAGTCACCGTTCAGATGCATGAGGAGAAAGTCGGAGAGGGGTACGCCACAGCCGTGCAATACATAGTATTGTAAAGCGGCGTCATGATAATAGGTGGGACTCAACCTTAACGAGCTCTTCACCTCGATGGCTTTCCATTGCTCACCGTCGCGTATCAGGATATCTACCATAATCAAAGTGTCATTGTATTGAAAAACAGCTTCATACATCACGTTGACCGAAGGGTTTTGAAGGTTTTCCAGGGTCTCCTTTACCCGCTTGGGAAACTGTGAGGGCGCGTTGGGTGCCATATTCACCCCGCCAGGGTAATATGCTTGTGCCAATACCCCCACATCGGTGCCTCGTTGGAACTTGGCTCGTTGCTCGATGCTGAGCTTGTCGCGCAGATAAGGATGTTTCTTGGTCATATACAATGCTTTCTCGCATTGAAGGCCTTTGATATAGGTGGATTTTGATAAAATATGCATAATGGCGCAAAGATAGCTATTTTCATTATCTTTGCGCCCAAAATAGTTGAAATGATCCAAGAAAAGAATCAAGTCGTATATCCTCAGAACTTTGACATCAAGATGGTGTTCGTCTCAAGCATCCCGATGGAGGAAACCAAGAAAAACATCCATGCCGTTTTCCAAAAATGCCAGGTGGTACATACTTTTGTGGATGTGCGTTCCAGCGCGAAAGGGAATTATTACAGCTATTGCTATATTATTGATATCGAAAGCAAGGAACATCTCGAACTCACCTATAAATCCTTGCGGTCTCTACCTGGTTTGAAGTTTGCCCTTTAATGGTCTCTATTTGAATATTTTCTTTGCCATCACCGTCATGCTAACGCCTCTCGCCACCATGAACAGCAAGAAGGCAATCCATAATCCGTGATTGCCATATCTTGGCATCAGGATGTACCAAGCGGGTAGAAACACCAGCAACGAGGCGATGATCATCGTGTTGCGGATTTCTTTGGCTGCGGTGGCTCCGATGTAAATGCCATCCCAAAGGAAAGCGGCAAAGGTGATGACAGGGATGAGGATCATGTAAAGGTAATAGGGACGGGCTTGAACGGCCACCACGGGCTGGTCGGAGATGAGGTGGATGAATGCTTCGGGGAAGGCCCAATATAATAAGGTGAAGGGAACGCTTAACCCTATACCCCAAAGCAACAGATATTTCACCGTTTTCTTCAGGTGATAGTGGTCATGCGCCCCGGTGAATCGTCCCACCAAAGCCTCGCCAGCGTAGGCGAAACCATCGGTGAAATAAGAGAAGATGTAAAAGAACTGCATCAAAATCATGTTGACCGCCAAGATGTCATCGCCTAACTTCGCGCTTTGGTTGGTGAAGAAAGCGATGGTCAGCACTAACAGGATGCTGCGGATCATGAAGTCGGTGTTCACCTTGAAGAATCGCCTCAGCTTGTCGGCTTGAAGAAGGATCTCACGCTTGATGGGGACGAGATATCGTCGGTATTTCAGGAGCATAAAGACCACCGCGGTGATGAGACCTATGTATTGCGCGATGACAGTGCCTAATGCCACGCCTGTGACACCTAAATGGAACACGTTGACAAACAGCACGCTGAGGATGATGTTTACCATGTTGATCAGGATGGCGATGACCATGGGAATCGTGGTGTTTTGCATTCCGATGTACCAGCCATTGAAGGTATAAAGGCTAAGCACTGCGGGGGCAGCCCAGATCCTCACCCTGTAATAGTCGCTGGTGAAACGCAACACCTCGTCGCTGCCATTGAGCAACTGAAGGGCAATCCATTCGATTGGCCGTTGCAGAGAGAGGACTAAAACGGTGGCAATCAATGCGATAAACATCGAACGGTAAAACGAGTATGAGATCTCTGTCTCGTCCTTGCGTCCGTATGACTGGGCGGTGAAGCCTGTGGTTCCAGCGCGCATGAAACTGAAGATGGAATACATCACGCTGAAGATAGTGCCGCCCAACCCGATGGCATCGATATATGCCACCGACTCAAGGTGTCCCATCAACATCATGTCAACCAATCCCAGCAACGGCACCGTGATGTTGCTCACGATGTTGGGGATGGCTAACTTCAGAATACTTCTGTTTAGACGCTCGTTTTCCATCTGTGTTTACCGGATCACTTTCACAATGCGTTCCAGCCAGATTCGGTCGGTTTCGTCAAAAGTGCCAAGTTCCTTACTGTCGATGTCGAGTTCAGCCCATACCTTGCCCTCTTTGAAGATGGGCACCACAATCTCGCTGCGTGACTCGCTGCTGCAAGCGATGTGGCCAGGGAACTGTTCCACGTCAGGCACCACCAAGGTCTTCTCCTCTTTCCAGGCGCTGCCGCAAACCCCTTTCCCGAAAGGAATTCTTGTGCAGGCCAAGGGTCCTTGGAAAGGCCCCAAGACCAGCTGGTCGCCGTCAACGAAATAAAAGCCGGTCCACCAGAAATTGAACGTGAAGTGAATCAGCGATGAGAGGTTGCTGAGGTTGGCTATCAGGTTGGTCTCGTCTTCCACCAAAGCCTGTGCCTGCTTCAAAAGAAGCTGATACTGTTTTTCTTTTTCTTCCATGGTGCAAAAATACATCAAAAATGTTTACCTTTACCGCTTCAAATCACATCGCTATGAAAAAGGTTCATTTTATCGCCATAGGGGGGAGTGCCATGCACAACCTCGCCATCGCCTTGCATCGCAAGGGTTATGAAGTCACGGGTTCGGACGACGAGATTTTTGAGCCCTCCAAGTCAAGACTGGCTAAGGAAGGCATACTGCCACCGCAATGGGGGTGGTACCCCGAGAAACTCGACAGCTCGTATGATGCCGTGATTCTGGGAATGCACGCCCGTATCGACAACCCGGAACTGGTTCGCGCGCAACAGCTAGGACTGAAGGTGTATTCTTACCCGGAATACCTCTTTGAACAAAGCAAGGACAAAACTCGTATCGTCATCGGTGGTAGCCATGGCAAGACGACCATCACCTCCATGATCCTGCACGTGCTGAAACAGGTGGACATTGAGACGGATTTCATGGTAGGGGCACAATTAGAGGGCTTCGACGTGATGGTGCGCCTCAGCGAGTCGGCTCGATACATGGTGATGGAAGGCGACGAGTATCTTACTTCACCAATCGACCGCGTGCCGAAGTTCCATCATTATCACCCGCATATCGCCGTGATCAGTGGCATCGGTTGGGATCATGTGAACGTTTTCCCCACTTTCGACAACTATCTGGAGCAATTCCGCATCTTTGTCCGTACCATCGAGCCAGGAGGATGTCTCATCTATGATGGCACCGACGTGGAAGCGGAGAAAATTGCCCAAGGTGCTGCTTGCCGAACCTACGGCTATGGGGTGCATCCTTTTGAGAGTGAAGGACTGAAGACTACATTGGTTTTGCCCGATGGCAGCAGGAGGGAAGTGGGGGTGTTCGGTAGCCATAACATGAAGAACATCAATGCCGCGAGGTTGGTGTGTCAGCAGTTAGGGGTGGGAGATGAGCAGTTTTATAAGGCTATCGCCACGTTTAAGGGAGCTGCGCGCCGTCTGGAACTGCTCTTTGAGGCCAATGATAACTTGGTGTTCCGTGACTTTGCACACGCACCCTCAAAAGTCAACGCCAGTGTGAAGGCTCTAAGGGAACAGTTCCCGGATAAGCATCTGATTGCGGTCTTCGAGCTTCATACCTATAGCAGCCTCAGTGAGGTGTTCATCGACCATTATCACGATGCCTTGAAGCTGGCCGATACCGCTATCGTCTTCTATGATCCTCATGCTGTGGCTATCAAGAAGCTGGAGCTGATGCCTGATGAGCGAATCGTGGAAGGCTTTGGCCGTCCCGACTTGCAGGTGGTTCATAACAAATCGGAACTGATGGCTTTGTTGGAAAAAGGCCCGAGACATCATGTCATCGGTGCCTTTATGAGCTCTGGTGACTTCAATGGACTTACCACGGAAGACCTGAAAACAGTGTTTTGATATTTAGAAGCTGTTTTGATTTTTTGTTTAAAGTTTTTGATTTTTTCTTTTTCGGCTTCTTTGAGGGTCTTTTTGGTCTGATTTTTTGTTTCGCTCGCTCCGATAGCCCGCTATCGTCGTTCGCTCAACAGAAAAATCATCCTCAAAAATCCCTCTCAAATAAGCTCGAAAAAAAATCAAAACAGCTTCTTAGAGGTTAGTTGAATTTTTCCTCTGCTACCGTCTCGTTGTACTTGACGTTAGAGATGGTGTAGATGTCGATGTTGTCGTTGGTGTCGTAGAGGACGATTTCCTTCAGCAAGTAGCTGTCTTTCTCGTAGTTGAAAACGACCTTTTGGTAGCCGATTCCGAAAAACGATTTCTTTTTAGCGGTACAAACCACTTGATACTGCATGTTGGTCTCTTTGACTTGAAGGCTGTAGTTCTCCTCTTTAGCGAGGTCCTCGCAGCGGCCTTGGAATCCGTAAAGGAAGATGTTGCTGAGTGAACGCATCATGCCTCCGTCTCTGAGTCTGAAAGTCCCATGGAACATACCGATGTTGATTTTCAGTCGGTTAGCGTTGACAATCATGTATTTTCCATTGTCAAACAAAGCCGAGAAACGGTCAGTGGCAACAAAATAGAGTTTCCCTTTTTGAACGTTTTTCTTGTCCTTTTTCAGGGTAGTGTTCGTCAGGTCCGCGTCAAACGTCCGAAGGGAGCCATTGGTTTGGCGTATTTTCTGGATTGCAGCGGGACCTTGGGCCTGGACGGTGATGGCGAGCATCACCGTAGCCAGAATCAATAGTATTTTTTTCATTTTTTTTGTTGTCGGTTATTTGTCGAGGCTCATCAAGAATTCCTCGTTGCTGATGGTCTTTGCGACGCGGTCTTTGAGGAACTCCATAGCTTCGACGGGGGTCATATCGGCAAAGTGGGTGCGCAGTGCCCACACGCGGGCGAGAGTGGTCTCGTCAACCAGCAGGTCGTCGCGTCGGGTGCCTGAGGCCACGATGTCGATGGCGGGGAAGATACGTTTGTTCGACAGACGGCGGTCGAGTTGCAGCTCCATGTTGCCGGTGCCTTTGAATTCCTCGAAGATGACTTCGTCCATCTTGGAGCCCGTTTCGATTAGAGCGGTGGCCAGGATGGTGAGCGAGCCGCCATTTTCAATCTTACGCGCGGCGCCGAAGAAGCGTTTGGGTTTTTGTAAGGCATTGGCCTCGACACCACCAGTGAGCACCTTGCCAGACGCGGGTGACACCGTGTTGTATGCACGTGCGAGACGCGTGATGGAGTCTAACAAGATCACCACATCGTGGCCGCATTCGGTGAGGCGTTTGGCTTTCTCTAGGACGATGTTGGCAATCTGGACGTGTTTCGAGGCAGGCTCGTCGAAGGTCGAGGCGATGACCTCGGCATTGACGCTGCGCTGCATGTCGGTGACTTCCTCGGGACGCTCATCGATGAGCAGGATGATCAGGTAAACCTCGGGATGGTTGGCGGCAATGGCATTGGCCACCTCTTTTAATAAGACTGTCTTACCCGTCTTGGGCTGGGCTACGATGAGGCCGCGCTGTCCCTTGCCGATGGGGGCGAACATATCCATGATGCGGGTCGAGATGGTGCCACCTTTATGGCCAGTGATGATGAACTTCTCGTTCGGGAACAAAGGCGTGAGGAAGTCGAACGGGATGCGGTCGCGTACCTCTTCGGGCTTGCGTCCATTGATAAAGTCAACGCGTACCAACGGGAAGAACTTCTCGCCGCTCTTGGGAGGACGGATGGTACCCAACACCGTGTCGCCAGTCTTCAAACCGAACAGCTTGATTTGTGAGGTGGAGACGTAGATGTCGTCAGGGGAGGGGAGATAGTTGTAGTCAGAGGAACGGAGGAATCCGAATCCCTCAGGCATGATCTCCAGCACGCCTTCCGCTTCCACCACGCTGTCAAACTCGTTCAGAATCTCGTCGCGACGTTGTTTCTCGAGTTTCTCTGCAGTTTGCTGCGTGTTCTGGTTGTTTTGGTTACCCTGTCCGTTTTGAGGAGCTACATTGCCGTTGGGTCTTCCTTGCTGGTGGTTGTCTTTGGGGTCTTTGTTCTCCTTGTTTTCTTTCGATGCCAAAGAATCGCCTGAGTTTTTCGTCTCGTGGTTTTCTCTTGGCTCTTTTTGGGTTTTCATCTCCCGGGGCTCGCGGTTCTCACGATGTTCTTTGGGTTCCTTGTTTTCACGGTTTTCACGATTTTCCCTGTTTTCCCGATTATCCCGGTTGTCTTTGGGTTCTTTGACCTCTATCACCGTTTTTTGTTCTTTGTTCTCTTTGAATTCCTTAGGCTCTTTCGGCGTAGAGTCAGCTTTGGGTTGGGCGATGGCTTTCAGATGGTCATCGTTGCGTTCAGCATTGTAGTTGCTGGTCCCTGCGGGGATTTCTGAGCCCTTGTTCTCTCTTGCAATACGAGGACGTTTTTCTCTTTTCTTGGGTTCTGCATCCATCGTCCCATTGTCTTGGACGGTGTTGTTAGCCTTGTTTTCATCGTTAGGAAACACGATGGTTTCTTGGGCTTGACGTTGCTCTTCGTTTTGGTTCTGGTTTTTTTTCTTCCGTTGTTTCGGCTCTTTGGCTGCGGGAGCTGTGGGCTCATGTTGAGTGGCGGGGGCATCCGCTTTCACAGGAGCAGCCGTATTGGAAGGCGTGGAGGCCTCGCCGGCGTTGGCGGTTTCTGATTTGCGTTTCCTACCTCTCTTTTTGGGTGCTGTTTCCTGGGAAGGGGTGGCTTCAGGAGTGGCAGCAGTTTTTTTCTTGCCCGCCTTTTTGACGGATTCGGGGTGTTCTACCTGATGGTCGATGATGTCGTAAATCAGTTGTTGTTTGGTTCTGCCTTCATCATCAATACCAAGCTCGATGGCAATCATCTTCAGATCTTCTAAAGACTTGTCGTTCAGTTCATAGATGTTGTACATAAAAAAAGATATACAGTTAGGAAATAGATTGAATTCAAAAAAGGGAACAATCGGTCGAGGATAATGCTTTTGGGAAAATTGTTAGAGTTTTGTGTTACTTTGAATAACCAAAAGCGGTGCAAAAATAAGGAAATATTTCAAACTGGCAAGTTTTTTTTCTGTTTTTCGAGTTTTTTCTATCTTTGCAGCCGATTTCAAACAGAAAAAAGTACGATTTTAAAAGAAATAGAACGATGAAACAACGCACCCAATCCCTTTTGTTCTTTTTGTCGGCTCTTGTTTTCGGAGCCTTGTTTTTCATGCCTTTGGCATTGTATCTCGATGATTATGGCACTTATCTCAGGCTTTTCGTATATGGTGTCAATGTGGTTTCGGTGGCCCCCAATCTCGAGGTTGGCTTCAGTGCTATCTATACGCTGCCGTTGCTGATTCTCACGGTGGCGGTGATTCTCATTAACTTTTACCTTTCCATGTCGATATTTCGCGCGGTGAAGCTTCAGCAGTTTTTGAAGCTCTTTAAACTCTCCAGGGTTAATCTTGTCTTAGCCGCGGTGTTGATTGCGACGATTTTTGTTTATTATATCGTGAAAACGGGTTCGGGCATGGCCATCATCCCTTCGTTTGCCTGGCCGGCTTGGGGAGCTTTTCTTTCGTTGGTTGGCTTGATTATGATGCTGGTGGCGTCCTCTGGCCTCAAGAAGGATATCGACAAAGTGCGATCCATGGACCGACTCCGTTAACGGCGAATTTTTTTTGTATCGCCGATAATTTCCCTTCGCTAAATTCGCTTAATTCGTCGATAACACCCCTTCGCTAAATTCGCCGATCTAAATCCAGGATTTCTAGGTCTTTGAAGGTTTTGCCGTCGATGGTGAGGCGCACCATAGTGATTTTTTTGTGGAATCCTGAAGTGCCTGCAGCTCCGGGGTTGATGTGCAGTAAGTTAAGTTTGTCGTCGTAGATTACTTTCAGGATATGGGAATGTCCGCAGACATATAGATTTGGTTTCTTGTCTTGGAGAATGGTTCTGATTTCAGGAAGATAATGTCCGGGATAGCCTCCGATGTGGGTCATGTAAACATGGACATCCTCTATCTGGAAAAACTGATCCTCGGGGTATTGTAGTCGGACAATATGGTCATCGATGTTGCCGTGTACGGCTCGAAGGGGTTTAAAGGCTTCCAGCTGTTCCGCTGTCTCGATGTTCCCGATGTCGCCTGCATGCCATAGCTCATCCACTTCCTTGAAAAAGGAATAGACTTGAGGGATAATCACCCCGTGAGTGTCTGATAGGATTCCGATGCGCATGTTGGAAGTGTTTGGTTTTGCCATTAACTGTTAGCTTTTAGCCTTTTTTTACGAGACTAAAAGCTAACAGTGAACTGCTCCTTTACAGATTGAATAATAAGCCGATGCTGAGGACTTCTTTGAACTGTACTTTGGAGCCTTCGATACGGACGCCAGCCTCGTCAAAGAACGGGATGTCGTAGTCATAGATGAGGTGGGTGCCGAGGCTGCAGTTCAGCCAGGAGTTTACTTTCATGACAAACAGGTTCTGCCAATCCACGTCGATGTATTGCGGATGATCCAGATAGTTGGAGAAGAGTTCGAGTTTTGACTCGAAATCCACATTTTGCATCAGCGTGTATTTCATCTTGGCAGCGAGACGGGCGCCGAATTCATAACGGATTTTCTTGCCGGGAATCCATTGGGTGCTGTCAGTGGGGTTGAAATAGCCAGGTTCCACACCGTATGCGCCGATCTCAGCCAGTCTCTGGTCATTGACGATGGTGATACGGCCAGTGATTGGAGCAAAGTTGACGGAGAAGTGCTCGTTGGGCACCCATTCAACACCGAGGCCGAGGGTGAGATAAGCCGGTGCAAGGAACTTCGAGATGTAGTTGGTGGAGTCAGTGGCATAGTCATACCCTTTTGCGAACTGCGAGCGGAAAGCGAACTCCAAGCTGTAGTTCAGGTGCTCGGTGGCTTTGAGGCCGGCTAACGAGGTGAACTCGATCTTGTCGTCGGTCTTGACAGGTTTCTGTTTGAAGTTAAAGTAGCTATAGCCTAAGGCGGTGTTCAAGGTGTTGTCCCATTTGAAGTTGTCCTTGGCATAGTTGATGCTGTAGTTGAAGGCGCCCATCCAGTTGAGGGCGTTTTGTCCTCCTGCCGCCCAGTTGGTGAAGGAACTCTGCGAGAAGTTCAGTCCGATGTTGCCTTTCTTGGTCCAGTTACTGTTTTCTTGTGCGTTGGCACCAAAGCCAATCAGCAGTGCCAAAGCAATAAAAAGATGTTTTTTCATGTTGAATTGTTGAATTGTATAAATGTTTAATTTTTTATAATAGTTGAATTGTTGACAAAAGAAAACCTCTCACCTCTCACCTCTCACCTTAATAAGCGTTTCCGTCCTGATAGTTCCGGTTTCCGATGTGGAAGGTGATGTCTTGGAGGTTTTGGCTGCGTACATATTGTCCGTTTTTCACTGCTGGGATCCAGCGTGTCAACTGCAAGAGCCGGATGGCCTCTTGGTCGCAGCCGCCACCTACCGATTGTTCGATGAGGATGTTAGAGATGTTTCCGTCGGTCTCCACCACGAAGCTCAGACGCACGGTGCCGGCAATCTCGGCCATCTTGGCCGACTCGGGGTATTTCAGGTTGGAGAGGATGAACTGTGCCATGGTGCTGCCGTCAGCGAAATAGGGCTTGGCGGTCTCTTCTAACTGGTGCCTCTCATAGATGGCATAGCTGGTGTCAGCTTCCAGCGTTAGTGGGAGGGGAAGGGGCTCACGTTTCTTCCAGTAGCGTTTGTAGGAGCGGGCGTTGTATTCCACCGTGTATTCCATGTCGCTAGCCACTGGTTTCATGTCCATCGTGGCGGGCGACCAACGTATCTTGCGCACCATGTCGAGGGCATTGGTGTTTGCTTCTTCGCAGAAGGTTTGGGTAACATGATAGTTGCTCCCGTTGCCTCGCTCATCAACATGAAACGTCACCACCACTTCGCCATTTTTGCCTTCTTTGAGTGCTTCCTCGGGATACCGGAGGTTTTGCTGGATGAAATCATGGATGACCGCTTTGTCTGCCATGGTGACAGGACGGTACAGCTGACCGTGACAAAAGCTTGTAAGGCCGAAAAGAAGTAGCCCAGCTAGGATTAAGTTTATTCTCAATGCTTTCATAGTCAATTGTTTTGATGATTAATGCTTTGCTTTTCATGTTGCGAAGATACAATTTTTTTATTTTTGCGCAAAAATAATGGCTATGGAAACGAATTACAAGAGCGATTTGGTCTTTGGAGTGCATCCTGTGCTGGAGTTAATCCGCTCGGGCAAAGAGATCGAAAAAGTGTTTATTCAAGCAGGACCCCGTTCCCCTGAACTCAGTGAGATAGCGAACCATTGTCGGGCAGCACAGGTGCCGGTGCAGTATGTGCCGCTTGAGAAGATGAACCGTTTGACTCGCAAGAACCATCAGGGGGTGGTGGCTTTCGTCTGTCCTATCGAATACCAGCCTTTGGAAAAGGTGATTCCTCTTTTATATGAGCAGGGCAGGGATCCTTTTGTGTTGATGCTCGACCGAGTCACTGATGTGCGTAACTTCGGGGCCATTGCCCGTACAGCATACGCCGCTGGCGTTGATGCCATCGTGGTTCCCGCAAAGGGATCCGCTCTTGTTAACGGTGATGCCATGAAGACCTCCGCCGGAGCACTCTCACATATTAATATATGTCGTGTCAATAATTTGAAGGATGCCATGGATTTCTTGAAGGATAGTGGCTTGCGGGTGGTTGGCTTCACAGAGAAGGCGCGGCAGAGTCTTTGGGAGGCCGACCTCACGGGCCCGCTCTGTGTGATGATGGGCTCCGAGGAAGACGGCATCAGCGAGGGTTGTATGAAACGCCTCGACCAGCATCTTCGTATTCCAATGCCTGGCGACATCGACTCTCTTAATGTCTCCGTAGCCACAGGTATCGTCTGCTTCGAGGTGGTGCGACAGCGAATTTAGAGGGAATACCCCGCTAGGGGTTAAATCTCGGTAGGAGAATTTAGAATTTAGAATTTAGAGAGAGCTACCCTGTTAGGGTTAAATCTCGGTAGAAAAGGCCCAGGGTAGAACACTCCCCCTCTCCACGGTGGAGAGGGGGCTGGGGGGTGAGGTCCTAGAGGGGGTCGGGGTGTGAGGCCCGGGGTCAAACCTCGATAGAAAGAAAATTGAGATTTTTTTTGTGGTAAAAAAAGTTATCAACAATTTCTAACGACCTGTTTATAACTTTTTCTCGTTAATCTTTGTCATATTTGTTTTTTATGCTACTTTTGACGATTCAAATTGGAAAAAAAGTATAGAAACTCAACAACAATTTAACAATTCACAAATTATTAACTAAATCTAATCATCATGAAACACAAATCCTTACTAATGATGATGCTTTTGTTCGCCGTATTCGGCGTGGCAAAAGCTCAAGTGACGATTGGAGATTTGGAGACTGCCACTAATGACACCTATCTTCCAATGAATTCACTTTACGAGTATTCTTTCTCAGAGCAGATTTATACTGCCGAAGAGATTGGAACAGCTGGAACCATCAGCAGCATTACGATGTGGTTGTATGGAAATTCAGACCTTTACGAAATGCCTTTCAACATCTACATGGTGGAAACCGACAAGGAGGTATTTGATAATAATACCGACTGGATAGCCGTCACTGATGGTGATTTGGTTTACTCTGGATCAGTTACAGTCCATAACACGGAAGCTGAGGCTTACACCTTTGAACTGAGTTCCCCATTTGAGTATAGTGGAACAGGAAACTTGGTGATTTGCTTCCAAAACAACACCGGTTCTTGGAAAGGCGGCTTAACCGGAAAGGTGTTCGGCGCAACCGATGATCCAAATCTGTCTATCTACGCTCGTCGTGACGGTACACCGTATGATCTCGGCGATCTGGGTACTGCTTATGCTATTACCCCTAAAAGAAATGTCATTGAAATTGAGATCACTCCTACTGGAGGTGTGGCTTGTGAAAAGGTTGATACTTTCGAGGCCACCGCTGGCACTTTTGATGCTTCATTGACCTGGACCGGAGGTAGCGGTCATTATAATCTTGAATATAAGAAATCCGGTCAAACTGAATGGACTTCTTTGCTTTCAAACAGCACCGCCCAAAACTATACGCTCACAGGTCTGGAAGACAACTCAACCTATCAGGCAAGAATACAGTCAATTTGCTCTGACGCCGTTAGCGGCTGGAAGACTGTGGGCTTTACTACTTCCGAGTATGTTCCTGAAGGATTGACCGTTATTGGCACGGGAGATGTGAACAACTCTTATCTCCCTGTTAACATGTACTATTATAATTCCTTGACCCAGCAAATTTACACTGTTGAGGAATTAGGTTCAGATGCAGCAGCTATCGAAAGAATTGACTTCTATTGTTCCTCTTTAGCCAACTATCAGCGTCACTTCGATATCTATATGGTGAGTACTACAAAGAGCAGTTTCGATAACACCACTGACTGGATTACGGTCACCAATGCCGATTTGGTTTATAGTGGCGATGTCACTATTGCTGCGGGTTGGAACATCTTCGTGCTTGATAATCCTTTCATTTATGATGGACTCAGTAATATGGCTCTTATTGTTGACGCAACTGCAAGTGCTTATCAGAATGGCTTGAATTTCAGATCTTATAATGCTGATAACCAAGCTATCCGTATTTATTCCGATGGCGTTAACTATGATCCATTTAATCCATCCTCTTACACTGGTACTCTGGAGACCAGTAAGAACCAGATCCGCATCCTCAAGGGTGCAGCTCCTACCTGCTTGAAACCTCTGGCGCTTACGGTTAACGAAGTGGGTCCCCGCAATGCTGAGCTCAGCTGGTTGTCCAACGCTAATGCATGGCAGATTTGCCTCAATGGTAATGAAAGCAACCTGATCAACGCTCAAACCAATCCCTTCACACTGACTGGTCTCGCTCCTGAAACGGAATATACTGTGAAAGTGCGTGCCAACTGTGGTGCTGCTGACGGCGTGAGCGACTGGAGCAACGAAGTGACCTTTACCACATTAGAGGCCTGCCCGGCACCTGTCATCGAAAGTGTGGTACCTGATACTCATTCAGCTGTGGTCACTTGGAATGGATTCTCGAATCAGTATAATTTAAGATATCGTGAAAGTAGCATTGACTATGCGTTCATAACCCTTACAACGGACGATGTATGGCAAGACGGCTCTGGATACCAGATGCTGCTCGATGCCGATGCAAACACTTATGGCACGATTATTCCCGAAACAGGTCCTTTGACCTCAAGTGGTGATGCCGATGCTTCAGTGTATGCTGAATTCGAATACAAGATTCCTGTGAATGCTGACGGATCCTTGACCACCACCAACATGGTTAACAATAGCAGTGTGACGATTCAAATTCCTGCTGGCACGTATGATTGGGCAATCACGAATCCTACGCCTGGCGATCGTATGTGGATCGCTTCTGCAGGCGGTAGTATTGGCGGTCGTTATGACGACTATGTGTTCGAGGCTGGCAAAATCTATGAGTTCCATGTCTATAATGGTGGAGAAAATGATGCAACTGACCTTACCATCACTAACATTGGCAAGAACACTCCAAGAGACAATGAATGGATTACACTGAACAACGTTACTTCACCCAAGACTTTGACAGGATTAACTCCTTCTACTTTTTATGAAGTTCAGGTCCAGGGAGTCTGTGGTGGCCAGGATGGTAGCAGTGCATGGACTGAAAGCACTTATTTCCGCACTATTGATTTGTGTTTGATACCTACGGCTTTCACTTGCACGGGGACGACAGATAATTCCGCTACCTTCGCTTGGGAATCTGATGCTTCTCAGTGGCAGATTGTTTATTCCACCGATAGTGATTTTGATCCCGACCAAGCTACTCCCGTCAATGCCACTACCAATCCTTACACCTTGCAAGGCCTGACCGCTGCTACGACCTATTATGCTTATATCCGTGCCAACTGTGGCAGCGACGGTTATAGCTCATGGAGTTCCAAGGTTTCCTTCGTCACAAATCTTTGCTCAGATGCTGACATGTGCCAACTCACCTTCGTGATTACTGACTCATGGGGCGACGGATGGAATGGCGCTTACATCGAGGTGGTGGATGTTGAAACTGGCCTTGTTTTAGGTCAAATTGCTAATGAAAACCTCGACGGCACCACAGGCTCTGGTCAAAACGAAGAGAACACCGTTTATCTTGCTGTGTGTGATGGCCGCGAGATTCAGTTTAATTGGCATGTTGGTAGCTATGACAATGAAGCTTCCTACGAAGTGTACGATTTTGAAGGAGAATTGATTTTCGAAGGCTCTGGTGCCATGGCTTCTCCTGTGACATACGAAGTCAGCTGCGTTCCTCCCACCTGCCCGAAACCTGTTAACCTCACTGTTGACGATGTTCAAACTCATGAGGCTACCCTGAGCTGGACTGTCAAAGGTGAAGAAAGCATGTGGAGAATCGCTTATTCCACGAATAGCAACTTCGATCCCGATCAACCTGATTTCTTTATGGATGTGAGAAGCAACCCGGCTACCATCAACGAGAATCTGGATGCTGACCAGACCTACTTTGCTTATGTCCGCGCTACTTGCGATGAGGAAGATGTCAGCGCATGGAGCAACATGGTGAGCTTCACAACCCTTGAAGCCTGCCCGAAACCGACTAACTTGACAATCACGGATCTCATGCCTACTTCAGCTACCTTAAGCTGGAACTCCAATATTGAGAACTTTGAGGTTCAGTATGGCGAATTAATCATGGGAGAGGAGCAAGTGTACACTTACGGCTCCGATACTTATGCTACTGGCATTGGAACTAATGGTGGTCAATTCCAATGGGGTATCATGTTGCCCGCAGGAACGTATGATGGCAATACTGTGAGCAAAGTAACTGCTTATGACGATTTGGCGATGACCGGTACCTTGTACATCTATAACGATGGCGAGAACGCTCCGAGTAATATGGTCGCCTCCATGCCTATTGAGTTTACAGGCGAGTCAGCATTTGTCGAATTTACTATTTCGGCTACGGTGAACCCCAACAAGAACCTCTGGGTGGTGTTCGACAATGAAAGCCTTGCCACTTATCCCGCTGCCGCTTCTAACGAACTGGCTGACGATCCCAATGGACGTTGGGTCGGCTTAGGTGGCGAATGGATGGATTTGGCTTCGGCCTCGTCCAGTCTCGCTGGCTATAGTTGGATGATCAATGCTTATATCACAAATGCAGAGGCGGGTGAATGGATTACCGTCAACAATCCTTCCAATCCCTGTGCTTTGAATGACTTGACTCCTGAAACCACCTACATCGCTCAAGTTCGCACTAGCTGCGGTTCCGATGGATACAGCAGCTGGGCTCAGACTTCCTTCACCACTCCAAGTGCTTGCCAGACTCCTTCACACCTTACTGTGGAACCTAATGCCACCGAGGCTACGCTGAGCTGGACGGGTTACCAATCCGCTTACAACATCGAATACTGGATCCCCGCTCATGTCGATGTAACTCCTTTTGAACAGCAAGGATCTGATGTGACAGCCACCGCTGTTCTCACGCAGTATACCTACGATTTGTCTGACTTTGCTGGATTGGCTACAATCGCCATCCGCCACTATAATATCAGTGATATGTTCCGCTTGAATGTTGACGATATTACGGTGACAAATGCCTACGGAGAAACAGTGCTGTTTGCTGATTTTGAAGATGGTGTCATTCCTTCTGACTGGATGAACTATGACGCTGATGGTGATGGTAATGTTTGGGGTATTTGGAATATCACTCAAACTGATGGTTCAGGAAATCCTGTGGGTAATGGCTCGTATTGTCTCACTTCTGCCAGTTACGCCAGCGGCGTTTTGTACCCTGACAACTGGCTGATCATTCCCAATGTTCAGATGGGTGGTACCCTTACATTTGTCGCAAGAGGTCAAGATCCAAGTTATGCTGCTGAAGTCTTTGGCGTGTATGTTGCTACGGAACAAGTGTATATCCCTGCTTCCGAGCCTGAATTCATCGAGGCGGTCACCGACAATCCGTATGTGCTTGACAACCTTACGCCTAATACTCCATACGAGGTTCATGTCCAAGGTATCTGCACCAAGACTGAGTTGACCGATTGGACCAACACCGTTTCCTTCACCACCCTCAGCAACTGCGCTGTTCCTACTATTGATGACATTACCGATGTTACTGCTAACTCTGCCACTGTGGAATGGACTGGCGCTCAAGATTCTTACAACCTCCAGTATTATATTCCTGGTGGTTTCAACGAGGATGTTTTCACACAAGTTGGAGAGGATGAAACTGCTACAGAAGAACTGACAGAATATACCTTCGATCTGAGCCAATTCAGTGGCACAGGTTCCGTGGCTATCCGTCACTATAACATTACCGATATGTTCCGTTTGCTTGTTGACGACATCGTGTTGACCGATGCAGGTGGTAACGAGATCTTTAACGTTGACTTTGAGGGTGATATTCCCTCGAATTTGATGATTGTTGACCATGACGGTGACGGTTACAATTGGGGTTATCTTGATTACACCGACCAAACTGACTATGAACCCGGAACCTACTTCAATGGTTATGCAGGTCTCTATTCCGAAAGCTATAATAATGATTACGGTCCACTGTATCCAGATAACTGGTTGATTATCGATGGTGTGGAATTGGGTGGTACCCTTACCTTCGTCGCAAGAGGTCAAGATCCTAGTTATGCTGAAGAAATCTTTGGTGTGTTTGTTACCACTGAGGAGTATATCTCCGATGATTCCGAACCTGTGCTTGTGGAAGGTGTCACCAGCCCCTACACAATCACTGATCTCGATCCTTCAACTATCTATGCTGTTCAAGTTCAAGGTCTGTGCGAAGAGGACGAGCTCACCAATTGGTCTCAGGAAGCTTACTTCATGACCGAGTCAGCTTGCCCGGCTCCGAGTGATCTGGCATTTACCGATATCACTGATAACTCTGCGGTGGTCTCCTGGACTGAAAACGGCGACGCTACTGCATGGCAGTTAGAGGTGATCAACTATTCCGCTACAGGAACTTATGCGATTGGTACCGGCGACATCATCAATGTTACCACGAATCCTTACATGCTCACTGGTTTGGATGATAATAGCCTCTATGTAGTTTATGTCTATGCAGTCTGCGGACCTAACGAAGTCAGTGCTGCTTCTAATTGGGAATACTTCCAGACCTTGGAAGGTGCTGGCGAAGAAGAGCAAACCGTCACCCTTTCCTCTGGTTGGGGCTGGTTCTCCTCATACGTCGAGTATCCTGAGAATGCTCTTGAGCTGATTGAGAATAGCATCGCTGCTACCAGTACCACTGCTTCTATCAAGTCTCAGAACGATGGTTATGTGAACTTGGAGAATGGCGCTTGGTCAGGCACCTTGGCTACTATGAACAATGCGAATATGTACCTCATCCTTACCGATGGCGGTGAACTGTCGCTGACCGCTCCTCTCGCTGACCCGAATGATCACCCCATCACGCTGGCCACTGGCTGGAACTGGATTGGCTATATCTCCGATGCTGAAATGAGCGCAGACTATGCCCTCTCCACCATTACTCCTTCAGAAGGAGACATGATCAAGGGTCAGAATGGCTTCACCTCATTCGAAGGTGGTGCTTGGAGTACTGCTTTGACGCTGACACCTGGCGCTGGTTACCTCTATCTGAACAATGGTGAAACGGAAAATACACTCATTTATCCCGCTCCTGCCAAGGGCTATGTCGCCGAAATCCCGGCCATCACCCACTGGAACACCAACCACTATCTGTTCCCGACCAACCTCACCATGATGGTGACGCTCAATGCTGAACAATTCGCAATGAGCGAGGGTAGCCACGAAATTGGCGCCTTCGTTAACGGTGAATGCCGTGGTACCGCTCTCCTCCAAAAGTCAATGGGTAACTATGTTGCCTTCTTGACCGTCAGCGGTGAACCTGGCGAGGAAGTCAGCTTCCGTCTCTTCGATGTCAATGGCAATACTGAATTTGCTGGCATCGCCGATGAACAGATTGTCTATCAGTCCGACGACATCTACGGCTCAGCTAAGAACCCGATGGTTCTGAACTTCCGTAACACGGGTGTCAATGAATATGGTGAAATCAGCCTCTTCCCGAACCCGACCAGTGGCAAGGTCATGATCCAAGGCCAAGCTATCGAGACGGTGAAGGTTTACAACGCCATGGGTCAACTCCTCATCAACGAAGAAGTTGGCAACGCTGATCAAGTTGAGCTCAACCTCAGCAGCCTCAGCGCTGGTGTCTATACCATCAACGTCACCATGACCAACGGTCAGCAAGGCAACCAAATGGTCGTTAAGGAGTAAGCTGTTAGCATCTAGCTATTAGCTGTTAGCTTTTAGCAACTCAAAAAAACCACCGGAGAAATCCGGTGGTTTTTTTTGTTCGTGATACTTGATACGTGATACGGAATGCGAGACACGAGATACGAGTCCCGCGTCAAGAAATCCCGAGTCCCGTGTCTGACATAAAAAAAAGACGGGGGCGCACCCCCGTCTGTGTACTGTCGCCCTTTCTAAGGGTTCCAGGTGAATGGATTAAAAGATGATTATTTCAGGTATTTATCTAACCAATTGTAGAACCTTCTCTGCCAAAGAACACCGTTCTGGGGTTTCAACACCCAGTGGTTCTCATCGGGGAAGTAAAGGAACTCAGCATCAAGACCGCGCAAGATAGCCGCATTGTAAGCCTGCATGCCTTGCGTGAAACAGATGCGGTAGTCGAGACCACCATGGATGACGAGGATAGGAGCAGTCCATTTATCCACAAAGAGGTGAGGGGAGTTGGCGTAAGTCTTGCGCACCGTGGGGTTGTTCCATTCCCAATAGGCACCGCCGAGATCCCAGTTCACAAACCACATCTCTTCCGTCTCTAAATACTGTGCTTCGAGGTTGAACATGCCGTCGTGGGCGATGAGGGCTTTGAAACGTCCTTCATGATGTCCAGCAAGCCAATACACACTGAAGCCGCCGAAGCTGGCGCCCACAGCACCAAGACGGTTGGCGTCAACGTAAGGCTCCTTGCTGACCTCGTCGATGGCACTCAGATAGTCTTTCATGCACTGTCCGCCGTAGTCGCCACTGATTTCCTCTAACCACTCCTGACCGAAACCGGGCAAGCCGCGACGGTTGGGAGCAACCACGATGTAACCGTTGGCAGCCATCATCTGGAAGTTCCAGCGATACGACCAGAACTGGCTCACTGTGCTTTGAGGACCGCCTTCACAGTAGAGTAGGGCAGGGTACTGCTTGTTGGGGTCAAAATGAGGCGGGTAGATGACCCATGTCAGCATCTGCTGGCCGTCGGTGGTCTTAATCCAACGCTCCTTCACCTCGCCCATGGTGAGTTGGGCGAAAATCTTGTCGTTGATTGTGGTGATCTGTTGTGCCTCACCCGTGATGGGGTCAACGCTGAACAGCTCGGTAGGATGGCTCATCGACTGCATGCCAGCGATGAGACGCTCGCCGTTGGACTTCACTGACACATAGTTATGTACACCCTCGGTAATCTTGCGGATCTTGCCGTCGGCAAGGGTCAGGGCGTACAGCTCGTCCACAGCATAGTGGTCGCTGATGAAATAAAGCGTCTGGCTGTCGGGAGCCCAGCTGAAACCAGTGCAGCACTGGTCGAAGTCCTTCGAGTAGTCCGTCTTCACACCAGTCTGCATGTCCATGACAAAGAGACGCTGTTTGTCCGACTCATAGCCGTCGCGTTCCATGCTTTCCCAGGACAGATAACGTCCGTCAGGTGAGACCACAGGGTTGAGGTCGTAGCCCATCATGCCTTCCGTGAGGTTTTTGCATTCACCAGTCAGGATGAAGTACTGGTATAGGTCGGTGTTGGTCGAGAGGGCGTATTCTTTGCCCACCTTTTTGCGGCAGCAATAGACGAAGCTCTTGCTGTCGGGCATCCACTGTACCTGTTCCATGCCTCCAAAAGGACGGACTGGGGCTTCCCACTGCTCGTCTTGCATCACGTCGATGGCATTCTCAATCTTACCAGTGCTGAAGTTGCCAAGGAAGAGATGACTGTAGGTGTCCACCCATTGGTCCCAATGGCGGTACATCAAGTCGTTGTTGATACGACCCGTTGATTTGTCAAGGTCGGGATAGAGGTCAGCCACGGTTTCTTTCAGCTTCACCTCTTTGCAGAAAAGAACCTGGCTGCCATCGGGGGCATAAAGGAAGCCGTTGATGTCGTCAGCTTCATTGGAGACACATTGGCGTCCAGTGCCGTCAGGGTTGATCTCCCACAGCTGCATGACACCGTCGTCGTTGGGGGAGAGGAAGCATACTTTCTTACCGTCAGGCCGCCACTGAGGACTGTACTCGCTCTGATTGGCTGTGGAGAGCACCTTGTTGTCGCTGCCATCAGCATTCATGATATACAGGGTGGAACCACTGCGGTTTTCCTCCACGCTGTACCAAGTAACATTGTAAACGACTTTGGATCCGTCGGGGGAGAGGTCGTACTCTCCGATACGACCCATCGACCACAGGACCTCCGGGGTCATGATGTCCGATTGGAGTGTCAGCTCTTTCGGACCGATTTTGTCTTTGCCTTTCGGCTCTACCTCAGGCTTTTGTGTGTTGCATGACACGATAGAACATGTAATCATGCCTAACAAAAATAGTGTGTTTTTTCTCATAAAAATATTGATTAGGATAATGATTAGGATAATTTGACCGTAAAAATAGGAAATAAAACGTTTTGCAACGAACTGTGTGGGAAAAACAATTTGTGTTTTTGATTCTTGTTGTTTTGTTTTATCTTTGCGCAATCTTATCATCGAACAGCCATGCTTCAAATCTATTGCCGCAACACCAAGACCACCAAGAGTTTCCCCGAGGGGACAACTTTACAGGACATGCTTCCTGAGTTTGATTTTGACAAGCCTTATCCAATTGTCTCCGCACGTGTGAACAACGTGCCTCAAGGACTGCGTTTTAAGGCGTATAACAACCGTGACGTGGAATATGTGGATGTCCGTGACCCTTCTGGCTCACGTATCTACTTCCGCTCGCTATGTTTCCTTCTGAGCAAAGCCGCTCGCGATGTCTTTCCGGGTTCAAAGATTTACATGGAAAACCCCATCTCCAACGGCTATTTCTGTAACTTCCACAAGGCAGATGACTCAGCGGTGTCCGATGACGACATCGACCGTATCCGTCAGCGCATGCAGGAGATCGTCAACAAGGACATGCCTTTCCATCTCCATGAGGTTCAGACCGAAGAGGCGGTGCGTATCTTCCGTGAACGAGGCTATGACGACAAGGTCAAGCTCATCGAATCGAGTGGACAGGTCTATATGGATTATTATACCTTGGGCGACACCGCCGACTATTATTATGGCCGACTGGTCCCTTCAGCTGGTTACCTCAAGTTATGGGGACTGGAGCGGTATTACAGCGGCTTGCTGTTGCGAGTCCCTGACCGTCACAACCCAAACCAACTGGCTGCTTTCGTGCCTCAGCCCAAGACTTTCGAGATGTTCAATGAGAATCTGAAATGGAACATCATCATGGGACTTAATAACGTGGGGGATGTCAACCAAGCCTGCCTCAACGGTTATGCCAGCACCCTGATTAAGGTGTCAGAAGCCCTTCAAGAGAAAAAAATCGTCCAAATCGCGGAGGAGATTCACAAACGTTTCCAAAGAGACAACGGCGTTCGTTTGGTGCTTATCACTGGCCCTAGCAGCAGCGGCAAGACCACCTTCTGTAAGCGGTTGAGTGTTCAGCTATTGGCTTGCGGATTAAAACCATTGTCATTCTCAACTGATGATTATTTTGTCAACCGTGAAGACACTCCTAAACTGCCTAACGGCGACTATGACTTCGACAACTTCGAGACCGTGAAACACGAGCAGCTGCAACATGACCTGCTGAAGCTGCTGGCAGGGGAGACGGTGGACATCCCTGAGTTCAACTTTGTGACAGGCCGTCAGGAATATAATGGCAAGAAACTTCATCTAGAATCAAACACCGTGGTGCTGCTCGAAGGTATTCATGCACTTAATCCTAAGCTGACCAACAAGATTGACGATATGGTGAAGTTCCGTATCTTCATTAACACCTTGACCAGTACTTCATTGGATGACCATAACATCATCCCGACCAGCGACAACCGCCTTTTGCGCCGCATTGTTCGTGATTATAATAAAGGTGCATTTACAGCTCGTCAAACCATCGAACAGTGGCCTAATGTCATCGCCGCCGAGGAGCAGTGGATTTATCCTTATCAGGAAAACGCCGACATGATGTTCAACTCCTCTTATCTGATTGAGTTCGCCGTCATGCGCAACCACGCTGAGATCATCCTCGCCAGCGTGCCGAAAAACTGTTCCGCTTACACCGAAGCACATCGCTTGCTTCATTTCATCCACTATTTCACCCCAGTTCCCGACAAGGAGATTCCGCAGACCTCGATGATTCGGGAGTTTATTTAAGGCGAGAGGAGGTGAAACCTTTCAACAAAAAAAAGACGGCTATTGCCGTCTTTTTTTTGTAGCGGGAATGAGAATTGAACTATCGGCAAATCTCAGAACTGCTTTTTTCACCAAAGCGCGACACGTCCAAATGATCCAAGGTCAAGGCTGGCCGAAGGCACACCGAGTGCCTGAAACGCCCTGACGATGGTGGAATAGGCTATCCCATGGCCGTTTTCCATTTTTGACACAAAGGATTTCTTCACCCCCATGCGTTCGCCAAGTTCCTGCTGGGTCAAGCCCTATTTCTTTCGTGTCGCCTTGATGGCTTCACCAATGAAGTAATCGTCAACATCCTTCTTGAGTTTTGCTTCAAACACATCCCGTTTCGGGGTTCCTACTTTACCAATGAGTTCGTCCAGAATCTCATCTTCGGTATAAATTGTCTTGTCTTTTTCCATATCTCGTTTCTTTAATTGTTGTCAAAATACTCTTTTCTGATGGCTTCAGCCTTTGCGATCTCCTTTTTCGTGGTCTTCTGTGTCTTTTTCACGATGCCGTGAGTGGCTTGAGAAATTCGCGGGCCTCAGGCAGATACCTTACTTTAATATTATCCATTCCCCTTCATTGATTTGACACTGCAAATATAAACAAAGTTTCCGATATGGCAAACTTTTTTTAGGATTAAAAAAACCTCTAGGTGATTTTGAGCATGGAGAATGCCAGAGTGGTCTGGATTAAGCTGATGGGCTGAGGTTATTTTTTTCGCTTAAAGGCATTTTTTTTCTTTCGCCTAAACATAACGAAAGAAGCTGACCTGACATACTCCTTGTTTATTATGGCCAGCCTAAGCGACTTACTAGACTGGAAGTCCGCTTGCATTACCAAGAACTGAAGGACTATTTCAGCAAGGTAAATGGAGAGCCGATAATAAAAACCATGTCAGACCAAGACCTCCTCCAAGATTTGTTTTACTACCATCTTTCAGCGGTGTTAAGGTTCACCCAATGCCGCAAGAAACTTGATTGGCAGACCCTAATAAAATGCAATGGCAGGGTATAGATTAACAATAGACCCTGCCATTACAATAAAACCAATTATTGAGGTGTTGTATTAGAAATAGTAATGGACGAAAACGTAGGTGTCATTTAAATTGAAATCAAATTCATTGCCAATAACGTCAAGATTATTAACAGCGTCTGGCATTTTTAGGTGTGAATAGTAAATGTTTCCAATATTTAAACCCAATGCCATTTTTTCAGTTGCCCTAAACTCAAATGCGCAAAAAGACCCATATATGCCAAATCCATAAGTTTTATATTTTGTTGATTGGTATGTCGATTGTTCTATTTCAATAGTTCCCAAGGTTAAATCTAATCCAATTTCTGGGGTATAATAAAACCTATCTGCAACTTTAAAGTAATATGAAACATTGGGTTGGAGTGTGGCTGTCAATGTCTTATTGTGCAACCAATTACTGCCACTCTCGGTTGTCGGAACAGATTGATAACCAACCTCAGCACCAAGTTCTAATCTCAAATTGTCAATTGGAAAGAACCCAATTCCAGGTTGTAAACCGAATGTTGTGTTCATTGGTTCTTTAGAATTGACAGATTGGTTGCCATTAGTAATGGACGTTTTGATTGTGCCAAATGATGCGTAAGCACCAATTGTGAAACATTTATCGCCTTTGTTTTGGGCAAAAGCAGTTGTTGAAATAAGAACAACGGTAATAACAATAAATAGTTTTTTCATTTTCTTAAAAATTTATGATTTGTGTTTGCAAATATACAAAAAATATATTACATCATTCCACTTATCAATTATCAGACATTTCCAAATCATCCACAATCAGTTTCAAATCCTCTACTGAACCAATATGAACTGGTGCATTGCCGTTGACCGAAATGAAGCCGTCAATTACTGGTGAAGCCTTATGCGTTTTGAATAATTCGGGAACAGAAACACCCAAAGCATCAGCTATGGCCTTCAGTGTGGAATATTGTGGGTTGTCCTTTAGCGAGCGTGTCAGCGTTTCACGCTTTATGCCTATCATATCGGCAAAATCCTTCATCAAGATTTTGCGCTTCGCTAGCAGTTCCTTAACATGCAACTCGCTTTAATAGCATTTGTTGCAACTTTTTTTAAATTTTTTTTGATACAAATAGCATTTTTACTACCTTTGTGCCTTCAAACATCCATTGCTTATGGCACGAAATGTATTATATGTGGAGAAAGATGGCCGATTTGAGTTTTTTGGCTCTCCTTCGGCGGTATTTGACAAGTATGGAGCGGACGAAATTGGCGTTTCAGTCCAATACCTGAATAACACCTACTCCAAGTTGAGAAAGGACGGAAAGCCCTTGGAGTTTATATCCCCAACAGGCTACATCATACGCAGGGGTGAAATCATCCTGAAACCGACCGAATCCAAATCAGAAAACCACCTTGGGCTAAAGAAGAAAGCGGCTGAGCAGTCAATCTAATAAACATTACTATTATGGCATTTGAACAGACCTTTAAGAACATTGACAATATCCTTCGAACCGATGAAGGATGTGGCAGCGAACTTGACTATATCGAACAGAAATCGTGGATTTTGTTCCTCAAATACTTGGATGACCTTGAAAAGACACGGCGAATGGAAGCCGAACTTCAAGACAAATCCTATACTCCTGTGATTGCTGAGGGCTATCGTTGGAATGATTGGGCAATGCCACGCACGAAAACAGGTGAATATGATGTGCATAATGCCCTTGTAGGCGATGACCTTATAGAGTTTGTCAATGGCAGGTTGTTCCCCTACCTGAAACGCTTTACAAGTTCAAACAACACGGGCATTGAGGCGAAAATCGGGGTGGTGTTCGGCGAAATCCGAAACCGCATTGCCTCAGGCTACAACCTCCGTGATGTGTTGGAACAGGTGGACGGCTTGAAGTTCCAAACCACCGAGCAGAAACACGAACTTACCTACTTGTACGAATCTTCGCTGAACAAGATGGGCAACGCAGGGCGCAATGGTGGCGAATACTACACGCCTCGACCGCTCATCCGCACCATCGTGAAGATTGTGAACCCTGAGATTGGCAAGTCGGTGTATGACGGGGCTTGCGGCTCAGCGGGCTTCCTGTGCGAGGCTTACAACTATATGCACGGCAACGTGAAGAAGACCGCCGATGAGCGCACCTTGCAGACCTCAACCTTCTACGGGAAAGAGGTGAAGGGCTTGGCCTACATCATCGGAATGATGAATATGATTCTGCACGGTGTTGAGTGTCCGAACATCACACGCACCAACACCCTGACCGAGAACCTTGCCGACGTTCAGGAGAAAGACCGCTTCGACTACATCTTGGCCAATCCCCCGTTTGGCGGCAAGGAGCGTGCCGAGGTGCAACAGAATTTCCCGATAAAGACGAGCGAAACGGCCTACCTGTTCTTGCAGCACTTCATCAAGTACCTGAGGGCGGGCGGCTCAGCGGGCATTGTCATCAAGAACACCTTCCTGAGCAACACCGATAATGCCTCTATCGCCTTGCGCAAGAAACTTTTGGAAGACTGCAACCTGCATACCATCCTCGACCTTCCCGCAGGCGTGTTCCAAGCAGGTGTGAAGACCATCGTGCTGTTCTTCAAGAAAGGTGAGCCGACCAAGAAAGTGTGGTTCTACCAACTGAACCTTGACCGCACTTTGGGCAAGACCGACCCGCTCAACGAAAACGACCTTGCCGACTTTGTGGAAAAGCAGAAGACCAAAGCCGACAGCGAAAAATCGTGGAGCATCGACGTGGCCGACCTGAACAAGAACTACGACCTGTCGCCCAAGAATCCGAACAAGGTGGAAGCCGTTGATGAACGCACCCCGCAACAGATAGCGGACGAAATCAGGGCATTGGCAAGCGATAGCCAAGCATTGTTGGACGAAATCATTGGGATGCTATGAAACAAGGTTGGACGATAGAAACAATTAGTTCCCTTTGCGAACAAATGAATGGCATTTGGAAAGGTGAAAAAGAGCCTTTAACGACTGCCAAAATACTTCGCACTACTAACTTTTCCAAGGATTGCCAAATGAAGTTGGATGACCTTGCCATCATTGAGGTTGAGCAAAAGAAAATGGAAAAGCGAAGATTGAAAAAAGGTGATATTATTGTTGAGAAATCAGGAGGAGGCCCAAAACAGCCTGTAGGTAGGGTGATTTTGTTCAATATAGATGATGATGATTTCTCTTTTTGCAACTTCACATCCGCATTGAGGATAAAAGACCAAACGAAAATCCTTCCTGAGTTTCTTCACAAATACCTAACCTATTTATATTTCAGCGGCGAAACAGAAAAATACCAATCCAACCTTGTAGGCTTTAGAAACCTTGATTTCAAGGGCTATGTTTCAATATGTGTCAAGTACCCTTCTCTTTCCGAGCAGCAGCGCATCGTAGCCCTGTTGGATGCGGAGTTTGCCAAGATTGATGCCCTGAAAGCCAATGCCGAAAAGAACTTGCAGAACGCAAAGGACTTGTTTCAAGCGGCGTTGAAGAAGGAGTTGGAGCCGAAGGAGGGGTGGAACAAGAAACAACTTGGTGAAATTGCAGAGTTTAAGAATGGCTTGAACTTTGGAAAAGAACAAGGTTGTCACAAATATCATTTCTTAGGTGTTGGTGATTTCAAAGAAAACACAATAGTAGAGACAGACACGCTTAGTTATATTTATCAGGATTGTATTGACCCCGACTATTATTTGAAAGACAATGACATCGTATTTGTTCGCTCTAACGGGAGCAGACATTTAGTGGGAAGAAGTTTGTTGATTAAAAGCGGTAATAAACCATCTGTTTTTAGTGGATTTTGCATCCGTTGCAGATTTCTTTCTTCAATAGTTCTTCCTCAATTTGCTATGAGATTTTTCTCCTTAGATACAACAAAGAGGATATTGACATCAAGCGGAGGTGGTTGCAACATTTCCAATCTAAATCAAAAGGTTCTTTCTGCTTTAGAGATACCTTTTCCAACATCGATTGACGAACAAGCCAACATTGTTTCTCGTATAGCACAAATGGAAAGCCACTGCAAGACCCTTCAAGCGAACTACGAAAAGACCCTGAGCCTTTGCGATGACCTCAAACAAGCCTTGCTGAGAAAGGCGTTTAACGGAGAAATATAAACGACTATGAACGAAGCCCAAACCCGATTGAACAAGATAGACCCCGCATTGAAGAAGGCAGGGTGGAACGTGGCTGAGCAGAGCCACATCATAGTGGAATATGCCATCACCAATGGCAGGGTGAGCAAAAGTGTTGCGCCCAAGCCTCTGAAGGCCGACTACATCCTGACCTATAAGGGCGTGAAGTTGGCTGTGGTTGAGGCCAAGAGCGACGAAAAGGACGTGAGCGAAGGCGTTGCGCAAGCCAAGCAATACGCCAAGATGCTCAACATCCGCTTCACCTATGCCACCAACGGCGATAAGATTTACGCTATGGATATGGAGACGGGCGAAGAACAGGAAGTTTCGGCCTATCCCACACCCGATGAACTATGGACTTGGACTTTCGGCGATGTTGACGAATGGCGGGACAAGTTCAACGAGCAGCCCTTGTTCAACAACGGCACGAAGAATCCCCGCTACTATCAGGAAATCGCAATCAACAAGACCCTTGCGGCCATAGCAGCGGGCAAAGACCGCATCTTGCTGACCCTTGCCACAGGAACGGGAAAGACCTACATAGCGTTCCAAATCGCTTGGAAACTCTTCCAAACCAAGTGGAACGTGAAGAAGACAGGCAACCGACCTCGCATCCTGTTTTTGGCTGACCGCAACGTTTTGGCCAACCAAGCCTTCAACGGATTCTTTGGCTTCGCACCCGATGCCCTTGTGCGCATCAAGCCCGACAGCATCCGAAAGAGCGGCAAAGTGCCTACCAATGGCTCAGTGTTCTTCACCATCTTCCAAACCTTTATGACAGGCGAGGATGGCAAGTTTGTGTTTGGCGACTACCCCAAGGACTTCTTCGACCTCGTTATCATCGACGAGTGCCATAGAGGTGGAGCAAAGGACGAAAGCAATTGGCGGGCAATCCTTGAATATTTCAGCCCCGCCGTGCAAATCGGTCTGACCGCAACACCAAGACGGGAAATCAACGCCGACACCTACAAATACTTTGGCGAACCCGTTTACCAATACTCATTGAAACAGGGCATTGCCGATGGCTTCCTAACCCCGTTCAGGCATTGCAAGATGCAAGGCACTATTGACGAATACATCTACAGCCCCGAAGACGAAATCCTGTCAGGCGAAGTGGACGAAACCAAGGTCTATACCGAGAAGGATTTCTACTCAGGCAACATCTATATCAAGCAACGTGATGAAGCCCGTGTGAAAGAGTTTATGCAGCACATCAAGCCCGATGAAAAGACCATCGTGTTTTGCGCCACGCAGAACCACGCAGCGCAAATCCGTGATATGATAAACCGCTTCCACAAAGGCAATCCCGAATATGCAGTGCGCATCACCGCCAACGACGGGGAAATGGGCGAACAATACCTGAAGGAGTTTCAAGACAACGAAAAGACCATCCCAACCATCCTGACCACTTCGCAGAAACTATCCACAGGCGTTGATGCCCTGAACGTGCGCAACATCGTTTTGCTCCGACCCATCAAGAGTATGATTGAGTTCAAGCAAATCATAGGCAGGGGAACAAGGCTGTATGAGGGCAAGTATTACTTCACCATCTACGACTTTGTGAAGGCATACGAGAATTTCCAAGACCCCACTTGGGATGGCGAACCCGTTTGCCCTGTATGCGGCAATAACCCCTGTACTTGCAGCCCCGAACCCGTAGAATACGAACAAGACGAAGAAGAAAGCGAAGGTATGATGGTCAGAGAAAGACCCGAATACAAACCGAAACCACCCAAGGAAGAGGATGAGCAGGAAAAGCCCGAAAGACTTGAAATCCGCTTATCCGATGGCAGGACAAGGAAAATCCGCTTCATCAAGTCCGATATGTTTTGGGGAGCGGATGGAAAGCCTGTGAGTGCCGAAGATTTCTTAAATGCGATGTTCGGTCAAATGCCTGAGTTCTACACCTCCATTGAAGACCTCAGGGAAAAGTGGTCTTCGCCCAAGACAAGGGAAGAACTATTGGATAAGATGAGCGAAGCGGGCTATGACATTGAAACGCTCAACCGCATCCGAACCCTTATAGACGCTGACGAATCCGACCTGTTGGATGTGCTTGAATACATATCCTTCAACGTTGAGCCAATCCAAAGGGCTGAGCGTGTGCAGCGTACCGACCCGTTTGTTTCAAGCCTGACCGCTCAGCAACAAGATTTCGTCAAGTATGTCATTACCCTTTACATCCGTGAAGGCATTGAAGAACTTGGAACAAGCAAGTTGCCTGAGATACTGAAAATGAAGTACGGCTCAATTGGGGACGGGACAATGGCACTTGGAGGCTTGGATGTGGCAAAGAACACGTTCTATGGATTCCAACGCAGCCTGTATTTGAATTAAGTCCTTATACACCAACATATAATATTTGACAGCCTCAAAGAAGAGTAACTTCCGAGGTAAACCCATTTTTCATTAAAACGTCCAGCAATTCAAGTGATTGCGAAAGCACAAAAGAAAAGAGCAAGACCGATTTTCAGTCTTGCTCTCAGTCAGTAGCGGGAATGAGAATTGAACTCATGACCTCCGGGTTATGAATCCGACGCTCTAACCTGCTGAGCTATCCCGCCGTCTTTCGGGGTGCAAAATTACACTAATTTTCTTATCTGGCAAGCGTTTTTTTTATTTTTTTTGGTACGGTTTTTGAAAAAGATCATCTTTTTGTAAAAAAACACGCTAATTAAGTGTTGTTTTAAATAGATTTTATACATTTGCACATCTTT
The DNA here is from genome assembly GCA_946402445.1 of uncultured Bacteroidales bacterium. Classification (GTDB taxonomy): domain Bacteria; phylum Bacteroidota; class Bacteroidia; order Bacteroidales; family F082; genus Limimorpha. Next base: position 33,889 of record CAMIWN010000017.1, read on the forward strand.
AAAACCAACATAAAATGAAAAAGATTGTATTTTTGATTACCTTCCTCGCAATGGTTTGTGGGGTGGCAAAAGCGCAAGAAAGCAAAGTGGGTGTTAACGGTCCTGAGATCGAATTCGTCAAAACAGTTCACGACTATGGTGAGATTCCTTACAATGGAAACGGCGAATGTGAGTTCGTCTTCACCAACACAGGCAATGAACCCCTGATCGTTCAGAAACCTAAATCCAGCTGTGGCTGCACCGTGCCTTCATGGCCCAAGGAGCCTATCCTCCCTGGCGAATCTGATGTCATCAAAGTGACCTACAAGACTACCCGCGTCGGCAACATCAACAAGTCGATCACGGTGACTTCCAACGCCAAAACGAACTCCACCGTCGTCCTCCGTATCAAGGGTAAAGTGCTTGAACAACCTAACGGCGCCCTCCCGGAGAAAGAAGCAGGAAGCCCTGTTAATAATTAAAACTGATTAACTGTTAAACTGATTCACTGTAATGCCACAGATTTCGAATAAAGGATTAGAGCTTCCGCAATCAGCGATTCGGAAGCTCGTTCCGTTTGCTGATGCCGCAAAAGAACGCGGCATCCATGTGTATCACCTTAATATTGGTCAACCCGATATTGAAACACCTAAAGGGGCTTTGAAAGCGCTGTCAGAGATCGCTTGTGAACTCCCGGCAACGCATGGCGTGCTGGAATATAGCCATTCCGCTGGTATTCCTACCTATCGCCGCGCCCTCTGTAACTATTATCACCGCCATGGGATCGATGTCACCCCTAATCAGATCATCGTCACCACTGGTGGCAGTGAGGCTCTTCAGATGGCTTTCACCGTCTGCTTGAACCCTGGCGATGAGATCATCATTCCAGAACCTTATTACACTAACTATAACACCTTCGCCAAGCTGTGTGATGCCAAGATTGTCACCATCCCTAGTGACATCAAGACGGGCTTCGCCCTGCCACCTATCGAGGACTTCGAGAAGGCTATCACACCACGCACCAAGGCCATCATGATTTGTAACCCCAACAACCCCACGGGTTACCTCTATACGCATGAGGAGCTGCTGAAGGTCGCTGGTCTGGTTAAGAAGTACGACCTGTACCTCTTTGCAGATGAGGTGTATCGTGAGTTCTGCTATGATGGGCAAAAGCACTTCAGCGTGATGCAGCTTGAAGGACTGGAACGCAATACCATCCTCTTCGACTCCGTCTCGAAACGCTACAGTGCCTGCGGCGCCCGTGTGGGCTGCATGGTGACCCGTAACAGCGAGGTGTATGCCATCGCCATGCGACTGGCTCAGGCTCGTCTGTCACCACCGAGTTTCGGTCAGATTTTTGCCGAAGCCGCCGTTAACACTCCGCAAGAGTATTTTGACGCCGTGCAAAAAGAATACGTCGCCCGTCGCAATGTCATCGTCGAGGGTGTCAACAAGATCCCAGGCTGCTTCTGCCCCATGCCGAAAGGTGCCTTCTATACCGTGATTGACCTGCCTATTGATGACAGTGACAGGTTCTGCCAATGGTTGCTCACCGACTTCAGCTACAACGGAGCAACTGTGATGCTGGCTCCAGCCACCGGCTTCTATGCTGACCCAGAAAAGGGTCGCCATCAGGCACGTATTACCTACTGCATCTGCATCGACGACTTAAAAGCCGCCATGAAATGCCTCGAGGAAGCCTTGAAGGTTTATCCTGGGAAGGTGAGAAGGTGATTATAAACACTTGAAAATGAAAAGGGTTGTCACATCTTAGGTGACAGCCCTTTTTCATTTTAGAACGGTTGCCAGCGCAGCCCGGAATTCAGGCATCGGTCGGTGTGTGTCGCGCTCCACAATCAAAGTCTTGAGTCCAGCAAACGGCCTGATTTCCTCTTCGATGGACTTAAGGGAACGGTCGGTGCCGAAATAAGCGGGAGCGAAACATTCCCAAAAACGGGTGGAAGTCGCCTTGTCCATGTGGAAAGTCTCAAGGATAAAATCCTCATTGGATAAGACACAGCAAAGATACACCATGCCCACGTCGAAGAGGTGATTCCCATAACAGAAGTCGCCAAGGTCGATGAAATACCGTCGGTCGCCCACAAAGATGGCGTTGGAGTATTGGAGGTCGCCGTGGATGGCAGTGTCCTCGTCAGGGACCTGGTCGATAAAATGACTCAGTTTGGCCTTCTCGTCCGGGGTGAAAAAAGGGTTCTCAGCCAACAGCCGGTGGTAACGGTCTTTCACATTCTCGAACTGTTTGGTGTCGATGTGAGTGTTGTGCAACTGCAAACACATCTCCGCAAATTCACTGGCGTATTGCTGGATTTTTTCTGGATTGTCACTGGTGGCGCGTGAATAGGACTTCTTCCCCAGAATGCGATGGAACCTGATGCCGTAGCGACCATCCTCAGTCACTACATAATCGCCAGGTTCGGGAGTGGGGATGCCCAGCTCGTAAACTTTTCGTGCCAAACGCATCTCGTCCAAAGGTTGTTGTATCTTGCCAGGGAAATATAGCTTGAGCATCACTGAAGGGTCTGCTTTGTGGTCGTAACTCTCACCGTTGGCACCTCCACCGCTGAGGACGTAGTCTTTCAAAGATATTTTTATAGCTTCCATCTGTTTATTAGTATGTTGACTTGCAAAAATATAAAAAAATAGTAATTTTGCAAAAAAGAATAGCATGATAAGAAAACGTTTTAATCCTATCACAGATAAGAGCAGTGAGATTATCTCTTTTCTGATGAGTTCGCCTGATATCCCTGTAGATGAGGAATTACGCTTCAGGATAGGGCTGTCTGTCGAAGAGGCGGTGGAGAATGTGGTGCGTTATGCATACGATGGTGGCATCGGTTGGCTCGAGGCTGGAACTAGCTTGGATCATGACTCCCTGGTACTTACCATCGAGCTTCGCGATGCGGGAAAACCTTTCAATCCCTTGGCCTGTCCCGATCCTGACATCACCCTGCCTGCTGACAAACGCGACATTGGCGGACTTGGCATTTTTCTGTGTAAGAAAATGATGGACAGCATAAACTATCGCTATGAAAATGGCAATAATGTGCTAACTATGACAAAGAAAATTGAAAGTTGATTATTGAAAACTGGTTTTTAATATGGAAGTGAATATAAACAAAGAAAACGGCAAGACTTTGGTGAAACTGGATGGAAGAATTGACACCACGAATGCAGAACGTTTTCAGAATGATATTTGTCCGTTGATGGAAGGTGATGACCTTGACATCGACATCGACTGTTCTGGGATGACCTATACCTCTTCCCAAGGACTGCGTGCCTTCCTCATGCTGCAAAAAAAACTCATGGCAAGAGGAGGCAAGTTGGTGATGCGCAACATGCAACCCATGGTGAAAGAAGTGTTCGATATCACTGGGTTTTCTAATATTATTACTATTTTATAAGGTATGGGACAAGGGACACGCGATACGGGACACATCCAATCCCTCCACACCGAAATGCTCCTTGATGAGTATCACGAAAATCTTCCCATTTTCAAGAAGATGGAAACGGTCGTCATGAATCGACTGCGTGCTTGTCTGGAAGAAAAAAAAATATACGTGGCAGGGCTTGAGTCTCGTATCAAAACAGAGAAGAGTCTTTCTGGGAAACTTGAGCTCAAGGGTCAGAAATACAGTACTTTAGAGGATATTACCGATATCCTTGGTGTACGTATTATCACTTTTTATAGCGATGAAGTGGATCTCATCTCCGCACTGGTGGAAAAGCTTTTTGATATCGACTGGGATAATTCTGTCGATAAAAGGAAGATGCTTGAGACGGATCGTTTTGGCTATTTGTCCTTACACTATGTATGTCGTATTCCGGCTTCGATGTGTACGGATCCTGCAATGCCGCAACTCAACCAACTGCGTTTCGAGCTTCAGATGCGAAGCACCTTGCAACATGTATGGGCTAACATGTATCATGATTTGGGCTATAAGACTGAAGTGGAGATCCCTGTGGAGTATCAGCGTAGCATGAGTCGTTTGGCGGGCTTGTTGGAGCTTGTGGATGAACAGTTTATCCAGATTCGCAAGGAGATTACCGACTATCGTCGTCATGTGCAGTCTATGGTGGCAAACGGTAACTTCGACGAGGTGCCTTTGAATGCCGATACCTTTAGAGGGTACCTCAACTTGAAACCTTTTAAACGTCTGGCTGACAAGATTGCGGCAATCAATCAGGCTGAGATTTATGAGGATAACCTGATGCCTTATTGCCATATCTTGCTGTTGATGGGGATGAGGACTATCGGTGATTTGGTGAGGATGTATAATGACTGCAACGAGGGCGCTTATCAGTTGGCTCTCATACAGTTGGCGGGTACGGGTCTGGACATCGTGGCTTCTTCGGTGGTTATGCAGAACCTTTGTATCGTCTTCGTCCTGAAAAAAGGCTTTGGTGAGGCTGGATTGGTTCGGCTGTTTGACTTGCTTTATGGAACGAGCGAGTACAACGAACAGCGTGCCAAACGTGTTTTTGAGCAGGCGCAAAAGATTAATCTAATTGGGTGTTTGTAATGAATAATCCATTGGAAACCAGTTTTTTTGATAAAGCGTTGATGTTTGCCACCGAGGCGCATCGAGGAACAGAACGTCGTGGCAAGGGCTATCCATACATCATCCATCCTATGGAAGCTGCTTCCATTGTGGCTACCGTCACGAATGACCAGGAGATGCTTGCTGCGGCCATCCTACATGACACTGTGGAGGACACGGAGGTCACCATTGAGCAAATCCGTGATTTGTTTGGTGACCGTGTGGCGACGCTCGTCCAGACGGAGACAGCTCCTATGGATTCTGCAATGACCTGGCGCGAGAAAAAGATGTCTCAGGTAAATCAGCTGTCTGCCGCCCCCTACGACAGCAAATTGGTGGCTCTTGGTGACAAATTGTCTAATTTGCGCGGTATCGCCTTGGATTATAGGAAGATAGGTGACAGAGTCTGGAGCCTTTTCCACGCTCCTGACGGGAAGAAGGACGTGGAATGGTACTACCGCTCCCTCGCTGATGCTATGAATGAGCTTGCGGATACATCGGCCTATCAGGAGTTTATTCGGCTGTTGAAAGAAACCTTTGAATAATCATGGTTTTCAGCCAGTAATGCAAGACATTTAAAAACAGGCTCTTAATATAGCAAGTACTTTTCTCTGATGGTCTTGAAATGCTCAAGATCCGACTGCCATGAGGCACGGATCGCCTCCGCGCTTTTGCCGTTTTCGATATCTTTTTGTAATTGTTTGTCGCCAGAAAGCAGACGGAAGTAGTTGTTGAAAAACGACTTGTCCTTAAGCTGTTGGTAGGCTTCGATCACCCATTCCAAATAGAGTCGAGGAGTGTTGTTGGCATAACCATGAGCAAACTCCGTGAGGTCTGTGCCTCGGCAACGCTGTCCTTCCAATAATGGTTTGGAGGCGCCGTTTTTGCTTTCGGGAGTAAAGGTGTAATCGCCTCTCATGTCGGGATGCCCGAAGATTTGGAAGGGTTTGTCGGTGCCACGGCCCACGCTGACGATACTGCCTTCGAAGAAACACAGGGTGGGGTAGAGGTACACGGCTTCCCAATTGGGCAGGTTGGGTGAGGGCTTTACGGGCAACTCATAGATGGCATTGCGCTCGTAACCTGGAATGGTAACCACGGTTAACTCGCAGTGCGCGCCGTTTTTCATCCAGCCTTCACCATTCACCATATAGGCGTATTCACCGATAGTCATACCATATACTACAGGCACTGGATGCATCCCCACAAAGGATTGGTTTTCTGTTTTCAGTACGGGTCCATCGAGATAAAAACCGTTGGGATTGGGGCGGTCGAGCACGATGAGCGGGATGTCGTTCTCAGCGCAGGCTTCCATAACGTATGTCATCGTGGAGATATAGGTATAGAAGCGAACACCCACATCCTGCAAGTCGAACAACATCACATCAATGCCACTTAACATCTCAGGGGAGGGTTTTTTGGTTTTTCCGTAAAGAGAGACAATGTCGATGCCAGTCTTCTCATCACGACTGTTGTTGACTTTGGCACCAGCGTCGGCTCCTCCTCTGAATCCATGTTCTGGTGTGAAGATCTTTCTGACGTTGATGCCGTATGCCACTAAGCTGTCAACCAGATGAGTTTCCCCGATGAGACTGGTCTGGTTGGCCACTACGCCGACACGATAGTCTTCCAACAAATGGAAATAGTTCTCTGTTACCATGGCTCCTGAGACATATTGTTCTTTAGGAATCAAGGTGACCGAGGTTTCTTGGCCGGACATGGCACCACTGAAGGTTGTGGCAAAAAACAGGAGGCTGAGCGCGATATTTCTCATTTTACGATTCATAGTTCAAGGAGGTTTCGTATTTTTGCAAAAATAATAAATTCTTCGAAACTGCATGAAGGGTTCCAGATTCATTTCCGAACGTCTGTTCTCACTCTCAAAAGAGCAGGTGTCTTCGACGGTGATGCGTCTTGCCGTGACGAGTGTAGCGCTTGCCATCACGGTGATGCTCATCTCGCTCGCGGTTGTGGTCGGTTTCAAGAACCAAATCCGTGCCAAGGTTGTCGGCTTCGTAGCTCCCATTCATATCCAGTCGCTCGACCGTAACGAGTCGTTCGAGGAGACTCCTTTTGTAGTGGATGAAAAACTGGAAAACACCTTGCATGATACTCCCGGTGTCATTCATTATCAGCAGGTTGCGAACAAGGCGGGGATGATTAAGACTGACGAGGAGATACAGGGGGTGGTCATGAAAGGCGTGGACGCTCAATACGACTGGTCCTATTTCGAGAAGTGTCTGGTAACGGGTTCGCTTCCTGTTTATACGGAAGGGGAACGCTCTGACAAGGTATTGATTTCCAAGGTGATTGCTGATAGGATGGAGCTAACTGTTGAGGATCCTATGCGGGTTTGGTTTATCGATGAGGATATGCAGGCGAGGGGACGTAAGTTCGTGGTCGCTGGAATCTTTGAGACGGGTCTTCCTGAATTTGACAGTCGTTTTGTGTTCTGTGACCTGGACCAAATCCGAAAGCTGAATCGCTGGTCCGACGAGGAGACGGGACTGGTGGAGGTGTGGACGGATAGTTGGGATAAGACTGACGAAATCAATCAAAAATTGTATTACCAGATCCCTTCGACATTAGCTTCCTACACTGCCCGTGACAGCAACCCTCAGATATTCGACTGGCTTGACCTGCTGGACACCAATGTGTGGCTGATTCTTGTGCTGATGTTTTTCGTTGCTGGAATCACCGTGATTTCGATGTTACTCATTATCATTATCGAGAAGACTTCCACCATCGGCTTGCTGAAAGCGATGGGTGCCACCGACCGTTTTGTGCGTCGGGTCTTTCTCCATCGCTCGATCCGTATCTTGCTCATCGGCATGCTGATAGGCAATCTCGTCGGGTTGGGATTCTGCTTGTTGCAGCAGCATACGGGCTTGATACAGCTAAACCCTGAGACGTATTACCTCTCCGCGGTGCCTATCGAGTTGCATCTCTCAACGGTATTGCTGGTCAACATTGTTTCCTTCCTCCTCTGGATGTTGATGCTCTTGATTCCCACTGTGATTATCAACCGGATCCGTCCTTCTCGAACTATTCGGTTTGAGTAAAGGTGAGAGGTTAAAGAGGGGTTAGAGGTTAGAGGTGGGATTCTGTGTTGGGTGTTTCAATTCCTATGATTTGGGTGATGACTTCGGGAGATAGGCCAGCATCTTTCATTTTTTGTGCGATTTCTTTTTTCACTTCTTCACGACCTTCTTCACGGCCTTCTTCACGGCCTGCGGTGAGTCCTTGTTCAAACCCTTCTTCGAGTCCTTTTTCTTCGCCTTCTATTCTTGCGGCATTGATGACGTTCTCTTCAAAGCGTTGGTTGAATTCATAGTCCTTGTATTCTTTGAGGTCTTCCTCTGATAGCTGTGCGAGTTTTAGCCGTTCCAGTGCCTCGCGCAGGCCTGGTGTCTTGGTATTGGGGTCGATGTATCCGGTCTTGAGGTAGAGAGCCCATTCCTCTTCTGGTGTGGTTGGCTCCTTGTTTTCGTCGAACTTGCTGACTCTTAGGACATAGTATTCGGGAAAGATGTTTTTCGTGGCTTTGGGTTGTGCCCCGCGCTTCTTTTTTTTGTTCCCGATGATGAGTCGGTCACCGGTGTGAACACCGAGGAGTTCACTTTGTCCGTGGTAGAGGTAGTCCTCACCATAGCCGAGGTTGTAGTATAGGATGTTGATAGAGAAGACCTTCTTGACATTGTGGTAGTCCTGTCCAATTTTGAGGTGTTCAGTGATGGTCTTGGCGGTGCTGTAGAGGATTCGTTGAACGAAGTTGAGGTCGTCGGCAAATTGGATTTCAATGATGATGATTTCATCGAGGCTGTTGAGGGCCTTGATATCGACGCGGTTGGACTTGTCGTTTTTGTGTTGCTTGTTGCTCTCACTTTCAAGGAGTTGGGTGATGTGGATTGTCTCCCCGATGATGGCAGAGACGAGTCCTTCGAGGATGACGAAGTCGGCCTTGTCGCGGAGGATGAATTTTGCGGCCCAGTCGAAACGGATGACGTTGTCAGATTTGTCCATAATGAGTTTACTTTTAAATTTTCGATGCAAAAATAGTATTAATATTTTAATTATTTCACAATAATGGAATATTATTCATATATTTTTTCTTATTTTGTTTGTTACTTATATATAAATTCTGATTTTTATCAGGGGGTCGGGGGGTGAGGTCTAATCCGTAATTTAGAATTATTCTAAAATACGGAATTAACATCTCATATCAATAAAAAGAACTATTTTCACCGCTTCAAACAACAATGCTGAGATTAATGGAAAACTATGTTATTGAGCCGTTGAAAGGTTTCGGCGAATTGCCTTTCGGAATGCCTTTGGATGACGCTGTGAAACTCTTGGGCATGCCTGATTTTTATGAGGAACTCAACGATATGGAGGAAACGGGTAACCGTTCCATCTATTATCAATATGACACGTTAGAGACCAGTATCTATTTTGAGGGCATCACTAAGTCGGTGGTGGCTTGTTTTGAGACTGAAAACACTGACGCTATTTTATTTGGAACTAAGGTCTTCGATTTGAACCGTGCTGAGGTGATTGAACTGATGCGTGAAAATGGTTTCACTGAGTTGGAAGAAGAGGATGAGGATGGTGAGCACCGCGTTTCCTTTGAGGATGCTTTGATTGACTTCTTCTTTGAAGGAAATGAGATGACCGCTGTGAGTTGGGGCGTGCTCGTCGATGACCAAGGGAACATTATTTAGCGTGGAGAGTGGTTCTTTTGAGGCGGGGATGGTAATCGATAAGGGTTTCGCGTAATAAGTCATCAGAAATATGAGTGTAGATTTCGGTGGTGCTGACACTGGCATGACCGAGCATCTGCTGTACGGCTAGTAGATTGGCTCCGCCTTCCAGGAGATGGGTGGCGAAGCTGTGCCGAAAGGTATGAGGGCTGATGGTCTTAGTGATGCCATTCTTTTCTGCCAGGTCTTTCACAATGAGGAAGACCATCTGCCGTGTAAGGCCAGTGCCACGGTTGTTCAAAAAAACAGTATCGGTGTATTTGGGCTTCGGCGTGAGATGTAGTCTTGCGCCTTCAATGTATTGGAATAAAATCTTTAGACTGCTGTCACCGATGGGGACAAGCCTTTCCTTGCTGCCTTTGCCGAAGATACGTAAAAATCCGTCTTTTTTGTAAATGTCGCTGATTTGTAACCCAATGAGTTCAGAGACACGTAGCCCACAACCATACATCACCTCGATCATGGCCTTGTTGCGATGGCCTGTTGGCTGGCTGAGGTCGATGCTGTCGATCATCTTTTGTATTTCCACATAACTCAGTACTTCTGGAAGATGCCGCCCCAACGAAGGGGAGGTGATGAGCTCGGTGGGATCCTTTTCCGCTAAGTCCTCTTGAATTAGGTAGCGCCAAAACGACTTTAGTCCCGACAGGATGCGCGCTTGGGATGTGGCCCCGATATTCAAGTCGTATAGGTATGCGAAGAAATTCTCGATGTCTTCTTGCTTGATGTCATCGATTGCTGTAGAGACGGTATGCACACCTTCTCTACATTCGAGATATTGTAGAAACAGGTTTACATCATGGCAATAGGCCTCCACACTGTTTTCGGACAGCGAGAGCTCTAACCGAAGATAATCAACATAGTGCTTGATGAGGTTTTTATTGAGGGTTTGTGAAGGCATGCCTCGTGGTATTAGGATGGCAAAGGTACGTTTTTTTCACTTTGATGTTGTTTTTTTCTTACCTTTGTCCCAGTATAATCCTAATCTTATCAAAACATGAAAAACACTACACCAAACTTACTCTTCGTAGCAGTGATGGCATTTATGATGCTTACTGGCTGCTCAAACCAAGGAAACAACCATGAAACTACTGCTGCCCAATCGGTCTCTTTCGATGAGGTGTTGGCTACCCGGAGGAGCGTCCGTAGCTACGATGCCACTAAGACCATCAGCGAGGCAGAGGTGCGTGAACTGCTCATCGCTACACAGGAGGCTCCCTCTTGGGCCAACCAACAGCCTTCGAAATACTATGTAGTCATGAGTCCGGAGAAGATAGAAGTAGTATCTAACCTTGTGGGTGAGCGCAATAAGCAGAACATCGCTGGGGCGCCCGTGCTGATTGTCTCCACTTACGAGAAGGGCAAGTCGGGCTTTTTCCGTGGTGAACAGACCAATGAGGTGGGCGATGGTTGGGGCGCTTACGACAACGGTCTCAGCAATGCCTATTTCATCCTGAAGGCTCGCGCCAAAGGCTTCGACACGCTCATCATGGGCATGCGCGACTCAGATGCCCTTCGCACACTGTTCAACATCCCTGAAAACGAAGCAATTATGGCGGTCATATCGTTGGGATATAGATCAGGCGAGCCACGCCAACCTGAACACAGGCCGTTGGACGAGGTGGTGCAGTTTTTCTAAATCATTTCTTTGAGCGATATTGGGTCGTTTTTCGCATGGGGTGAAACTGAACCTACTTCTCATCCGTCCATTTTCTGAATGATTGAAAAAAAACACGGGACAAGACCAACCTTGCCCCGTGTTTTTCATTTGTAGGGATGCCATATCGAGACATCCTTGTCATTTTTAATCCAACGTGTGGATGACAAGGCCCGAGCGCAGTTTCGGCTCAAACCAAGTGGTCTTGGGAGGCATGATGTTGCCGGTGTCGGCGATGTCGATGATCTGCTTCATGCTCACAGGATAGAGCGCGAAGGCGACCTTCATCTCACCGCTGTCCACACGACGCTTCAGCTCGCCGAGGCCACGGATACCGCCAACGAAGTCGATGCGCTTGTCGGTGCGGAGGTCCTTGATGCCCAGAATCTTGTCGAGGACAAGGTTGCTGAGGATGGTGACATCCAACACGCCGATGGGATCGTTGTCATCGTAGGTGCCAGGTTTGGCGGTCAGGCTATACCACACGCCCTCGATATACATCGAGAAGTTGTGCAGCTTGTTGGGCTTGTACTCGGTGTCGCATTCGCAGTGGCAGGGGAACTCGCAGTTGCAGGTGCCTCCGTCCTTGGTGCAGTTGCACTTGCATTCGATGTCGAAGTTCTCTTGCAGAGCCTTGAAGAAGTCCTTGGTGCTGAGGCCGTTGAGGTCTTTCACGACGCGGTTGTAGTCGATGACGTTCAACTGGTTGTCGGGGAAGATGACGGTCATGAAGTAGTTGTACTCTTCCTTGCCGGTGTGGGCAGGGTTCTTCTCTTTCTTCTCCTGGCCGACGAGGGCTGCGGCAGCGCTACGGTGGTGACCGTCGGCGATGTACATGGCCGGGACCTTCTTGTCGAAGAGTTCAACCAAGCGGGCGATGGTGGCCTTGTCGTCGATGATCCAGAAGCGATGGCCGAAGCCGTCTTCCTTGGCGATGAAGTCATAGATGGGCTTCTCGGCGGTGATCTTGCTCACGATGGCGTCGATTTCGGCGACGGCAGGGTAGGCGAAGAACACAGGCTCGACGTTGGCGTTGGTGAGGCGGACGTGCTTCATGCGGTCTTCCTCTTTGTCCTTACGGGTCAGCTCGTGCTTCTTGATGACCTTGTTCACATAGTCCTCGCTGTAGGCGCAGGCCACGATGCCATACTGCCAATGGGCGTTGGCGTCGGTGGGGTTCATGCTCTGGGCATAGATGTAGAGTTTTTCCTCTTGGTCTTGTTTGATCCATCCGAAGTCTTTGAAGCTGTTGAAGTTCTCAACGACTTTCAGATAGGTCTCGAGGTCGCTGTCCTTGTGGCCTTCGGGCAGGTCGATTTCGGCCTTGGTCACGTGGAGCAGGCTGTAGGGGTTGCCCTCACATTCCTTGCGTGCCTCTTCGGTGTTCAGCACGTCGTAGGGACGGGAGGCGAGTTTCTGGACGATGTCCACGCCGGGACGCCATCCTTTGAACGGTTTGATTATAGACATTGTTGAGTTGTTGTGTTGTTAAGTTACTTATTGAGGATTGTTTTCTCCTTGAAGGGAGACGATCAGCGCTCCAGCCATCTTGGTTAGTTCAATCAGTTCGTTGCGGATGTCAGTAGCCTGTTCATCGTCGATGACCTTTCGGTTTTGTAAGATGGCTGTGAGGGTGACGCATTCACGAATCTTACCTTTGGCTTGAAGAAGGAATCCGATGAAGTCACATTTAGAGGTGCATGAGCCTTCAACGATGTTGTTGGTGATCATGCAGGTGGCGTCAAAGAATCTCTTAGCAGCCAAACGATCTCCTTCTGTCGAGGCCAGGTCATAGATAGCCAAGGCTGCGCTTTGGAAGATGATGGATTTATGGTAGATTCGAAGATTCTCGAATTTAAAAAAAGGTGTTGTTTTCTGACCGTCTGTATAATTCATGATTATTTGTTAACTTGGAACCGTTTGTTGCCAGTCTTAAAGAAATCGGCAATTTGATGGGCAGCGGCGAGGCCGGCGTTGATGTTGGCTTCTTCGGTTTGGGCACCCATCTTCTTGGGTGTTGCGAAATAGCGGCCTTCAAAGGCTTTGAATTCGGCGTCGGCGTCGGGCATGATGTCAGTAATATATTTAAGGTCGGTGCGTTCGGCCATCAGCTTGAGCAGTTCGGGCTCGTTGATGACTTCTTTACGGGCGGTGTTCACGAGGATGCCACCTTTGTGCATCTTGTTGACCACGGCATAGTTGATGCTCTGCTTGGTCTCGGCGGTAGCCGGGATGTGCAGGGAGACGACGTCGCAGGTCTCGAAGAGGGCATCGCGGTTGGCCACAGCATGGACTCCAGCTTCCTCGATCTTCTCAGCGGGGACAAACTCGTCGAAGGCATAGACATCCATGCCGAAGCCTTTGGCGATACGGGCAACATTACGACCCACGTTACCGAAAGCGAGGAGGCCGAGTTTCTTGCCCATCAGTTCAGAACCAGACTTGCCATTGTAGAAGTTACGGACGGCATAGACCAGCATACCCATGACCAGCTCGGCGACAGCGTTGCTGTTCTGGCCGGGGGTGTTCATGGCCACGACACCTTTGGCGGTGCAGGCTTCGAGGTCGAGGTTGTCATAACCGGCACCGGCACGCACCACGATCTTCAGGTTGTTGGCGTGATCCAGCACTTCCTTCGTCACCTTGTCGGAACGGACGATGAGGGCATCGGCGTCAGCAACAGCCTTGTAGAGGTCATTGACATCGGTATATTTTTCAAGGAGAGCCAGTTCATAACCGTTCTTCTCCACAACTTCGCGGATGCCGTCAACGGCGATCTTGGCAAAAGGTTTTTCAGTAGCAACTAAAACTTTCATGATTGGGTTTTTTGATGTTTTTGTTTGATTATTTGGCTGTTAGCTATTAGCAGCCGTGTGGCGGAGCTAATAGCTAACAGCTAATGGCTAATAGCTTATTTGTTTGCTTTCTCAAAGTCTTGCATGCACTGGACGAGGGCTTCGACGGCCTCTTTGGGGCAGGCGTTGTAGAGGCTGGCGCGGAAGCCACCGACGCTGCGGTGACCCTTGATGCCGACCATGCCGCGTTCCTTGGCGAATGCCATGAAGGCGTCTTGCTTGTCCTCATAACCTGGGGCCATGACCCAGCAGTGGTTCATGATGGAACGGTCTTCCTTCTCGGCAGTGCCGACGAACATGCTGTTGCGGTCGATCTCTTCGTAGAGCAAGTTGGACTTCTCAGTGTTGATCTTGTTCATAGCCTCGACGCCGCCGATGGTGTCCTTCAACCACACGAGGGTCTCGTGCATCATGAAGATAGGCAGTACGGGCGGGGTGTTGAACATGGAGATGTTCTTGGCTTCTTCAGCAGCGTGGGTGCGGAAGTCGACCATCGTCGGCAGCGGGTTCATGTAGGCGCGGTCGCCGATGTTGCCGAGGATGTCCTTCTTCACGATGACGAAGGTCACGCCAGCGGGGCCGACGTTCTTCTGGGCGCCACCGTAGATGAGGCCGTATTTCTTCACGTCGACGGGACGGCTCATGATGTCGGAGCTCATGTCAGCGACGAGCATGATGGGGCAGTCCATGTCGTACTTGATCTCAGTACCGTAGATGGTGTTGTTGGTAGTGATGTGGAAGTAGTCGGCGTCCATCGGGATGGTGTAACCTTTAGGAATATAGGTGTAGGTCTTGTCCTCGCTGGAAGCGACGATGTCAACCTTGCCGAACAACTTGGCTTCCTTGGCGGCCTTCTTAGCCCAGACACCAGTCTGGAGATAAGCAGCCTTGGTCTTCATAAGGTTGGCGGGCACAGTGAAGAACTGTGTGCTGGCACCACCACCGAGGAAGAGAATCTCGTACTCCTCAGGGATGTTGAGAAGGTCGCGCCACAGTTGGCGGGTCTCAGCCATGATACGCTCCCAACCTGGGGTGCGGTGTGAGATTTCAGCGATGCCGATGCCAGTGTTGTCGAAATCATAGAGCGCCTTGACGGTGCTTTCAATAGCCTGTTTGGGCAGAACGCAGGGACCTGCGTTGAAGTTAAATGCCTGTTTCATTACGATTTGTTGTTTAATGTATTGGTTTATAATTTGTTGATTAAGTTTTGTCGCTTTATTTTGCTGCAAAGATAATAATTAAAACGGTGTGAACGTACTTTTTTGTCAGATAAATGGCTTGTTTCGTTGAGTTGAAAAAAAAATCATTAAAATAATTGCCAGTTCAAAAAAAAGTTGTACTTTTGCACACTCAAAATTTAAAGGAAAGAAAGCGATGAAAAAAGACATTCACCCCAAGAACTATCGTCTGGTTGTTTTCAAAGATATGTCTAACGAACAGACTTTCATGTCTCGTTCCACGATTAACACCAAAGACACTATCGTCTGGGAAGACGGCAAGGAATATCCTCTGGTGAAACTTGAAATCTCCAGCACTTCACACCCGTTCTATACTGGTAAGATGAAGCTCGTCGACAGCGCCGGTCGCGTTGATAAGTTCAACAACAAGTATAAGAAGTTCTTCGAAAAGAAAGAAGCCAAATAATATAGAGAAGGTGTTAAAGAAACAAGCTCTCGGAGTCCTGCCGAGAGCTTTTTTTGTCTCAAAACAATCTTGGCACTGTTCTTGACCAACCCCTTGTCTTATCATTAATACATCCCTTGCGCTGACATTCTGTCAGTACTGAATTCAATCCTATGAAATATAAAGATGATAACTTTTTGATGACCGATATGATTGACTCCAATAACGCGGAGTTCATACCGGTGTTGACAATCGATGACATCCGACTTAATCACGACGATGAGGTGCCGGAAGAGCTGCCTATCCTGCCGCTCCGTAACTCGGTGCTTTATCCAGGCGTGGTCATCCCCATCACGGTGGGACGTGATAAGTCCATCCAACTGGTCAAAGAATATTACAAGAAACGTAAACCAATCGGTGTGGTTGCACAAAAGGACTCCAACGTCGAGGACCCTGGCTTCGAGGATCTTTATCCCGTGGGTACCGTGGCGCAAATCCTCAAGACCTTCCAGATGCCCGATGGAAACCTCACCGTCATCATCCAAGGCAAACGCCGCTTCGAGTTGGTGAACATGCTACAGAACGACCCCTATTTCATCGCGACAGTAGCGCCTTTCCAAGCCTCTGAAGAGATCCCGCGCGACCGTAAATTCAAAGCTTTGATACAGTCTGTCAAAGAATTGGCCGTGCAAGTCATCTCGCGTAGCCAACGCCTCCCAGAAGAAGCGGACTTCGCCATCAAAAATATCGACAACCCATTCTTCCTGCTGAACTTCGTGGCTAACAATGTGGACGTGGACCTGCCGACGAAACAACTGCTGCTCGAATGCACTAACGTCACCGACATGGCTAACAATCTTCTCGGAATCCTAACCACAGAGCAACAGATGATTGAGCTGAAACAGCAAATCCAGAGTAAAGTCAAGAACGACCTCGACAAGCAACAGCGCGAGTTCCTGCTTAACCAACAGCTGCGTACCATCCAGGAAGAACTGGGTGGAACCCCTAACGAGCATGACATCAATGAGCTTCAGGAGAAAGCCAAAACCAAGAAATGGCCCAAAGAGGTGCAGGAGGTGTTCGACCGTGAGCTGAAGAAACTGGAACGTACGAACGCCCAAGCCGCGGAATATGGCATCCAGCTGAACTATTTGCAGTATCTTGTTGACCTGCCGTGGATGGAGTACACCAAAGACAACTTCGACCTGAACCGCGCCAAGCGGATCCTCGATGCGGATCATTTCGGTCTCGACAAGGTTAAAGACCGTATCATCGAGCATCTCGCCGTGCTTAAGCTGAAAAACGACATGAAGTCGCCTATCCTCTGTCTGGTGGGTCCTCCTGGCGTGGGCAAGACCTCGCTGGGCAAGTCCATCGCCCGAGCGCTGAATAGGAAATATGTCAGAATGTCACTCGGAGGACTGCGAGATGAATCGGAACTCCGTGGCCACCGGAAGACCTACATCGGTGCCATGCCGGGTCGTATCATCCAAAACCTCCGCAAGGTAAAGTCAGGGAATCCTGTTTTTGTCCTTGACGAAATAGATAAGGTGAGTGGCAACAACATCAATGGTGATCCTCAGGCCGCACTTCTCGAGATTCTCGACCCGGAACAGAACGCTACCTTCTATGATAACTTCCTCGAGTTGGACTACGACTTGTCAAAAATCTTGTTCATCGCCACCGCTAACACGCTGTCAACCATCCATCCAGCCCTTCGCGACCGTATGGAGATCATCGACTTGTCAGGCTACCTCCGTGAAGAGAAATACGAGGTTGCCAAACGGCATCTGATCCCAAAACAGCTGAAAGAGCACGGCCTTGATGCCAAACAGGTTTCTTTCCCGAAAGACGTGGTGATGCACATCATCGATGACTATACCCGTGAGGCGGGTGTGAGAAACTTGGAACGCAAGATTGCTGATGTGATGCGTTCACGCGCTAAGGAAGTGGTGACCAATGAAGTGGTGGATAAGAAGGTGACGTTAGCAGAGATCAGTAAGGTGTTGGGTGTGCCTATGCACCACGACGAGGACGAGGTGCGTCATTCTGTGCCAGGTGTGGCTACAGGACTGGCATGGACCTCGGTAGGAGGGGAGATCCTCTCTATTGAAGTGAGCCTCAGCCATGGCGGTGGCCGTCTCTCGCTTACAGGTAACCTCGGTGAAGTGATGAAGGAATCGGCAACCATCGCCTACGAGTTTATTAAAGCACATGCTTCATTATTGGAGATTAATCCTGATGTGTTTGATACATGGAATGTCCACGTTCATATACCAGAAGGCGCAACACCTAAAGATGGCCCTTCGGCAGGTATCACCATGTTGGCTGCCCTGACCTCGGCGTTCACCCAACGCAAAGTCAAGAGCCAACTCGCCATGACGGGTGAGATTACCCTCAGAGGACGGGTGTTGCCTGTGGGTGGCATCCAAGAGAAGATTCTTGCCGCCAAACGCAACGGCGTCACTGACCTTATCCTCTCCATTGATAACGAACGTGATATCAAAGACATCAAAGAAGATTATATCAACGGACTGAATTTCCACTATGTTACCAATATGATGGAAGTCATTGACTTGGCACTGGAGAAAGAACAGGACAAGAACGAATTGGATTACAATAAATACCTCCTCAACCTGAGGACAGAAGTCATTGGGTTTAAGAATAGTTGAGAATTGAGAGCTGAGTTGGAGGTTAGAGTTGGACCAACTCCCTCTCAATTCTCATTTTTAAATTAATTCAAGGTTCGGTGAGGGTCAGAAAGCGTAAGTGAAATGAACATAAAAAAACTAATCAATATTTGTGTGGCGTTGCTGCTGCTTTTTGGCTGCGGAAGGAGGGAGAATCCAAACGAGGGGCTTTCTATCTTCCGGTACAACGAGGCATCGGGTATCTTGACCTTGGACCCTATCTATGCAAAAGATTTGCCTCATATCTGGGCGTGTAACCAGCTCTACAGCAGCTTGGTGGCTTTCGACGAAGAGATGAATGTCGTCCCTCGTCTGGCTCGATCATGGGACATCAGTGATGACGGTAAGACCTATACCTTTCATCTTCGTGACGATGTGCTGTTTCATGCCGACACTTCCATGCCAGTGCGACGTGTCATGACGGCAAGCGATGTGTGTTATTCATTTAACCGTGTGATGGATCAGTCGTTAAACTCTCCAGGCACATGGATCTTCTCCTCGGTGGCCAAAGAGGGTGATCAATACGCCTTCCGTGCTTTGGACGACACCACCTTCCAAGTGGAACTTGCTCAGCCTTACCCTGCTTTCCTTGGCATCCTTTCCATGACATACGCATCGGTGGTTCCTCGCGAAGCCGTGGAATACTATGGGGATGAGTTCCGCCGTCATCCAGTGGGTACAGGCCCGTTCCGCTTTCAATATTGGAAAGAGAATGTGAAACTCGTCCTGCGCAAGAACCCGGATTATTTCGAGACGGATGGGGCAGGGGAGCGGTTGCCCTATCTTGATGCCGTGGCCATCAGTTTTCTCATAGACAAACAGGTGGCTTTTTTGGAGTTCATCAAAGGGAAGTTCGACTTTATGTCGGGCATCGACGCGCGTTACAAAGACGAGCTGCTGACTTACGACGGCCATTTGAGGAAGAAATACGAGGATAAGATTGAATTGCTTACCGGACCGTACCTGAATACGGAATATATGGCTTTTTTCATCGATCCGAACGACACGCTGGGCAGCACGCGTTCTCGGGCTCTTCGGCAAGCGGTGAGTCTCAGTGTTGACCGTGAGAAGATGCTGCGGTATCTTCGTAACGGCATTGGCTATCCTGGTACGGGTGGAATGATTCCTTCAGGACTTCCTGGACATAACGACACCATCGGCTATGGCTATGACTTCAAACGTGCCCAGCAGCTGATCAAAGAACATCATCTGGAAAACTATCCTTTGCACCTCTCTACCACCGCGGATTATGCCGACATCGGAAAGTTTGTGCAGTCGCAGGTGGAGCAGGTCGGGCTTCAATGCAAAATGGAGGTGATACCCCCAGCGACACTTCGTAGCATGAAAGCCAATGGAAGCCTGCCGTTTTTCCGATCTTCGTGGGTAGCTGACTATCCTGACGCCGAGAACTACTTGTCCCTCTTCACTACCTCAAATTTCTGCCCTGAAGGTCCTAACTACACGCATTATTCCAATCCTCAATACGACCGGCTGTACAAGCAGGCGATGGCTTGCACGGATCCTGACCAACGGGCGGCCTTGTATGAAGAGATGGATCGTTTGATGATGGCTGACGCGCCAGTGGTGGTGCTGTTTTATGATGAGGTGTTAAGGTTTGTGAATCAACGCATCACGGGAATGGAGAGCAATCCCACCAATCTTCTTGATTTGAGGAAAGTCAGTTTTTCTGACTAAGAATACAGCCTCAAATTACCTTTTTTTATTTCTTTACGAATTTTTTTGAAAATATCGCTTGCGATATAAAAAAGAATTTGTAATTTTGCATCGTGAACGATATAAATCGAACTATGGAATACGAACAGCTGAAACTAAACAACCAATTGTGCTTCCGTCTTTATACTGCGGCGCGACTCACGATGGGAGTCTATCACCCCTATCTTGACCCGTTGGGAATCACCTATCCTCAGTATCTTGTGATGTTGGTGCTTTGGGAGCGTGACAAACAACCGGTGAACGACATTGCGCATAAGTTGATGTTGGAGACCAACACGGTCACACCGCTTCTGCAACGGATGGAGAAGGCGGGGCTGGTCACACGCACCAAGGGCAAGGAAGATACCCGCCAACGTATTGTCTCTTTGACACAAAAAGGACTGGCCATGCGTGAGCAGGCGAAGCATATTCCCGAGTGCCTCAGTGCTGAAATCATTGAAAAGACAGGGGAGGAGGAAGCTTATTTGCAGATGATTCCTACGCTTGACAAACTCATCGAAGGACTTAAACTGAACAATCAACAATTAAACAAATAAACAATCAACAATTAAACCTTATTTATCATGGACAAACAGAAATCAATCAATGCGTTACAGTTTTTTGTAACCAATCTTTCCAATCAGGCTTTTGGACACAAACTTCAAGGCAAGATCTTTGCTGATCAAGGTTTCTCCAAACTTGGGGAGAAGTACATGGCTCATTACGAAGAGGAAATGGGCTGGGTGGACAAGTTCATCGGTCGTCTCCTCGACCTCGGTGGTGAATTGAAGCACGAAGTGCGTCAGGAAGGTACCCTTCTCACCGATCCTTGCGGATACATCAAGTTCGATCACCGTGTCTCGGTCGAAGGCATTGAGTTCCTTCGCAAATGCATGAGCGAGATCTGCGAAGATGTCACGACCTTCGACATCATGAAGGAATACCTCAAAGACGAAGAGGAAGACATGTACTGGAGCGAGACGCAACTGGCCCTCATCGAGAAGATTGGATATCAAAACTGGCTCGTGAAGCAAATGTAAAAACTGAATACAAGTATCATCGGAAAAAACACAAAAAAATGACTGCAATATATGACTTTAAAGCCCTGAACAATAGGGGAGAAGAGGTGGATATGTCCCAATATAAAGGGAAGGTCCTTATGATTGTTAACACTGCCTCGAAATGCGGATTCACTCCACAGTATGACGGCTTGGAGGCTCTTTATAAGAAATACAAAGACCAAGGTCTGGTGATTCTGGGTTTCCCATGTGACCAATTCAAGCATCAGGAACCCGGCTCTGATGAGGAAATCGCCGAGTTCTGCCGTCTCAATCACGGTGTGACCTTCCCGCTGATGAAGAAAATAGATGTCTTCGGCGAGAATGCTCACCCTATCTTCAAATATCTGACGGCGCAGGTGCCGAACGAGGAAGTTCACGGACTGAAGGACAAAGCCACCATGAAACTCGTTGACAGCATCAGCAAGGCTGATGGCCGTAAGGATGGCGAAATCCGTTGGAACTTCACTAAATTCCTCATCTCGAAGGATGGCAGTGTCATCAAGCGTTTCCCACCGGTAGCCAAACCCGAGGACATGGAAGCCGAGATTGAAGCGATGATAAAGTGAGAAATGAATACGGGACATGCGACTCGTGTCCCAATACTAATCAATAAATCTGAAAAAAATGGAAACAAAAGAACAAGTTCTGCAAGCCATGCGTGAAATTGGCGCTCCCGTCAATGCAGGCAAAATCGCTGAAGTGACAGGTCTCGACCGCAAGGTGGTTGACAAGGCTTTCGATGCCCTGAAAAAAGAAGGTGCCATTGTGTCGCCCGTCCGCTGCAAGTGGGAACCAGCAAAATGAATGATGGAGTTCCTTGCATGAAAACAATGGATCTAAGTGCTTACATAGCGAAAAGTATCCAAGGTATCATGGCAAAGGCTTGCCTGAACGTGTTGGGTAATCCGCGTGAAGTCTCTTTTATGGCGCGGATGCAACGCGTGATGGGTAAGGCTGAACGGCGGCGCAAAGAGTGTCTCGAAAATGAGGGACTTGAGGTGCCGCCGTTCCTCATCGCCAGCATTGCCACTACTTGCAACCTTCAGTGCAAAGGTTGTTACGCTAGGAAAAATGGCATCGCCGGTGATACTCCCGCCAAGACAAGCCTGTCGGGCGAACAGTGGAGTGCTATCTTCAAGGAAGCCGCTGAACTTGGTGTCAGCTTCTGCCTTCTTGCCGGAGGTGAACCCTTAATGCGACGTGACTTGTTGGAAAGTGCTGCGGACGTAGAGGATATCCTTTTCCCAGTATTCACCAATGGTACCCTCATCGGATCATTTTACATCGATTTCTTCAAGCGTCACCTCAACATGATTCCCGTCATCAGTATTGAGGGTGAGTTGGCAGCCACCGACAGCCGTCGTGGGAAAGGTGTGTTTCAACGAGCCATTCGCTCCATGGAGATGCTGCATGAAGAGAAGCTTTTCTTTGGAGCCAGCATTACCGTGACTACTGAGAATTACCACGGCGTCACCTCAGAGGACTTCCTTGCCCATCTCGTCTCCCTGGGGTGTAAACTCCTGTTTTATGTGGAATATGTGCCTTTCGATGAAAGCACCGAGCATCTGGCCTTCCGTGACGAGCATGTCGCCGAGATGGAGCAACTTTTGGAAAGCCGCCGTGAACAGTTCAAGGAAATGATATTCCTGAGCTTTCCGGGAGATGAGAAAGCCCTTGATGGTTGTCTGGCCGCAGGAAGAGGCTTTTTCCATATCGGCCCAGACGGCAGTGCCGAACCTTGCCCATTCTCCCCATTCAGCGACCGTAACGTGGCACAGACAGGACTCCGTGATGCCCTCGCATCACCACTTTTCCGCAACATCCGTAACGCACGCGCTCTCGGATGGGAACACACAGGCGGCTGCACGCTTTATGAGCACCGCGACGAGGTGAAAAAGATGATGAATTAATCGACCTTCATGTTATTTTTCGGTTTACCTTTGCAACTAAATACCTACAAAAGACACACCGAAAAAGAATGGCATCTTCCGAGTCATACGGAGCCGACAATAGCAATAAGGAAATAACTCATGCCGAATTCAACGCATTGGTACTTCGGCATAAGGCTTTGATTTGGCATATCTGTTCCAGTTATAGACTGGGAAGTGCTTGGAAAATAGAAGATTGTGTTCAAGAGGTGATTATTAACCTATGGCGTAGTTTTAGTGGTTTCGAAGGGCGTTGCTCGGAAAAAACCTGGGTGTGGAGAGTGGCGACAAACACCATGCTGATGCTGCGACGCAAAGATGTCAGAAGCCCGCAAACGGAGTCCTTCGAGTTGCAAACAGTGGAAAAACGGGGTGACGATTCTAGCAACGACAACTACCAGCAACTACATCAGCTCATTGATGCCCTGCCCGAAGAAAGTGCAGTAATCATTCGCGCCTTCCTTGATGGCTTTTCCTACAAGGAGATTGCCGAAATGACTCATTGTTCTGTGGGTGCTGTGGCTATGCGCATCGCTCGACTCAAGTTGAGACTAAAAAAAATGTACGAAAAAGAGAATCATCTATGAGTATGAAAAACGACATAAAAGCAATGAACTCAAGGACTCAACGTGACGACTTCAAAACCCAATGGCAAAGATGCCAGCAATGGGAAGAACAGGACGCAAAGTCAGTACCTGATGACCAGACTTTCTTATCTTGGGCGCAAAAGGCGCAACAAAGCCCCGCTGGTTTAGAGTGGAGACCCGACACAATTGCCTTACACCATCACAGACGCTGGATGCCCTACACTGTCGCCGCCAGCATCATCATCGCAATGAGCCTCATCGGACTATCCCGTCATGGCCGAACCGACAACCCACTTCCTACGGCTCAAGAAGTAACCGTGGAAAGCCAAACTATCCACTTTATCTGCAACAACGGCTGCTCTGCGCAGGACATCATGCTCTTGGCCAATAAAGTCATTAAATAGCAAAACACAAATACAATGAAAAACCTCGTCCCATATCTCGCCTTAATCCTTGCCTTATGGCTGCCAGCCTGCAAAGGGAGGACCACATCCCCCGAGGCGACACCCTGCGAAAAGGCCGCGATGGAATTGTACTGTAAGTACGCCGATAACGCCAATCTTACCGTGGCCTTTCTCGGCGACTTATCTGTCAACGGAAAATGCATCGATGCCTTGATGCTGCAAGCCGATAATGAAACGGAGTGGGAAACACTGAAACGAGATTTTGGCTTTTTGTCTTGCGACACGGCTGTCTTAAATGGCTTCTCTGAGGATAAACCTGTCATGATGGGTGTCGGCATCGAAGCCGAATTTTTGGACGATGCTATTCTCGACACTTTGACTGACATCAGTCACATACCCGATGAAGACATTGACAGATTCACCCTCATCGTTGCCGATAAGATCCGAGAAATCATGAACAGTTTCCAAGCTCCTGATTCCTTGTTGCCTGATATGGCCATCGTCATCGGGGAGGGGGAGATAGAACATGAGGCCAATGACCATACCTACGATGACTACATCATGACCGTCTCACGCTCAGTGGTTATAGGGATGATCAATGAAAAACTCCATGAAAAAACGTCCTCGGATTCCGGCATTAAACAGCAGATAAACTGGAACGACAGCATCATGGAAGATGCCCAAACGCATGGCCACATCGGCTACATCACTGCTGTGGACAACGAAAACCGTGCCTTATGGCTGTTCTTCTACGACGACCAAGCCGAATGTAACACCATCATCACTCATATCAGTGAAGACATTATCATTAATACCTGTTGGCGGAATTAGAGATAATAATAAATTAAATTAGTTATGTAGAAAAAA
>CAMIWN010000018.1:0-57545 GCA_946402445.1 uncultured Bacteroidales bacterium
TGTGAAGTTCGACAAGTACCTTGTCCTCCAACAGAGCGATGTCAACCTCCGAAGCATGGGCGTTGATGACCAACTCCCGCTCCACTGTCTTGACTTGGATTTCTTGTGGTTGTTCTTCAGCCATTTTCAGTGCTTCTTTGAGGTTAACGATTACATTGCTTAAATAAAACAATAACACAACATTGTATTTATGGTAAGATGCAATGCTGTGTTATTAGTAGGGAATGACTTCATCAAGAAGAATTATTTCTTCTTGTGTCTGTCCTTTCTCAAGCGTTTTTTGCGCTTGTGCGTTGACATCTTATGTCTTTTGTGTTTTTTACCGTTTGGCATAATAGTATGATTTTAAGTAAAATATTCAGAATTACTTAACTTCGTTCATGAAAGTCTTAGCAGGCTTGAAAGCGGGAATGTTGTGGGCAGGGATGGTGATAGCCACGTTTTTGGAGATATTTCTACCTGTTTTCTCAGCGCGGGTCTTGATAATGAAGCTGCCGAATCCTCTCAAATAAACATTATCGCCTTTTGCCAAAGAGTCTTTGACGACTTCCATGAATTTTTCAACGACATTCTGCACAGCACCTTTTTCGATTCCGGTTGAACCAGCGATTACAGCTACGATTTCTGCTTTGGTCATTTCTTTTTAAATTTTAGGGTTGTTTTAATGATTTATAGTAAATTTGCGGCAAAGGTACGAACATTTTTGATTCCCTTGTAAAAGATTCTAAATTTTTTTCTCTAAAAGACAAAACATTAACCTCGAAACGACCCTCATGGAAGACGTGCAGAAACAACTTTCGGTATGGTATGAAGAAAACAAAAGAGTCCTCCCCTGGCGAACTGACCCCTCTCCTTATCACGTTTGGCTATCCGAAGTAATTCTTCAGCAAACACGTGTAAATCAAGGATTTGAATATTACAACCGATTCACAGCGAGATGGCCGACACTCCGAGACCTGGCTGAGGCAAGCGAGGAAGAAGTGTTGAAAATGTGGCAAGGGCTAGGCTATTATTCCAGGGCAAGAAACCTTCATCACTGCGCTCGTGAGGTCATGGAACGCTATGATGGCGTGTTCCCCGCTGATTACGAGAAGCTCACGCGTCTCAAAGGCATTGGCAGATACACCGCCGCAGCCATCGCTTCCATCGCATACGGACTGCCCCATGCAGTGGTCGATGGCAACGTGTACCGGGTGTTGTCACGTATTTATGACATTGATACACCTATTAATAAATTAGGAGCGCCAAAACTGTTCGCCCAACTGGCGGAGGACCTGCTCGACAAAAACAACCCAGGACGACACAACCAAGCCATGATGGAGTTCGGAGCCCTCTTCTGCACCCCTCAAAACCCACAATGCCTCCTCTGCCCTATCCAACCGCACTGCCTCGCCTTTGCAAATGGCACCGTAAACCAACGACCCCAGAAAGAACACAAGACTAACATCAGAACCCGCTATCTCAACTATCTTCTAATTCGCACCGATGACCATCAGGTTTGCCTCCACAAAAGAACAGGGAACGACATCTGGAGAAACCTCTACGACCTCCCCTGCATCGAGACAGAGAATCCTATAGACACAGAAGCACTCACGGAGACTGCGACATTCTGCAGCCTAACCTCGCAAAATGATTTCAGCATCGATAAGATAAGCCCTCCTTACACCCATAAATTAACCCATCAAACAATAATCGCCACATTTACTGAAATAAAAATTGAAGGATTTTTGTCATTAATTCAAACAAAAGATATATTTTTGGTGCCTGAAAATGATTTGGGATCCTATCCAGTCCCGAAACTAATAGAAAACTACTTTAATCACAACTGCAACCTGCAAACTAACAAGTAATTAAACAATGGCAAGCTTAAACAAAGTCATCCTCATTGGCCGTCTCGGCAAAGACCCTGAGATCACCACATTTGACAGCGGAAACAGAAAAATGTCAGCGACCCTGGCCACTACCGAACGCTATCGCGACCGTGACAATAACTGGGTGGATCAAACCGAATGGCACAACCTCATCGCATGGGGTAACTTAGCGAACGACATCGCCGACAAACGCCGCAACTATGCCAAAGGCGATATGATGTATATTGAAGGCCGTCTTCGCACCCGTCAATACACTGATAATCAAGGTATTAATAGATATGTAACTGAAATTCAGGTAGATAAGATGATGCAGCTGGCACCAGCCAGACCTCCTCAACAGTCATCGTATAACCCGGCACAACAAAACAACTACGGTTCGACGCAAGAGTCTGTGTATCAAGCACCCGCCTCAGCATCCGACCCTTTTGCCGACCAGCAGATGCCCCACGATGACCTGCCGTTTTAAGGCAGAGGTTAGAGGGGAGAACCTCACCCCCCAACCCCCTCTCCACTGTGGAGAGGGGGAGTGTTCTACCCGGGAGGACCTCACCCCCCAACCCCCTCTCCACAGTGGAGAGGGGGAGCGTTCTACCCGGGAGGTCTACCGAGATTAAACCCCTAACGGGGTAGCTCCCTCTAAATTCTAAATTCTAAATTCTAAATTCAACAGAAATGGACCCCGACCCTGAGCCTTACATACAACTGATTCAAATCATCCTTAGCCCATTTTATACCGGTTTTACCGTCAACGCTCTTATTGGAATCATTATCTTGTGTCTGCTGCTGGTGGCTTCGGCGTTAATCTCCAGCAGCGAGACGGCGTTTTTTTCTTTAAAGCCCGCGGATCTTGAAGACTTGGAATCCAGAAACGACATCAAGAGCCAGTTGGTGCTCAAGCTCCGTGAAAAGCCCAAGACCTTGCTCGCCACCATCTTGATAGGGAACAACTTCGTGAATGTCACCATCACGCTGTTAGCGACCTATATCGTCAGCGAAATGTTCGACATGCTGAATCACCCCATGGCGTCCTTTGTCATGGAAGTGGTGGTCATCACCTCGTTAGTGCTGATCATCGGCGAGATCACTCCGAAGATTGTGGCCGCCAAACGACCTGTGAAATTAGCTCGTTTCATGGCCCGACCCTTGCAAGTACTGATTGTGCTTTTCAAACCCCTGAGCCGGCTATTGGTACGTTCTACCTCCTTCATGGACAAACACTTAGAAAAGAAGAAGGCCGAGATCTCCATGGACGACCTCACGACTGCCGTGGATATCGCCACCGAGTCCTCAACGCCGTTGGACGAGAAGAACATGCTCAAAGGCATCGCCACCTTTACGGAGAAAGAAGTGAGCAACGTGATGAAACCCCGTATCGACATCATCGCCGTGGAACACGACATGTCCTTCCAGGACATGCTCGTCACCGTGATCAAGAGTGGCTTCTCCCGCATCCCGGTCTA
Source organism: uncultured Bacteroidales bacterium (assembly GCA_946402445.1). Taxonomy (GTDB): domain Bacteria; phylum Bacteroidota; class Bacteroidia; order Bacteroidales; family F082; genus Limimorpha. The sequence continues at coordinate 3,332 of CAMIWN010000018.1, forward strand.
TGAAGAGACCCTCGACAAGGTGAGTGGCATACTCTATGTGAAAGACCTCCTCCCCTACCTCGACGCGGAATCGTATGAATGGCAGAGGCTGATTCGTCCCGCCTTCTTCGTCCCCGAGAACCGCAAGATCAACGACCTGTTCCAGGACTTCCGCGAGAAAAAGATACATATCGCCATCGTGGTGGATGAATACGGAGGCACCTCCGGCTTGATCACCATGGAGGATGTCATCGAAGAAATCGTAGGCGAGATCAACGACGAGTTCGACAACGTGAAACAAGAACAACATTATACTAAAATCGACGATTCAACGTATCTATTCAAAGCCCAGACCAGCATTGTAGATTTCTGCAAGGTGTTCAACGTGAGTGAGAACTATTTCGAGCCCATGCAAGGCGAGGCCGACACGCTGGCCGGACTGGTTCTCGAGATCGAAGGTCGCATCCCAGAGGTGGGGTTCAGCTTCAACATCGAGAAGTTCCATTTCGAGATCACCGAAGCGGATACGAGACACATTATACAGATTAAGGTGGGGGTGGGGAATTAAGAATTAAGAATTTAGAATTTAGAATTTAGAGGGAGATGGAGATACCCCGGTAGGGGTTTAATCTTGGAGGCCCAGGGGAGAACGCTCCCCCTCTCCACTGTGGAGAGGGGGTCGGGGGGTGAGGTTAATAAATATAAAAAAAGTATTTTAATGAAGAAAATCAACATTATCGCCGTTGTAATAATAGGCATTTTATTAGCCTCCTGCGGGGAGGAGCAGCGTCCTTTGCCCAAGCCGAAGGGGTATTTCCGCATCGACCTGCCCGAAAAGGACTATGTGAAAGTCGACACTTTGCAGCGTTATGCCTTCGACGTGCCGAGCTACGCCCAGTTGACCCACGACCCCTTTGCCCCTGAGGAGAAGAACTGGGTGAATGTGGAGATGCCCTGTTTCAAGGCTTCCATCCACTTGACTCACAAGGAGGTTAAAGGCAATCTGGGTGAGTATCTGGAGGATGTCCACACCATGCTCACCAAGCATTTGCAGAAGGCCAACGGCATGAACGACAGCCTCATCATCAACCCTGAGCACCAGGTTTACGGGATGATGATCGAGATGGATGGCAAGGGTGTGGCCACTCCTTTACAGTTTTACCTCACCGACAGCACCGCTAACTTCGTCCGTGGCGCTTTATATTTCAACTTTGTGCCCAACAACGACTCCATGCAGCCCGTCATCGAATCCATCCGGCAGGATATCGACAAGATGATCGGGACGTTTGAATGGAAATAAAAACGCTGATTTATTCACGGGATTTCATTATTTTTGTCACTTCATAATCGAAGTGATAAAACTATGAAAAAGGCCTTTCTCATTATATCCCTTCTTCTGGCGGCAGCCTGTCATTGTCGCGCCCAGGACACCATCACTGGTGTGGTTAGCCGCGTCGGCGCTCCCTATTTCGAGCAGAACGCGTGCGACAGCCGCTTCGCCATCAACACCGAGGACGAAACCTATTACGTCATGGTGGGCGGCTACTGGCCCAACCCTTATGTGGAAGACCTAGTGATTCACTACGACACCATCCCCGTTGGAAACGAGATCGAAGTTGTGGGAATGGTCGTGGATATGGTGGATGGAAATGGGGAAGTCTTTCGCGTTATCGACATCCAAAAACTAATCAATGCTGAGAATGTGTTTTTTTATTCATGCATTTATTGGATGGGGGATTTCTACCCGATAGCTTTTCCCAGTTTAGATACAATAAATGCTTTTGCCACCTATTTAGATGATGGCACTTTATGCTTTATTATCATTGATGGCACACTACAAACTGATTATGAATGGTTGTTAAACGATCTGACGATACAACCCGACCAAGAATATTTATTTGTCGGTTCATACGAAACATGGATGGATTTTAATGATGAGCCCTTTATGGTATTTATCTTAAAAGCAGCTTTCCCGTATAGCGATGCGCCTGATTCTTCTGAAGGGACACTCTTTCTCGATGAAAACTTGTGTCTGGTATTGCCAAACTCAAAAACCCACTATTTATCGGTATTTGACGGGATTTGCAACAACTATTTAACTATTAATGGTTTATTACTTCACAATTATATCAATTCCGACATTTTTAAAGATCATTCCCATGTTCGCACAGAAGGGATAAAGACAACTCGTTATGATTTGTTTGGAAATCCTTTTAATTCTTTAGAAATTATAGAATTACAACAAATTGATGAGTGTTCTCTATATGGGAAGATGCAAGATGCACCCATGCCTTCGGTGGGGATTGCTGTACCGGGAATGGTTTTGGCGTTTTACAGTGGTGATTATCATTATTATTTGGACAATAGTATCATTATTGATAATGCAGGACTTGAAGCCATTGTGATTGAATCAGACACAATTTCTTATGGAAGTGAAATAACTGCCAAATTAAAATCAAAATTGAAAATTGATGGTTTTTTTGAGCCATATTATTGCATCTTTATTTTAGAAGCAACTGCAACAAATAGTCTTCAAGAGGAGCTTCCCATAGATTTATCCATTTATCCTAACCCCACAAATGGCACAATTTATATTATTTCTAAAAACACAATAGGAAGCATATCCGTCTATGATAGCAAAGGGAAAAACTTGATTAACAGATATATTCATTCGAAAACTGAAAAGTTGTTTCTTGATGACACTAAAGGTATAATTATGATAAGCGTTGAATTCAAAGATGGGAATAAAACCACAAAAAAAATACTTGTAAGATGATGAAAATAGTTTTTGCCACCTTGTTTTTGTTAGGAATCTGTTGTGATTTATTCGCACAAAGCAGCGATAGTACATTGATGTTTTTATTCAATAATAACGACCTGACAACTCCTATAGATAATGAAAGATATTTCACAGCTCCAAGTGAGTCATTTACACATGCACAATTGATGGACCTTCCAGCATCAAACCAAGCAGAATTGCTTCATAAAGTTTTGATTATTGTTGACTCTTCCCTGTATTCAGTTTTAAACTATGAGATTAACCGGTATGCATACGACATTCATTATGTGTACGGCTGTAATGTGATTATGGAACAGATTAATTCCGAAACCTGTCAGGATATTAAGGGCTTAATAATATATTACCATAATAATTTGGATGGCTGTGTTTTAATCGGTGATATTGTTCCTGCTTTCTATGAAACAGATAAGGACTATGCTAGTCCCAACAGCTACGATTCTATCAATTGGCCATGTGATCTGTATTATATGGATTTAACCGGCAATTGGACTGACATTAATCATAATAATATATTTGACACATATACAGGAGATAAACGACCAGAAATATTTTTAGGAAGAATCTCAACTTCTAATATGGGGAATCTAATTGGTGAAATTGAGGGAATAAGACTATATTTGAAGAAAAACCACAATTACTGGATAGGACATCGGCATATCAATAAAAAGTATGCGTTGTCATATACCAATAAAGACTGGGTTAAGCCAAATCAAATAAATGTCACAAACAATTTTAGACATTCTATTAGTGCTCTTTATGGCAGCAATAATTATGAACATATTGATGAAAGAGCAAATTCCGATGTGTTTGGAAAAACTGACTATAGACAACGCTTGCAAAATGAAAAATACGAGTTTATCCAACTTGCCAGCCATTCAAGGGATACAGCACATTTTAATTTTGGACAATACAATGACACAATATTGGGGAATGAAGTGTTTTCCTATAGTATAAAAAATTTAGGTTTCAATTTATTCTGCTGTAGTGCTTGTCGATGGACATCGTCTAGCTCAACGAACGCTTTTTTAGCGGGCGATTACATTTACTCTCCAAACTCCGAAGGATTATGCGTCGTTGGCAGCACAAAAATAGGTGGCATGTATCCGTTTGCGGCTTTTTACTCTTCTTTAGGACAAGGAAAAACAATGGGTCAGGCTTTAATTGATTGGTGGTCAAGTTATTCCATGCCTTCATACACCCAACAACAAATACTATGTTGGAATTTCGGCCTCACCATCATCGGCGACCCTTTGGTAAACTTCTTCCATTGCACTAACAACACCTGTATTGACCATCTCACCCTAACCTCCTACGACAGCGCCAACTCTCCGCTTTCCTACTATCTCACCAGTGAAAGCATCTTAGTCTCTCCCTCAACGGGATGGTTCGCCATTCCACAGGGGGATCATTGCATTCTCAATTCACCTTCTGTCCTCATCAAAGGGAGTTTTGAATGCCCGATAGGAAGCAGCCTGGAGATTCTAAACGAAGGATGCATGCAAAACTGCGATGAATAAGTCTTTTATTTTTTGTCTAACAAACTCTAAAATAAACAACATGAAAACATTTACAAAAAAAACGGCAAAACTCTTGGTTGTTCTGCTTGTCAGCACCGTTTCCTCCAACCATGCTATTGGGCAATTAAAAGTCGATAATGATGGCTATGTGACCCTCGGAACCAAAATCACCAACACCTCAAGTTCAGGACTTATCGTTTATGGGAACAACACATCCAACCCTCTGAAAAAGAATTTTAGCGTCACGTTCCCAAGCGGCAACTATAGCAACGCGAGATGAAAGGCGGGACCAAAGGGCCATTAGGGATAGAAACACAAGAAAGCCACAAGAGCCTGTTATTCCAGAACATCCCGAACCCGACAAATTCGACTACAACCATCGAGTGTTACCTCGATGCACACGCTTCAAAAGCAATGATCACTGTTTATGATTTGAATGGATTGCAACTAAAAGATTATCCTGTCAATCACCAAGGGAAAAACATCATTACTGTTGAGGCAAACGAGTTCAAGCCAGGCATCTACCTCTACAGCCTTTTGGTGGACGAGAATTTGATTGACACCAAACGAATGGTCATCACCTCAAAAACAACCAAACCATGAAAAAGGCCTTTCTCATTATATCCCTTCTTCTGGCGGCAGCCTGTCATTGTCGCGCCCAGGACACCATCACTGGTGTGGTTAGCCGCGTCGGCGCTCCCTATTTCGAGCAGAACGCGTGCGACAGCCGCTTCGCCATCAACACCGAGGACGAAACCTATTACGTCATGGTGGACGGCTACTGGCCCAACCCTTATGTGGAAGACCTAGTGATCCACTACGACACCATCCCCGTTGGAAACGAGATCGAAGTTGTGGGAACCATCATGGAAATGGAAGATGGAAACGGAAAGACGTTTCTAACCATTGATATTCAAGAACTAATAAACGCATTTTATTATTTTGGCACAGGTTTTATAGATTTGCATTCCCAATACGCCACAATTACATGCAATATTTCACCAGCCAACATCGGTTACCTTGCTATCAATGGAGAACTACAGGAAGCACTCCCCATCGACTTCAACGGAATGACGCTTGGTCATGATCGTTACACTTTTATAGGCAGGATAGAAACTTGGCCTGGATACGACCTTCCAATTCTTGAATTGACACGGGTAATTCCTTATTCCATTGAAGCCAATGCAAACGGCATCATTGTTACAAATCATGAACTATGCCTTGCCTCACCTTGCGGAGAAAACAGCTATCTATCATGGTCAGACATCAACGGAACTCATTTTCTAACTAACAATGACAAATTGCATGATGAAAATTTTTTCAGCCAAATTTGGGAGGGCAATGTGACCGCCAACATCAACGGATTCGAAAACTCCCATTACGATATATTTGGTGCCCAATTCAAAACATTCGAAGTGATTTCCATGGAAACAACAGGTTATAGAAGCATTGTCGGCCCTATTATTGCAGTTGGTAATCCATCAACAAATTCAACTCCACCAATTGGAATGAAATGTGCGGTCATCTATCAGAACGATGAATATCTAATCGCAAACCAACAACAATGGGACTACTCCCCCACACAATGCATCGTTGAAAATGACACTTTGCCACGTAACATAGAAGTAAAAGGGTATTTTAACTCAGCACACTTGTTCCTAGGCAATGGAATAACGCCTTTTTTGGAAATCCTGTTTGATAGTATATCTGTCAACACCCAAGGAACAAAAACTGTGTTTGGTACGCTGTCGCAACAAACATATCCAAATTACCAGGAAGAGCCTTTTTTTAGTATCGTCAATGGCGAGGATGTTTATTTTATCGGAATAGGGCCATTTGAAGACGCCATATCAGGGCATCTGATTATCGGACAAGACACCATTAACATGGGTGAAAGCCTTAGTGTCACAGGTGAGATTGGGCAGTTTTACGGTACTATAACTTCACACCCAATTTATGTATTTGACATTCATAATACTATAAAAATAAACCATGTCAACTACATCAGTGCATTATCCGAAACAACTAATACGCACACACGAGTATTTCCAAACCCTTCAAATGGAATTATAGAAATACTCTCTGATGAACTCATCGACCGCATCTGCGTTTACGATGGAAACGGTAAACTAATAGTTAACAAAATAGGTCATTCTTCTCAAAACACATTAAACCTGAAAGAATTTGTTGGTTCGTTAACAATAGTTATATTTCATGGAAAACACAAACATATAGAAAAAGTAATAATCAGATGAAAACCCCCTACTGATAACGAAAGGTATTTCACCACACCAGAAGGAATATATTCTCATACTCAAGTATTGGATATTCCTGCATCAAATCAAGCAAACTTGATTCATAAATTTTGATAATTGCGACGAATAAAAAAAGAGACGCCATGTGAAAAAAATAGAGACGCCATGATATGACGTCTCTACAGGGGTTTCGCGAAATAAAAGGATTATTCGGCAGGTTTCTCACAGCCTTGGCCATCCTTTTCGCATTTGCCTTGGCCCATGCCCATGGCAGCGATACGCTCGAGGATGAGGTCTTTCTGTTCGTCGAGGGTCATTGTACCGATGTTAGCCCATTTGCCCATGACTTCGTCCATCTTGGCTTTCATCTCAGCGCATTTGGCTTCGCAGGCGGCCTTGGCTTCCTCAGTCATCTCTTCCATCTTCTTCTCGCAGCCTTCTTTCATCTCACCAGCTTTCTCGCAGCATTCTTTGCCTTCAGCTTTCATCTCAGCGCATTTGGCGTCGGTTTCAGCGAAGAGGGCGATGGCTTTCTGAGTCAGTTCAGCCTTAGCGGTCTCTTCCATGTTATCCCAGTTAGCGAATTCAGCTTTCAGGGTGCAGAAGGGGCAGTGATGTTCTTCAGCAGCGACTTCCTGCTTGGGTTGTTCCTGAGGTTGTTGTTCCTGTTGTTTAGGAGCATTGTTGCAGGCCACCATGAAGAGGCAGGCCATGCCGAGTGTTAAAACAAGCTTTTTCATTGTTTGAATTTTGAAATGTTGATTTGTTTATTTGTTGAATTTTTAAACCCATTTTTTGAGCGCGCAAAATTACAAAAAAAATGAAATGAAAAAATAAAAATCACACTTTATTTATTTTTCTTGTAATAGTAGTTTAAAAAGCTTAACTTTGCACCCACTTTTTGGAAACGAAAAAACATTCATAACTTAACTTAAATCAAATCAAAACATTCTAGAAATGGCAGAAAAAAAATTCATGACATGCGATGGCAACTGCGCAGCAGCCCACGTTGCATACATGTTTAGTGAAGTGGCCGCCATCTACCCCATCACTCCTTCATCCCCGATGGCAGAGTACATCGACGAGTGGAGTGCGGGCGGCCGTAAGAACATCTTTGGCGAGACCGTCAAAGTGGTTGAGATGCAATCCGAGGCGGGTGCTTCAGGTGCTGTGCATGGTTCGCTCCAAGCTGGTGCATTGACCACCACCTACACGGCTTCACAAGGTCTCTTGCTGATGATCCCCAACATGTACAAGATCGCTGGCGAGTTGCTCCCAGGTGTCTTCCATGTCTCCGCCCGTTCCTTAGCCGCCCAGGCACTCTCCATCTTCGGCGACCATGCCGACGTGATGGCCTGCCGTCAGACCGGCTTCGCCATGTTGGCCACCAGTTCCGTCCAAGAGATCATGGACCTGGCCCCTGTCGCTCACCTCGCAGCCATCGAAGGCCGCGTGCCATTCGTGCATTTCTTTGATGGATTCCGCACCTCCCACGAGATTCAGAAGGTCGAAGCTGCCGACATGGAGAAACTCCGCAAGCTCGTCAACTACAAGGCCTTGAAAGAATACCGCGATCGCGCGCTGAACCCCGAGCATCCTGTCACCCGTGGCACCGCCCAGAACCCCGACATCTACTTCCAGACTCGCGAGTTGCAGAACAAATATTATGACGCGCTGCCCGACATCGTGGCCAAGTACATGAAACAGATGAGCCGCATCACGGGTCGTCAATATGCACCGTTCGTCTATTACGGCGCTCCCGACGCCACCGACGTCATCATCGCCATGGGCTCCATCAACGATGTCATCAAGACCGTCATCGACAAGGAGAACAAGGCTGGCAAGAAGCTCGGTCTCGTCACCGTGCACCTCTATCGTCCCTTCAGCGTGAAGTACCTCATGGAAGCCCTGCCGAAGAGCCTGATGGAGCATGTGAAGCGCATCTGCGTGCTCGACCGCACCAAGGAACCCGGCGCCAACGGCGACCCGCTCTACCTCGATGTGGTGGAAGCCTTCAAGAACTGCCCCTACAAGCCTATGATCATCGGCGGACGTTATGGTCTGTCTTCAAAAGACACCACTCCCGCTCAGATCCTCGCCGTCTATAAGAACCTCGCCGCCGACAAACCGATGAACCAGTTCACCGTGGGCATCAAGGACGATGTCACCCACCGTTCACTCAGAGTCGGCAAAGAGATCTCCATCCTGCCTAAAGGCACCTTCGAGGCCAAGTTCTACGGCCTTGGCGCTGACGGCACCGTGGGAGCCAACAAGAACTCCATCAAGATCATCGGCGACAACACCAACAAATACAGCCAGGCTTACTTCGACTATGACTCCAAGAAGTCAGGCGGCTACACCTGCTCACACCTGCGTTTCGGCGACCAGCCCATCCTGGCTCCTTATCTCGTCGGCACGCCCGACTTCGTGGCCGTCCACGTCCCGAGCTACCTGCGCAAGTATGACTGCCTCCGCGGCTTGAAGAAGAACGGCACGTTCCTCTACAACTCACCCTGGAGCGTTGAAGAGACCAAGAAACATCTTCCCGACTACGTGAAGAAATATCTGGCTCTCAATAATATTAATATGTATATCATCGACGCCACCAAGATCGCCGCTGAGATTGGTCTGGGCAACCGCACCAACACCATCCTTCAAAGCGCCTTCTTCAAGATCTCTGGTGTGATTCCTTACGACCTCGCTGTGGAGCAGATGAAGAAATTCATCGTGAAGAGCTACGGCAAGAAGGGTGAGGATATCGTCAACATGAACTACGCTGCCGTTGACCGCGGTGGCGAAATCACCAAGGTTGAGATCCCCGCTGAATGGGCCAAACTCGACTGCACCACCGACTTCGTCTTCGAGCACAACGCCGATGATCCCGAGTTCATCAACAAGGTGATGCGTCCGATGGTCGCCCAGTGTGGCAACGACCTGCCTGTGAGTGCCTTCAAGGACATCGTTGACGGCACCTTCCCGGCTGGCACCACCGCCTACGAGAAACGTGGCGTGGCTACCGTCGTTCCCGAGTGGAACTCCAAGAACTGCATCCAGTGCAACCAGTGCTCATTGGTCTGCCCGCACGCTGCCATCCGTCCCGTCGTCATGACCGACGACGAGCTGAAGAACGCTCCTAAGGGCATGGCCACCATCGACATGAAGATGCCGAAGGAGATGGCTGGCATGCATTTCAGAATGCAAGTCTCCGTGTTGGACTGCACCGGCTGCGGCAACTGCGCCGATGTGTGCCCCGCCAAGGAGAAGGCTCTGGTGATGAAACCGTTGGAGAGCCAACTCGACGAAGCCAAGAACTGGGAATACGGTCAGAAGAAGGTTACCTACAAAGACGAGCTCATCGACAAATACGCCAACGTGAAGAACAGCCAGTTCGCACAGCCTCTGTTTGAGTTCTCAGGCGCTTGCGCCGGCTGCGGTGAGACACCTTATATCAAGACCATCACCCAGCTGTTTGGCCAGAGCATGATGGTGGCGAACGCTACCGGTTGCTCTTCCATCTATGGTGGCTCCGCTCCTGCTACTCCTTACTGCAAGAACAACCGCAGCGGACGTGGCGTGGCATGGGCCAACTCCCTGTTCGAGGACAACGCCGAGTACGGTCTCGGTATGGCCACGGGTGCCCGCAAGATCCGCGAAGGCCTCCGCAAGAAGGCTGAAGAGCTGGTCAACACCACCGTGTTCGACTGGATGAAGGAAGCCACCCAGAAGTGGTTGGACACCTATAACGACACCGTTGCCAACCGCAAGGCCACAGACGAATTCGTCGCCGCCCTTGAAAAGGCCATCCTCTCCATCGACGGCTGCATCGACTTCTTCTCCACCAAGGGCAAAGAGATCTACGGTGAGGAAGTGGCTGCCCAGAAACTGGAAGAAGCCAAGAAGGCAAAGGCTGCCGGTCGCAAGATCTGCATCTGCCACGGCTGTGAGCTTGAACAAGAGCTGTTGGACAACAAGGACTTCCTCGCCAAGAAGAGCCAGTGGATCTTCGGTGGTGACGGTTGGGCATACGACATCGGCTTCGGCGGCCTCGACCACGTGCTGGCCAGCGGTGAAGACGTCAACGTCCTCGTCCTCGACACCGAGGTTTACTCGAACACGGGTGGTCAGAGCTCCAAGGCTACGCCTGCCGGTGCTGTCGCCAAGTTTGCTGCCTCTGGTAAGAAGGTCCGCAAGAAAGACCTCGGCATGATCGCCAAGAGCTACGGCTACGTCTATGTGGCTCAGGTCGCCATGGGTGCTTCACAGGCTCAGTACTTCAAGGCCATCAAGGAAGCTGAAGCTTATCCCGGCCCGTCACTGGTGATCTGCTACGCCCCGTGTATCAACCACGGCATCAAGATCGGCATGGGTCACTCCCAAATGGAAGAGAAGCTCGCCGTCGATTGCGGTTACTGGCATCTCTGGCGCTTCAACCCCGCTGAGGAAGAAGAAGGCAAGAACGGCTTCCACTTGGATTCCAAGGAACCCAACTGGGCCGACTTCCAGAAGTTCATCATGGGTGAAGTCCGTTACAACTCACTGCTGAAGACCTTCCCCGAGGAGGCTAAGGAACTGTTCGCCAAGACCGAGCAGTTTGCTAAGCTGAGATACGAAGGGTATAAGAAGCTGAGTGAAGGGAAGTAAATTCCTAAAAACAACGTTATTGTAGAGACGGTGCATGGCACCGTCTCTACTTTTTTTTGGCAATTATAAAACCAGTATTTTTTGAAATTTCTAAACCAAAAGTGATATTTTTTTTACAAAACTCTTGCGGAGTTAAGGGAAAAGCGTTATCTTTGCCACCAAAATAGATAATTAAAATGACTGCTATTATTGGAGTGATGAACAAGCATGCGGTTGCCATTGCAGCTGATAGTGCGGTGACACTAGGAATCTCAATTGAGCCTTTTGTTCAGACTTTCATGAATCTAAGTCAACAAGCTCAAAATGTTCAATATACCGGTCCGTTTGTGAATTCTGTGGCAAGTTTGGAGAAGGAGGATTTATCTGATTTTGCTGAAAGTTTAATTACACTTACATCATTGAAACGAAAAGTAAGCCCTGATCAAGAAACCGTTGGAGGTCCAATTGATGTAATGGTAATTTCAAAAGGGGATGGTATTATCTGGATGAAGCGGAAACACTATTTTGATGCAGGGAAGAATCATCAATTTTTCAGTAATTACTTTGAAAATTAAAACATTATGAAAACATATTGCATTTCTCAACTAGAAGATGATAATCCTATTCAAGAGATACCTGTTGTTGAGTTATCTTCTCGTGAAAAAAAAGCTTCTGAAAAAATTCAGATGGCAACTTCAGAAAGCGAGGTTATCGGAATAATTTCAGAAGAACTCGTTCATTCTCTAATGGAACAACTTTCTTTCAATTATTAACATGAGGAGACAACTATGACCAATGCCTCATTGCATACAAGAAGCTGAGTGAAGGGAAATGATTCTTTTAGAAGTCAGAAGGAAGAAGACAGAATTTACTTTTTGATAACAGAAACGGCGTGTCTTAGGATGCGCCGTTTTTTTACGTTCCCCCATGAATAAAAAAGGAAACTCAAGAACGCATCCACCCATATAAAATAATTTTACTATCTTTGCGTTTTGAAACATTGAAACAAACCTTAAACAAATACTATCATGAAAAGAAATCTGATTGTAATGGCAGCCCTGCTGCTTGGAATGACAACCTGCCTGACCAGCTGCTTCAAAGACAAACCTGACACCAGCAAGGAAGGCCTTTATGTCGGCATCATCGGCTTTAACAGCGAGTTGAACACCAAAACAATGAAGTTGTTGAACGACGCTAACAAGCAAGACATGATTGATTTCGTCAACGGACTCAGCATGGCCAGCGGCACCGCCCTCTACCATGCCGTGAACACCGCCCTCGACAAAATCGAAGCCGTCACCCCACCACAAGACCTGATCAACGTCTCTGTAGTGACTTTCACCGACGGTCTGGACCTCGGCTCATACCGTTTGAACGACAACTACTCCAGTGAAGAAGCTTACCTTGAAGCGGTGCACAACAGAATTCACACCCTCAAGGTCGGCGAACAGCAAGTGCCCATTTCAGCCTATACCATCGGCGTAAGAGGCTCTGATGTCACCGATGTGGCCGAATTCCAACAAAACCTGATCAAGCTCTCCAGCGACAACGACAACGTTTACGAAGTGGGTAACATGAGCGAGGTTGGCAACATCTTCTCCATAATCGCTCAAAACCTGTACAGCCAAAGCTACCAGTACAACGTCACGCTGAAGACCCCTGCCCCGAACCCAGGCACCATGATTCGCTTCACCTTCGACAATGTCGATAACGCCGAGGATTCCCAACAATACATCGAAGCCATGTACACAATGGAGAACAACCAGGGCATCCTCTATGAAATCAACTATGTGGGACTCCAATGCGACAATGAGCAAGCCGTCTATGCCACCTCTGAAGGCATGTTCGACAACTTCACCTTCAACAACCTCTACACCACTGAAGGCGAAGAGGTTCAGACTACCTTCACCAAACAATGGAGATGGATCCCGAGCACCGAGACCTGGCAAATCAACAGCGAGTTCTCACCCTCTGGCAACACCGACAAGATTGAAGAGTTCAGAAGCGCCATCGTCATGCTGGTCCTCGACTGCTCCAGCTCACTCAACAACGACTTCCAAAGCGTGAAAAATGCTGCCATCCAGTTCATCCAAACCCTGAATGGCAACACTTACCAAGGAAATTGAGAATTTAGAATTGAGAATTTAGAGGGAGACGAATCGTGGACTCTCTAAATTCTCAATTCAAAATTCTAAATTCTTAATGACGATGCCCAACCGAAGGACAAAGGCTTCCTCAGTGGCAAAGCCGATGTGAGGCAACATCACCAGGTTGGGCGCATCAAACAAGGGGTTGTCCTTTTTCAAAGGCGGCTCGGTACCATACACATCGGTGGCGGCACCAGCAATGATCCCCGACTTCAAAGCAACAGCGAGGGCTTGTTCGTTCACGACAGGTCCTCGCGCTGTATTAATAAGGATAGCCGAAGGCTTCATCAGCTTCAGCTCCCGCTCGGTGATGAAGTCGCGGGTCTCGTTGTTCAAAGCGATATGCAAGGTGACGATATCGGATTCTCGCAACAGCGTCTCCTTATCCACAAAGGTCACTCCTTCTACCGTCTTTGGCGTGCGATTCCAAGCCAACACCTTGCAGCCAAAGGCATTGAGAAGTTTAGCCACCCGCTGACCGATGTTGCCCATGCCGATGACCCCCACGGTCTTGCCACCAATCTCACGACCCGGCATGATGCCCTTGCGTTGACATTCACGAGTGATACGGTCGTTCTCCAACACCTTGCGATACACATCAATCATCATGGCAATAGCAAGCTCCGCGACCGCCTCGGTGGAATAACCCGCGGCATTCTTCACGACGATGCCACGTCGTTGGCATTCTTCCATGTCGATATGATCAAGTCCAGTAAAGGCGATGGAGAGCATCTTCAGCTTCGGGCAGGCATCCAAAAAGTCTTTTCGCAAGGGGATGTTGCTCTCGATGACCACCTCCGCATCATGGGCGCGGCGGATCAGCTCTTCGAGATTCTCGTTACGGTCAGGATAGATGACCACTTCATGGCCTTGCCTCTTCAAATCGGCACAGGCCTCTTCTATAACATTGGTCTTCAGACCAAGGGGTTCAAGGAATACGATTTTCATATTTTGAGTTGTTGAGTTGTAATTGAATTCGCAAACAAAGATAAACAAATCAACAACTCAACAGTTCAACAACTCAACAAAAATCACTCAGCAAACCAAGTTTTGAATTCCCCTACCCTCGCCTTGCTAACGATAATCTTCTCGGGAACGGGAACGGTAAGGTTGACAGCCAGCTTGTTGCCGAACCATACCGAGAGGTCTTTGACAGCATGTCGCGAGATGATGAACTGGCGGTTGGCACGGAAAAAGACCTCGGGGTCAAGCTGAGCCATGATTTCATCAAGGGTCTGGTTCAGATAATAAGTATGCCCATCCAAAGAAATTGCCTTTACCGTCTTAGTATCAATAAACACATACGCTATGTTACTGGTAGCCAAAGGGATCAGTTTGTCACGCTCTGGAATCAGGAAACAGGTCTTATATTTCTTTTTCAGCCCTCCCATCTGCTCAAGCAGTCCATCCAAAGCACTCTTCGGCGCATGATCTGCGAAACTTTTATACTTGTTCAAAGCCCGTTCCAAATCTCCTTTGTTGATGGGTTTTAACAGATAATCGATGCTGTTGACTTCAAAAGCCTTCAAGGCGTATTCATCGTAGGCGGTGGTAAAGATGATCGGGCAGGTGATATCAACTTTATCAAAGATGGCGAACGAAGAGCCGTCGGCGAGATGGATGTCCATGAACACCAAGTCGGGCATGGCGTTTTCCTCAAACCACGCCACACTGTCCTCAATGGTTTGAATCACCGCGAGGATTTCCACTTCCGGATCGGTTTCCTTGACGAGCGACTCAAGAGCCTGCGCCGCTATACTTTCGTCTTCGATGATAAGAGCTTTCATGACATTTTATTCTTTGGGGTCAATCAATGGCAAAGTTACTTCAAAACACTGTCCGTCGTTCATAATCCCAACCTCCGCATTCCATTTCAGACGGTAACGTTCCATCAAGTTCTGCAAACCGATGCCGTTGCCCGCTTCATCCATAATCTTGGGTTGAATGGGGTTGGTTACTTTCAAAAAACCCGTTTCAACGGTGTGGATATTCACCTTTAAAGGCTGCTTGGCGCTGATTACATTATGCTTGACAGCGTTTTCCACCAAGCCCTGTACGGAAAGCGGAAGCACCATGTAGGGAAAATACTTTTGTTCAATCTGAATATCAAACTTCAGGTTTTCGCCATAGCGGATCTGCATCAAATTGCAATAAGCCTGCACCCCTTGAAGCTCCTGTTCCAAGGTGACGACCTCTTTGTTCTGCAACGTAGCCCTAAGCACTTGCGAGAGCTCCTGCACATAGTCGTGAGCTTTGGCGGTATCGGTATCGATGAGCAACTGCAAGGTATTCAAGGAGTTGAACATAAAATGCGGATCCATCTGACTCTTCAAGGCCTCGTAATGGGTGGTGATGTTTTCAGCTCTAAGTGCCTCATTTTCCACCCTGATGTTATTTCGCTCGTACAAGGTACGCAGCAACTTGGTCACCAGTTCCACCACCACCATGAAGGAGAAGTCGCGAATCAATGCATCGCGGATGATGCGTGACATGAAGCCTGGATGATGCTCCCGAGGGGCCACAAGCTCAGGAATAAAGGTGAAAAAAATGCTCAGCGCAGCCGTGATCAACAAAGACCCAAAGATGATGAAAAAGCCACGCATTCCTTTTTTCCTGAAATCGACTCGGTACATCTTGCGATTATATAGGAAAAGCAGGAAGACCATCACGAAATTGCACACCGTGAACAAGACAATCCTCCAGAGATGGAAATGACGCTGCGGGTCCTGTTTCACCTCGGGGAAGAATAAGGTGTTGCCAAAAAAAGCGGAGAGCGTGAAGAGGAGATGAAAACCCACGCTGATGCCCAAAGAGAGCAGCAGAATGACCCTTAAAGAAAGGAATTCCGATTTGCTTTTACGCTTGATCATGACGCAAAGGTACGCAATCCGGAATTCCTCTCACAAAAACAAATAGACGAAATGGGGAAAAATGCCGTTGAAACGCACTTATTCCACCACCACCAAATAATAGTTCTTTTTGCCTTTCTGAACAAGGATATATTTACCGTCGATGAGGTCTTCGGGAGTCATCATCTTGTCGAGAGTGACCTTGTCCTTATTGACACTCACGCCGTTAGCTTGGGTCATCTTGCGAGCTTCGCCTTTGGAGGGGAAGATCTGCGTGTTGACCGCCATGAAGTCGACAATCGGGATGCCTGCTTTAAGGTCTTCTAAAGCGACATGCTCTTGAGGCACACCGTCGAACACGTCGAGGAAAGTCTGTTCGTCGAGTTTCACCAAGGCATCTTTGGTGGCTTTTCCGAAGAGGATGTTGGAGGCTTCGATAGCAGCGTCGAGGGCTTCTTGTGAGTGAACCATCACGGTGACTTCCTGCGCGAGACGTTTTTGCAAGACGCGCATACCCGGGTCTTTCTTGTGTTCCTCAATGAGGGCATCGATGGTTTCTTTCTCCAAAGAGGTAAAGATCTTGATGTAACGTTCGGCATCCTCATCACTGACGTTGAGCCAGAACTGGTAGAACTTATAGGGTGTGGTGCGTTTCGGGTCGAGCCAAATGTTGCCGCTCTCGGTCTTGCCGAACTTTTTGCCGTCAGCCTTAGTGATCAAGGGGCAGGTCAGCGCGAAAGCTTCGTTCTCGAAGCCCAGGGTACGGCGGATCAGCTCGGTACCCGTGGTGATGTTACCCCACTGGTCGTTGCCACCCAGCTGCAGTTTGCAGTTTTTGTGCTGGTAGAGCCAGAGGAAGTCGTAGCCTTGCAGGAGTTGATAGGTGAACTCGGTGAAGCTAAGGCCATCGCGGGCGGTGCCGTTGAGGCGTTGCTGCACGCTGTCCTTGGCCATCATATAGTTCACGGTAATGTGCTTACCCACCTCGCGGGCAAAGTCGAGGAAGGTGAAGTCCTTCATCCAGTCGTAGTTGTTGACCATTTCGGCGGCGTTGGGCTCCTTTGATTCGAAGTCCAAGAACTTGGATACTTGCTTTTTGATGCATTCCTGGTTATGGCGGAGGGTTTCTTCGTTGAGCAGGTTGCGTTCCTGGCTTTTACCCGAAGGATCGCCAATCATGCCGGTGGCACCGCCAACAAGGATGATGGGTTTATGGCCGCAACGTTGCAGATGGCGGAGCATCATGATGCCGCAGAGGTGGCCGATATGCAGTGAGTCGGCGGTGGGGTCGGTACCCAGGTAAGCCGTCACCATTTCTTTCTGGAGGAGTTCTTCCGTTCCTGGCATCATCTGTGCCAGCATTCCGCGCCAGCGGAGTTCTTCTACAAAATTCTTCATCTGTTTGGTTTTATTTTGGGCGCAAAATTAACAAAAAATGGCAAAATGAAATACCTTAACTGATATAGTTTGGGAATAATACGTGGAATTCTAGATAAGATTGAATGACTCGGCTTGTGGATTTGGTAACGCTGGTCATCACCAAAGTGAGACACGACCAAATGATCCAAGGTCGAGACTGGCGGAGGTGACACCCAAAGCTTGGAATGCTCTGACGAAAGTCGAATAAGCCATGCCATGACCGTTCTCCATCTTCGAAACGAAGGACTTTTTCACGCCCATGCGCTCGCCAAGTTCCGACTGGGTCAGTCCCTGCTTCTTGCGAGCCTTCTTGATAGCTTCGCCAATGAAGTAATCGTCAACTTCTTTCTTTAGTTTGGCCTCAAACTCATCACGCTCAGGTGTCCCTTCTTTGCCAATAAGTTCGTCAAGAACTTCTTCTTCAGTGTACTGTTTCATATCAAGTAATGTTTCATTTGCCATCAAAATAGTCCTTTCGTATCGCTTCCGCTTTCGCTATCTCCTTCTTTGGAGTCAATTGCGTCTTTTTTACAATGCCATGTGTAGCCACAATCAATGTTTCGGTACGTTTGTCCCAAAAGGAAAACAACCGATAACAGTTGCCAGCGTGCGATATGCGGAACTCCCAAATTTCCGTTCCTTTGAGTTTCTTGAAAATTTTCGTGTCTTTCACCCCCATACGAACCTTTTTCACATTAAAGGCCAGTTTCTTCGCCGCATCAACTTCAATTTCCCGCAGAAAATCGCGAGCCTCTTGCAAATATGTGACCCTTATTGCCATTGTCCTTCGTTTTCACGCTGCAAATATACAAATAGTTTTCTGTTTAGCAAACTTTATCGTTGATTTCTTCAATAATATGTTTTGATTATTACTATATTCACTTTCTTATTAGTATTCTGAAATACAACAAACTATAACATCAATTCATCAAGAAAAAACTGTACTCGACAATGAGATAGATACTTTTTGTAGCTTTTATCCATATTTTTGCTCTCACAAACAGAAGAACAGTCATCATAAATAAATCCCACTATGAAAAAACAGTTATTCCCATTTTTATTATTCCTTTTGTTACCTGCGTTCATGTTCGCACAGTCATATCCAAGCCAGGAACAAGATGCCTATTATAAACAAAGAAGAAAGACTTCTCACCTATATTACTTCAAAAAAGTAAGTCGCAGAACCATCCGTAATTATCAAAATCCCTTTTTTGAATTCCGAAAAATAGATGACTACACTCCATACGTGAAGAATGACAATCAACCCTATTTCTCTAAGTACTTAGAACTAACGTTTAAACCTGGCTCAAGCATTATTGACAAAGTAGATGAGCGACAAGTCATCAGGCATGAAAAGAAGGAAAATGTTGAGGCCGTTGTCTATGAAAGCGGTTGGTATGAAAATTATTCCCACGGGGAACCCGGTGTTTGGGTGGCTTATTCCGAGGATTACGGGGAAAATTGGGAATATTATTATACGGGAATTGTTCAGAAACAACCTCTGTATATCAAAGGAGAATCCAAACATCCTTTAATCAATGAACAAGGGGACTTGCAGGTAGAGGCCTGCCTTCTTCGTCAAATGAAGCCGTTCATGCATCCAGGTCCGGAACCTGATTTTCAACTTGTTAAGGACGGACTATTATTGATCATTGATTTAAAAACTCTTCGTAAAGACACGGATGAAGACGGCCTTACCGATATTGTTGAAGCTAAATTCTTTACCGATCCAAACAACCGCGACACCGACGGCGATGGGATACCCGACAATCAAGATGCGAACCCCCGTTGTGCTCTGCCAAGAACAGAAAAGGCCTCGGCTTTTGAAACTATCATAAATGGAGACAAGAGAATAATTTTCAGAGCCTTTATCGAAGCAGAGGATGGCTCTCGTCGAGACACGATTTTGCGGGGAGAAATCATACCTTTCTCCGAAAACCCAGAAGTACAATTTGCCAAAGAAGACACCCCCACCGTAATGCTGGTGACCGACGATCCAGATCTCAAAGCCATTCAACCCCATAACTATAGAATCATTGTGCTGTCAGAACAAGAGTTCCTAAAAAACAAAAAATACAATGATAAGCTGGATGAGCTATTTATGACCCCCATGTTCAAAGTGGATGACGAGGAAGATACTTATTTGATCAAATATAGCCAAGGTACAGGAGGAAACTCATTCTTGATAAAAAGAACAAAAGACGGGTGGTGGATTGAAATTATTGGCGGGTGGATATCATAGCTACCGCATCGCATTCAGCCTGCACCGCATATTCTCCACCACGTTGCCGCCAAAGAGCCAGGAATCGGCAAAGTGCAGGTTGCCACGAGGGAACACCTGCTCGTACGCTGGAATAAAGACCATCTCAGGATCGAGGTCGAGGCAGACAGTGGTATGGTTATAAAGACAGGTTCGGGTGGGACTGGGCACAATGAGAACGCTGTCGTGATTATCATTGTATGTGGCTATGCCTAAATGTAATTCAGCAGGGATAGTATCGGCGGTCATGGTCCATGTTGTCGGATTGATGCCCACGACATCACCATAGGAAACCATGCCGATAGCTGTGGTGTCAGTTACCGAATTGAAAATCACCAAGCCTTGCATGAGGCTGTCGGTGGCTGGTTTCAAGGCTTCGGGGTATTCAGCCAACTCTTCTGCTGTGACATGCCATCCAATGCAATAGGCAGCAACCATCAGTTGCCGTTGTTCGTCAGTCATGCCATGTTTCAAAAGCTCAATCAGCATTTGGGAACCTTGGCTGTGCCCCATCAAAAAGAAAGGACGACCATGATTGAAGTTGGCCATATAATATTGGAAGGCATCGCACACATCTTTGGAAGCGAATTGAGCGAGTTTTGCCAGCGTATCGGCAGGTTGCAGATATGCGTCGAATATCATCTGCCGATAATAAGGGGCATAAAAGTTATATTCGCTATAGAGCAACTTGTTGAAACGTTGATTTCCGTTGGCTTCTTCCCTCACCCCAGGCAAGGTTAGATCTGCAAACCAGGAAGAATCGTTGTCAGTAAAAGAAACCGTTGACACTGTAGGATAGACGTAGAAGACATCCGCCGCATGGCTTTCATCACCGAAAGAATACCAAAAAGTAGTGTCGGAATAGTCAACCCGGGAGTGTTCCATCGGCTTGTTTGGGCAGCATGAAACAAAAAACAAACCAAACAGAATCAAGGCAATAGTAGCATTTTGAATAGTTTTCATAAAATCTTTTTTTTAATACGGCAAAAGTACTAAATTTGCACTCGGAAAAAGAATCTTTAAATCTTAATAATCAAATAATGAAAAGAGACGAGAAAATCTTTGATCTGATTCGCCAAGAGAAAGAGCGTCAGATGCATGGAATCGAGCTGATTGCTTCAGAAAACTTTGTCAGTGAGCAAGTGTTGGAAGCCATGGGCTCCGTGATGACCAACAAATACGCCGAGGGTTATCCTGGGAAGCGTTACTACGGCGGTTGCCAAATCGTTGACCAAAGCGAGCAGCTGGCTATTGACCGCGCCTGTGAACTTTTTGATGCCAACTTCGCCAACGTGCAGCCTCACTCAGGCGCCCAAGCTAACATGGCAGTGATGCAAGCCATCCTGCAACCTGGTGACACCTTTATGGGTCTCGACCTGTCGCATGGTGGCCACCTCTCACACGGCAGCCCGGTGAATGCCTCTGGTATGCTTTACAAACCCGTGGCATATCACGTCAGCAAGGAAACCGGTCGTGTCGATTACGACGAGATGGAGAAGATCGCCCTCGAATGCAAGCCGAAACTCATCGTGGCTGGTGCTTCCGCTTACAGCCGCGACTGGGACTATGCCCGTATGCGTGACATCGCCGACCAAGTCGGTGCCATCCTGATGGCCGACATCAGCCACCCCGCTGGTCTCATCGCCAAAGGCATCCTCAACGATCCTTTAGACTATTGCCACATCGTGACCACCACCACGCACAAGACCCTCCGTGGTCCCCGTGGCGGTATGATCCTCATGGGCGAAGACTTCCCGGATCCTCAAGGCCGTACCACCCCGAAGGGTGAGGTGAAGATGATGAGCGCATTGCTCAACAGCGCTGTGTTCCCGGGCATCCAAGGTGGTCCTCTGGAGCATGTCATCGCCGCCAAGGCAGTGGCCTTCGGCGAAGCCCTCTCCGACGAGTACTTCGAGTACATCCTTCAGGTGAAGAAGAACGCTGCCGTCATGGCACAAGCCTTCATCGACAAAGGTTACCAAGTCATCAGTGGCGGTACCGACAACCACTCCATGCTCATCGACCTCCGCGGCAAGTTCCCAGAGATCACCGGCAAGATGGTGGAGAACACCCTCGTGTTGGCTGACATCACCGTCAACAAGAACATGGTCCCGTTCGACAGCCGTTCACCGTTCCTCACCTCTGGTCTCCGTGTTGGCACTCCCGCCATCACCACCCGTGGCCTGAAGGAGGACAAGATGCCTATCATCGTGGAGATGATCGACGACGTCATCAGCGCCATCGACCCGGTTGCCAAGACCGCTCCCGATGCCAAGATCAACGCCGTCAAGGCCGAGGTCAACAAGATGATGAAGGACTATCCGCTCTTCGCTTGGTAAAAAAAACCTCCCCCCTGCCCCCTCCCCGAGGGGAGGGGGGTGGAGGGTGCCACCCCTTAACCCCACACTTCCGTGTGGGGCCATCCAAAACCCCACACTTCCGTGTGGGGCCACCCCGCAACCCCACACAAAACTGTGGGTTCCAAAGCCATGAAAATCATCAACTTCGCAGAAAGCAACAGCGTCATCAACCAATATGTGACCGAGCTGAGGGATATCCACATCCAAGGCGACCGCAACACCTTTCGTCATAACCTGCAACGCATCGGTCAGTTGATGGCCTACGAGGTGAGCAAGACTCTCACCTACTCAGAAAAGGAAATCCAGACTCCTTTGGCTATGGCCAAAGCCAATACTCATGACGATGAAATCGTCCTTGCTACGGTGTTCCGCGCCGGACTCCCCTTCCATCAGGGATTCCTCGACATTTTCGATCACGCTGGAAACGCATTCGTCTCAGCCTATCGTTATTATATGGACGAGAAACACGAGGAAGTAGGCATCAAGGTGGAATATCTCGCCGCGCCCAACTTGACCGACAAGACGTTGATCATCGCCGACCCGATGCTTGCCACAGGAGGCAGCCTGCAACTGGCCTACGAGGCACTTTGCACCAAAGGCATCCCTAAACAGTTGCACCTCTGCTGCGTAATTGCAGCTCAGACGGGGGTCGATAATATCTTGAAAATGTTCAAGCCTTTAGACAACGTGACCTTGTGGTGCGCTGCCATCGACCCCGTGCTGAACGAGCACAAATACATCGTTCCAGGCTTAGGCGACGCTGGAGATCTCGCCTACGGCGATAAAATCTGACACCTGTCTGAATTCCACATCTACCGAGATTAAACCCCTAACGGGGTATCCTTTCAAATTCTAAAATCCTTTTCTACCGAGATTTAACCCCTAACGGGGTATCTCCGTCTCCCTCTAAATTCTAAATTCTTAATTCTTAATTCCCTTCTACCGAGATTAAACCCCTACCGGGGTAGCTCTATCTCCCTCTAAATTCTAAATTCCCTTCTACCGAGATTTAACCCCTAACGGGGTATCCTTTCAAATTCTAAAATCCTTTTCTACCGAGATTTAACCCCTAACGGGTTATCTCTGTCTCCCTCTAAATTCTAAATTCCCTTCCACCGAGATTTAACCCCTATCGGGTTATCTCTGTCTCCCTCTAAATTCTAAATTCCCTTCTACCGAGATTAAACCCCTACCGGGTTATCCTTTCAAATTCTAAAATCCTTTTCTACCGAGATTAAACCCCTAACGGGGTAGCTCCGTCTCCCTCTAAATTCTAAATTCTAAATTCTTAATTCATCCCAACGCTTCCATCACCGCTTCCACCATGTTGTAGGCACCATCATAGACATCCTTCAACGTGGCATCTAACATGAAAGCCGGTGTGGTAAACACCAGATTCTCATTATCGGCACAAACGTCACCATGCTCAGTCTGCACATGGTTGGCACCCCATTCCCTTACATGATCAGCGACATCAGAGCCTTCCGCTCCTAAGGTGACACACACATCGGGGATGAGACGGGCCAGCATCACCGGAGCGATGCATTGTGCACCGATAGGTTTCTTGGCCTCATGCATCTCCAAAATCACACGGGCGACATCGGGTTGCACCTCCATGGCAGCACCTTTGAAAGCATAATCGCACAGGTTCTTGGCAGCGCCAAAGCCCCCTGGGAAGAAAAGAGCGTCATAGTCATCAGCCTTGAACTGCTCCAAAGGAAGGATGTTACCCCGAGCGATACGAGCCGCCTCTGTCATGATGTTGCGTTCGGCACCAGTCACCTTCTTTCCGGTGACATGGTCAATCACCTCTGCCTGAGGACGGTCAGGGGCAAAACATTGATATTCACAATGATGCTGACTAATGGCAAGCAACAGAGAGACTGCCTCGTTGATTTCAGCACCATCTTTATGGCCACATCCGGCCAACACTACAGCAAAACGTTTCATATTCTTATTTTTAAAATCACTTAATCATTATTTTATGGAAGCTCTCCCCTGCCTCGGTATTAACCCGCAAGAGATAGATTCCCGGCACTAATCCGTTCACGTTCAGATGCGTCTCCGTCTCATGGAAGCGCTTGTCAACAACGACCTGCCCCAGGCTGTTCACCATCTGGCAGTGAAGGATGGACGACTCAGCCACGATATTCACTTGTCCGGAAGCCGGGTTGGGGAACACGCGCGTCATGGTGTCATCATGGTTTTCCTGTAACCCGACATCATGGATGGCGCAATCCACTTCCGTCAACAACAGCGTTCCATACATGTCAGGGGTACTCTCATAGAGCACTTCACCGTCATCGAAACGCAAGGTAAAGCTGCATTCAGCGTCATTGTTACCATTGATCCAGGTAAGTTTAATCTTATAGCCTTTTCTGCTGGCCAGCTGATAGATGTTGGAAGCTCCATCCTGCAACTCATAATAGGTAACGGGCGTTCCGTCCTGGAAGTTGACTCGCAGCTGGGCACCTTCCCAGCCGTTGCCACCTGCATCACGCAACTCCAGCTCCATGGCACAACGGTTCACGATGGTGATGTTTTGGCGCACGCTGACCCCGACATCCTGCAACGAGACTTCAAAGGACAGCTCATCACCTTCTGACACGTCATCCGGGAGTCTGAAAGAGAGCGAGCAGGTAGTCTCCTCACCCGCTTCTAAGCGATCCAGATGAGTCTCCAACGTCGGGATCTGGAGCGAAGGGTTCGTAGAGACGAGGCGCGCCACAGGCGATTCTGCCGCAGCTCCGCCCACGTTTTTAAAGGTCACCCACAACTCATACCATCCACCCGCAATGAAGCCGTGATCTCCTTCATAACCGACATATTCGAGCACCGGCTTGTCAACAGTGACATAGAAATCCGAGTTCACCTGCTCACCGCAGTCGGCCTGCGTCAACAAACGAAAACGCTCGCCATCCCTGACTTCTGCATCCGCCTTGACTTTAAAAGCGTTGTTGACCACGACAGTTCCACCTGCGGGGATGGGTTGCGTCAACAAACATTGTCCATCAACCACTTGAATCTTTTCATCCAACGACTGAAGTTCGATGGTGGTGTTAGCTGGCATTTCAACAGTGCCTGCGTTCTTCACCGTGACGGAGAGCATCGTCTCCTGATTATAGGGGAAATGCATAGGTCCAACCTCGTCAACAACAAGATAAGGCTGACCCGGAGTGGCGACAGGAACACACTGTATCACGGGAATCCTTTGCGGTTTGGTGACCACCAGATCCACAAAGCCTCCCTCATTGACAGGAGAGACCTCAAGCGTCAGCGATCCGTCGTCACCCACCATGCCACTACCCAGCTGCACTCCATCTTTCGACAGGCACACCATCGAGCCCGGCTCCGCTTCAAGAGAGAAATGATTAGAACCCTTAAACAACACAGGCTCGTGAGACACCGTATTTATCACACCTTCAGTGTGGTAACACACCAAGGAAGGATCACCCAAGACGTTATAAGCCTCCCAATAATAATGTGCGGCATCGCTCCAGCCATGGTTGCATGCCTCGGTGACCGCCAAGTTGCCGCAGTAAACCAAGCCACCTGTCGAGACATAGCCCCCTTCGTGCATGGCATCATACGAGCCCATCGTCGTCTGGCTATACTGCGGAGCCTGTCCCATGTTGCCTTCGGTGATATGATAGGAGCCCATTGCCCACCATGCGTCTTCGTACCAATACGTGCTGGGAGCTGAGCCAAGGTAACAAACCGCTCCTTTCTTGTCGGCACGCACCCAAGCCTCGCCCACACAATCGCCGTAACCAAACTGCGACGACTCGCAGCAGTTGCCGATGGCCAGAGGATAAAAGCCCTCGTTGTTCATGCTATAAATATTCGAGGCCGAAAGCGCAGGAGTACCCCAAACGGTCTCACTGCAATGGGCGGTATAGTTAATCATCCCAACCGAAATCTTGTCATTCTGATAACATCCCGCATAGTCATTCGGCCCATAATATGGATACACATCCGTATAGCCGTGGTCTTCGTTGAACCAGTTGTTCATGCCATAACGGATGGTAGGCTGAGCTATCTGTTGATTCCAATAGTCATCCCACCCAGCGATTAGGTTGACACGGTTCAGATAAGACGGATCCACAAACTGGTATTGCTCATAATACAAGGTTTTCTCAATCTGAGGAAGCAGCTCTCCCACCGAGCGGGCTGAGAAACGTCCATAATACATCTCCGGGAAATAGTCACCGTCAACGCTGGCATAATACACATCGGTCACCTTCTGCGAGGAAGTACCGATATAAGCGGGAATCTGAGGGGTATCGCCCACGAACAGGATGAAACTGGGGGCGGGATTATCGACCGTGGCATTGTTATAAAGTCCGTGTATAAAAGCTTGGATGGCACCCAACGTGGTTCCTATCTCATCGGTGTAAGCCAACACCACCTTGAAGCCCTTCTGAGTCTTCCAACGGATGAAGTCTTCGAGATAACCGTCAAACATACGATCGGCGATGATGACGTAAGTGACAGGATATTGGGTCATGTCCGGATGACCAGGATAATCACGACTGACGGCAGCATTTAAGAGCCGGTCTTGAATGAAATCAAAATAAGGAGAGCGTGTTTTCGCCTTGACCTCACGAGTCAGTGCCTCATCAGCCCCCGTGAAACGAAGCCGCACATCAATATCGTTGCAGACTCTGATTTTGTTTTGCACAGGATTATAAGAAACGGGGGAAAGCACGAGTTTTGCGAGACGGTATCCCCTAAGGGTTCCCAGCACCTCCACCTGCGCTAAGGGCTGACCCAGGAATTCGTCGCGCGAGTATGTCGCCTCATTGATGACGAAAGGAGCTTCTTCGGGGAGGTCGTTTTTCGACACGGGAGCCTGCATCGGCATCAACTGCCCCACGCCATAATCGGCAAGGTCATACTCCTCGGTGTGATAGCCAAGCACTTGCACATTCACCTCAGCGCCAAAAGGAATTTCAATAAGACGCTGTGTGACAGGAAGTTTTGGGTCGCCAACAGACCCATCGAAAAGACCCCCTTCGAGCGATAGCTCATAAAAGGCACCACGCGACTGCTCCAAACGAGACGACTGGAGCTGTGCATAGTTGACATTCAAGCGAAGGCCTTGCATTTGATCTTCCAGAATAGCAAATCGGTCTTGTGACCTATCCAAAGAAATAGTTTGCTGGGCAAACGAAGTGCTTGCAGCAATCATCAAGACAGCGAACAACAGTGATTTAAATAGCGATTTCATAGTATATAGTTTAATATTTTAATAATCATTATTTCATCTGCTGAAAATCACGCGCAAGTCCACCTTGAGAGGTCTCCTTATATAAAGAAGGCAAGTCTTTTCCTGTTTCTTTCATGGTCTCGACCACTTTGTCGAACGACACACGGTGATGGCCATCGGTGAAGGTGGAGTATATATTAGCGTCGAGGGCGCGGGCGGCGGCGTAAGCGTTCCGTTCGATGCAGGGTATCTGGACAAGTCCGCACACGGGGTCACAAGTCATGCCAAGATGATGTTCCAATGCCATCTCGGCGGCGTATTCAATTTGAGCCGGGCTCCCGCCGAAGAGTTGGTTGGCGGCGGCGGCGGCCATGGCGCAGGCCACGCCCACCTCGCCCTGACATCCCACCTCAGCACCGGAAATGGAGGCGTTCGTGCGAACGATGTCGCCCACCAAACCCGCGGTAGCCAAAGCTCTCACAATGCGGATATCGGTAAAGTCATAGCTCTTCGAGAGATGATATAGAACCGCAGGCATCACACCACAGGAGCCACATGTCGGAGCCGTGACGATGCGTCCGCCCGAGGCATTCTCCTCGGAGACGGCAAGGGCATACGAATAGACTAAGCCACGGCTCTGCAAGGTATGCGAATAGCCTTTGGCTTTGACGTGATACATCGCGGCTTTGCGAGCGAGATGCAAAGGACCCGGCAACACCCCTTCCTGTTGAAGGCCACGCTCCACCGCCGCTTTCATCACTTGCCACACCTCCATCAGGTAGTCCTCCACCTCTTTTTGGTTCTCATATTCATAGACATATTCCCAATAGGTACGACCTGAATGTTCGCACCAGTCGAGGATATCGGTCATCTTATCCATGGGATAGACATCCACCGACTCATTACGATGCCCTTCTTCAGCCAGTTCTCCACCGCCTATGCTGAACACGGTCCACTCACCCAGGACTTCCTTTTGAGAATCCAAAGCCTTGAATAACATCCCGTTAGGATGAAAAGGAAGGAACACATCGGGTTTCCATAATATTTCAGCAGGCGCCTGAAGCGTGTTGAGGATGGCCCAGTCGGTCATGTGGCCTTTGCCTGTTGCGGCTAGACTGCCATAGAGTGTCACTTCGAAGGCATCCGCGTTGGGATAGCGGTCGTTGAAAAGCTGGGCTGCCTTTTGGGGCCCCATGGTATGGCTACTGGAAGGGCCAATACCAATTTTATAGATGTCTTTAATGGTCTTCAAGGGAATAAGGGTATTGAATGATTGAGATATTGAATTGTACAGATTGTTGAATCGTTGGGAAAAGAGCAAAGATATGATTTTCGCAGCAAACAAGGATGGTTTTTTGAAAAAAAGAAAAAAAATCGTGTTTTTTTCTTGCGGAATCAAAAAAAGTTGTAATTTTGCAGCGCAAAACAAAGCTAAGGGGCATTAGCTCAGTTGGCTAGAGCGCTTGCATGGCATGCAAGAGGTCATCGGTTCGACTCCGTTATGCTCCACTAAAAACACCGCTTTTCAGCGGTGTTTTTTTGTTTAAGTCATGCCGTATAGGTTCCCGAAGGATTTGGTTTCGTGGTAGGATATCCGAATTCGTTCCAACTTATTTGATAGCGTTGGGCAAAATAATGTTTGGCGTGGCGGTTGGCTCGAAGTTCCGTCCAAAAGACGCTGTGATTGCCTTTGCCGAAGGCACTGATTAAGCTTGGCAGACCAATGACGGGAAGATACAAGGGTCCAAAACGCTGGCTGTCGGCGGTATGACCGAACTCATGCATACAGAGCTGGTTGCTGAGCACTAATCCCATCTCGCCGTCACGGAGCCAGTGTCCATCCCAAAGATCGACGAAGGTGCCTAATGACACTCCCATACATCCCTTCTCCGTGATTCTGGTGGCGAAGGTGATGCCACCCAAGGCATCGACACGATCCACTTTCCCCACGAGCGCACGGCCCAACGTAAAGAGCCATCCCGCCAGAGTCTGGGGCAACTCCCAGGTGAATCTCGAGAACAGCTGCCACATCCGCCCCCAGAACGACCGTTTGGGGTCGGTCAGGAAGAGGCCGACACAGATCTTAGCGGCGTTTTGGAGATTACGAGTGCCATTCGTGTTCTTCATGAGTCAAGGAATATAGGGTGCAAAGATAGAACTAAACAGTCCCTCACACCCTTCCAAAACATCGCGCCACGTAGCATCGAAATCCCCGGTGTACCAAGGGTCGGCCACATCACCAGGTCGGTGGGTGTAATCCATCAAGAGGCTGATTTTATGGTCTTTGTCATCGCCTATAAGACGTTTCAAGTTCCGCAAGTTGTTATGGTCCATGGCGATGATATAGTCATAATGGCGATAGTCGTCGATGGTCATCTGCCGTGCGGTCTTGCCAGCACAGCCGATGCCGTGTTCCGCAAGCTTTCGTCGAGCTGGAGGATACACAAGGTTGCCAATCTCCTCGGTGGAAGTGGCGGCGGAGGCGATTTCAAACTGATCGGCGACGCCGGCCTCTTCCACCAAGTGTTTCATGACGAACTCCGCCATTGGACTACGACAAATGTTGCCGTGGCAGATGAAGAGGAGTTTTATTTTCATAGCTGATTAGTTCCCGATTTCATACATCAAGCCCTGATATTGAAGCGAGGCATCGATGACTGGGAAGAAAATGCTGTTAGGATGCTCTAAATTACGAAGTTTGGCGTTCGTGATGGTGACGGTACGGACGCCATCGCTATCCGTCTGCACTTTCAGCGTTCCACTTTCAGCCACATAACCCGTTTGAGGCGTAGCACTCCAGAAATCGAAGTCAGTAGCATAATGGACGCACGGCAAAGCAGGCAGATATGGGATGAGGGCGCTGAGCTGATAGGTGCCATCGATAGTGCTGCTGTTCAGATAGCTGACGATGAACGCAACCTTATGATTGGGCGACATGAACACCATGGAACGAGTCCCATAAAAATGGCCCACGGTATCGGAAAGCCCGATGGAGGTGTATCCAGCCAAGCTGATTGCTGTCTCTTTACCATCCACGATGAACTTGTTATCCGTGTTAATAACAAAAGGTGACAAAGTGCCAGTGAAGTTCACTGACAGGGTGATGTTATTGCCAGCATGGTTGACAGCTACACATTGTGAAAGCACCACTGTGTAAGTCCCATTTTCTTCAGTGATGGAAAGCTCACCGCTGACCCAGTAGTAAACCTCATTGACATTCAAGGTATCCACTGCGATCACGGCCTGAAGTTCACCCATATTGAAGTCTTTAAGTCCGACCACTTTAGGAGTCGTAGTCTTAGGGTCACCCAGGACATAATGGCCAGGGGTGACAGGGCCATCGAAGATCACGGCGAGGCCGTTATTGGTTGCGTTCGTGAACTGCTCCGAGGCGAAGACGATAGCGTGTTGGTTACCGAAGGCAGCATCTTTGGATGTCGTGATATTCAGGGTTTTGCTTCCAACGACCAAAGTCCCCGCGTTGGTTTCAGGTTCAACTTGGTTTTGGTTTTCCTTGTTACAACTGGTGCTTAATAGGGCAATGCCACAAAACAGCGCCAAATAAAAAAACAACTTTTTCATATTGACAAAAATTTAATAGTTAAAAAACAAAGATAATAT
This sequence comes from uncultured Bacteroidales bacterium, assembly GCA_946402445.1. GTDB lineage: Bacteria > Bacteroidota > Bacteroidia > Bacteroidales > F082 > Limimorpha. The sequence continues at coordinate 34,368 of CAMIWN010000018.1, forward strand.
GCAAAAAGTATGCCCTAAAGAGGATTTTTGTTTTCATGACATGTGCTATCAACTTATTTCCTTAACAAAATCCTCTATACTAACCACTGAAACTTTCGGCCAAGGAATAGTTTTCAAAATAGAAAAATGAGAATCATTAGAGACAATGAATTCGGCACCAGAAGCGATGGCACAATCCACGAATTTATTGTCATCAATATCTTCTTGTATCAAACCAAAATGGACAAAGGAATCTTGAAAAACAGTGGACGAGAACTTTGCGATTGCCTCAACAATATTGAGAGCGATTTCAGCAGTTGTCTTTATTGCCAGTATTTCCTCATACTCTAACAAAATCTTGTTCTTTACCCCATTCTTCAATGGTCTTTTCGTTGATTACACCTTCGTCCCATAACGCATCTATGGCTTTTTGAGCTTTATCAGCGAAATAATGGGCAAGTAAATCCTTGAATTCATTCAATTCCTCCTGAGTTGTAATGGAATTCAAAGCACTCAAAACTTCCAACTGTGCAAGTTCAGCGTATGACATATCTATTGTTTTTCGGCAAAGATAATCATAATCATTTAATTCCACGGTATTTTCTGGTTTTTTATTCTTTTTCTTTCCAAAAGCCGGCACTCCTTTTGGTATTTCAATCGGGGAGAAGGAGGAATTAATACCTTTAATCATCGATGTCGTTTCCATAATAAGATTATTTTAATTTTCACATCGCAAAAATATAAAAATATCATTAATAATGATACAATATTGAATATTATTCTAAATAAAATAGCAACTCAAATAATTCAATATTGGAAAATAGGCCTCCCTGTGCTTTCTCTCCGCCATAATTTCCGACGATTCATTCCCCTTGCTCCACCAGATAGCGCAGGTCTTCGATAGTCATGGCACGGCTGATGTTGCTGTCGGTCAAGAGGGAATCGGCCAAATCGCGTTTCGTCTTGTGCAGGCGGAGGATCTTCTCCTCGATGGTGTTCTCTGAAATCAGATGATACACCGTGACGTTACGATTCTGGCCGATGCGATAAGCCCGGTCGGTGGCCTGCTGTTCAATGGCGGGATTCCACCAAGGATCCAGATGGATGACATAGTTGGCACTGGTCAAGTTGAGTCCCAAGCCGCCCGCTTTCAAGCTGATAAGGAAAACGGGTACAGCACCGTGTTGAAAGTCGGCGACCATCTTTTCGCGTTTACGAAGGGTGGTTGTACCGTCCAGATAAAACAGCTTGTCCTTGCCCACACGTTTCTCGAGCACAGCCTTCACCATCGAAAGGAAAGATGTGAATTGACTGAATACCAATACATTATTACCCGACTCTATGATTTCATCCACCAAATCGGCAGCGGCAGCGATCTTCGTACAGTCGAAGTTCCAGTCTTTTTGGACAAGGCTTATCGAACAAGCAGCCTGTCGCAGTTTTGTGATTTGTGCCAAGGTGTTGACATCGACCTTCTCCTCTGACTGCAAGGCAGCCTCTGCCACCAAACGCATGGTCTCGTAAGCCGCCTTCTCCGAGTCGGAAAGCTCGATCCTGCGTGTGATTTCCGTTTTCTCGGGAAGCTCCTCGATCACCTCGGCCTTGGTGCGTCTGAGCATAAAGGGCGTGATCATCTTCTTTAGTTGCTTCTGACGTTCCTTGTCGCCATCCTGCTCGATGGGGAGGATGTATTTTTTCGTGAAATGGTCGAAGCTACCCAACAGCCCGGGATTGAGGAACTGGAACAGATTCCAAAGCTCTGAGAGATAGTTCTGTATGGGTGTACCCGTGAGGATGACACGGTTCTGCGACTTCAGCTTCATAGCTGCCGCCGACATCTTCGTGCCACGGTTTTTGATGGTGTGTGCCTCGTCGAGGCAGACGATGTTCCATTCGATACCAGTGAGGCTTTTCTCCTCACGAACCAGCAACCCGTAGGTGGTGAGCACCACGTCGTATGGCTTAACACTGCTCAGCATGGCATCGCGGTCAGCTGACTCGTTAAGAATCTTGACATCCAGCGTCGGGGCGAAACGGCTCAACTCATTGGCCCAATTCAGCATGACTGATGCGGGACACACCACCAGCGAAGGACCCTCGGAGGCTTTATAAAGCATAAATGCGATGGACTGCACCGTCTTGCCGAGACCCATGTCATCGGCCAAGCAAGCCCCAGCGCCCCATTCTGACAAACGCACCATCCATTCAAAGCCTTCACGCTGATAGTCACGCAGCTGCGCTTTCAGCCTTGACGGCACAGCGACATCCATCTTTGCTGCTTGGTCGATTTTCTTCATCAAAGCGTTCATCTCTTTGTCCGATTTGACGCTGCCGTCGCTGTGCTTCACGATGTCGGCCAAGGCGCCCACCTGATAGAAAGGCACTCTCGACTTGCCGTGGCTTTGCTGGGTCAGACCTTCGAGCCGTTGGAGGTATTTGGCCAAGTTCTCGGTAAGTGCCAGGTAGTCGGTCTCATTCAGCTTGATGAAACGGTCGTTAACGATGCCTTGCGAAATCAAGTTGAGGAACTGCATGGCTGACACCACTTCGTTGCCTATCCTCACCTCTCCTTCCACCTCGAACCAGTTCTCCTTCGATTTCAGTTGCATGTTGAACGACGATTTATTCAAGGTGGCTTTCAAGTTCAGTTTTTTGTCTTCAGGCCACTCCACCTCAAAACGGTCGTTCTTGTCATTGACAAATTCGAGCAGTCCGAGCAGGTCTTCCACTGATAGGGAGGCTTGGTTGACGCTCAGGTCAACAAAAAGCGTGGATTGCATGAAGTCTTTGATTTCGGAAAAATACGCAGCCTCTGTTTTCGTGTCACGCTGAACCTGATAGCGAGTGTTATCCGCCTCGTCGAACACGTCCTCCTTCCCCAGGCCAGGCACAAGTCTCAGCTTGCCTCCTTCCAGAGGCTGAGCTTGGATTTCAAGTGAGAACTCGTCTTTGAGGGGGATGATACGTAGGATGAGCCGTGCCATGCCATCTTTTTTCTGAAGCGAGGAGCCACCTTCCAACAGGTCGGAATGCACTTCGATCTTTCCGGAAAGCTGTTCCAAAAAATGGTGCAAGGCGGGTTCAGCATGTTGCGGGAATTTTCCCAGCACTGTAAGTGCGTCAATCACCTGTCGTTCCATATCGCTAAGCCTGAACACGGTGAAATGCGTCTTATCGTTACGGCAAATCACCGTATTATTTATTATCTCGCCATACTCGTTTTTTTGCGGAACGTTAGTTTTGATAAAGAATCCGTCCTTTACTCTCTCAATGGCGATGAAAGGTTTCTCCTCAACGATTTCCACGGGACGCCTACCCGAATGATCCTCGTAAAACACGCGGTCGCTCCCGACCAGCTGCGGGATGGCATACCGGGAATAAAGAGCGTAATAGCTGTATGAGCGCGAATTCGTTGCGACATTTTTATCGGTTTCGTCCATGTTTTCCAACTCCATCCGCACAAACCTGTCAACCGAGACCCTTGTACCCACACTCCATCCCCCGGTTTTTAGGATGCGTTGCGCCCTCACCTCCATCGACTCATAGTCGCCAATCAGATAAACATAACGAGTTGCGGCTTGATTGGCCAATGTTTTTTCATTTTTCTCTTCAAAAGAGGCTGTGAGTTTTTCGATGACCGACTCCCAATATTCCTTTTTTTGGAGGGAAGCCAGGATGGGTTTGCCACCGAACTTCTTTTCAAGTTGCTCTTCGTCCTTGATTTCCAGGTAGGGAGAAAGCTCATGACATAACAAAGGACATCTCGGGATGACATTGATAAGATAGTGGTGCTTCAAAAAAACATCAGTCTTATCGAAATAATGCGCAAGCAACGTGGTGAAATGCGTCACCAGCGCTCTGTCACGAGACGACTTCCAATAAGTGACAAGTTGATTGGCCAAGTGAGTGTCGTTCTCCCCTAAAATAACTTGTTGAACAATCACTTGGCAAGATAAGTAATCAAAATAGTTTTTGACAAGAGGTTTGTTAATAAACTGGGCAGCTTTCTTCACCGTTGCCGGAGTGTTTGCCTTGGCATAATAAAGTATCAAGAAAAAGTCAAGTAGCTCTATTTCATACACATTCTTTGTTTTCGCTTTCTTGTTGCGCAGCTTCAGCGAGGCTTCAAACTGCTCGCCTGCCAGCTCAAGATCGCCGTGATAGAGTGACAGAATGGCCTTGACACACAGAGACCAATGCGTTTCTGCTTTCGCATCCCATTGCGGAATATCGCCGTAAAAAAGGAATTGGAAGGTTTTGAGCATTCCCGTTAGACCAGTTTTCGCTTTGGGTTCATATTGACAGTAATAGTCAATAATGGCAAGGATTTGAGCCATGTTCTCCTCATTCCAAGACTCATTATCAAGCAAGTCCTCAAGATTATTCAGGAGCAAACTTTCCATCTGATCCGGATTAAGGGAGACAAAAGCTGGCAGAAATTCCGCATCGAAAAAATTCTTATAAAAATACGGCCTATACCTCTCTCCCCACTCAGGAAACAGATGGATGTTTTGGATTTGACTTGGTGCGTTGGTGTAAACAGCTTTTGCGACATTCCATTCAAATTTTCTGGCAGGGTCTTGTTGCAAATGCTGGGCTTTGAAGAACTCCCACCATTCGGGATGACGATCCATCAGCAAAAAGGCCACGGTGAAATAATAAGTGGAGTAAACGTAACCGTATGGCTCCCAGTAGTTGCTAGGCTGCGAGATAATACCTTTATGGTTAAGCTTGTCAACGATGCCCCTGACATGTAAAACTTTCACATCTTTCCATAAGCAGAAGTCTCTCACATAAGCCTGTGTAAGACTCCGCCCGAAGTAGGCAATCATACAAAGTATATACTGTTCCTCCTCATTAAGAGCAACTGGCAAGGCGAGGGTGCGATCCGAAAATTTATAGGCCATAACTTTTTAATTACTCTGGTACTAATGCCGCAAAGATAGTAAAATTAGCTTACACCACTCTCACCTTTGCCTGAGGCATCCACCTTGTATTTTTGATGATTTCCTGCACCATCTCCTCGGTCACTGCGGCATCGGGATATGGCAGGCTCATCTCCTCGCGGTATTTGTTCGGCTGCGGCGTGATGGTCACCTCGTCTTCTTCTTTGAGCTTAGCTATGGCATGTTCCGCAAAGCAGCGGATATCGATCCCCACTCCCATCTGGTAGAAAACTGTGAGTATGTTGAGCACATCCTGGAAATAACCCACCACATTGTAAGCCAAACTGAAAAACCACAAGCCCTCCTCATTGCGATGTGGCCACAGATGGATACGGGCGTAGGCCACATCGTGGCAATGGTAGCTGGAGTTTTCCTTTTCCCATTTCAGGTAATCCTCTTCTGAGTCGAGGTCATAGCCTTCGACTTCCCTGCCTTTGCTTGAATAAGAGAACACCTCCTCGTCGGTCATACCTTTAAAGACCTCGGGGTCATCCGGATCGTAACGGTCCATCGTGGTGTAGGCCACGTATGCGACGCGCCAGTAGTGCATATAGAGCCGCAACGTCATCACCTCGAATCGTTTCGGCTCCATGGCCATCATAGCCTCGAGCATCTGGAGATAACGTTGCGGGTGTTCCACTGCGTGATACGAGGGACATATACTGCATAGCGTCGAGCGTTGGATGGTGCCGACACGTTTGTTATATGGAAGATGCCGTTCCACGTAATCGTTATAAGCCTCGGGGTCATCCACAATGGCATCCACCAATGCCGTCACGTAGGTCTCCAGCCTAGTCAGCGGCTCCACCATGTTACAGTAGAAGTCGTTTTCGGGGTCCCGTTCCGCCCCTACATGATGCGCGCTACGCAGGTCCACGAACCGCCAGTGCCTATTGCTCATCAGAAGATAGTGGAATCCCTTGTAGTGGGCGGTGAGCAGCTGATACCACAGATGTCCGTTCGGGTCTGGCTCTTCCTCCCAAAAGCCATTTTCTTCCTCGTCCTCATCAGGCGGTGGTGCTTCGATTTCCATCCAGAGGTACCGTCGGTCGTCATCGCCCATGGCTTTGAGGCGTTGCATGGTTTTCTCGATGCGCAGCATCACTTCGAGTGAGGCATCGTCAAGGATGTTTCCGTTCAAGCTATGTCCGTCGCCCAGCGCGAGCAGGAGCCAAAGGTCCTCAAAGCTGGGGCATTTCAGATTTTTGAAGCTTTCCATAATTTCTTGTTTTGATGATTACGTAAAGATGTAGTCGCAAAACAAGAAATGTTACAAGGTCGTTGAAGTTTTTTGTTGCGAGGCAAGGTAAAGATGTATATCTTTGCAAGCAGAAAAACGGCCATGAAAGCACAACAAATAGAGCACACACGGTATTTCCAAGCAAAGCTGGATGAGGAATCTGACAGGCTTTGGGATGCAGGCATATTGAATCAAGAATAATTGGATGAGATCCGCAAGATGGATCTTCACGCTAAATAAAAGACTGATGCCAAGATTAGTTCTCGATACTCGGAATCCATTGGCGGAAATTAGATGTGGATGTCAGTTTCGAAAGTTTTACTTATGATGAGGCGGAACCCTCTGAGATGCAACGCTTTTTTTTGACCCATCCGGAAATCAATGTAGAGCAGTTTGCACTAAAGGCGGGGATTAATGCTGGATTGCTTCGCAACTATATCAATGGATATAAAAAACCGTCTCAAGAGCGAGAGGCTCAAATTTTACAGCAAATCCATCAATTAGGCAAAGAATATACTGCTGTTACATTCTAAAGTTTTATGTCTTGGACATATTACCCAGCATCTCCTTGACGAGCTGTGAGACTTTGGCGTTGTCGGCCTTGCCGGCGACTTGCTTGGTCGTCATGCCCATCACCTTGCCCATATCTTTGATAGAGGTAGCGCCGACCTGCGCGATGACATCTTTGATGACGGCACGCAGCTCTTCTTCGCTCAAGGGTTGGGGAAGATAAGCCTCGATGACAGAAGCCTGGAACTTCTCTTCGTCGGCGAGCTCCTGACGGCCATTCTGCTCATAGATGGCAGCCGACTCCTTGCGCTGTTTCACCAGCTTCTGGAGCAAAGCCAACTCAGTGGCCTCAGTGAGTTCTACATTACCGCCCTTGGTCTTTTCCAATAAAATCTGTGCTTTGATAGCCCTGAGGGCTTCGAGTTTCTTCTGGTCGCGAGCCAGCATAGCGGCCTTGATGTCGGCCATAATTGATGTTTCGAGTGACATATATTTTTGGGTTTAGAAGTCAGAAGATAGAAGTTAGAATGCAAAGATAGGCATTTTTTCGACCCAACAATTTAATTAAGGCGAATTAAGCGAATTTTTATAGGGTCGGCGAATTAAACGAATTAGGCGAATTTTTATAAAGTCGGCGAATTAAGCGAATTAGGCGAATTTTATAGGGTCGGCGAATTAAGCGAATTAAGCGAATTTTCTTAGTTCGTAATAATTCGCTAAATTCGCCTAATTCGCCGAAAAAACAATTCGCTTAATTCGCCGAAAAACTTCGCCAAATTCTCGTACCTTTGCGGCATGAAAACCTCCATCACCAACCGAGAGATATGGCGCATCGCCTACCCCATCATGCTGGGTAACCTCGCGCAGACTGTCATCACCTTCACCGACACCGCTTTTCTGGGACATCTCGGCACCATCGAGCTGAGCGCCTCCATGATGGCCGGCCTCTTCTATTACGTGTTCACCACCCTGGCCATGGGATTCGCCGTGGGCATCCAGATCTTCATCGCAAGGCGCTTCGGCGAGGGCAACCTGAAACAAATCGGCGTGATCTTCCAGCACGGAGCCTTATTTGTGCTGGGTCTCGGCATGATATTGTTCAGCATCCTGCACTTTTGCAGCGAGGGACTCATGCAGGTCATCATCGAGTCGGACAACATCTATGCCTCCTCCATGGAGTACCTGAAATACCGACAGTTCGGCATCATCTTTGTCGTATTTAACTTTTTGTTCCGTTCGTTCTATGTGGGCATCAGCAACACCAAGGTCATCACTTACTCCACCATCTTGATGGCGGTGGTCAACATCTTCCTAGACTGGTGTTTGATTTTCGGGCATTGCGGACTGCCAGAGATGGGCATCGGAGGCGCAGCGTTGGCCTCTCTCATGGCGGAAGTCACCGCCTTCTGTTTCTTCTGGATTTACACCTTCGTCACCATCCCGCACGAGGAATACGGGATGTTCCGTTGGCATCCATGGGAATCCAAGCTGATGGGAGACATCCTCAAGGTTGCATCCCCTTGTATGATCCAAAGGCTTTTCTCCTTCGGCACTTGGTTCGCCTTCTTCATCCTCATTGAGAAGATGGGCGAGACCGCAATCGGCATCTCGTCGGTGGTCCGAAGCACTTATATGATCCTCATCATCCCCGGGTTCGCTTTTGCGGCCACGGCCAACACCCTCACCAGCCGCATCATCGGCGAAGGCAAGAGCGACGAGGTGATGGCCATGCTGTGGAAGGTGGTGAAGAATGCGGTGTTATGCTCTTTGGCACTCGCCATCGTCACCTCCATCATCCCGAAACTCATCTTACAGATCTATACCGACGACCTCAGCCTGGCGGCAGCCGCTGTCCCCTCCGTCTATGTCATCAGCATCGCCACGGTCTTAGGAGCCATCGGCATGGTGTTTTTCGAGGCGGTATCCGGCACTGGCAACACCTCGGCGGCCATGGCTTTGGAGTTTGGGGTGTGTATCGCCTATCTGTTTTACGCTTTTATCATGACCAAGACCTCCACCATCGCCGGCGTGTGGACCGTGGAGTGTTTCTATAACCTCGCCATGGGACTCATCGCCTTCTTCTATATCTGGAAGGCCGACTGGCGAAAAAAAGTGATCTGATCCCCCAAAAGCATCCTGATGAAGCCTAACGACGACCAACGGAAACTCGAAGAGCGTTATCGGATGATGACGCAGGCCCCTGTCAAGAGGTTGATTCTCAAGATGGCGGTGCCCACAATCATCAGCATGTTGGTGACGAGCATCTACAACATGGTCGATTCGTTTTTCGTGGGACATCTCAGCACGGAGGCGGTGGCAGGTGTCGGGGTGGCTTTTGCCTACATGGCCTTCATCAACGCCTGCGGTTTCTTCTTCGGACACGGGTCGGGCAACTACATCTCGCGAGCCTTGGGTGCCCGTCACACCGAGAACGCTGGGAAGATGGCGGCGACAGGATTTCTGAGTCCTTTGATTTTCGGTGCCATCGCCGGTGTTACCTGCCTGATCTTCATGAGCCCTTTGTCACGAGCACTGGGGGCCACCGACCAGATCTTGCCATCCACCAACGCCTATCTGCGTTATATCTTCCTCGCCACGCCATTCATGATGTCATCGCTGACTTTGAACAACCAGCTGAGGTTGCAAGGCAACGCCCGTTTTGGCATGATCGGCATCGCCTCGGGCGCGGTTCTCAACATGATCCTCGACCCCATCTTCATCTTCGTGTTAGATCTGGGTGTCAGCGGTGCCTCTTTAGCCACCGCCATCAGTCAATGCTTCGGATGGTGCCTGTTGCTTTGGGGCACCTCACGCGAAGGCAATGTGCATATTAAGTTACGGAACTTCACACCGACAAAAGAATATTACGTCCAGATTATCAGAGGCGGTCTGCCATCATTGACCCGCCAGGCTCTTGCTGTATTAGCCACCATTTGCCTGAACCGCATGGCGGTACATTATGCCGTCCCTGACAACGAAGCCTCCACGGTGGCAGCTTTTTCCATCGTAAACCGCGTCATGATGATGTGTGTCTCCGTGATCATCGGTCTTGGGCAAGGGTTCCAGCCAGTCTGTGGCTACAATTACGGAGCCAAGCTTTACGGCAGGGTGAAGGAGAGCTATATATTCTGCATGACACTCTCCACCGCGGTGTTGGTTGTATTGAGCACCCTGGCTTATCTTTTCGCTCCTGATATCATCGCCCTCTTCCGCAGCGAGGATCCCGAGTTGATCCAAGTGGGCAGCCACGTCATGCGCTGGCAGTGCATCGCCTTCCCCTTGATGGGTGTCTGCACCACGACCAACATGTTGCTTCAGAACATCAACTACACCTGGCAGGCCACCTTCCTCTCCATGTGCCGACAAGGCATCTGTTTCCTTCCCGCTGTCTTCATCGCTCCCTGGCTGTGGGGACTCACCGGCCTTGAGGCGGCACAAGCCATCGCCGACACGACGACCTTCCTCATCTCGCTGCCGTTTTCCATCATGATTATCAAAGAATTATCCGAAAAGGAGTAATTATTTTAAAAAAATTCTATGATTTTGTTCTGTATTTGAAAAATACTTCCTATCTTTGCGGTTGAATTATAAACATTTCCCAACGATGAAAAAACAAGACCCCAAAAAACAAGAAAGAACAAAAAAAACGCCCAGCATCAAAGAAGCAAAACGTTATGTGGACAATGCGGAAGAAATCCTCAATGAGCGAGGGCAACTTGACGAAGACGGCATCGAGTATCAAGATGACAAGTACGTCCGTGCGGCTGGAAACTACTTGTGGCTTGCAGTGCTAATGGCTTTAGACACCGTATTCCACGTGCGACAGGATCGCCGCACCCGAGTTCATTTTAATGACTATTTGGACGCGATAGGCCGGCGTGACAGCAAGCTAGTAAAGTGGGTGGACAATGCCTACAGCATCATCCATTGTTATATGAATTACGATGGCAATACTAATAAGAAACTATGTGACTTAGGATTTGATTATGCCAACCGAATCATTGATCGGTGTGCCTTAATGGTTCCTTCATTGAAATAACAATTCAGCAAGTCACTTGTCAAAAAGCATCTGATACGACTGCTGGATCATGCCAAAGGCATAGTCACGCATGGCTTCAGCGCGTTCTGGCATCCGGCTCATCAAATCCACCGTCGAGGTGTCAGCATAATGATAAAGACTCTCCAAAGCACCTGCCGTCCTGTATAAATAAAGGTATTCCCCATCCAGCACACTGATCTTATCATCGCTGCTGAAATAAGCGTAATGCCGATGTTGCCTCAACACATCCAAGCCTAAGGCATGGTTTTCTGCTTTATAGGGAAGCATCCCCATCAAGGTGGGTGCCACATCAATCTGCAAAGCCAACCGGTCAGTGCGACAAGGCTTGATATTTTTTGGATGATAGAACAGCAACGGAATATGATGGTAGGGCAACGACACATCGTAAGCAAAAGGCCTTGCCGCGCCATGGTCGGCAACAAAGACAAACAAGGTATTGGCGAACCAGGGCTGATGCGAGGCAAGCTCCATGAAATGCCCTATAGACCAGTCAGCGTACTCCACGATACGTTTCGACAATTCGTTGTTTTTGAAGGGGATGTCGATTCCCTCAGGGATAATATATGGGGTATGGTCGCTGCACGTCATGACGGTAGCGAAAAACGGACCTTGAGCCGCCAAATCACCACAGTGCGCCACCATATATTCAAAGAGGACATGGTCAGGAACGCCCCAAGTACCCACAATTTCATGGGAGGGATAATGGCTCTGACCCAACACCTCATCGAACCCGTTAGCCATGAGGAACCCCCTCATGTTGTCATAATCCTCGTCATGGGTCATGAAAAAAACATTGTGATAACCAGCGTCATGCAGCTGTTGAGGCAGTCCGCACATCACTGGTAACTGGGTATGCTTCATCGTGTGGCGAGACAACAAGGCGGGATGAGCATAGAGCGTGGAATAGATGCCATTATACGTATGAATCCCAGCAGAATAGCATTCGTCGAACACCAGCCCTTGCCGCATCAGGCTATCCAAACAAGGTGTCAACGACTGTTCGGGATAGAACAATCCCGTCTTATCCACCGTCATGGACTCCATGAGTACCAGAATCACATTGGTTCCTTGGGGCAACGGCAACGACAATTCAGCGGGAATCAAGGTGCTATCCATCGGCAAATCCCGCTCCGCCTGATATACGGCCAACGCTTTTTCGGGTGTCGTCAAGGCGAGAGGTTGGTTCTCCGCTCGGCTCATCTCCTCAAAACTTTTCACAAAGGTGAACACTGGATTCAATCCTAATTGGTTCAGAAAGCCATTGTTACAAAAATACGCCGTCCCAACCCTTATCGGGCTTTTCTTGCTGAGCCTGCCTCGCATTCCAATGAACACCAAGCCAATCAAAAGCACTGAAGCGAGAACCGACCCCGTCATTGACAACGACGTATCGAAATGATCACGCAAAACTTTTCGGAACACCCAACGCATAAGAAACACATAACCTACGGCAAAGGCCAGGAAAGCCAAAAAGGCCAAATGATATAGCGGGTCGCTGAAAATCATGCTCAGCACGAGATCCATCGAGTCAATCTCATTCATCGGCACCGCATTAAGCCGGTTGAAGAAATAGCTGAAAAACGGGACATCGACAGCACAGGCAAAGAAAGCAATCAGATAGCCTGTCACCAACAGCGCATGAATAATCTTGAAATACAATAACTTACGAATACGAACCATCTCAGCAACGACCATCATGAGTGTAGGAACCGCCAGTAGATAGCAGCTGACAACTGTGTCGAAACGCCATCCCATCCACAAGGCATGACCATAAAGGCCGTCAAAAGAAGGCGAGGGATGGGCATTGGAACAATACACCCAAGTGTTGATCAATCGGAACACCGTGAAGACAAGGATACCAATCAGATAGGTTACCAGCAGATAATTGAAACGCGCGTTTTTTTTCATGCGGCAAAGTTACAAGGTTTCACCAAAACAACGCCTCCGCCACGCCATCGGCAAACAACATCTGTTCATCGTTAAGATAAAGGATGTCTTGATTTTGTGACAGCTTCCCTGACACAATCAAAGGCGCCGCTTGCCGCTCGCAATATGAGGAAAAACGCTCACCCATCTCACGTTTTAAAGCAGCGAGGTCGATGCCCCACATCGTACGCAACCGCAACATCACATATTCATCATACCGTTGCTCCAGGGTAAGAACCTCCTTACTTTCTTCTTCTGTCTCCTGTCTTCTATCACCCACATATCGCTCCAAAGACGCGGCATTCCACTGTCGTGACGTTCCATCGTAGGAATGCGCGGATGGACCAAAACCAGCGTACGGCGTGCCGAACCAATAGCTGGCATTATGCCGGGAATGCATTTCAGGCTTGCAAAAGTTAGAGATTTCGTAATGCAGGAAACCAGCTTGTGCCATTTTTTGGCACAGGATCTCATAATCGCGAATCGCGTCGTCTTCGTTCACTGGCATCGTCTTTCCCATCTCAATTTGTTTCGTAAGGATGGCATTAGGCTCCAAGGTCAAGGCGTAGGCGGAGAGATGCGGAAAACCCGTCTCGAAAAAAAAGTCCAGGTTACGGCTCCACTGATCCGCATCAGAAGTAGGGAGGCCGTAGATAAGGTCGATGTTCACATTCTCAAAGCCAGCGTCTTTAGCCCACAGGAGGCACTCAGAGGCATGGCTGGCATCGTGGCGACGGTTCAGATAATGCAGGTCGTTGTCAAAGAAACTCTGGATGCCGATGCTGAGACGATTGACACCTAACGACCTCAACGCCACCAGATAATCAAGAGATAACGTGTCGGGGTTGGCTTCCAAGGTAATCTCAGGTTGTGCTGCAATCTCGAACGTGTCGCTCAGGAGTTTGAGCAAAGCATCGATTTCATCCACCTTTAATAAAGAAGGAGTGCCACCGCCGAAATAAATGGTCTCGACTTTCTCACCATGAAGATAGTCCTTGCGAGAAACGATTTCCTGTTTCAAAGCCTCCATGAAATCCGCTTTGCGCTTCACTGAAGGCACAGAGTAGAACCCGCAGTAGGCACATTTTGAAAGACAAAACGGAATATGGATGTATATGCCAGACAAATCTTTAGTACAAAAAAAGAATTTAGAATTTAGAGATTGATAGTCTCCCCCTAAATTCTAAATTCTAAATTCTAAATTTTAAATTTTAAATTAATAAAGGATTATTTTTATTTCTTCTCACAACCGGCGAGGCACTTGTAGCAAAGGCCAGCGAGGCAAGCACCGACGAGCGGAGCCACGATGAAGAGCCACAGCTGAGGCATAGCCAGAGGGTTCTCGGAGAAGATGGCAACGCCGAGTGAACGAGCAGGGTTCACAGAGGTGTTGGTCAACGGGATGCTGATGAGGTGGATGAGCACCAGGGTAAGACCGATGGCGAGGCCGCCGAACTTGCCGTTAGCATGACGGCTGTCAGTGACACCGAGGATGACCATCAGGAACACGAAGGTCAGAAGAGCTTCAACGAGGAAAGCACCACCCATAGAAACTTGTTGATAACCAGCGGCAACATCAGAAGCGCTGAAGAAATCACCATAACCGTTGGCAGCGAAAGTGCCAAGAGTCATGCCAGCAGACTTGGCAATCACCATCAGCAGGAGACCAGCAATGATACCACCGATGATCTGAGCCAGCCAATAAATGAACATCTCTTTGAGTGACATGCGACCGTTAGCCCACACGCCAAAGCTCACAGCAGGATTCAGGTGAGCACCCGAGATATGACCAATGCCGTAGGCCATGGCAATCACGGTGAGACCGAAGGCGATAGCAACGCCCAAGAAACCAACATGTCCGAAGATAGCAGTACCACAACCGCCAAAGACGAGAACGAACGTGCCGAACAATTCGGCGAAGAATTTGTTACCAATCTTCATAGTACTTTAATTTTTAATAGTTTATAAATAATTGTTAAAGTTATTTCTCAATTAATAGCTTCATGTTCCGCTCTCCCGAAACAAATCGCAAACGTACGAAATAAAATCCATTTTCCAAATTTTCGACGTTGATTTTTTCGAGATTGCCTTGTTGTTCAAAGACAAGTTGCCCTGTCAACGAGAAAATTTCAACTTTTTGAGCTACAGAACCAGCAATATAAATCAAGCCGTTAGAAGGATTAGGATAGATGAAACAATGTTCATCTTGTTCATTGACACCATCGGGAATCCACATCGCCTCAATCGTGTCGCTCGCAGCCTCACATCCATCGCTATAAACCGCATTGACATAATAGATGTGCGTAATGTATGGAAATCCAAAACTATCATCAGCGAAAGAGGTATAGACAGCAGGAAACGTGGCTATCAACGAATCGTCACGATAAACCTGGAATGAGGACAATTCACCCGTGGCGGTCTCCGAAGGAAGATCCCAAAACAGGCCAATATAAGCGTAATCGCCGCCCGTTTCCCAATGCAAATTCTCAACGGGATAGCACTGCGTCGCCACGGTTTCCTCATGAATCCAACCCATGCGGTCATTACACCCCTTATAGGTACCATAAACCACATGCTCAACAGGTTGGTTCAGCGCGTAGGCAGTCACATAGACCGGATCATCGGGAGAGAAATTCTGAAGATAGGTAAGCGTCACAATCTCCATGTTTCCGTCACCATCGATATCGCCAAAATTGGCCCCATTCATATAGGTAAGTCCCTGAGGACGAAGAGGGAAACCTTCCAGCACCTCAGTGCCATCCATTTCCCAAGCGCGGATATAACCTTGACCGTCATCCATCCAGTTGAAGCTGGTGACAACCTCATTCTCGCCGTCGCCATCGATGTCAGCCACCGACACAAAGCCCTCAATACCCGAATTGAGATTCAATGGAAATCCGGGAGCCACATTACCCTCAATATCATATTGGTAGAACACGTCACCCTCGCCTGACACGCCCATAAAGATGGAGTAAGACTCGTCGTTTTTCACTACTGTAGGCGCGGAATAAGTCCATGATGCCACTGGCCTCGGCCAGCCTTCCACATACTCACCTGTGGAGGCATCACGAACGTAATGATGTGGATTGTCGCCATGGCAGGCACCCACCAGACACCATCCCATCTCATCGCCAAAGTTCACCACCAAGGGCGATTGATAAGAATATTTGTAAGCCTCCTGACCATCCACCGTATAAAGGGTCTCCCCTGTATGGCTAATGCAGTAAAGCGCTGAAGTCGTGGAAGCGAAGATTTCGAGATAACCGTCATCATTGATGTCGGCCACGGTAGGGGTGAACGCCGGTGTAGAGGGCATCTCGAAAGGAAAGCCCTCGATTTCCTCGCCTTGCAGATTCCAGACATGGATTCCCGCAGTAATGCCCGCAGAAGACTTGCCGCGACCACAGAAGACAATCTCAAGGAGGCCATCGTTATTGATATCGGCAAGGACAGGAGCACAAATCAAAGGGTTGTTATTGGTTTGAACCGTAAGAAGAGAGGCGCCGGTATGGTCAAAGACATTAACACCTCCCCTAGCATTGCCGTAAGCGGTAAGCGCGACCACTTCAAGATAACCGTCGTTATCAAGGTCACCCACCGCAGCAGGATACTGAGCCATGCCTCCAACCAAGGTCTGTGTCCAAAGGATGTTACCCTGACCGTCGATGACATTGATTTGATCGTTATGGCAAAGGATGATCTCATCTGCTCCATCACGGTCCAGATCTGCCAACGCAAGACCACGCATGGGTTTGTAAGTGGTGTTCGAGCTGAAACTCAACGGGAACCCCGGCATGGGAGCAAGACCATCACGAGTTGACACCGACAGCCTCGCGTCATTCACCTCCTCTGTCATGACCTGACCTTGATCGTCAAGATAAGCACGGACTGCCGGACGTTGTGCTTGGACAGATGCCGTCAGAAGGAGCAAGAAAAGAAGTAAATCATGTTTTTTCATAATATGGTATATTTCAAAAGCATTTTTGCAAATATAGAAAAAAGATGATTTAAACCAACGATGATTTCAAGTACTTTTTTTTCCGTTTGAAATAAAAAAAACAAACAAAATAACATTTTTTGATATTTCTTTGTAGTGTCATTTGTAAGCACTGACCTATGAATCGCATTCTTATCGTCTTATTGGCACTGTTGTTTTCCATTCCCACTTGGTCTCAAGAAAGCCACTCATACCAATTCACCCTCGAGGACTGCATCCGCTATGCCCATTCCAACAACTACGAACGTCAGTCGATGGAACTCACTGGAAAATCGTTGGAAGCCTCTTACGAACAGTCGAAACAACAACGCCTGCCCAGCCTCAGTGCCTCGTTTGGGCAAAACATCACCAACAACGAAAAAGGATGGTCCTCATCGGGCAATCTCGGCATAGGCAGCTCCATCACCATCTATCAAGGAGGGCAAATCAGCCGAACTATCGAACAAAACCGACTTAACCTGGAACGGAACGAGGTTCAACTGGAACGATATGATAATCAACTTACAACACAAATATTGCAATCATTTCTTAGCATACTTGGAAACCAGGAGCTGTTGAAATACCAAAAAGAGGTGCTTAGAGCCAGTGAAGAACAGCTGAAACAAGGCCGTGTGCGACATCAGGTAGGGACCATACTCGAGAGCGACCTGCTGCTACTGGAAGCTCAGTATCTCAGCGACTCGAATAACGTGGTTGACACCCAAATCAACATTGAGAACAACCTGCTCGACCTTAAGGTGCAACTTGCTATGGACCCCAACGATAACTTGCAGATTGTCGCTCCCGACACGGAGCAGCTGGAAAAGCTGAAGACCACATTGCCCACGGAAGAAGAGGCCATCCAACGCGCCCTCGATTATATGCCCGACCTAAGGATGAGCGACTATGACATCCGTCTCGCGGAGAACAACGTGGCGATGGCCAGGGGCAACTACTATCCATCCATCTCCGCCAATGCCAACGTCGGAATGGGTGTGCTCTCGTTCGACGGCAGCGGCATCAACCAATGGTTTGGGACCCCCACTGAATCAGCGGGCATCTCCGTGAGCATCCCTATCTTCAGTCGAGGCAGCACCAAGGCCAACATTAAGAAAAGCAAAATCGCGCTGGAACAAGCACAACTCGACTACGAACAAACCCAGCTCACCGTGAGACAGACCGTGGTGCAGGCCTACCGCAACGTAGTGTCTGCCTACAACGCATACCAAGTGTCGAAAGCCAAAGAGCAAGCCTACAGCAAGAGCTTTGAGGCACACAACCTACAATACCAATACGGCACCATCACCACGGTGGAGTTACTCCAACAACAAAACAACTACCTCAACGCATTGAACGCATACATACAGAACAAATACAGCCTCCTCATGAAACGCAAGATCCTGGATCTTTATACTGGAGGGAAGGTGAGTTTATAATTTAGAATTTATAATTTAGAATTTAGAGGGAGATACCCCGTTAGGGGTTAAATCTCGGTAGAAAAGAATTAAGAATTTAGAAGGTGATACCCCGTTAGGGGTTAAATCTCGGTAGGCCCCGGGTAGAACACTCCCCCACTCCGCAGTGGAGAGGGGCTTGTGGGGTGAGCTTTAAAATAGAATGAGCATGAAGAAAAGAAACAAATGGTGGATTATCGCAGGTATTATCGCATTGGCGATTATCGGCATCGTCATTGCCAAGATGAGTAAATCCGCGAACAAAGAACTGGTCATCCGCACCCATCTGGTCGGTAACTACACAGTAGAAAACACCGTCACGGCGACAGGCACCATCGAGCCAGTGGAGACCGTGGAAGTCGGCACTCAGGTATCCGGCAAGGTGGAAAAGATCTATGTCGATTTCAACGACGTGGTAAAAAAAGGCGAGTTGTTGGCCGAGTTGGACAAACTGACCCTCAACCAGAACGTGAGTCGGGCAAAAGCCAGCCTCACCTCGGCAGAGAGTCAACTGAACTATGCTAAACTAACATACGAGCGAACAAAACAACTCTACGAGTCCAACGCAGCCACACTCGCCTCTTATCAGGAAGCACAAAACAGCTACACCCAGGCACAGATGAGCAAGAAAAACGCCCAGGCCGCCTACGACCAGGCCTTGGTGGACCTGAGCTATGCCGAGATCTACTCCCCCATCAACGGCGTGGTGCTCGACCGTGCCGTGGAGGTGGGACAGACGGTAGCGGCCTCGTTCAGCACCCCCACCCTCTTCACCTTGGCCAACGACCTCACCAAGATGCAGGTGGAAGCCGCCGTTGACGAAGCCGACATCGGGCAGGTGAAGATCGGACAAAGGGTGAGTTTCACCGTGGATGCCTACACCTACGAGACCTTCGACGGCACAGTGAACCAGATCCGCATGAAAGCCACCACCACCAGCAACGTCGTGAAATACACCGTCATCATCGACGCCCCCAACCCCGAACAGAAGCTGTTTCCTGGCATGACCGCCAGCGTGACCATCGTCACCGAAGAGCAGACTGGCCTGGCCGTGCCTGCCGAAGCCTTGAACTTCAAGCCCGACGAGCAGGTGCTGAAGTCACTCCGCAAAAACGGCAAGCCAGAAGGCCCAGGCGAGAGACCACAAGGCGAAAGACCGCAGATGAATGACAACGAAGAGAGACCCGCCGACATGGAGATGCTGTGGATCAAAAAAGGAGACGACATCCAGCCACGTCCCGTAAAGACGGGCATGACCGACGGAGCCTATAAGATCATCGAACAAGGCCTGCAAGCCGGTGACTCCGTGGTGCTCTCGGCACAATATGTCGCTAAGGAGAAACAACAGAAAAAAGGAGAGAACCCTTTCATGCCCGGCCCTCCCGGAAGAAGAAACAACAACAAGAAATGAACACGCCAACCTCAATCATCAAGGTCGAGAACCTCAAACGCACCTTCATCGTGGGCAGCGAGGAAGTCCATGCCCTCAAAGGCGTGACTTTCGAGATCCACCAAGGCGAGTTTGTGAGCATCATGGGCTCGTCAGGCAGTGGCAAGTCCACCTTGCTTAACATCTTAGGTTGCCTCGACCAGCCCACGTCAGGTGAATATCTCATTGACGGCATCTCGGTGAGAGAGCGCAGCAAAAACGAGCTCTCTGAGATCCGCAACCGCAAGATCGGCTTTGTCTTCCAGTCGTACAACCTGCTGCCCCGCACCTCTGCCTTGGAGAATGTGGAGCTGCCCTTGGTCTATAACCCCGATGTCTCGCATCGGGAACGCCATGAGCGCGCGCAACACGCCCTGGAGTTAGTGGGCTTAAAGGACAGGATGGGACATACGCCCAACCAGCTCTCGGGAGGACAGCAGCAAAGGGTGGCCATCGCCCGTGCCTTGGTCAACGACCCTGTCATCGTCCTCGCCGACGAGGCCACTGGCAACCTCGACACCCGCACCTCTTACGAGATCATGAGTCTGTTCCAACACCTGCATGAGCAAGGCAAGACCATCGCCTTCGTCACTCACGAATCCGACATCGCCGTGTTCACCAGCCGCACCATCTTCCTTCGCGACGGACACATCCTCCGCGACGAACCCGTCAGCACCAAATCCGCCGCCGAAGCCCTCGCCGCCCTTCCTATTGATAACGATTATTAGCTACAAATCAAGGAGCATCACCCTCTAAATTTTATATTCTTAATTCTAAATTCTCAAAGCCTTGGACATCCTAAACCTCATCCATATCTCCGCCAAAGCCCTGCTGCGCAACAAGACACGCACCGCACTCTCCATGCTGGGCATCGTGATCGGCATCGCCGCCGTCATCGCGGTGGTCAACCTCGGCGAGGGGCTGAAAAAAAGCACTGCCAACCAGCTCTCCGACATGGGCACCAACCTCATCATGGTGATGCGTGCCAACCAACGACGCGGCGGAGTCAGCATGGGCTCCTCCAGCTCAGAGTCCCTGAAGACAAGTGACTGTGAACTCATCGCACAGAAAGCCAAGAACATCACCATGGTCAGCCCAGTGGTTAACAGCGGTGGACAAATCGTCAACGGCTCCAAAAACTGGTCAGGCACCGTCTATGGAGGCTCACCCGACTATCTGGAAATACGAAAATACGAGATCGCCACCGGTGTCAACTTCACCGACGATGACGTGAAGAAATACGCCAAGGTGGGGCTCATCGGGCAGACCATCGTCGAAGAGCTTTTCGATGAAGGCGAAGACCCTATCGGCAAGACCATCCGTATTGGCAACATGCCCTTCCGCGTCATCGGAACCCTCAAAGAAAAAGGCGAGAACGGCATGGGCATGGATCAGGACGACATCGTCATCATGCCTTACTCCACCGTGCAGAAACGCATGTTAGGCATCAACTACATCCAGCAGATCGTGTGTTCAGCAGCCTCCGAGGACGTGGCCGAAGCCGCCGTCACCGAAGTGGAGAACATCCTGCGCATCGCACATAAGATCCCCGATGAAGGAGCCAATGACTTCGAGGTGCGCACCCAGCAGGAGATGCTGGAGATGATGACTTCGATGACTGGCATGATCACCACGGTACTCATCGCAATTGCCTTGATATCCTTGCTGGTAGGCTGCATCGGCATCATGAACATCATGTATGTCACCGTCACCGAACGCACCAAAGAAATCGGCCTCCGCATGTCCATCGGCGCCAAAAACGCCGCCATCCTCATGCAGTTCCTCACCGAGAGCATCATCTTGAGCCTCATCGGCGGCGTGCTAGGCTTGCTGCTGGGTCTTGCCCTATCCTATATAGTGACACTGGTGATGTCGCTCCCCTTCGTCATCAACGTGTTATGGATGTTCATCTCATTCATCTCCTGCGCCATTCTGGGATTGATCGCCGGCTTCTTCCCCGCCTTGAAAGCATCAAGGACCGACCCGATCAACGCCTTGCGGTATGAATGATGACCGCATTCATCATTTTAGGTGAGTCTCCTACCTGCAAATCATCATTTTTAGTGATTCCCTTTCAGAAAAAGAAGGTGGATTTTTGCACCTTAAAATAAAAATTCGTTAAGAGATGAAACTAAAACTGATGGCTAGCACCCTCTTGATAGGTATCGCCTTGATGGCGAACGCCTTACAAGCCCAGGACACCCTTGTGAAAAAACAACGCCTGACCCTTGGCGGTTATGGCGAGGCAGTCTATACCCGTAATTTCTATAGTGATAACATGTACCGTTACTCCCATGCGGAGTCATATAAAGACGCCAAGAGCCACGGTCGTCTCGACCTGCCACATGTGGTCATCAACCTAGGTTATGACTTCGGCAAGGGATGGAGCATGGGCAGCGAGATTGAGTTCGAGCATGGCGGCAGCGAAGTCGCTGTGGAGATCGAAGCCGAAGAGACCGGCGAGTTCGAACATGAGATCGAGCGTGGCGGCGAGGTCGCCTTGGAGCAGTTCTGGATCCAGAAGTCGTTCGGCAAAGGCCTTAACATCCGCATGGGACACCTTGTGGTGCCTGTCGGGCAGACCAACAAAGCCCATACGCCCACCGAGTTCTTCACCTGTTACCGTCCCGAAGGCGAGTTCACCATCCTGCCTTGCACCTGGCATGAGACGGGCATCAGTCTTTGGGGTAAGCTCGGAAGCTGGCGTTATGAAGCCATGGTGATTCCCGCCTTGAACTCCAACATGTTCAACAACGCCAATTGGGTGAAGAACGGCTCTGCCTCAGCCTACGAGTTCCGGGTGGCCAACCATCCGGCAGGGGTGTTGCGCATCGACAACTACTCCGTCAAGAACCTGCATCTCGGCGTGAGCGGATATATTGGCAACTGCTTCAACAACGACATTGTTACCAACGAATTCACCGAAACCAGCCCTTATAAAGACGTGAAGGGTACTGTGGTCATTGGCACCGCCGAGTTTGACTACAAGGCCAACGGCTTGGTACTCCGTGGCAACTTCGACTATGGTTACCTCAGCGAGGCCAACCTCATCTCCTCGTGGAACAAGAACCAGAACCACCAGAGCTTCTCACCTTATCCACGTTCCCAGGTGGGAGAGAAAGCAATCGCTTACGGCGGTGAAGCAGCCTACGACATCTTCCGTCCCATCAAAGCGGTTAATGACCAAAAACTCTATGTCTTTGGCCGTTACGACTACTACGACAGCTATATCCCCTCAGCATTGACCCTCACCGATTACCAGTGGACCGACCGTCACGTGATGACCTTCGGCTTAAACTACTATCCCACCGACCAGATCGTCATCAAAGCCGAGTACGCCAAACGTTTCCTGAAGGAGCAATATAATGACGAGCCGAGTTTCAGCGTTGGGGTGGCGTATAGTGGGTTTTTGAAATGTAATTAATACATACAATATTTATATATAAATTTTTTATCTTTGCGCCATGTTTGACGCGAAGAAGTATATCAAAGATGCGATTTATGGTGAGCACTTACTGATCAGCAAACAAGCCGACACAACTGAACTTGGAGAAAAAATTCGTGTTGCGAGGGTGTTGCTTAGCTGTTTTGTTGACATTAATATTTCTGAGTTTTTCACAAGTTTGTACCTATAATTCCTGATGCTCCACCTTGGGCT
>CAMIWN010000019.1:0-52606 GCA_946402445.1 uncultured Bacteroidales bacterium
ATTTTTCAATATAACTAATTTATTTTTTTATTATCTTTAATTCCGCCAACGGGTAAACATTAACTTTATCTACCGGCCATGAGCATCACTCTCATTTCGGGCTGATCAACATGAAATTCACGTTAAGCGAGCGCAGTGCCAAGCTCTGCTTGAGCACTGCCGAGCGATGTGAATTGGGCGGAGCCAACGGGAGGATGTACGACCCCGTGATGTCGTCGTTCCTCTCCGTGGACCAATTAGTTTTCTATCAAACAACTCCCTTTCTAATCGAATCCGAGAAATTCAGCCAAAATCAATAAAAAACTCGCATTTTGGCTGAATTTCTAATCTTTGGAATTATCCTGATTTAAGAAGATGTTTTGATTTTTATTCGAGCTTATTTGAGAGGGTTTTTTGAGGATATTTGAAAAATCCGCTTATCTTTGCCAATGAAAAAACAAGATGATGAAATAACAAGGGGTGAAGGAGTGGAACATTGAAAATGAAGGGAAAGAATGGTGTAAAGAATGGAAGTCAACCTGCTGCATACTAACATCAGCTACCTGAAAGGCGTAGGACCCAAAAAGGCAGAGATTCTGGGCAAAGAACTGAAGGTGTTTACCTTCATGGACATGCTCAACCAGTTCCCGTTTCGTTATATCGACAAAAGCCAAATCCACAAAGTATCACAAGTGAACGATGACTTGGTGTATTACCAACTCATCGGCACCATCAGCAACGTGCAGCTTGTAGGCGCGCCACGAGCCTCCCGCGCCACCGCACGCTTCACCGACGACAGCGGCTCCATTGAACTGGTGTTTTTTCGTGGACTCAAATGGATCAAAGACCGCTTCAAACCCGGAAAAAAATACGTCCTCTTCGGCAAAGCCTCCGAGTTCAACCACAACTACAACTTCGTCCACCCCGAGATTGAGGAATACAACCCCAACGACCCACTCATCGGCGAGGGCCTTCAAGGGGTGTACAACACCACCGAGAAGATGAAAGACCACGGCCTTGGCACCCGGCAAATCGCCAAGATACAACGGCAAATCCTTCAACAAGTGATGGACCTCATCCCCGAGACCCTTCCTTTGCAACTGTTGCAGCAAGAACAACTCATCCCACGCAAATACGCTTACTACCAAATCCATATCCCCTCCAACAACATCGAAATCCAACAGGCGACTCGAAGACTGAAATACGAGGAACATCTCTTCTTCCAGCTCAAGCTGCTACGTGCCAAGAAACGCCGCGAGAGCCTCAACCGAGGCTATGTGTTCAGCCAGGTAGGCGACTATTTCAACACCTTCTATAAGGAACACCTCCCCTTCCCCCTCACCAACGCCCAAAAACGGGTGATTCGCGAAATCCGTATCGACCTGGGCAGCGGACACCAGATGAACCGCCTGCTGCAAGGCGACGTGGGCAGCGGAAAGACCATCGTCGCCCTCATGGTGATGCTGCTGGCATTGGATAACGGCTACCAAGCCTGCATGATGGCTCCAACGGAAATCCTGGCCACCCAACACTACGCCACCCTCAAAGAACAGCTCAAAGACATGCCCGTGAAGTTTGCCCTGCTTACCGGCTCCACCAAGACCAAAGAAAGGCGAGAGATTTACAGCGGACTCGAAGACGGCAGCCTACAAATCATTGTCGGCACTCATGCCCTCATCGAAGACAAAGTGATTTTCAAGAACTTAGGACTGGCCATCATCGACGAGCAACACCGATTCGGCGTGGAACAACGCTCCAAGTTCTGGGAAAAAACAGACCGACCACCCCATACCCTGGTGATGACAGCCACCCCCATCCCACGCACCTTGGCTATGACACAATATGGCGACCTCGACGTCTCCAAAATCGACGAGCTGCCTCCAGGCCGAAAACCTGTAGTGACTTACCACGTTTACGACGATGACCGCTACCGCATCATGCTATTCATGAAACAACAGATTGCCAAAGGACGACAGATCTATGTGGTGTATCCTCTGATCAAAGAGTCGGAGAAAACCGATATGATTGCCTTACAGGAAGGCTATGAAGCGTTGTTAAGGGATTTCCCTGAGCCGGAATACAAAATCTCCGTCTGCCATGGCCAGCTGAAGCCCGAGGACAAGGATTTTGAGATGCAACGTTTCATCACTAAGAACACCCAAATCATGGTGGCCACCACCGTCATCGAGGTGGGAGTCAACGTTCCCAACGCCAGCGTGATGATCATCGAGAACGCCAACCGCTTCGGCCTCTCACAGCTTCACCAGCTTCGTGGCCGTGTGGGACGCGGCGCCGACCAGTCGTACTGCATCCTCGTCACCGACCATAAGCTCAGTCCCGATGGTAAAACCCGGATGAAAACCATGTGCAGCACCAATGACGGCTTCCAAATCGCCGAAGTAGATCTGGAACTTCGCGGTCCCGGCGAAACGGGAGGGCTGCGCCAGTCAGGACAAATTGAGATGTTGATTGGAGACCTCCAGAAAGACGGTCCCTTGATCCCGCAAGTGCGTGACGCCGCCATCCGCATCTTGAATGATGACCCAAAACTCATCAAACCAGAAAACCGAATGCTCCGCGAACACTACAAAGAACTATTTGCCCAAGTGTTTGACTGGAGTCAGATTGGGTAGGCGAGTCTCAATAGCTTACTTGTGGAATAGCCCTCCACGATGGGAACCGTGGTTACCAGGCCACCGTAGGAGGTGACGAGGTCATGGCCGACAATATCTTCCACTTTGTAGTCGGCGCCTTTCACCAACACATCAGGATGGACTGCTTTTATCAGCTCGTAGGGCGTGTCCTCATCGAAAAGCACCACGGCATCCACAAAGCACAACGAGGCCAGCACCAAGGCACGGGCTTCCTCGTTATTGACAGGACGCCCCTCCCCTTTCAGCCTCCTCACTGAGGCATCGGTGTTCAATCCCACCACCAACACATCACCCAAGTCGGCTGCTTTCGAGAGATATTCCACATGTCCCCGATGAAGGATGTCGAAACAGCCGTTGGTGAATACCACCTTTAACCCTTGGGAAGTGTAAGGTGAGAGGTGAAAGGTAAGAGATGAGAAGTAGGAGATTTTATTTTTGATGAGTTGAAGATAGTCCATGATTAGTGTCGTTTTTTCTGAAAGAGAAGTATTTATTTGTTAAATAGCTGAAAGTCACACAGATAATAGAGATGATGACGTATGAGATGGTTGGCCACCACTGAAACACCTCCACAAAGAGTTTCAATCCTAAATAGTTAATCAAGATGTTGACCACGGTGACGAAGAGGTAACGGATAATCTGAGTCCTTCCCTTCAGGGTGGAGCCGGAGAAGCTAATGTGACGTGCCATCCAGAATCCTGTCAGGAAGGTGATGGGGAATTTAAAGACGAAAGCGGCGATATGAGGGGTGAAGGCGAGGAACCAAAAATGAAATACCTTGCCATGAAACACAAAATGATAGAACACGTAATAAAGCACCCATTCCAAAGCCAAATTCAAGCCACCGCAGCAACCGTAACGGAACAGTTCCAGGCTCATGATTTTCCTAAAAGGCGGATAGAAGAAGTCGATGATGGTAGTCATCAACGTCTCAATATGGTTTTCTATGTTGCGTATCAATTTCATTTTATTTCTAACGAGATTAAAAACAACCTCACCCCCCGACCCCCTCTCCACAGTGGAGAGGGGGAGTGTTCTACCCAGGGTTTTTCTACCGAGGTTAAACCCCTAACGGGGTAGCTCCCTCTAAATTCTTAATTCTTAATTCTTAATTCTCTTTCTACTTAGGTTAAACCCCTAACGGGGTAGCTCCCTCTAAATTATAAATTCTAAATTCTTAATTATTAATTCTCTTTCTACCGAGGTTAAACCCCTACCGGGGTAGCTCCCTCTAAATTATAAATTCTAAATTCTTAATTCTAAACACCCCTCATATCCCTCCAGAAAAGCATTGGTTTGTTCCATGTCGTCGGTAAAGCCCAGCACATAACCACCGCCACCCGAGCCGGAGATCTTGAATCCGATATGGAAGTCAGGCTTCTCGAGGAAGAGGTCGATGCTGTTATCGGTAATCATAGGTCGAAGAAACCTGAGCTGTCCGTCAGTAAGCTGGCGAAGCGCAGTGAAGAACCGCTCCGTTTCCCCCGCAATCAAGCGGTTGATACAGGTCGAGACCAAAGGCACATAATCAGATTGAAACGAATTCAGGTAGTCCAGGTCCTCCCGTTTGTTCCTGAAATACTGCACCAATGGCTTGGTATTACTCTTGATACCCGTGTCAACAAGGAAGACCCGGATATTGGAAGGAAGGAAGTCCTCGGGGAGCAAGGTCACACCTTGGGCGGAAATCCTAAAAGGCTGGTTGAGATAACATTGCAGTGGGTCGATGCCCGAACTACTGCCGTGGAAGCAGCTCTCCATGCGACCCAAGAGACGTTTCAGCTCCATCAGGTCGTCGGTCATTTTCAAGGCATAACGCTTGTAAACGGCTGCTGACAGGGTTCCCGAACTGCCGAGACCATAACCTGTTGGGACGTTTGAGTCGAGGAAGAGTCCTGCTTGCAGGTCAGTTTCCAACCGTTCAAAATCAAAAAGATGACATAATTCTTCGTCTTCTTGAAGGTATTGAAGGAACTTGTAAAGGCTCTTGTTTGATTGTAGCGATCCCGGCACCGACAGTGAAGAGTCCATCCTCCATTCGGCTTTAAAATGGCGGAAAGGGATCATCAGTGCGGTAGCATCGAAGATCATGGAATACTCGCCAAAGAGGATGATTTTGCTGTAAAAGGTGTCGTTCATTGTCATAGTGTTATCAGTTCATTTGGGAAGGTCCCATGCCGATTTGGTCAGCGATCCAGTGTCCTCCGTGACAATATCGTTCCAGTTCATCCATGATGAACCGTTCGACGATTTCGGCGTCTTGGTCGGGATAAAGCACGTGAACGTTGGGGCCAGCATCGAGTGTAAAGCTGACGGGGATTTCGGTCTCCATGCGGAATTCACGGATATTCTGTATGATTCTCAAGGTATTCGGTTGGATGAGGGTGAACGATGGTTTGGAGCACATCATCAGTGCATGGAGTTGCATGGCTTCTGACTCGGTGATTTGGACGAAACGTTCCAAGTCGCCGGTGTGGAGTACGTCAAGGATCTCTTTAGTGTCGTTTCGTGCCACGGCATACCGTGACGCAGCGTAGGGATTGACATCCATGAGGGCATGACCGGCGCGGCTCGACACTTCTTTCTGGGCATCGCTGACGATGAGGATGCTGTCGTGATAGCTTTGGAACACCGGCGCGAGTTCATCATAAAAGGTGACTGCATATTCATCGGAGCTACCCTTCAGGTCCTCGGTGGCACCCCATAGTGCCACTTTGGGAAACACAGAACGGCAGGCACTGCCTGAGGCGAGACGAGCAAGAAATGAAGCTTTCGTCAAATCCACTTTGTCCTGCCCTTTCGCCATCCGCTCGATGTCGAGAAGGCAAAGCACCAGGGCACTCATCGAAGAGGCTGACGAGGCGATGCCCGAGGAATGAGGGAAGGTGTTATGGCTTTGGATATGGAGGTCCAACTGGTTCAGGAAAGGAAGACAATCCAGATGATCCATCAGAAAACGTTCTATCTTTTGCTGAAAAGCTTCGTTGGGTTTCCCGTCAAAACGGAAGGTGAGGCCGAAACGGTCCGACTTCTCGAAAAAGACAGAGGTCTCGGTGCGACAATTCTGCAAGGTGAAGCTCACCGAAGGGTTTTGAGGCAGCTGACCTTCCTTTTTCCCCCAGTATTTCACCAAAGCGATGTTCGAAGGGCTTTGCCATTTCACACCGCCATGAAAATCTTCAGGCAACTCGCCGTTAAAGGCTTCATTGATCCATGTTTGTTTCATAAATATTGTTATCAGTTATATCGTTGGCAATAAGGTTGTTATAATTAAAGACGACATCCATCTCATGGCTATGGAAATAGGATTTCACTTTCTCAAAAGGCCATGACGTGGCGGCGAGCATGAAGTCACCTCCCCATGCTCCGAGTGATTTGAGGCTTCCCTCGAAGTCGGGGAACAGGGTCTTGACTGGCTTTCGGTCGAGGCAATGAGCGAGGATATCCTCATGGATGTCGATAAAAGTACGGAATTCCTCCAAAGTCTTCACGGCAGGCAGCGAGCGGCTGATCTCGGAGACCGTCTCGAGGTCGCCTTGAAAGTCACATTGCTTCCAGCGTTCGTTGAAATCCGCCACCTCCTTGGAGGAGTGTTGTTTTTTCCCCAGATAGACAAAAAAGAGCTGGTTTTTGAACGGTGGCGCGAAATATGCGGGCGAGCTCACGGGACGCTCCAACTCGAGCCGATAAAAAATCGGGGTGTTGGCCGTGGCGCAGGCAATATCATAGCCTGAGCCACCGATGGTCTGTCTCAGCAAGCGATAAGGGTCAATATGAGCCCACCGTGCCAGGTTAGAGAGCAAGGTGGAACTGCTGCCCAAACCCCAAGAGGGATGGAAGCCCAGACGCGTGGTGAAATGAAGGCCCGGGGCGAAGACCTCGGGGTTCAGTTGACGGACCGCCTTCAGGATGGCAGCGAGTTTCTGTGCTTTGGAGGCATCATTGGTCTGCAACACCTCCAAGGTATCGGGATGCAACGTGGCTGAAAACCATGGTCCGTCGGGGGCGTAGGCATCCCATTGCAGAGAGGATGTGCACATCGTCTCTACGGCAAGGGATTGTCCCAACCGGGTAGGCAACGCCAATGCCAATGCCCCATGCAACACAAGGT
Source organism: uncultured Bacteroidales bacterium (assembly GCA_946402445.1). GTDB lineage: Bacteria > Bacteroidota > Bacteroidia > Bacteroidales > F082 > Limimorpha. The sequence continues at coordinate 6,745 of CAMIWN010000019.1, forward strand.
ATTCCCCCGTCAAAAGAAGTTTGCCGTTTGCCGAAAAACGTTGTTCATTCATTTCCGCAAGGATTCAAGGTATTTCTCAACCGCGGCATACGAGACTGTTTGATTGCTGAAGAAGTCGTGTGCTTTGCGCTTCTCGTCTTCGGTGGCTTGTAGCTGGTTGAGGATGTTGTTGAGGTGCATCTTCATGTGACCGGATTGAATGCCTTTGGTGGTGAGTGACCGCACAGCGGCGAAGTTGTTGGCCAGTCCCATGGTGGCTACGATGGTCATGAGTTCCGGTGCTGTGGGGTTTCCGAGCAGCTCCAGTGACTTCTTGGCCAGGGGGTGCAGGCTTGTGAGGCCGCCCACGGTACCCAAGGCCATAGGCACCTCGAGTTCGAAGTGGAAGATGCCGTCGTGAATGGTGACCGTGCTGAGACTCTCATAGCGACCATGACGGGCGGCGTAGGTATGCCCTGCCGCCTCCACGGCGCGGAAGTCGTTGCCTGTGGCAAGCACCACGGCGTCGATGCCATTGTAGATGCCCTTGTTATGGGTGGTGGCACGGTCGATGTCAACATGGGCAATATCGACCGCTTTCTTGAATTTCAAGGCATATTCGTCCCCCGAGAGGTGTTCGTCGATGCCATTGAGTTGTTCGGTGGGGCATTCCACCCACACCTTGACAAGGCAGTCGGGGGTGTTGTTGGAAAGGATGGTCATGACAATTTCGGACTCACGCAGCTCGTTGGGCAGGTCGGTCCGCTCAGCGAAGAAGGCGTGCAGGCTGTGTCCGAACTGTTCGAGGACCGTGTTGATGAAGTTAGCGCCCATGGAGTCACAGGTGTTGAACTCGGTGCGCAGCTGGTAGTAGTCAGGGATTTTGTCGGTATAGTCGAGCAGCTGGATGTCGAGGATGCCTCCTCCCCTTTTCCTCATGTTGGCGGTGAAGGCGTCGGTATCTGCCAGCAGGCGTTGTTTGATTTCGGGGAACAGGTCTTGCAGTTGTTTGATGGAGCCTTTCCAGCAAAAATGAACTTGTCCGACCTTACGCACATCGACGACCTCGGCATGGAAGCCACCACGTTCGCCCCAGAACTTGGCCGCCGCGGAAGCGGCGGCCACCACCGAACTCTCCTCGATGACCATGGGAACGATATAGTTCTTCCCGTTGATCATCACATTGGGCGAGATGCCGTAAGGGATGAAATAGTTGGTGATGGTGTTCTCACTGAACTCATCGAAGAGCTTCTGCTGACCCGAGTCGGAGTGCCAATAACTCTTCAGCAGGCTGATGACTTCGCCTGGATTCTCAAAATAATTGGCAATAAGCTTCAGCTTCTCTTCTTTGAGAAGTTTGGAGAAACCTTTTTTTATACGTTCGCGAGAGCCCATGTTAATTGAGAATTGAGAGATGAGTGGTTAAAGGTAAGAGATGGGAGGTGGTGTCGCAATCGACGTTGAGGACGGGATTGCCCTGGTAATAAAGGACAGAGGTGTCACGCAAGACCCCTTCCAAGCTACTCACGACACGGACGTTGGCTTCCGATGAGGAACTCATCTCGATAAACATCTCGTCAACGACTGTCTGCGTCATGTTCAAAAAAGCCTTGTTGCTCATATTAATGCTGGTTGTCGGAGTGTTTCCGCCGTAGGTGGTGAGTCGCGACTCATCCCTGATTTGAAGGTCGAGGAGCGTGGAGGCGGTCAATGTGCCTTTGAACACCGAGGCATCCTCGAGCGACATGCCACAGGAGTCTCCTGCAGCGGTGAAATCAACCACTTTTGAAGCATCCGACAGTGCCATCGTCAAGGAGCCAAAAAAAGAACCACCCCGAAGTGTGGACTTATCCTTCTGTGTCACCTCCAGCTTGTTGCCATAAAATTCCCCTTGAAGTGCTGCCGAAGCCTCTTCTTCCAAAACGAGTTTGCGAAGTGAAGGCACATAAACCGTAGCGTTTTTCACGGTTTGTGAGGGGAGATTCAGCCGTTGCGTGAAAGCAATATCCAAGGCAGAACCTTCTTTCACAATCTTTAGGAACTCTTCCAGAAAGGCGGAATATTCCAGCTCCACCCCTTTTTTCGAGCTATCCTGAACGATGGTGACCTGCCAGGCATCCTCTACATGGAATTCGTCGATGACCGCATCCTCATACAAGGTCTTGGTAAGCACAGTCATATCAAGCGTCTTATCCTTGCACGAAGGCATCAGCAACGCCCCCAGCAAAAACAGGATCCCATAAAAATATCTTCTATTCATAATATTCCGCAAAGATAAAAAAATTCTGTCATCTTCCTTCTTTCTTCCTTCTTATTCATGATGATACCTCTCCCCCTTCAAAATCGTGAACGCCCTGTAGAGTTGCTCCACAAAGATGAGCCTAACCATCTGGTGAGAGAAGGTCATCGGTGAAAGCGACATTTTGGCGTTGGCTTTCTCATACACTTCCTGTGCAAAGCCGTAGGGCCCGCCTATCACAAACACCATACGTTTCACTCCCGAGGCCATTGTTTTTTCAAGAAATTCAGAGAATTCAACAGAAGTGTATTGTATTCCTCTCTCATCCAACAACACCACTTGGTCACCTGGCTGGAACTGAGACAGGAGGAGGAAGCTTTCCGCTTTTTTTTGTTGTTCCTCGCTCAAGGTCTTGCGGTTTCGGATGTCAGGGATTTCTTTCATCTCGAACGAGGCATAATGACCGAGTCGTCCGACATATTTTTTGATGCCGGTGATTAGGTAATCCTCGTCGGTTTTTCCGATGACCAGCAACAGGATTTTCATTCCACCTGATAGTGTTCGATTTGCAGTTGAATGGGGTTACCGGCCTCGTAATACGTAATGTCTTTCAACACTTTGTCAAAGATATAATATTGAACCAGCACGAGGTCGCGATCATGATTGACGAGTCCATACATACGGTCGAGGTCGTCTTTGTATTCCGTCTCAGGCACGTCGAACACGGATTCCACTTTTTTGTTGAAGGTCTTCATGGAGATGGTATCGTTCTCTTTGTTGACGAGAGTGATTCTGTGTTTCCAGGGGGAGGAGACGATAGAGTCGAAGCGTTGTTTTTTCATGCCGTTGTTCATGAGGGCTTCGAAGCGGAGGTCGTTGAACGAGGAGAGCAGGTTGATGACTTTGAGGGTATCGAAGGGGATGACTTGTTGATCGGCGATACGGGTAAGTTTGTATTGGTGTCGTCCTGTGTTTTCGATTTTAAAGCCGAGCAAAGGATCGCTACCGAACTCAACGGTAAGGGATTGGATGTCGGAGAGTGACTCTTTGAAGATGACGTGGTCGCGCCAGTCGTCGGGGTTAGCGGAGAAGCGGGTGGAGATATAGCCACGGAAGCCAGGGATATTGACGATGTAGGCTTGGTCGGAGCCTTCTTTAATCATGAAGGTGCCGCTGCTGTCTTTGGTAGCCTCGCCCACATAGAACACCTTGGTGCATTTTTCACGATAGAAGAGCTTGATTTTGTTAAACAGGTTAATTCTGGGGATGTTTTGATAGACCTCTACCTTGGTGCTGCTGCTGGCCATTTGGAGGATGATGTTGTCGTGAGAGGCCACCGAGACGGGCATTTTGATTCGTACTCGATAGAGGGTGTACAACAGCTGGTCAATACTTTTCGGATGTGCGGTATAGTCCTTGTTCAGGCTCCATCCTTTTTCCTGTCGTTCGAGCAAAGACTCGTGTTCAAATCGGTCAGCGAGATAGACTTTGGTGATGGAGGCGGTGTCCCACACCATGAAATCGATAGAATCGCCCCGGAGGGTAGTAAGGTAACGGTTGTTCCAAATCAGGAGGGCGGCGATGGCAATCAAGATGATGGCCAGGATGATAGTGAATTTATTTTTTTTCATGATTCATGATGAATTTGCTTTTGGTATTTTTTCTTTCTGATGAAAGCCATCAATGCTCCGAACAAAATGACCATGCCGGTGGGCACCAGGATGTTGACCAGCTGCCATCTGAGTCGTTGGCTGTTTTTCTTTTGCGGGTCGAGCAGTCGGATTTTGAATTCGCGCGAGCGGATGTCGATGAGGCCTTCACCATCAACGAGATAGCTGATGGCGTTTTCTATGAATTCCTTGTTGCCGTAGGTGTTTTCGGTATATTGGTCATAGCCTAAGGGAAGGGGTGTACGTCGTTTGATGTCGATTTGGTTGCGGATGATGTCGCCGTCGGCCACGACGATCATGGAGGTGGGTACGCTCTCGGCCAGGAACTTCATCTCGGCACTTTCCTCAATCTCGGAGGAGATGCGGTTGGCGTAGAGCGAGGGGAAGGTGCCTTTGAGCAGGTAGGCCACGTTTTGTCCTTGCGAGGGGAACATCCGTTTGTCGGGGGTCTGTCGCAGCATGGCGAGTGTGATAAACACGGGGGTGCCCGAGACCTTGGTATAGTCGGAAGTCTTCAGCAGTGGGGTTTTGACGATAGCGCCTTCGGAGGTAGTGGCGTCGATAGAGCTGACGAAGTCGAGTTTGATGGCGTTCATGTTACGCACCATCGGGTGGTTGGATGCGGCTTGTGCCAGGGGGAAGTAGAACCAGCGGTAGAACTCAAGCTGAGCTTGTCCGGCCACTTGTCCGGTACGGATGGGCAAGGCGGCGCAGTTGAGGTCGAGAAGGAGGTTATGGTTGAGGCGCACGCCGTATTTGAAGAGCATGTCGTCGAGGTTCAAGTCGAGGTCCACGCCGATGGTTGACTCTTGAGCGGTGAGGCTGTCCATGGTAGCCATGACGGGTTCCACAAGCCACAGCACCTTGCCGCCGTGCATGATATATTGGTCGATGAGGAACTTGTCTTTTTCAGAGAATGGCTCGGTGGGTTTCGCGATGACGATGGCGTCGTAATTCAGGAAGGTGGTAATCTCGCCATTGGCGTTAGGCTCGGAGCGATGCATGAGGGCATCGACTTGACCGTTGATTTCGCCTCGTGTGACGTTATAGCTCTGTTTCAGGGTCTGGGTGATGTCATAGACCTCTGTCTCTGTCAGCTCGCCATGGCCTTCGATGAAAGCGATATCGGGTTTTTTGAAGCGGGTCACCTTTTTTATGGCATCGACGAGTCGGAACTCGAGGTTCTGCATAGAGGCGTTGAGGGCCATCTCAGGCGACTGTCCCAACTGACTCTCAAGGAGGTCCACAGCGATTTCCGTGTCGTTGCGGTAGCTGACGAGGGCGCCAGGCCAGATGACCATCTGCTTAGTGCTTCCGTCGCTTCCCTGGTCCACGACGTTGGTGGGGTTCAGTCCCGACTGGTACAGCAACTTGTAATTGTCGTTGATCTCGGCGGGGTCGGAGCCTTCGGAGGGGTTGATGAACTCATAGTCGATATATTTGGAATAGGCTCTGAACTCATCGAGCATCTCTTTGGTTTCGCGGCGCAGTTTCTTGAAGCCTGCTGGGAAATCCCCTTCGAGATAGACCTTGAAATACACGTAGTCATCCAAGTTTTTCAGGATGTCTTTGGTGGTGTCGGACAAGGTGTAGCGTTTTTCACTGGTGAGGTCGAAACGGGTGAACACATAAGAGCCGATGATGTTGACCACGATGATGATGACCAAGGTGGTGAAGAACGAGACCAGCTGATTCTTTTTCAGATTCTTGCGTTTGTTTTCCATGCTTACCCTCCTTACCATTTGCGGCTCGCGAGAACCAGTTTCGTCATACTAAGAAAGAGCACGATAACGCTCAGGAAATACAAGATGTCGCGAGTATCGACCACGCCGCGGCTGATGGAGCCATAGTGTGCAGCCATGCCGAGACGTTGGATAAACAGGTCGATGCTGCCAAACAGGGAGAGCGAGAACAAAAACTCGAAGGCGATATAGATGAACCCGCAGAGAAATACCGAGAGGATGAAGGCAAGGATCTGGTTGTTCGTGACCGAGGAGCAGAAGATGCCGATGGCCACGAAGCTGGAGCTCAGCAGGAACAAGCCGATATAAGAGCCCATGATGCCACCGCTATCGAGGTTACCCACGGGCAGGCCAAGCCGATATACCGAGAAATAATACACTGCGGTAGGAATCAGAGACAGCAGCACCAAGGTGACGCTGGCCAGGAACTTGGCCAGGATGATTTGCCAGTCGGACAGCGGTTTGGTGAGCAACATCTCGATGGTGCCGGTGCGGTTCTCCTCAGCGAAGCTTCGCATGGTGACTGCCGGCACAAGGAAAAGGAAGACCCATGGAGCGAGGATAAACAAGCCATCGAGGTTGGCGTAGCCAAACATAAGCAGGTTGAAGTCGGTTTGAAAAACCCAAAGAAACAGCCCCGTAATCAACAGGAAGACCACAATGACCAGGATGCCAATCAAGGAGCTGATAAAATTGCTGATTTCTTTCTTATAAAGTGCGTACATTGCATTACAGCGATTAAAACCGCAAAGATACAATTTTTTCTTGAACTACTGTCAAAAAAACCTATCACTACGGTTTCACGAATCTTCGAGTGACCACGGACGTGTCGGTAGTCAAGCGGAGCAAGTAGGAACCAGCAGGAAGCGTTTTCACATCTAATTCTAAATGCTGGCCAAAACATTCTTTCACCCTGGCCACCAAGGCACCAGTCATGTTGTACAATTCGTATTGTAACACCGGTTCGTCACTTTCAATGGTCAGCATATCGTGGACAGGATTCGGATATAGCATGACATCGCTGCTTTTTTGTTCGTTGATGGACTCGATATACTCCAGATGTGCGACAAGTTGTCGGTTGCCTGTCACCACAAACGTATAGTCAGGTGAGTCAGCCACTTCCACTCCATTGTCGGTCCAACTGACGAAGTGGTAGTTTTCGTTGGGTGTCACACTCAAAGTAGCCGTAGAGCCATAGGTATAGGTACCTGTACCGCTGATCTCACCGCTTTCCAATGGGTAAACATTGGCATTAACCTGATAACTTTTTAGCTCAAAATAAGCGACATATTCGACATCTTGGCTGACCGAGAAGCTAAATGAAACGCCATTGGGAATCACGTTGCCGTTTCTAGTCCAATGCAAAAATTGATAGCCCGCCTTGGGCGTCGCGCTCAGCGAACAGGTTTGGTTGATGTAATAGTTCCCTCCGCCAGTGACCACACCCCCTTCAGCGGGACTAGCTGATGCCAAGATGGTAAACGAAGGCAGTTCATTGTAATGAGCCACACAAACCGCATCCTCGGTTACCACAAAGGAATAGCTGAATTGCGTTGAGACCTGGACATCATTGACAGTCCAGTATTGGAAGCTATATCCATAGTTTGACGAGGCAGTCAGGTTACACACCGACCCATGGACGAAGGTGCCACCAGGGCTGACGAATCCAGACCCTTCGGGATCCACCTCAGTAGTGACAGTGTGCATCCTCAACTCGAAATGAGCTTGGTATTCAGCATCTTCGGTCACAATGAAGCTATAGGTAGGGTCGGTGGACACTACGTTGCCATCATGAGTCCAGCTCACAAACTCGTATGTTTCATAGGGTGTTGCGGTCAAGGTACACGTGGCACCGTTGGCGTAAAAGCCTGCACCTGTGATGATTCCCCCCTGGCCTGGGTTCGCCAAAGCGGTGATTTGATAGGCAGGGCCTTTCACCAAAGGATTGGACCACAACGTATCCATGGGTTCACCGTCCTCTTCTCTCATGCTGACACCATATCTGTAGCTGCCTGCGTCAAGGCTATCCCAACTGAAATCTATATAGGCACTGGTTGTCAAATCCTCAGCAATCAGCGTGGTGGTTTCGGTCTCGCTGTTAGAGGCATCCGTTCTGTAAACATTGTAAACGAAACCATTGTCTAGGGGCGCAAGGGTGGACGCTATATAGTCCCACGAGACCTTGACAGCCGCGCTGTTAGGTTGATCAGGCTCAGGATAATAGGTGGCCTCGACAGGGTTGTCGGCAGTAGCGGAGAAATGTGCAGTCACCACAGTATTGTCACGCACCATGAAAGAATACGAAGCGTTGGTGGAAACCACGCTACCATTTTCCTCCCAATAGTCAAAGACATATCCATCCAGAGGTAAGGCCGACAGCACACAGAACGAATATTCATCATATATGCCAGCACCCGTCACAGTCCCTCCGTAAATGGGATTAGGATGCACTTCCACCGTATAAGTCTGACCAGTGTTTTGAGGATGGATGTTGGTGATGGCCGCTACATTATTATTAAACTGATAAATGGAGACGTTCAAGGCTCCGTCAGCGAAATAGTTGTTTTGGTTTCCATACCATCCCCAGTTAAAATGAAGATAGTTGTTGGCATCATAGCCATCACAGACGAAGGCGTGACCTCCATGACCTTGCGTATCCACGCCACTATAGTAAACCGGGTAGCCCATATTGAGGCTGGATTTGATTTGATTCAGCCATCCATCCTGTGTGTATTGGCTTCTGTTGATATACTCCATGTCGGAGGAATAGTTGAAATAGTTGGTCATGGCCGGTGGGACGTCGATGGAGTAGGCACCCGAGGCGTTGACGCCATACATCATCTCCACTGACACGCCGCAATGCCACAGCAAGGTTGCCACGGCATTCACCTGTGCGTTTGAGGAGCCTCCGGAAAGCCCATCAGGCATGTTGGACCATTGGTAAGTCGTCTGCTCGAAGTTGACGGTCTGGACGGGATAATTTGAGGGATTGTAGCTGTCGGATGAGATGGGTTTATAGGTATGAGCACCTGTGCCTGTGGCAGGATATCCCCAATAGTGCATGATCTGTCCCATAGCCACGGCGACACAGCCCACCAGGACGTGACCGCAAGGGCCTTGATAATCTTCGGGGCAGAGGTTGTTGTAATAGCAGCCTTGTCCCCATGCGGCAGTGACTAAAGGCTCGACCACGGAGGTTGCTTTATCTTGATGAAGGCGACCGTTAGCTTGCAGCGAGGCCCATTGTCGGGCGGTTTCCGCATCAGCCTCGAGGTGATGTTCTTGAGCATAGTGAATTTGTTCCGCGAAACGTTGCAGGTAGTCCTCCATTTGTACGGGGTGGTCCTCCGGGTTGAAGGGGCCTTCGTCGGAATAGCCGAGGATAGGCAAGGCACAGTCGTCGGCTGAGACGATGACGAAGCCCTGAGCGTGGTTAAAGACATAGAAAGCAGGAGTACCGTCATCGGCATGGTAAGTGGTGGCCCATTGCAGGTCGGTGGGACGGTCCGCTTTCAGCGAGGTGTTGGTATTGAGGAACAGCGAACCCAGTTCTTGGGCTCTATTACGATCCACAGGATTTGAATAGGCCGTCAACGCCACGAGTGTAAATAGTAGAGAGAAGAAGAAGTTATGTTTCATGATGTTTGATTAAATTTTTTTACAAAAATAAATAATTTTAGGGAATTGAGAATAAAGAATTTAGAATTTAGAGGGAACTACCCAGATAGGGGGGTAACATCTGATAGAACCAACGGGGGCTCCACGGATCACGCGGATCTCACGGATTTCTTTTTCGATGAAGATAGAAGAGTTATGATTTTTTTTCATAAATGTTGACTATTTGAAAAATATACATTATCTTTGCGGCACTATTAATACGATTACCATTAATAAACTAAAACATTTTTAAAATGAGAAAAATCACTCCTGAACCCGTAGCGGACCCTGTTGCCGAAGCCCGCCGCTATGTTGAGAACGCTGAAACCGTACTGAGAGAAAAAGGCAAATACGACCCCGAGACTGGTTGTTACATGGATCCCAAATATGTGAAAGCCGCAGGTCATTATCTGTGGAGCGCCGTGCTCCTGATCCTCGACGCCGTATTCCACGTGAAAAACAAAAAACAACCGCATCCCGATATCATAGATTTCAGGATGGCCATCGGCAATCGCGACAAAAAACTTCTCACGTTGGTCAATGTCGCTTACGAAACCTTACACATCACATTGGGATACGATGGAAATCGGCAGAAAGACATCTGCATGGCTGGCATCCGCATCGCTAATGATATCATCGACCGCTGCGAGAAGATGTTAAAAAAAGCTGCGTGATGATTGAGCAAGGAGAAACCACAGCGTTAGTAAAATATCACCATTAATAAAGAAAGTATTTTTAAAATGAGAAAAGTTGTTTCCGAACCCGTAGCGGACCCTGTTGCCGAAGCCCGCCGCTATGTTGAGAACGCAAAAAAACTACTGAAAGAAAACGGCCAACTCGATGATGAAACTCAACTCTACCAAGACTGTAAATATGTGCGCATGGCAGGAAACACTCTTTGGAACGGAGTGTTGCTTATTTTGGAAGAGGTGTTTCATATAAAAAAGAACATAAGCGGCCGTCCCGACATCATTGACTATAAAAAAGCCGCTAACGGTCGCGACAAAAAGCTGACGAGTCTGATTAACGCTGGCTATGATATTATGCATCTCTCAATGGGATATGATGGAAATCCAGACAGAGACACCTGTAATTCTGGTTTTCGTATCGCCGAAGAGATTATTGACCGCTGCGAGAAGATGTTGAGAATGTGACCTATACTCCTCATCTTTGCCACAAAAAAAGCGGAGCCGCCATGACATGACAGCTCCGTGTATAAACAATAGTCGGAAAAAACGATGGTTATGGCATAGATTCCGTGACCAGCTTTATGGATTGGCCGTAGCATACACCGTTCAGTGTCATGGCGTATGGCCGCACATAATAGGTGGTATTAGGAGCCAAGTCGGTCAAGGTGCTGGTGAAACGCCCATAGCCATAGCCGTCGGTGGTGTGGGCACCTTCCACGGTTGGATTCAAGTTGGTGCCCCAGCAGACGCCACGGACGATTACCTGAGCATGATTGTCGCTCATCACCTCGCTTTGCAACGAGGCCGTGTTCGCCCTTACTGCTTCTTGAGAAATGGTGAGCACTCTGAGTCCTTTCGACTCGTTTTCAGGATAGGTGAACGTGGTGGCCTCGCCTTCTCTCATGTAGAGGTAGCCCTTTCCGGGAGTCAACACATTCAAGGCTCCTTCCCAATGGCCATTTTCGTATTTGCGAAAACTGTTCTGACCCTTAATGATGTCACCTTCAGCAGGGGTGAGATTCACCAAAGCATCCTCCAAAGAAGTCTCTGTGGTGAGCAGGTTACTGATCCAGTTCCAGCCTTCGGCGAGTTCTATGACCACGCCGGTAGGTTGAGGTTGGGTTGTTGTGGTGAAAATCAGCTCGTATGGTGCGAAGTAGCCCCCAAGAAAAGCATTGTCCTCAAACAAAAGCTCATCATCGTAGCTTACATCCAACTCCTTCCCTGCCCCATGGTCATAAAGACGAAAAGTAAACACATCACCCGTCACGCCTCCCATGGTGAAATAATAGTACCAACGGCTATTCACTTCCACGGGCAAAACCGACCCGCGGCATTGTTCACCACAAAAAACACCCAGCTCTAAATTGGCGTTGTATTGTTCCACACCGTCGATCAGGGCGACAGCGCAGCCATCCATGGTGTTCTCGAAATTCTGGACAGGGGTCCAGTGATGTTGCTGGCAGAAGCCAGCAACCATCAAGGACATAAACCATATCACAAAAAATGTTCTTTTCATTTCCCTTGCATTTTAAGCATTCAACAACTTATTTCACAATCAGTTTGCAGTAATACACGGCGCCTGACTCACAGAGCGCTCTAACGACATAAACGCCAGGCTCCGGGAATCCCTCAAGCTGGGCATTGACCATCTTGCCCGACTCGTGTCTGAGGGTCACACCTATGGCATTGTTGACCCACACTTCCTTCACCGTTTCGTAAGCGGGAATCTGAAGGATGAACTCTTGATTTTTCTCCAAGGGATTGGGGAATGCCATCACAGAGGTCTGCTGCATTGGCTGAGAGGCAAAATGAATTTCAAAAGGACTGCTGAAACCGCCTTCCACAGCGTCAACCACAAAGTTCAGCTTGGTGTCGCTGTTCATGTTGACCTCGCCAGTCTTTGTGTCCACCATGCCAAAGCACAGCTCATCGCCCTCTTCACCGGTTACGGTGAGCATGGCATAGTAACGGTCATGGTATTCATCATACAGCAACGGTGACGAGCCACGGCATACACCTCCGACAAAGGCACCCACTTCTACGGCCTCATCGCGAAGCTCTTCGCCATCGATAACGACGACGGCCTGGATAGTGCTGTTGTCAGGGAAAGCTTTAGCGTCGCTCTCCCAATAATGCACTTCTTGAGGCAAAGTCACCTCCGCATTTCTGCCTTGGACAAACACCAAGGTTCTGGTCTCGTTGGCGTTGGATTTGTACATATATGAGCAACCTGGCACCAGTTTGAAAGTTTGTGGGAACCACACACTGTTGGAGGCATTGTACTTGGCATGGCCGTTTTGGCCTTTGATGATATCTTCGTTTTGAGGCTCGAAGTTGGAAAGGGCTGTACTAACAAGTTGTTCTGTATTGACTGGATAGCCAATCCAATTATAGCCGTTTTGCAGCGAGATGATATGGTTGGAAGGAGAAGCGACCGTGCCAGCAATGGAAGGCGTGCAGGGTGAGGTCACTTTGATCTTGTATCCGTTTTCGTTGTTAAGGCTTGTGAGCGACCCATACCAAGGGGTATTCGGTTCCTTCTTCACAAAAGACTGTTGGTTTTTAATCATCTCGCCTGCATCTCCCAAGCTCTCCTCGAGCAGAGCGAGGCCGTTGATGTTCGACAGCTCGATATAGCTGCTCCACCATGTCCAGCCTTCCTGGAGTTCCCATTGCTGAACGATGTCGAAATTAGCGGTCAAGGTCACCGGGCCCTCGACAGTGATGGTGATGGTAGGATCGGTTGAAAGCACTGAGCCATACCGCGTCCAGTTGCGGAACGCATAACCAGGGTTAGCGGTGGCAGTCAGTTCAGCCGTTGAGCCCCATGGGTATTCACCCACGCCAGTCACATTGCCAGCACCAGTGGGGTTGACGACAGCGGAGACGGTGACGTTGTTGGAGAACTCGATGGTGAAAGGATCGTCGAGGTTGCCAATGTCGGCGTCATTCTGGTAGGCGACCGTAGTGTTACAGAACAGCTCCATCTCTTGGTTGGTCTCATGGTTGAAGAGGCGGAAGGTAAAGGTCTCGCCTGCCACGCCGCCCATGGTGAAAGGATAGAGCCACCGTTCGCCCCACTGTTCCGGCAAGGATGAGCCACGGCATTCATCACCGCAGAAGATGCCCAGCTCGAGGCGGTACGACAGTTGTTCCACACCATCGATGAGCACCACGCCGATGCCCGTCATGTTATTCTCGAAATTGGCCAACGGCACCCAATGGTTGCTCAGTGTTTCGTTCGGCTCAAACCGAGCCACCAAGGTCATGTTCTCTTCAAGGGTGAAAGTATAGACCCGTTCGGTGGAGACCACCTCGCCGTCCTTCAGCCAGCAGCTGAAGCCGTAGTGCAGGTTGGGGTTGGCTTTGACGATGCACACCATGTCGTCGCAGGTGGCATGTTTCTCGATGTTGACGGAGCCTTGTGCGTCATCTTCGGAAAGGACAGCCAGTTCGTAGGGGGAATCCTGATAGTTGGTAAAGACATTCCAGTTTTCGTTGGCATGATAGGCGTTCCTTGCCTCACAAGGAACATAAAGAGCCACATCCGTACTCACATTATAAAATGAGTTATTTGCGAGGCTTGGAGGCATGACGGCCAATGTTTTGATCACATTAATTCCCGTACAGCCACCAAAAGCATAAGCATCTATTTGAGTAACACCAGGGCCGATTGTGACAGCGGCAATATTGGTACAGCCCATAAAAGCATTATCTTCAACTGATACCAAAGTATTAGGAAACACTAATTCACCTGTTAAACTGGTACAATTTTGGAATGCCTTCTGACCGATATAAGTGATTGATTCGGGGAAAACTACAGATTGCAGATTATTACATCCAAAAAACGCTTGGGCGGCGATGTTATTCAGGCCGGTGAAATACTGCAATTCGTCGAAAGAAGTGATGGCGGTATTGCTTTTAAACACTGTTCCCAGATCGGTCACTGCCGCAGCTTCTTCGTACGACAGGAGGCCGTCGCCGTCATTATCCCAATTGTCCAAACAAATGACCTCCACATTCATATCGGCAAACACGATGCTATTGGCTTTCTTGAATCTCGCCACCAACCATCGCTCGGCATTCACCGTGAAGGTTAATGAGGCTTCAGTGGACACTATCTCGCCGTTTTCGACCCAGTCAAGAAATTCGTAGCCCGCGTTGGCCGTCGCCGTGAGCGTGCATTCGGCGCCCTCTCCGTAGGCGCCGGCACCGCTCACCACGCCGCCCAACGCCGGGTTGGGGGTGGCCTTTATGCCAAGAATACTGTTCTGGGCAGGGCGAACCAAACGCACAGAGTGACCGTAGTAGCGGCCGCGGCTGCCGTAGCTGGCGTTGAGGCTGCTACCACCGAAGTACACGTCGTAGGCGTTGTTGCTATTGGTGCACGACGCCGACCAGTAGTAGCCGAAGGAACCGACATAGCTGACCGAAGTCCTATCCCGATAGCCAGCGGCAGGCAGGAAGACGGCTCCCTGCTGTTCCAGCCTCTCCCATTGTGCCAAAGTCAGGACATTGGTACTGAAATCCGCTCCATTACTATTATAGTTGTTTGGCTGATAAAAAGAGCTGTTCCACAAGTCGGGGAAAAGCATCACTCCGCTCACCCCATTCACCTGTGCCTTGGCATACCGGATGCCACTCACTGTGCTGCGGGTGATGAACACATAATACCATTCATCTAGGGTGAGTGTCCTCCATCCACTGTTCTCTTGGTTGCCTCCATTGCTGATGGCATTGCAACCCCAATCGGCCAATCCCGTCAAATCATTTAAATTATAGCTTTCACTACCGTAGGCATAATAGTCAGCCATGTTAGTGCTTGTTGACCATGGCTGGTAACAATTGGCACCATGATCGATGCCACTGGTACCCCAGCCAAAAAGGTCGCGGTCCACATTGGAGTTGGAACTGTCTTGGTTAGTGGTGGTTCCAAGATAGTCCCACTGATGGTCGGCAAACTTCCAGTATGGAGCAGCGGCACTGCCGATATACTGCAAGTTGCCCTGTGAGAAATACACGCGGCTTCCACTGGAATTGATGGTGAACAATCCGTTGATGGCACCTTGTGGCGCCTGTGCTTTCAAGTTCGTCACTCCTGCCATGCATAGCAGCAGGGTGAGCAGGACGGCACGGAACGCCCTTTTTTGGAGTAGGTTTTGATTCATATTTTTACTTTTTGATGTAACATTTCTTCATTGTTGCTACATACAAAAAGAAAGCGTGGGTCCCTTGTATGCTTGTCAGCGGCTTAAGGTCCTGAGAAACCCATGTAACACAACAAACAGATGGGACACCCACGCTTTTGTACGTGGGCATCTACCCCTGCCATGTTTTTGTGTTACATTTTTAGAATTTCTCAGGTTCTAAGCCTCCAAAAACAAAGCTCGGCAAACGCCTTCTCTCAATATGTATGTCATGCCTTCGCCTTAGATTAGACTTTGGCATGACACGGCAAAGATAAAAAAATTTTTTATAAACACTACAAAATCGGTGTCAACTTCTCAAACACCACCAAGTGCATGGACGAGTGGAAGGGCTCCACGGATCTCTCGTATCTCACGGATTTCTTTTTCGACAAAGAAAGAGAATTTAGAATTTAGAGGGAGCTACCCCGTTAGGGGTTTAATCTCGGTAGAAAGAAAATTTAGAATTTAGAATTTAGAGGGAGCTACCCCGTTAGGGGTTTAATCTCGGTAGACCCCCCCCGGGTAGAACGCTCCCCCTCTCCACAGTGGAGAGGGGGCCGGGGGGTGAGGTTAGGCGTTTAACCTCAGTAGAAGCAGATTTGAGAATTGAGAGGGACAATGTTTAATTAAATTGTGTATTTTGTTGTGGTTGTATTGAAAAATATATATCTTTTGGGGTCAAGGTGGCCCACGGAAGAACCGACGAAGATGGTGAGAAAGTGGATAATCGAAGGTGATTGATAAACATCGAAAAACACGAAAAGCACGAAAAAATAGGAAGAAAAACTTTCGTTTATTTCGTGGTTTTCGATGTTCATAATATTTTTGGCAAACACAAAACGTTACGCAATGAATTACTATTGAAAATAATTCAATAAAATAATCCTTGCGGGTTAAAAAAATGTTTCTATCTTTGCATCGTCAACCTAAATAGGACATTGCCATGGAACCCATGAGACTCTACACCGCAGGCATCGCCGACTTCGAGCGAATCCGTCAGGATGGACGCGTCTATATCGATAAGACCGACCTGATTTATCGTTTGACGAAAGAATCACAATTCGTCTTCCTCAGCCGCCCGAGGAGGTTTGGCAAAAGCCTATTATGCAGCACCTTGAAATATTACTTTCAAGGAAGAAAAGATTTGTTTGAGGGTTTGGCCATGGGTGAATTGGAAAAGGACTGGAAACAATATCCTGTGCTGCATTTCGACATGAGCAGATGCAAGAACCAGCCCAACACTCAAGAGATTTCCAGAGCCATAGAGCTTCAATTGAAAGATTTTGAAGCCGTTTATGGAAACGACCCTGAGGAAAGCACACCTGGCAAACGTTTTGCGGGACTTATCAAACGTGCCCATCAACAAACTGGATTAAAGACGGTCGTTATCCTTGACGAATACGATGCTCCCCTGCTCGACTACCTCCACCAGCCCGAGGCGCTGAAAGAGGTGCGACGAATCATGCAGGAGTTTTACCAGATGGTCAAGGTCTGTGATGCCGACGAGCAGTTCGTCTTTATCACAGGCATCACCAAATTCAGCCAATTGAGCATCTTCTCCACCATCAACAACCTGCGCAACATCTCCATGGTGCCTCAATACGCTGCGCTTTGTGGCATCACCAAGAAAGAAATACTGGATCATTTCACTCCAGAAATTGAAGAACTTGCACAAAAACACCATTGCTCCTTCGATGAAATGATTGCCATGTTGAAACAGCAATACGACGGCTATCATTTCTGTGAACAGTCTGACGACATCTACAATCCCTTCAGCTTGATGAATGTCTTCATGGATAAACAATTAAAATATTATTGGTTCAGCAGCGGCACCCCGACATTCCTCTTTGAGGAGATGAAACGCTTCAACACCAATCTCTTGTCGTTGCCTCAGCTCCAAGTGCCTTCCACTCAGTTCGACGTTCCCACCGAGGGCATGACCTCTGCCCTGCCCCTCCTTTACCAAAGCGGATACCTCACCATCAAAAGCTATGACTTCATCCGCGATATCTATACTCTAGACTTTCCAAACGCCGAGGTCAAAGTGGGATTCCTTGAAAACTTCCTCTCCCGAATGATGAACATTATGAACGCCAACTCAAGGGGCTTTGCAGGGGACTTCTACGCACATCTTTTCAACCATGACCTCGAAGCGGCCATGAAAGCCATGCAGGCCTTCTTCGCCTCTATCCCCTATCTCGAATTCGGGGAGAAAGAGCTGGATGAGATTACCAAATACGAGGCTTACTATGAGGTGCTTACCTACGTGGTGTTCTCCATCATCAACTGCCGCACCTTCACCCAGGTAAAGGTGGCCCGTGGCCGAACCGACGTGGTGGTCTTCATGCCTGATGCCACCTACGTGATGGAAATCAAGATGCGGGAGTCAGCGCAAAAAGCCCTCGACCAGATCAACTCCAAGGACTACGCCATACCCTATCAGGACAGCGGCAAGCCGGTGGTCAAGATAGGGATTGCGTTCTCGCAGGAGACGAAGACGGTGAGGGAGTGGAAAATTGAGGATTGAGAATTGAGAGGGGCAATGTTTTATTAATGAGGCGTGGGGAGAAGGGGCTCCACGGATCTCACGGATCTCACGGATTTCTTTTTCGATGAAGATAGAAGAGTTATGATTTTTTTTCATAAATGTTGACTATTTGAAAAATATACATTATCTTTGCGGCACTATTAATACGATTACCATTAATAAACTAAAACATTTTTAAAATGAGAAAAATCACTCCTGAACCCGTAGCGGACCCTGTTGCCGAAGCCCGCCGCTATGTTGAGAACGCTGAAACCGTACTGAGAGAAAAAGGCAAATACGACCCCGAGACTGGTTGTTACATGGATCCCAAATATGTGAAAGCCGCAGGTCATTATCTGTGGAGCGCCGTGCTCCTGATCCTCGACGCCGTATTCCACGTGAAAAACAAAAAACAACCGCATCCCGATATCATAGATTTCAGGATGGCCATCGGCAATCGCGACAAAAAACTTCTCACATTGGTCAATGTCGCATACGAAACGCTCCATATCTACATGGGGTATGATGGAAATCGACAGAAAGACATCAGCATGGCTGGCATCCGCATCGCTAATGATATCATCGACCGCTGCGAGGCCATGCTGAAGAAGGCGGCGTGACAACGGACAATCATAAACGCAGGGCTGCCACGAGGTGACAGCTCCGTGTATAAACAATAGTCGGAAAAAACGATGGTTATGGCATAGATTCCGTGACCAGCTCTATGGATTGGCCCAAATCGACGAGAAGCTATACGCCAAGCCGTTTGAGCGAGACCCGCGGAAACGCTGCAATATCGGTGTCAACTTCTCAAGCACCACCAAGAGCATAGACGAGTGGAGGGGCTCCACGGATCTCTCGTATCTCACGGATTTCTTTTTCGACAAAGAAAGAGAATTTAGAATTTAGAGGGAGCTACCCCGTTAGGGGTTTAATCTCGGTAGAAAGAAAATTTAGAATTTAGAATTTAGAGGGAGCTACCCCGTTAGGGGTTTAATCTCGGTAGAAAGAAAATTTAGAATTTAGAATTTAGAGGGAGCTACCCCGTTAGGGGTTTAATCTCGGTAGAAAGAAAATTTAGAATTTAGAATTTAGAGGGAGTTACCCCGTTAGGGGTTTAACCTCGGTAGGCCCAGGGTAGAACGCCCCCCCTCTCCACAGTGGAGAGGGGACCGGGGGGTGAGGTTAGGCGTTTAACCTCGGTAGAAGGACATTTGAGAATTGAGAGGGACTATGTTTAATTAAATTGTGTATTTTGTTGTGGTTTTATAGAAAAGTATGTATCTTTGCGGAAAGAAAATACATACCACAATGGAAGGCATGAGACTTTACACCGCTGGAATTGATGATTTTGAACGTGTCAGACAAGACAAGCGTATTTATGTTGACAAAACAGCGTTGATTTATAAAATCACAAAGGAATCCTCTTTTGTATTCCTCAGTCGCCCACGCAGGTTTGGCAAATCGCTGTTATGCAGCACGCTGAAATATTACTTCCAGGGAAGGAAAGACCTCTTCGAAGGACTCGCCATTGATGAATTGGAAAAGGAATGGAAACAACATCCCGTGCTTCATTTCGACTTGAGTGCCTGCAAAAACAAAGAAAAAACAGACGAAATCAAAGATGCCATTGTGATGCAACTTCGAGATTATGAGAAGGTGTATGGCAGGGTTTCTGAAGAAAAAACTCCAGGAACCCGATTTGCTGGACTCATCCAACGTGCCCATCAACAGACTGGACTTAGGACCGTGGTGATTCTCGATGAATATGACGCTCCCTTGCTTGAATATCTGCACAAACCTGACCAGCTGGAAGAAGTGAGACGTATCATGCAGGAATTTTATCAGTATGTAAAAATCTGCGGCAAGGACGAACAATTTGTCTTCATCACCGGCATCACCAAATTCAGCCAACTTAGCATCTTCTCCACCATCAATAATTTGACTAACATTTCGATGGACTCTGCTTATACCGCCCTATGCGGCATCACAAAAGAAGAGCTTCACCAAGTGTTTGACCAAGACGTTCAAATGCTGGCTGATGAATATGGTTGCAGCAAAGAAACCATGTATGATATGCTAAAACAACAGTATGATGGATATCATTTCGGCAAAAAGTCAGAAGACATCTATAATCCATACAGCCTCATTAGCGCCCTGAAGAGCAAAGACCTCAACAACTATTGGTTCAGCAGCGGCACCCCGACATTCCTCTTTGAGGAGATGAAACGCTTCAACACCAATCTCTTGTCGTTGCCTCAGCTCCAAGTGCCTTCCACTCAGTTCGACGTTCCCACCGAGGGCATGACCTCTGCCCTGCCCCTCCTTTACCAAAGCGGATACCTCACCATCAAAAGCTATGACTTCATCCGCGATATCTATACTCTAGACTTTCCAAACGCCGAGGTCAAAGTGGGATTCCTTGAAAACTTCCTCTCCCGAATGATGAACATTATGAACGCCAACTCAAGGGGCTTTGCAGGGGACTTCTACGCACATCTTTTCAACCATGACCTCGAAGCGGCCATGAAAGCCATGCAGGCCTTCTTCGCCTCTATCCCCTATCTCGAATTCGGGGAGAAAGAGCTGGATGAGATTACCAAATACGAGGCTTACTATGAGGTGCTTACCTACGTGGTGTTCTCCATCATCAACTGCCGCACCTTCACCCAGGTAAAGGTGGCCCGTGGCCGAACCGACGTGGTGGTCTTCATGCCTGATGCCACCTACGTGATGGAAATCAAGATGCGGGAGTCAGCGCAAAAAGCCCTCGACCAGATCAACTCCAAGGACTACGCCATACCCTATCAGGACAGCGGCAAGCCGGTGGTCAAGATAGGGATTGCGTTCTCGCAGGAGACGAAGACGGTGAGGGAGTGGAAAATTGAGGATTGAGAATTGAGAGGGGCAATGTTTTATTAATGAGGCGTGGGGAGAAGGGGCTCCACGGATCTCACGGATCTCACGGATTTCTTTTTCGATGAAGATAGAAGAGTTATGATTTTTTTTCATAAATGTTGACTATTTGAAAAATATACATTATCTTTGCGGCACTATTAATACGATTACCATTAATAAACTAAAACATTATT
This sequence comes from uncultured Bacteroidales bacterium, assembly GCA_946402445.1. GTDB lineage: Bacteria > Bacteroidota > Bacteroidia > Bacteroidales > F082 > Limimorpha. The sequence continues at coordinate 27,532 of CAMIWN010000019.1, forward strand.
AAATGAGAAAAATCATTTCTGAACCCGTAGCGGATCCTGTTGCCGAAGCCCGCCGCTATGTTAAAAACGCTGAAGACATCTTAAAAAACCACGGCCAACTCGATTTCGAGACCCAGCTCTATCGTGACCGCAAATACGTCAGGATGGCTGGCAACACTTTATGGAACGGCGTGTTGCTGATCATAGATGCGGTGTTTCAAGTGAAAACCAAATCCCGCTCACACCCCGATGTCAACGATTACCGAAACGAAATAAGCAAACGCGACAAGAAACTGCTTGCGCTATTCAATGCCGCCTACGAAACGCTCCATATCTACATGGGATATGATGGAGAGCTGAGCCGTGCCCTCAGCGCTGAAGGCATCCGGCTTGCCAAAGACATCATCTGCCGTTGCGAGGCCATGCTGAAGAAGGCGGCGTGATAACGGACAATCATAAACGCAGAGCTGCCACGAGGTGACAGCTCCGTGTATAAACAATAGTCGGAAAAAACGATGGTTATGGCATAGATTCCGTGACCAGCTCTATGGATTGGCCGTAGCATACACCGTTCAGTGTCATGGCGTATGGCCGAACATAATAGGTGGTATTAGGAGCCAGGTCGGTCAAGGTGCTGGTGAAACACCCATAGCCATAGCCGTCGGTGGTGTGGGCACCTTCCACGGTTGGATTCGGGTTGGTGCTCCAGCAGACGCCACGGACGATTACCAGAGCACGATTGTCGCTCATCACCTCGCTTTGCAACGAGGCCGTGTTCGCCCTTACTGCTTCTTGAGAAATGGTGAGCACTCTGAGTCCTTTCGACTCGTTTTCAGGATAGGTGAACGTGGTGGCCTCGCCTTCTCTCATGTAGAGGTAGCCCTTTCCGGGAGTCAACACATTCAAGGCTCCTTCCCAATGGCCATTTTCGTATTTGCGAAAACTGTTCTGACCCTTAATGATGTCACCTTCAGCAGGAGTGAGATTAACCAGTGCATCCTCCAAAGAAGTCTCAGTGGTGAGCAAGTTACTGATCCAGTTCCAGCCTTCGGAGAGTTCGATAGAAACATTGGCGGAGGGTTGAGAACCCGTGTTGGCAGTTGTGAAATTCATGAGGTATGGATTGTCGCCCAAGCCATAACCCTCATAGTCATAGACCAACTCATCCGTCACGAGGTTTTCCAGCTCCTTTTCTTGCTGGTGGTCATAGAGCATGAAGCGCAGGGTCTCGCCATCGTTACCATAAACAGGCAGATAGAACACATAACGGGTGACAGGAGGACAATAATCCGCCAACACACTGCCACGGCATTCGTCCCCGCAAAAAGCACCGATCTCCAAAAACGAGGAAGCCATATCCACCCCATAAAACTGCACCACGACATACATAGACATATAATCCTCAAACGAGTTGTTTTCGGGTGTCCAGTGATTTTGGGCGAAACCCATTCCACTGCACAGGAGTAGCAAGGATAATAGTATCTTTTTCATGACTATCGGTTTTCTTATTTGACAATCAGTTTCTCAACCATCACAGTCTCTTGGTTTTTGACCAAACGCACCGTGTAAGCCCCTGGAACAAGGTCGCAATCCACTGTGGTGTTCGCGCCCAACAACCTCATCGTTTTGACGGTGACACCGAGCATATTCGTGATTTCCATCACCATGTCATCGGAAGCATTCACGATGCTCAGCGAGGCTCCTTTGTTAGCAGGATTCGGATAAATCGCAGGTCGGTTGTCGGCCAAAGCCTTTGATTTGAAGTGAATGGGATAGAGTGACTGCTGACTACCCAGGATGACATTGGTATGGAAAGCCTCATGCGCTTCAGCCTCACACGTCGTGCCTGTTTGGTCATCATAAAGGCGGAAGCTCACCTCTTCCCCATCCTGTCCCAAGACGGTGAGGAATGCCACATAACGATCCAACGGTTCCACATAGAGCAACTTCGTGGTGCCGTGGCAGACATCATCCACAAATGCCGCCAGTTCATAACGGTCGCCATTCAACTCAAGGTCATCGAGTGTCACCACTGCCATGAAGTTCATGTTGTCGCGATAGGATTGACCCTTCACATCGAAGTGAGTGCTGACAGCTTCTGTTTTCGCGAGGTTACGGGCTCTTGAGGGAGTTGGATAGCGCAAAGTCTTTGTGTTGGCATTTTGCGAAACATATTGGTAACCTTGACCGGGAACGAGAGTCTGCAAATTACCGTACCAGCCATAGTCAGTGAAATAAGAGGAGAATGCCGTGCGCGACTTCACAGCGTCGTTCTGGGTAGGTGAAATGGACGCCATGGCTTCCTCGAGACCCATCTCCGTGTCGCACCAATAACCAATCCAGTTCCAGCCTTGATTAATGCTGATAGAATGCTGTGAGGGTTTGGCTTTGTCGCCATGCAAGGTGATGGAAGTTTCGGCGTTGGTTTGAATCATGTAAAGCTGTTCATTGGTGATACTGGAAAGAGAGCCTGACCAGCTATTCGTTTCATTGTCATATTGAACGAAACCGTCATTCATCGATTTAATTTGCAAGCCGTGGTCTTCAAGACTGTTTTCGAGCAGAGCCAGTCCATTGATATTATTTTGTTCAATATAAGTAGAGAACCAGTTCCAACCACTGTTAAGGGTGATGGTTTGCACCCGTTCAAAGCGAGCGATGAGGTTTCTCACACTTTCAACGGTAAAGGTGTATTCTAAGTCGGTGGAGACCAAGGTGCCGTTTTCCATCCATCCCGTGAATACATAGTTCTCGTATGGTGTGGCCGTGACAGTGACCGTTTCGCCCGGCAAATACTCGCCTGTGCCAGTGACTTCACCACCTTCAGCAGGAGAAGGAGTGGTAAGGACAGGGATACGGGAGACGAAATAGATTACGGTTGGATCATCGGCGGGAATCACGTTATTGATATTCAAAATAAGTTCGGTTTGACAAGCTAAGGAGGAAGTGTTACGGAAACGGGTGTTGACACGAAAATCAGAATTGAACATGTCATAGCTTTCATCAGCCATGTTATAGGGGGCGTTGTCGTTATATCTAAAAGCCATAGCATTGAATCCAGCATTATGGCTTTTCCATCTGATAGCGGTGTTATAATCCCCATGGTTTCTATCCACGCAGATAAGCAGGTTTGAATAACCGTCCCAAGCAAACTGGTTCTGGTTGAACACAATCTCATTCCAGCCAATCACAGGGGTGATGTCGCCCGTGTAAACAAGGGTCATGCCAGCGGTGGTGTGGGAGGTTGGGGTCAGCTGAGCGTCGCTGACGTTGGCCATCCAAATGCTGATGTTCTTCTGTTCATAGCCCGTCTCGTTCGTGGCTTCGAAGCTCAAACTGACCAAAGGTTTGGTGCTTATACCAGCCTCAATCAATTCGTTAACCAGATAGAGCTGCTCAGCGATGGAGTATCTGTAATAGGTGTAGAAGGGGAAGTAATTCAAAGTGGTGCTGGTGTTTTCGTCACCTATCATGACAACTGGAAATCTTTCCATCGTCAGCTCTTGTTGGCTATTGTGATCAAAAAGTTTAAAGGTGATGACATCCCCGTTGTTGCCATAGACAGGAAGTTGGTACACATAGCGGTCGAGAGGCGGGCAATAGTTAGCCAGGACGCTACCGCGGCATTCGTCATTACAGAAGGCGCCCAATTCGAGGGTGGTGGAAGTCTGTTCCACGCTGTCGATATTCACCACGCCGGTCAGCATCATGTAATCCTCATAGAATTCGTTGTTAGGCACCCAATGCATAGCGATGTTTTCGCTCGGCTCAAAACGTGCTATCAAGGTTGTGTTCTCTTCAATGTTGAAGTTATAAACACGGTTGGCGGAGACCACCTCACCATTTTTGAGCCAGCAGCTGAAGCCATAGTGCGGCATAGGATTAGCTGAGACGGTACACAGCGGGTCGTCGCAGTCACCGTATTTCAAAATGGAGACTTCGCCTTGGGATGTGTCTTCAGACTCTACCACTAACTCGAAGGCTTTGTTTTGATAATTGGTGAAGGTACCCCAGACAGGATCAGCTTGATAAGTTGCTTGGGATTCGCAAGGAACGTAGAGGGCAGCATCAGTATTATCAAATACAATGTTAGTGACCGCAGGAGGCGTGACAGCTAAAGAACGTATGGTTTGGATGTTGGAGCAACCAACGAAAGCGTAGCTATCAATTTGCGAAAGGCTTGACCCAATAGTGACGGAAGTCAAACTGGTGCAGTTCATGAAGGCGTTGCTTCCGATGGTGGTCAAGTTGTTGGGCAGCACCAAATCATTTTTCAAATTAGTGCAGTTTTGGAAGGCCATTGAGCCGATGCTGGTCAGCGACTCGGGGAAGGCAATAGAACGGAGCTGGTTACAATTGAAGAAAGCTTGAGCGGGTATGGTAGTCAGCCCGGAGAAATAGCGCAGCTCATCGAAAGAGATAATGTCAATGTTGCCCTTGAACACGGTGCTCAAATCCGTCACCGCAGCGGCTTCCTCATACGACAGAAGTTCGTCGCCATCGCTATCCCAATGGTCGAGGCAGAGTCGTTCCGTATTCATATCGGCGAAGACGATGGAGTTGGATTTCTTGAAACGTGCCACAAGCCATCGGTCGGAGTCAACGGTAAACGTCAAAGTGGCATCGCTGGAAACCACCTCGCCGTTTTCGACCCAGTTGATGAACTCGAAGCCCGCATTGGGCGTCGCCGTGAGCGTGCATTCGGTGCCCGCTTCGTAGGCACCAAGCCCGCTGACCACACCGCCCAACGGGGGAATGGGAGTGGCTTTGATGCCGAAGGAATAATTCTCAGCAGGGCAAACGAGGCGCACAGAAAAACCATTAGAAAGACTTGCAGTAGGGCCTATATAGAAGTAACCATCATAGAAGTAGGTGCTACTTGCTTCTTGACCGTAGCCTGACTCTGACCAGTAGTAGCCGTACGAACCGACACTGTAAACCGAAGTCCCATACCGTGCGCCAGCGGCAGGAAGGAATACAAGACCCTGTTCTTCCAACCTCACCCATTGGGATTCCGTGATGACATTACTACTAAATGCAGCAGCTAGAATGTTGGCATTATTGGGTTGATAAAAAGAGACATTCCACGAATCGGGGAAGAGTATCACTCCATTCCTACCGTTAACCTGAGCCTTGGCATACCTAATGCCTGACGAGGTATTTCTGTTTTCGAACACATATCTCACTTCACCATAACTCCAGCTCAGTGTTCGCCAACCACTATTCTCCTGATTGCCTCCATTGCTAATGGCATTGTAACCCCAGTCGGCCAATCCCGTCAAATCATTAAGGCTGTAAGCAGGATATCCGTAAGCATAATAATCACTATTGCTTTGGCTGGTACTCCACGGCTGGTAACAGTTGGCTCCGTGGTTGTAACCGCTGGTGCCCCAGCCAAACAAATCAATCCAGCCATCGTATGTTTCAGAAATATTGGCATTGTCAGCTCCAACATAATCCCATTGGTTTTCAGCAAACCGCCAGGTGTCTGTGCTGGCTTGGTATTGCAGGTTACCCTGCGAGAAATAAACACGGTCACCGTTTTCATTGATGGTGAACACGCCATTAATGGCACCTTGTGGCACCTGTGCTTTCAAGTTCGTCACTCCCGCCACGCATAGCAGCAGGGTGAGCAGGGCGGCACGGAACGCCCTTTTTTGGAGTAGGTTTTGATTCATATTTTTACTTTTTGATGTAACATTTCTTCATTGTTGCTACATACAAAAAGAAAGCGTGGGTCCCTTGTATGCTTGTCAGCGGCTTAAGGTCCTGAGAAACCCATGTAACACAACAAACAGATGGGACACCCACGCTTTTGTACGTGGGCATCTACCCCTGCCATGTTTTTGTGTTACATTTTTAGAATTTCTCAGGTTCTAAGCCTCCAAAAACAAAGCTCGGCAAACGCCTTCTCTCAATATGTATGTCATGCCTTCGCCTTAGATTAGACTTTGGCATGACACGGCAAAGATAAAAAAATTTTTTATAAACACTACAAAATCGGTGTCAACTTCTCAAACACCACCAAGTGCATGGACGAGTGGAAGGGCTCCACGGATCTCTCGTATCTCACGGATTTCTTTTTCGACAAAGAAAGAGAATTTAGAATTTAGAGGGAGCTACCCCGTTAGGGGTTTAATCTCGGTAGAAAACCCCCGGGTAGAACACTCCCCCTCTCCACAGTGGAGAGGGGGCCGGGGGGTGAGGTTAGGCGTTTAACCTCGGTAGAAGGAGATTTGAGAATTGAGAGGGGCTATGTTTAATTAAATTGTGTATTTTGTTGTGGTTTTATAGAAAAGTATGTATCTTTGCGGAAAGAAAATACATACCACAATGGAAGGCATGAGACTTTACACCGCTGGAATTGATGATTTTGAACGTGTCAGACAAGACAAGCGTATTTATGTTGACAAAACAGCGTTGATTTATAAAATCACAAAGGAATCCTCTTTTGTATTCCTCAGTCGCCCACGCAGGTTTGGCAAATCGCTGTTATGCAGCACGCTGAAATATTACTTCCAGGGAAGGAAAGACCTCTTCGAAGGACTCGCCATTGATGAATTGGAAAAGGAATGGAAACAACATCCCGTGCTTCATTTCGACTTGAGTGCCTGCAAAAACAAAGAAAAAACAGACGAAATCAAAGATGCCATTGTGATGCAACTTCGAGATTATGAGAAGGTGTATGGCAGGGTTTCTGAAGAAAAAACTCCAGGAACCCGATTTGCTGGACTCATCCAACGTGCCCATCAACAGACTGGACTTAGGACCGTGGTGATTCTCGATGAATATGACGCTCCCTTGCTTGAATATATGCACAAACCTGACCAGCTGGAAGAAGTGAGACGTATCATGCAGGAGTTTTATCAGTATGTAAAGATCTGTGGAAAAGACGAGCAGTTCGTCTTCATCACCGGCATCACAAAATTCAGCCAACTTAGCATCTTCTCCACCATCAACAACCTTCGCAACATCTCCATGGTGCCTCAATACGCTGCGCTTTGTGGCATCACCAAGAAAGAAATACTGGATCATTTCACTCCAGAAATTGAAGAACTTGCACAAAAACACCATTGCTCCTTCGATGAAATGATTGCCATGTTGAAACAGCAATACGACGGCTATCATTTCTGTGAACAGTCTGACGACATCTACAATCCCTTCAGCTTGATGAATGTCTTCATGGATAAACAATTAAAATATTATTGGTTCAGCAGCGGCACCCCGACATTCCTCTTTGAGGAGATGAAACGCTTCAACACCAATCTCTTGTCGTTGCCTCAGCTCCAAGTGCCTTCCACTCAGTTCGACGTTCCCACCGAGGGCATGACCTCTGCCCTGCCCCTCCTTTACCAAAGCGGATACCTCACCATCAAAAGCTATGACTTCATCCGCGATATCTATACTCTAGACTTTCCAAACGCCGAGGTCAAAGTGGGATTCCTTGAAAACTTCCTCTCCCGAATGATGAACATTATGAACGCCAACTCAAGGGGCTTTGCAGGGGACTTCTACGCACATCTTTTCAACCATGACCTCGAAGCGGCCATGAAAGCCATGCAGGCCTTCTTCGCCTCTATCCCCTATCTCGAATTCGGGGAGAAAGAGCTGGATGAGATTACCAAATACGAGGCTTACTATGAGGTGCTTACCTACGTGGTGTTCTCCATCATCAACTGCCGCACCTTCACCCAGGTAAAGGTGGCCCGTGGCCGAACCGACGTGGTGGTCTTCATGCCTGATGCCACCTACGTGATGGAAATCAAGATGCGGGAGTCAGCGCAAAAAGCCCTCGACCAGATCAACTCCAAGGACTACGCCATACCCTATCAGGACAGCGGCAAGCCGGTGGTCAAGATAGGGATTGCGTTCTCGCAGGAGACGAAGACGGTGAGGGAGTGGAAAATTGAGGATTGAGAATTGAGAGGGGCAATGTTTTATTAATGAGGCGTGGGGAGAAGGGGCTCCACGGATCTCACGGATCTCACGGATTTCTTTTTCGATGAAGATAGAAGAGTTATGATTTTTTTTCATAAATGTTGACTATTTGAAAAATATACATTATCTTTGCGGCACTATTAATACGATTACCATTAATAAACTAAAACATTTTTAAAATGAGAAAAATCACTCCTGAACCCGTAGCGGACCCTGTTGCCGAAGCCCGCCGCTATGTTGAGAACGCTGAAACCGTACTGAGAGAAAAAGGCAAATACGACCCCGAGACTGGTTGTTACATGGATCCCAAATATGTGAAAGCCGCAGGTCATTATCTGTGGAGCGCCGTGCTCCTGATCCTCGACGCCGTATTCCACGTGAAAAACAAAAAACAACCGCATCCCGATATCATAGATTTCAGAATCGCCATCGGCAATCGCGACAAAAAACTTCTCACATTGGTCAATGTAGCTTACCAAACTATGCACATCACATTGGGATACGATGGCAACCCAAGAAAAGCAATCTGTAGCGAGGGCGTCAAGCTCGCCAATGAGATCATCCATCGATGCGAATTGTTGATGAAAAAAGCTGCGTGATTATAGAACCAAGTGGAAACCAAAGAGTTATAGAGACAATACCATTAATAAACTAAAACATTTTTAAAATGAGAAAATTCATCCCTGAACCCATAGCGGACCCTGTCGCCGAAGCCCGCCGCTATGTTAAAAACGCTGAAGACATCTTAAAAAAACATGGCCAACTCGATTTCGAGACCCAACTTTATCAAGACCGAAAATACGTCAGGATGGCTGGCAACACTTTATGGAACGGCGTGCTGCTCATCCTCGACAAAGTGTTCCATGTCAAAACTATGAAACGCATCCATCCTGATATCAAGGACTTCAGGAACGAAATTGCCAAACGCGATCACAAACTACTCGACTTGATCAACGCCGCATACGAAACCATCCACATCTCAATGGGATATGATGGAGTAATGAGTAGAGAGGTTTGTCAAGGTGGTATTCGACTCGCTAATGATATCATTGACCGCTGCGAGGTGATGTTAAAAAAGGCCGCATGATTATTTATCAAAGAGAAACTATATCGTTATTAAAATATTACCATTAATAATATAAAACATTTTTAAAATGAGAAAATTCATCCCTGAACCCGTAGCGGATCCTGTTGCCGAAGCCCGCCGCTATGTTAAAAACGCTGAAGACATCTTAAAAAACCACGGCCAACTCGATTTCGAGACCCAGCTCTATCGTGACCGCAAATACGTCAGGATGGCTGGCAACACTTTATGGAACGGCGTGTTGCTGATCATAGATGCGGTGTTTCAAGTGAAAACCAAATCCCGCTCACACCCCGATGTCAACGATTACCGAAACGAAATAGGCAAACGTGACAAGAAACTGCTTGCACTATTCAATGCCGCCTACGAAACGCTCCATATTTACATGGGATATGATGGCAATCAATTAAAAGACAATTGTTTAGCTGGCATCCGACTCGCTAATGATATCATTGACCGCTGCGAGGTGATGCTGAAGAAAGCAGCGTGAAACAAAAACAATTAGAAGCTGTTTTGATTTTTTTTCGAGCTTATTTGAGAGGGATTTTTGAGGATGATTTTTCTGTTGAGCGAACGACGATAGCGGGCTATCGGAGCGAGCGAAACAAAAAATCAGACCAAAAAGACCCTCAAAGAAGCCGAAAAAGAAAAAATCAAAAACTTTAAACAAAAAATCAAAACAGCTTCTTAATACCACCCAACAATGAGAAGCTTCATGAATGAAATCGTAGCGGACCCTGTTGCTGAATCCAACCGCTACGTCGAAAACGCCAAAAAACTGTTGAAAGAAAACGGAAAACTAGACTATGAGACCCAACTCTACCAAGACCGAAAATACGTGCGCATGGCTGGCAACACCCTTTGGAACGGGGTGCTGCTTATTGTGGATGCGGTATTCCATTTGAAAACCATCTCACGAATCCATCCCGATGTGAATGATTACCAAGCTGAAATCGCCAAACGTGATAAAAAACTGCTGGCATTGTTTAACACAGCGTATGAAATTTTACATGTTTATATGGGATATGATGGAAATCCTAGTAAACCCATCTGTGAGGATGGTTTCCGCCTCGCTAAAGAAATCATCGACCGCTGCGAGAAGCTGTTGAAGAAGGTAGCGTGAACAACCCCTGCCGCGTGGTTTTGATGACTATCTTTTGATCTCCCGTCAAGGTGGTGGCGAAGAGATAAACCTCATCGCCATCCCCGATTTTCCAGGCTTTTCTTAACTCAGCTACCGTAAGCGGGAAGTTGCGGACAGCTATGCTGGCTTTAGCAACATCAGCCAACAACTCCTGCTTCACCTTCTTATTGAAAGGTGCCCAGCCCTCCACCTTGAAGATGCGCCCCGGAAAAGAAGGAACCAGCTGGTCGGAAGTGTAAAGATGACTGTGAGGATGCAACTTCAACACACCAAAACGTTGTGTCAACAGCTTGTAACAGCCTCCTTTCATGAGGGCTGCGTTGGGCTCATAAAGATAACCGCCAACCTCTGTGGCAAGATGCGAGACCGAATCACGCTCTTCTTCCAGCGTGAAAGTCACCATAGACTGCCCCGACTGCAAGTTGACACAGGTAAACCTCGGAGTCCCCTCAAAGCCAGACTCCATGATGAAGAGCAGCTCTTTGCACTCGTTGCCGACAGCCACAACATGCACCTCGCTGACCTGGTGAAGCTCTTTCAAAGCCTGACTGGTATCGAGCATGGGCGAGAGCTTGAGCATCACACGACGGGCTTTCCGGAGCAACAGTTCTTGAAGCTCCAACACATTGGGGGTGCAGTCGGAAATAGAAACGGTTTTGTGTCCATGGGAATCTCGACGGGCAGGGTCGAGAAAGAGACAATCCACGGGTTCACAATGAAGAAGATAGGCCTCAGCCGACTCGTTGATGACCTCCGTGGGACGAGTAGGGACGTCCGTGAAACGAGAAAGTCCGTCCGTGGAACGAGCAGGTGCGTCCGTGGGACGAGCAGGGACGTCTGTGAAACGAGGAAGTCCGTCCGTGGGACGAGCAGGGGCGTCCGTGAGACGATTCTCCATAAAGCCTTCAGATGACCCTTTAGATAATAAAGCCCCCGAATCCGCTAAGACCTTAAAATTGTGTTTGGCCAAAGCACAAAGCTCAGGATTACGCTCCACATAAAAGGAAGTCTGGAAGTGCTGGGAGATGAAAAAACAATCCACGCCCAACCCTCCTGTGAGGTCGGCAAAGGATTGACCTTGCAACAACGAGGCTTTGTATAGAGCGGTAGCCTCGGAAGAGCATTGTTCGATGGAGAGATGAGGAGGAAAAAGGAGGTCGTCGTTCACGCTCCACGAGGGGACTTTCTTTTGCAAGAGCTGACGAGCCTCTATCTGACACAATGCCAGGGTCTTATCGACCCCGGCAGGTGTTTTTTTCAGGGCCAGGTCATGAACATCGTCGTGCAGATGCTCAGCGATGAACTGTCTGGTATCCATCAGATTTTTTTGAGCATGGCCACTTCCTGATCACTGAGGAAACGCCAATCTCCGCGAGGGAGTCTGTATTTGTCGAGACCGGCGAACATGACGCGGTCGAGTTTGACGATGTCATAGCCAAGGTGCTCGAAGATACGGCGCACGATGCGGTTACGACCTGAGTGAAGCTTGATGCCGATGCTTTTCTTGCTGTCGTCATCAGCGTCGTATGCGATCTCGTCGGCGGAGATGAAGCCGTCGTCAAGTTCGATACCCTCGGCGATGCGCAACATGTCGTTACGGGTCAGCGGCTGGTTGAGGACCACATGGTAAAGCTTGGAAACCTCGCTGCTGGGATGGGTGAGTTTCTTGGCCAGTTCACCATCGTTGGTGAGCAGGAGCAGTCCTGTGGTGTTTTTGTCGAGTCGGCCCACGGGGAAGATACGTTCATGGCAGGCATCTTTGACCAGTTCCATGACGGTCTCACGGCCTTCAGGGTCGTCGGCAGTGGTGATATAACCTTTCGGCTTGTTAAGCAGGATATAGCGCAGCTTCTCACGGTTGAGGGTTTGTCCGCCATACACCACTTTGTCGTTGGTCTTGACTTTGAAGCCCATGGTGGTGACGACTTCACCGTTGACGGTGACGCATCCGGCTTTGATAAGCTCGTCGGCTTCACGGCGGGAGCACACGCCACAGTCGGCGAGGTATTTGTTCAGTCGGATCTCGCCAGTAGCAGCGGGACGGTCATACATAGGGTCTTTCTCTCTGACATAACCCTTACGGCCACGACGCGGAGCCTCTTCCTCCTCCACTTCCTCAAAGCGACGGCCACGGCGGGCGCGGTCATCATCCTCGAAACGGCGACGCGGACGATCCTCATCGTTGAAACGACGGCGCGGTTTGTCATCGTCATTGAACTTACGACGAGGACGATCTTCATCGTTGAAACGACGACGGGGTTTGTCGTCATCATTGAACTTACGGCGGGGACGATCCTCATCATTGAACTTACGACGGGGACGATCCTCATCGTTGAAACGACGGCGCGGTTTGTCGTCGTCGAACTTACGGCGGGGACGCTCGTCGTCATTGAACTTACGACGAGGGCGATCCTCATCGTTGAAACGACGGCGCGGTTTGTCGTCGTCGAACTTACGGCGGGGACGCTCGTCGTCATTGAACTTACGACGAGGGCGATCCTCATCGTTGAAACGACGTTCACCTCTCGGCTTCTCGTCAAATTTTCTTTCACTTCTCTTTCCTTCTTCGTCACCATCACGGTGATAAATTTTGAAGGACTTGTTCTGCAGGAACTCTTCTTGTCTCGCTGCAGGCTTTCTGGTGCGCGGACGCTTACCAGTGTTTCCTTGTTCTGTCATTCTGTAATCTGTAAATAATGGGCGGCAAAAGTAGTAATTTTTTACCAATGGTCTTAGAAGCTGTTTTGATTTTTTGTTTAAAGTTTTATTTTTTTTCTTTTTCGGCTTCTTTGAGGGTCTTTTTGGTCTGATTTTTTGTTTCGCTCGCTCCGATAGCCCGCTATCGTCGTTCGCTCAACAGAAAAATCATCCTCAAAAATCCCTCTCAAATAAGCTCGAAAAAAATCAAAACAGCTTCTTATACAATTCAAAAAAAAAGTGTACTTTTGCCTTCACATAGTGTGACCCTCTCAATAAAGATCACGCAAAGTTATTTTGCTATTATTCACGTCGGAAAAAAGCCTGGGAACTATTTTCTGAATAAAAAGGGAGATAGCAAGTAACCTTAAGGTTACAATGTAGTGTCAATAATAGACAAAGTAACTACACTTTAAAAAAGGTGTGGATACTTTGTCATAGACACTACCGGGGACTCCCAGGCACCCGCCGACGTTTGATGACATCGCTCCACACCTTGTTTTGTTGGCAAAAATACAAATAAATAAAAAAATAATATAAAAATACTATTGAAAATAATTCAATAATCAATCAGTGTTTCCTCGAATCGCGTTTTTCTTTTTGCATCATCTGAAAACTATTGTAGAGATTTTGCCATATCACATACAACGTTGGGACGATACTACACAGTGGATTCAGATAGCTCTGAGCCATCCAAATGGCCAGCACCGTGTTTTTCTGACCCAAGGCTTGTCCACCCGCCACCCGGTCGCCATAATGCCGACCGATGATATGCCCCACAAAGAATTGTAGGAAACAGATGAAAATGGATATTGCCACCATCCATAAAAACATCGTCTTATGGGCACGGAACTGGGTCATCAACAGGCCAATGGCACGAGCGATAACCACGGTGAGCGACACCGCCCACACATAAAATGAAAGACTCTTGTGTCGGTTGATGTACTCGTTGGTCTTGGGCAACAGCCAACGGGTAAGTACCCCGAGAACAAAAGGCGCGATAAGCAAAGGGAACACCTTGCCCAAAATGGTCAGGAAAGAGTCCCAGAACGAGATGTCAGGCTTGGCGCCAATGAGACTGAACGAAAGCGGAGCCACCACCGCCACCATCAAGTTACAGGTGAGCAGATATGTGCTCATCATACTGATATTCGCTCCAAGAATCAGCGACACCGCGATGGCCGCCGACGCCGTGGGGGCAAGCACCGTCACAAAGGCCCCCTGCGCGACAATCTCGTCGAGAGGACGAATCAAAAAATAAAAAACAGTGGATACCACCATCTGAAACAGCAACAGCCAAAAATCAAACATGGTGAAACGCATCTTTTTGACATCCAATGCGTTGAAAGAGAAATACAGCATGATAAAAATCAGATAGGGCAAAGCTGGCTGAAGCACCACGATGTATTCATGGAAAAAAATTCCGAGAATGATGGCAATAGGTAATATCCAACTTTTATAACGCTGCATCGACAATGAGTTTTCGGCAGCAAAAATAGTTATTTTTGCAAAAAGTTTCTCATGAACCCTCCTTTTATTGACATACACACTCATTATCAGTCGCTTGTGGAGACCTGTTCAAGGTCATATTTCAGCTATGGCATCCATCCCTGGTGGCTGCATCCCGACATCGACCCTGGCAAAGACTTAGAACGTCTGGAATCCTTTCTTGAAGAAGGCCGCCTTGCTGCCATCGGCGAGACAGGCATCGACCGCCTCTATCATGACACCCTCGCGCTTCAGCTAGAGACCTTCGAGAAACACATCCTGCTCTCTGAACAGTACCATAAGCCCCTCATTCTCCACAATGTGAAAGCCACCGCCGACCTTCTCCGTCTGCACAAAAAACGACAACCCCTTCAGCCGTGGATCATCCATGGCTTCAACGGCACCGAAGAAGAAGCCCGACTACTCACGGACCGCGGTATCTTCCTCTCCGTGGGTGAAAGCCTATTATACCCAAACAGGAAAATCGGCAAAACCATACTATCCATCCCTTGGGATTATCTGTTTTTTGAGACCGACACCTCGGGACATGGCATCGAAGCAATCTATAGGAAGGCCGCCGAGCGCTTAAACGTCCCGCTTGAGACGCTGAAAGAAAAAATTTTCGTTAACTTTGCAAGGTTAAATCTCGAACCATGGAAGACTGGAAAGACCGCACACGACTGCTCATCGGCGACAATGGCATTGATAAACTGGGAAAGAGCCATGTGTTAGTGGTGGGACTAGGAGGCGTGGGGGCATACGCCGCCGAACAGCTGGCACGGGCTGGCATCGGGAAGCTGACCTTGGTGGATGGCGACGTGGTGAACTGCACGAACCGCAACCGCCAGCTCCTCGCCCTGTGCTCCACACAAGGCCGTCCCAAGGCTGAAGTCATGGCTGAGCGCATCCGCGACATCAACCCTGACATCGAGCTGGAAGTCATCAACCAATATATGAAAGACGAGGCCATCGTCGAGCTGGTGTCGAAGCCCTACGACTATATCATCGACGCCATCGACACCGTGGCCCCGAAGGTATTCCTGCTTTACTATGCCAAACAAAACAACCAGCGTATCGTGAGCTGCATGGGGGCAGGCGGTAAGTTCCATCCAGAGAAAATCGAGATTGCCGACATCTCTCACTCGAACCATTGCCGTCTGGCTTTCTACATCCGAAAGCGGCTCCATCGTCTCGGCGTGTTCGACGGCATCACCGCTGTGTTCTCTCCCGAGCCCGTCGATAGCGCGGCCATCATCACCGAAGGGGTCAACGAGCAAAACAAAGTCTCGAATGTGGGCACCATCTCGTTCATGCCCGCGGCGTTCGGCATCTTTTGTGCCAGCGTGGTCATCAATGCGCTACTGGGGAAAGACTGATCATAAACACCGCATCACCAAAAGTGTTGTTGACGGTGTGATTTTGAAGGTCACGCACCGACTCCGGGAACTCAAACGACAGGTATTTTCTGAACCATCGGCGGCGCACCGTGGCAGTGGTGGCTTCAGAACGAATCTCCCGCCCCGTCTCTGTGTCGTACCAACGCACCTGATAACGAGCGCCTCTGGGCTGTTTCTTGATAGGGATGACGATGGTGTTGCTGTCTGAGCTGGGTCGCGGACGCTTGGAAGGATTCATGGTATAAACATACCCTTTAGGGTCGTTTACCGAGCCCACCACAAAATGCCCGTTGCTTCCCTTAGCATCTGTGAGATGCCGCAACGACTGGTAACAAAAGGCCGTGTCCTGACTCCATCCCATGAGGGTGTCCTCCGAGGCATTGATCATATAATAGGTCTCTAAATGATTCGGGAAAAGCAACTCACGCCCCGAGACCTTACCCGTGGTCATGGCCTGGAAAGAATCTGACAAGAGAGGACAAGCGTCGAAAAAAGTCAGCAAAGGCTTGAACAAGCCAAACAAGTCCTTTTCCTTGAGATATTTCCAAAACCAAAAGGACGCCGGCCCCATGGAGCCAGAGAAAGCTGACGACCATAACGAGTTATGCACATCCACGCCAAAAGGATCTTTTTCCTCCAACTTGGGGTCCTTGCTTGCCTGGCCAAAACCAAACTCACCCATGAAATAAGGCTTTTGGTCATAAAGCTGACGTGCTTTTTGCGCTTCACGATACAAGACGTATGAAAACTGCTCCCTGGAGACCGCCTTTTGAATGTTTTGATAGTTGTGATCCTGAACGATGTCGAGATGGTTAAACACTTCTCTTTCAAGCGATGTCTTTCCTTTGGTGTTGCCCAACGAGGTGCTGACCAGATGCTGGTTGGGGTCGAGGCTGTTGATCCACGACTTCATGGTTTCATGCCATTGGATGATGGCTTGTTGGGCTTCCTCGTCGAGTTCCTCCTTCAGGAAAATATTGCCCAATTCGTTCCATAACTCCCAGCAGACGAGGTTGGGGGCATAACCCCATCGGGCCACGATATAGCGGATCAGGTTTTTGGTGATTCTGATGGCCTGGGGATTGGTGAAAAACTCGATGGGTTGCTTCAGCCCCAAGATGGTATGAAAGGGGTTATAACGCCAGCCGCTGGGCATACCTCCGTATTTCTCACTTTTCTCTAAGTCCTCACTGTCTTCCCTGAAATCACCGAAAGTGAAGAAACACAGCATCAAAGAGATTCCATGTTCCCCTGCATAACGCACGATATAGTCGAGTTCCTCCGAGTCTTTCTGGTTCACTGTCGAGTCAAAAAACACCACGGGCTTCCCATCAGCATTACGAAGGGCATGTTCCGGGCCATATAATGAAAGATATTGATACCGAGTGAGCCACACCCTCATATAGTTGGCGTTGCCAGCCAGTTTGTCGATATACTCTTGGTATTCGAAGATGCCGTAAGGTTTCTTATAGGTGTGATAGTCAACAGCGCCATACCATCCGACGTTAGGGCCTATGGGGAAAAAAGCATGTTCTTTTCGTTTCCCATCGAGATATGCCTCGCGTTTCAGATATCTTGAATTCGCTTGACGGATGAAGCCCTCCGCGTCTCTGGCCTGGCAATCGAACATCAAAGGATGACCGCCATACGAGTCGAGCTTAGCCTCACCTTTTCGATCGACAGCATAAATGGTGTAAGTCCAGCGACCCGCCACATCTGGGGTAAATCTGATCCTCCAGCTGTCGCCTCTTGTGTCTCGCGACACTTTCTCATAGTTTTTCTCAGAATCTTTTTCCAGGAGAAAGGATTCGTAGTAGAAGCCCGTAACACGGTGTCGGCTCCCGTCGGGGCCTTGAAAGACGGCATAGACGTCGATTACCTCAGGGTCGTAAGGGTTGTCGTAGGTGCCGAGGCTGAGGGAAACCTCAAACAAGCCATAGACCCCGACTGATTTCGGGGAGGTGACAAGCTGAATGTCCGGCTGGCCCAACACCGAGGCTGCCAGACCTAAAAAAGCGATGATCAAGGTGGTTTTTCTCATCATTCATCTTTTAGGATAATCACCTTCATGCCCACGAAGGCATAACGTTCTTTCAGGACATCGAGATCCTTGTCGCGAAGACGGATGCATCCCTCGCTGCCACGGCCAGGCACTGAGTCTTCGTTGTTAGTGCTGCCATGGATGCCAATCCCCGAGAAGCCTGGAGTCTTGAGCCTCATGAACCAGTTGCCGTAGGCCAGGATAGACCCCCGTCCATCGCCGAAGTCATGAACCCAGGAGGATGCCGGCTGTATCTGAGTGATAGAGAACGGGTTCTCAAACGTGCATTCCGGAGTCTTCATGTCGCCGGTCTTCTGTTTTTGACCGAGATTCTTACCCACACAGACAGGATATTGAGCCAACAGCACCGTGTCGCCATCTTGATCTTCATACACGCTGAGGTGCAGCTCAGGTTTAGAAATCACGATGAAGCAACGTTTTTGGTCTTGCAATTCCCCAAACACCAGCGGTTGTTCTTCAGGAATCGTGTCAACTGTTTGCACTACATCTTGGTTTTGATTCACATTTCCAGACCTGCCACCGCAGGCAGCCATCATAAAAACCGTAATTATTAAAGCAATTTTCTTCATTATAAATAATAATATTTTTTTAATACCTCACCCCCCGACCCCCTCTCCACAGTGGAGAGGGGAGTGTTCTACCCGGGGCCTACCGAGATTAAACCCCTAACGGGATAGCTCCCTCTAAATTCTAAATTATAAATTCTAAATTATCTTTCTACCGAGATTAAACCCCTAACAGGGTAGCTCCCTCTAAATTCTAAATTCTAAATTATTAATTCTAAATTCTTCATTCTCAACTACCCTGTCACCACAAACACCCTTCCGTCCTTCCATTTGGAGTGGCGGATCATCTCGTTGGTGAAATGGGTGCGACTTGTGGCTTGGTCGAGAAGCTCTTTGGCTTTGTCAAACTGACGAAGCTCACGATAGATTTCAGGCATCTCGAGGTCAAATTGTTCTTCAGGATGTTTCTCCAAGAGTGCCTGCAAACGTTCCAAGTTGCTGTTAAATGCCTTGAGGTTCTTCAGGAACAGCTTCTCCCCTTCCAGCAGCATTCGGCGATAAGCCGACCACACCCCATAGCTCATGAAGCCGTTAAGGAAATACTTCCAACGAATGAAATGGAAGTTGCGATGCAAGTCGTTGTAGGCCCACCAAAGCAGCCTTCGGAGGTAGATTTCCTTGGTAGGCTCATAATGGCTTTTCTTGAGAAACTGTTGGTAATGCTTAATCAGCGCCAGTTTCCCTCTGTTGTCGGAGAAGTTAATCCCGTAGAAACGCCAGGAGTTCCACGAATAGATGGCCACCTTGGGTTTCTCAAAGGTGATGAAAGGTTCCTCCGGATGCTCCACCCAAAAGGTATGGCCACAGGATGGACAAAGGACCATCTTTTGGAGGGTGGTGATGAAGTTGTCGTAAAGAATCTTTCCGTCAGAGTACAAGATAGCCTCATTGACCAGGTCCGACTTGAGGTTACGGCCTTCAAACCAGGCTTGGCAGTTGGGGCATTGGAAGTAATAAGGATCGTATATCAGCATCTTACTCTAACTCAGGAATGACACCGCAAAAATATAAAAATTTCCAAACATCAACCCTTTTGGCTGAGAAAACCATCATTTTCGGCCATAATCCGCGGGGATCTCCCCCCAGATCTCGGTTTTCCACTTCAGCACAGGAACGACGAGTGAGTTCTCTTTCATCCAGTTATCGTTATCACACAGCCATTTCTCTGCGCGGTCGATAAGTTCAAAGAGATAGGCGTTTTTGTCGTTCGGCTCCAGCTTGGTCTTACAATGTTTTTCACGCACCCATTTCTGAGCGTTGACCGAGTCGCTGTAGATAGGATACTGCACTTTTTTTTGTTTTTGCCATGCCAGGGCATGGACGATGGCAAGGAACTCACCTATATTATTGGTTCCGTTCTCGAACACTGGGCTTTTAAACAGCGTGACAACGGTTGGAGGGGCGGATCCGAAATCCACCCACACCCCTTGGTACTCCATCTTCCCCGGGTTGCCCGAGCAGGCGGCATCGACGGCGATGGCGGGAGAGAGGGGGGAGGTCAGAGGGGAGAGGTTAGAGGTTAGAGGGGACTTATTCGAGGCTGTTTTATCAAAACCCGTGAAGCCTTCGGCGAAGGCAGCTTCGGCGCTGGCTTTGTCGGCGAAACCTTTGTACAAGGCTCCCTGGAAGCCTTCCACTGCTTTCTTACACTCCTCCCAGTTGTCATAGACGCCGGGGGTGTTTCCCTTCCAAACTACATAATACTTGCGTTTCATAGAAATAAGTCTCGACGGGTTCTACGGCGAATTTTTTTCTTTTTCGGCGAATTTAGCGAATTTGGCGAATTTCTTTTCTTTTCGGCGAATTTAGCGAATTTGGCGAATTTCTTTTCTTTTCGGCGAATTTAGCGAATTTGGCGAATTTCTTTTTCTCTTCGGCGAATTTAGCGAATTTGGCGAATTTCTTTTTCTTTTCGGCGAATTTAGCGAATCAACCAACTATAAATAATTCGCTTAATTCGCTTAATTCGCCGACATCACTAATAATTCGCTTAATTCGCCTAATTCGCCGACATCACTAATAATTCGCTTAATTCGCCTAATTCGCCGATATAATTGATAATTAGCCGTTTAGATACCCAGTGAGATATCCAGTCCCTTAGCCGTATTCACCAGGTCGCTGTCGATGGTGACCAGGTTGGGTTTGGCGATGGCTTCGGCTAACGGCACGGCGACCAGGTTAGGATGATGGTAAGCCACCATCTGTCCGAATTGGCCGTTGAGTACCATCTCGAAGGCTTTCACGCCAAACTCCGAGGAGAGCACACGGTCGTAGGCGATAGGCACGCCGCCACGTTGCAGGTGACCCAAGATGGTTTCGCGGAGGTCGTGGTTGAAGCCTGCCGCTTTCAGTTGGCTGATGAGGGCGCGACCGATGCCGCCGAGTTTTTTGTTCTCGTAACCCACTTCGGTGCTGATCTCGAAGATCTGTTGTCCGTCTTTCGGGCGTGCGCCTTCGGAGGCCACAATGACGGCGAAGCCACGGTCGTGGTTGAAGCGGCGTTCCAGGCGTTCCTTCACCACGTTGATGTCGTAGGGGAACTCCGGGAGGAGGCACACCTCGGCACCGCCGGCGATGGCGCTGTGCAGGGCGATCCATCCCGCGTCGCGACCCATGACTTCGAGGATGAAGACACGGTTGTGGGACGCTGCGGTCGTCACGAGTTTATCCACGGCTTCGGTGGCGATCTGCACCGCGGTCTGGAAGCCGAAGGTGCATTCCGTCATGGAGAGGTCGTTGTCGATGGTCTTAGGCACACCGATGATGTTCAAGCCCTTCTCATAGAGTTTCTGCGAGATACGTTGTGAGCCGTCGCCACCGATGCTGATCACGGCGTCGATGCCCATGTATTGCAGTTTGCGAAGCATCTCGTCGGAGCGGTCAACGGTAGTCCAGGTGCCGTCGTTGTTCTTGACTGGCCAGCTGAACGGGCCGCCTTTGTTGGTGGTCTCGATGATGGTGCCACCGCGGAAGTGGATGCCACGCACCGACTCTGGAGTCAGCCTGACGACCTCAGTGGGTTCCCACAGGATGCCGTTATAGGCTTGAATACTACCGAGCACTTCCCAATCCTTCTCTTGGGCAGCTCTTTTGACGATGGCGCGAATCACGGCGTTCAAGCCTGGACAGTCGCCGCCACCGGTTAATACGAGTAGTCTTTTCATTTATTTATGATTTGTTATTCTTTATTATTTGATACAGTAGTGTGTTATTCTCTAAAAGTGGAACGATTTGGCGAAAGATCAAAACTATTTCTCAAACGCCTTTTGCATGATAGTAGTATTGAAATATAACGTTTTCAGACCTATTTCGTTGTTCTTTAATTCCAACCGATCGTATAATTCTCCTTTTTCCTTGATTAGCGACTGCATCGTGGGAGTAAGACCCAAAAATGAAAGGATGCCGTATTCATCGGCGATATTAGTGACATAAATAGCAGATTCCGTCGATTTTCCATTTCCAGAAGAAAGAATGGCCGACAAAAGCATGTTGAATTGAGAAAACGCATCTTCGGCTTCTTTGGATTCTTCCCCATATAAACTACTATTAACCATTGTTTTCTGTAAATAAAACCTCAAATTAGTAGGAGTCTTGGTTAATTGTTTATCAATAATAGAAGCCGCTTGTTGCAAATCGTTTTTTTCCAATGCTTCTTTTAACTCTTTCGACAAATCAGTTTGGTAAGGATTGTAATCAGGCAGCATGGCCGCACCATAATAAAAGTGACGGACTTGTTCGAGAGTCAAGGTGGTATCCGTTGCTTGGAAACGTTTCAGTAATTCAGGATAGTAGAATTCGCTATCGTTTGCTTGAATGGCTTTTTTTATCATCTGATAATCAGGAGAATTATACGCCATGCTTTGTTGATTCACTTGTTTCGATTTTGAAACAGATGATTTACTCGTTGAACACGAATTCAATGCCAACAGGGTAGTCAGCAGCGAAATGAATAGAATTTGAATTTTTTTTATCATTGTTAAATCCTCCTAATATTAGTCTCCATATCCAGCCATGGCTCATCATCAAAACGGATCACTCCTTCTTCCAACATTTTTTGAACTATTTCATCTGCGTCATCCTCGTTGGTAGCTTCAATTTCTACCATCTTGTAGATGGTTTGTGATGCTTTGTATCTATAATTCATTTTTCAATCATTAAAACTTAAAACAACTCCAATTGGATATCTTTCTGGCTTAAAGCAAAAGTAAAATCGTCAATAGCTATTCTCATCTGTGCTTCCAAAGCCATAATATTGCAATTTGCCTGTTCAACTATTTCATCTATATTAGAAATCATCAAAACTTTCTTCAAATCAATCCTCATCAATACATCTTTGGTTATCATCCTTTTTGCGTCAACAAATGTAATGGATTGTAGAAATGATTTTACTATATCTGTATTCAATAATGTTTGTACAGCAACCGCACTTTTCAAATCGTCAAACCCTAAAAAATAACAAGTGTCGTCAAGCATAACAGCCTTTTTGTCTGGCAAAACCAATGTAAAATGATAAGTCTTATATAGACCAGAAATGGCCACTTTGTAGGGTTTGAAAGAATAGTCTCCAATGCCAAATATTGAAAAATCAGGCTTCCCTTTGTAAATTGTTGATTTTCTATTACGGAATAAGTCCAGATGCTTTTGAAGATAACGATAAGTTTTGGGATACTTGGAAATATAGCCTGTGTCTTGTCCAATGAATTGCTGAGGTACTATTGTAAATTTTTTTGGTTTTTCTGCAATTAGAAGTTTTAGGTCAGAACTTTTCAATAAACCAAAAACCAAATCCTCTTCCAACTCCACAATTTCGTTCAATTTGTTACAAAACACATTGCCGTTTCGCTCCAATTCCATCACTTTTGAGCAATCGTGCTTGATACCCTGTCTCCATTCAAACTGACATTTCCCTTCTACGTATTCAACTTGTCTATCTCGTTCAAGGTCAGAATAAAAACTATCTCCACTCCATCCAAACATATTAATAATATGGCCTGAATAAAAGTCAGAAACTTGGCACTGTTGTGAAGGTTGTTTACCAAATTGACAGAATAGCAAAGAAGCATCTACTGAAACATCAAACTCTTTTTTACTGTCAATATTCAATTCCTCAATGCCAGATATGCAGAAACGATTATTACGTTGCTCATAAACGATGTTTTTTATGACAGAATTTTTAACAAGCAACGATAAAAAGCCATTACAGTTCTCAAAGATTCTAAGCAAGTTCACCACAATATACTCAGCAATGTCGAAATTACCTTTCCCTGTTATAGCATCTATTCCTTTGCTCTTCTTAAAGTTGGCTTTGATGGGTAAATTGTTCGATTTCAAAGCGCCCAACATAGAATTAGTTACCCAAGGAGGATTACCAATGACAAGTAGATTGGCTTTTTGAATCTGTCTTCTCACTTCCAAAAAGTCAAAATCAAAGACATTAAAATGGTATATTTGAACCAAAGGCTTGTTAGCTTTGGGATTCAACAAATAATAATCAAGGATGTTGAATTTACATTCCCAGACATAAGGCTCGTAAATTTCTATGCCTATTATTTGCTTGATGGACGGAAAACTTTGCAAAGCCGCAAGAATAAAATTACCCTTACCACAAGTAGGCTCAATAATTATTTCTGGGGTTATCTTTTTTTTCAACAAAACCTCAGTCACGGCTTTGGTAAGAGCCATGTTAGTCTGAAAATCGCCATACTCGCCCCTGTCTTCAGCCATGCAAAACCTTTCAGGTTTGTTCAATTCATCCTTTAGGGAAACAAACTTGTCCTCTGATGGAAAAAAGTCTTTGCAGCCACAAATCTCCTCAATATTATGGTTGGCATGAACATAGTCTTGGGCAGAAACAGCTATCCTATCCAAGAAATGCATAACCACATCAGAAATATAAGCCTCAAAGACACGCATAATATCAAACTAATTTTGAAATACCAGATACTTTTTTAGAGAGGTCAACAATACGTTGGTATTGTAATCTCCATTGTAAAGCATTAGAAATGGTCAAATAACCCTGTTTGGGCTTTACCTTCAAAATCTCTTGAGCCAACAGCTTTAATGAGATTTCGTCAGCAGGAATATTTCTATCCCTCAAAAACGCTGCAATATCTTCTTCATTTGCCCCGTCGGCAATCATTTCGCGCAAACGAAAGGTAGTAGTGTAATCAGCAGTACGTTCCTTCTTGATAAAAGAACAACTTACAAAATCCAGTGTTGTGGTTTTTGTAAGTGGGTCGTCTTTTTTGTCATAAACAAACACCAACAGATGATATCCCAATCCGAATATCTTTTGTTTGGCATCCTTGAAAGGACATGACGACTGCGGTTGTTTAATAGAGGTGACCTTGATATCGGTGAGTATATCCTCGGAAGGCAAATCTATTCCGCTTGCTGAAGAACCTATTTCCACCAAATACTTTGAAGCTAATTGCTGTTGGAACTTATGCTCAACATAAGTTCCAACAGCTTTCCCATCAGTTACCCCAAACAAATCCGGATTTTGAATCTTGGATTCTGTAAAGCAAAACCGTTGGGCTTCAGCTTTCAGTTTTTTTATGGTAAGTTTAGGCTTCATCATCCTTTCAGATTCAACGCAATCTGCAACTCGTCCAGTTGTTCTGGTGCGATTGGTGCGGGTGAGCCGCTCATCACGTCGCGGCCAGCGTTGTTCTTCGGGAAGGCGATGAAGTCGCGGATCGAGTCGGCGCCACCGAAGAG
>CAMIWN010000020.1:0-51801 GCA_946402445.1 uncultured Bacteroidales bacterium
GATCAGCGTCGACTTCTGAAACGGCATCGGCCACGATGCGTTTCAGGATGTCGGGAAGCTGGTTGCGGATAGACTGTGAGAAGGTGCCGATGGGGGCTGAGGTGGATTGGTTCAAAGAGTTTGAACTATTCAAAAGGGTGGATTTGAGCGGTTTGGCTTTCCTCAGTTCCTCATCTTCCTCAACTTCCTCAACTTGAATTCGTGAGGAAGCAGGTGTTGGCATCGGCTTGTGGCCGATGTCAACACCGTGCGCCTGGGCGATGTGGAAGAGCGAAGCGATGGTGATTTCACGGCTACCGTCTTTGAGGCATTTGGAATACTGGCGGTCGGTTTCGTTGTAGTCGTATTCAGGATTGAAGTGGCTGAGTCGGTGGAAGATGGCACGGCCATCTTCCCCGAGCTCAGCCACGAGAGCGAAGGCAATGGCCAGCCATTCCGAGTAAGTGGGCGTGATGTCGATGCCGGAGGCTTCGACATCACCCACGACAGCGAGGATGGAAGAGAGATTGGACGACGGAGCCACGGATGGAGAAAGTGCAGTAGGCACTTTCTCCACCGGGGCGGAGTTCCAATCGTCGGGATTGAAAGCAGGCTTTTTCATAGCAACGAGGGGTTAAGATAAGCGGCTGGGTCGTGAGGCAAGAAACAGGCGCGGGAAAGGTTGCGGCATGAGCGGTCGACTTCAACATCGTAATGGTTGAAGATGTAGTTGTAGAGGCCAGCGAAGAAGCGGACCTGGTAATCGCCATAGGATTCGCCATCCTTGCCGTAGCGGAAATAGGAGTCGTGGAAAGAGATGACCCATTTGAGGCCGTCCCCAGAGGGGCTGCGGAACAGCAGCAGGGTCTCAAAATAGGTGTCTTCCTTCAGGGCCTCAAAGACGGCTTCGACATCATTGAGGTGGTCGAAGTCGAGGCAAAGAAGCCCTGAGTGCTGGATGATGGCTTTATCGGTACGGACGGAGAAGATGCCGCTGAAGGTGCAGTAGTCGAACTTATCGGCTTTGTACTGGCGGCGGTATCGATCATCTTTGATGGTGCGCAGCTCATTGGTGCGGTCTTTGGCATAGTCGCTGATGATGTAGTTGAAGACATCAATCAGGTTGACGACTTGATAGGGGTGCTTGTTGGTGATGGGTCGTCGGAAGATTGAGAAAGACGGCATCTTGGAGAGGTTGCAAGTGGGTGACGGCTTGACGGCGTAGTTGTTAGGAGTGCCCCAGAAATACATGGCAGGGGCATTGGTTTTGTCGGTGTTCATGGTTTGTAGGTTTGATAGTGGGAGTACATGAAGCGTTCAATGTCTTGACGCAGGAAGTAGATCTTCTTTTTGATGCGGCAGCATTTTAATTCATCCTCGGTGCTCCAGTCTTTGAGGGTGTTCCTCGTGATGTGAAGCATGTGAAGCAGGTCGGAGAGTTCAATCCAGTCGTAGATGACAGGGATGGGATTGTTGTCTTCATTCGTCATCATCAAAGCCTCCAGTCGTCTTCTGTTTGCGTTTTGCGAGGATTTGAGCGTCATGCAGCTCGTTCTGCTCCTGAAGGGACATGTGACGGCTGGATGCAATCCATTCATCTATTTCGGACTTTTTGAACTTGACGCGGCGAGTTACTTCATCTTTATAGTAAGGGATATAGCCAAGCCGCTTCCATCGGCGGACGGTTTGGTGAGAAGGATGCGCGGGATGGTAGGCGCACAGCTCTTCCACGGTGAGATACTCATCCTTTTGGGAATCTTTGTCGCGGATAGCGTTACAGATAAACTTGATTTCTGCGATGCCATCGAGGATGCTTGCGATGGCTTTGGGGAGTTCGTCGAATGTGATTGTGTCTAACATAATGTTTTCGTTTTGTGCCTGGGCCATCTTCACGGTACCTATAAAGAAAAAGCCCACGGCGGTTAAATCGTGGGCAAAGATGAGGGGTTGTAAATGATAATAAGCATGACTCAGGCATGAGTCATGTTTGGTTTTTAGAAAGTGATGGAGCCTTGTGGATGCTCTTTGATGGTGGGCTTGCCGCCTTTTTTGCCAAGTGCCTTGCCAAGTGCATAATCATCCTGGGCTTCCTTATAAAACCTGTCAATGATGTCCATATAATTATCGGTGTCGCGGGCTTCGTTTAGATGATTGTGGGGCGGTGTCTTTAACTCTGTGTTGAAGAACCTGCACGTATCTATGGCGAAGGAGGAAAAGTTGGTGATGTAGAAGCCTTGCTCATCGACGATGATGTTGACGCCAAAAAGGGCTTTCAGGATCTTGATGAAATTCCTTGTCTGGCCATCCGCGATGTAATACTTGCTGCGGGTGTTGCTGTCATCAAGACGGGTCAGGACTTCATTGAGCTTGATTTGGATGATGGTGTCCCAGTCGCAGCATTCGTTGGCAACGGTAACGCGAAGGAAATGTAAGACGGTTTCGGCTTCTGCCTTGGGAAGCCTTGCAGCCTCTTGGATGAGGTTTTTGATTTTGACGTACTCCTTGGTATCGTTCAAGATGGGCTGCTCATCGATAGCGGTGTACTCCGAAGCGTCAAAGAAGACGGTGCCAGGCAGCATGGGTGCCATCGATGTCGCATTGAGCAAGATGGGCTTGAAGATGTCGGGCATCCGCTCTTCAAGGGTGTCTTTGAGGTTGGCAAGATAGCGACGAAGTTCTGGCGCCTTCTCATGGAAGGAGAGGAGGAAGTAGACGAAGCAATAGCGTAGGAGAGAGGACTGAGGTTCGTTTGCGCTCAGCCGGGCAAAGTCGTCGCTGCGGGCGTTGTGCAAGCGGATGTCGGCCAGCACTTCGATACAGATAGGGTATGCCTCATTGAAGGCATCCAAGATGGTTTCATCAGGGATGCGCGTGTTGGCCTTGAGGCAGCTACATAGGATTTGGTTAGGCATGTTTTCGGAAGTGAAGTCGGCCAAGGACTTCCTCTTCACGAAACGGAATTTGGGTGTGTTCATGGCTGATGATTTTAGAGGGTCGCCGGAGCGGCCAGGTTAGTCAGCCACAATAATAGGACAAAAAAAATGAACTTACAAGAAATGAGTTGGAAGGGCTCGAACGGTGGATTTGGCGTGTCAACGGAGGGGAAAAATGAACGGTGTTTGATAAATATTTTCCGATGTCGTGTCAACAAGTATATAAAGTTTCGAAAATCGGTTGACACGTGGTTGACACGGCAGGCCATTTTTTGGGGTAAGAAAAAACCCAACTGATTGATTTTCAGTTGGGTTATGTGTGGAAAATCCGTAGCCCATAGCGGATTCGAACCGCTGTTTTCAGAATGAGGGTCTGATGACCTAGACCCCTAGTCGAATGGGCCAACAAAAAAGGTTCTTTTTGCGGAACCTTTGTGAACTAGGCGGGAGTCGAACCCACAACCGCCTGATCCGTAGTCAGGGACTCTATCCAATTGAGCTACTAGTCCATTGCCTTTCGACGCTGCAAAATTACAGCTTTTTTCATTATCCGCAAGCTTTTTTTTCACTTTTTTTCATCTTTTTTACAACCTATTGACAATCAACGCCTCTCAATTCTCAATTCCCCTATGCTCCATCCCCATGTCATACAACTCGTCGAGATGCTTCTTCAACCGTCGGGCCATGGGACGGAAAGTATAATAGGTGATGGTGGCCGAAATGGGCGCTCCCACCAAAGGAATCACCTTCCCTACCCCTTTGGCAAAGCCCTCCTTGGTCATGTTAATGCCGATCCATTGGGCTATCTTCACAGCATAATGCGCCAATACCGTCTCTGAGATTTTCACACCCGCATTTTTCGACATCTGGGTGGCAACCTTCGTCAAAGCCTCGATGGCCAGCTTATTACCCATCATGACACCCACAAAAAGTGTCAAGATGTTAAGCGACTCATCGTCCAACTGATTGTTGACGCTGGTTAACTCAGGCCATCCATATAAATAAATGAGCTTCTGCATCAGAGAAAGGATATGTCCGTAGAATTGAGTGAGATCCGCCGGAATCGTGCCAGCCATCCACCAACCGCCAGGCAGACCCATCAGAGCAGAAGTGCCGCAAACCATCGTGAGATGGTAGCTGATGCACTGGTTGGCGAGCTTGTCAATCTCTTTCTTGTTCAACACGCCCAACGGACCCTCGTCAAGAGCTGTCATCACCTCCATGGGCGTGCAAAACTTCGACAACTCCTTGCTGAGAAACTCTTCTCTGTTCACCTTCACAAAAGGCAAACCCAAGCTGGTGGACAACACCTTGCCCCAAACGGAGACACTCTTCTCCTCCGATACAGGATGTGATTTGTTGTTTCCTTCCATATTCCTACCAATCTCTCAATTCTAAATTTTAATTCTTAATTCTCAATACCCATACTTTCCCTTCCACCGTTCACGGAGGTTCTTTCGCAACTCCCGCTCACGAGGATTGTCCTGCGGCTCATAAAAAACCGTGCCAGAAATCTCATCGGGCAAAAACTCCTGATCCACAAAATTGCCCTCGTATGCATGAGCGTATTTATAACCTTTGGCATAGCCGAGATCTTTCATCAGCTTGGTCGGGGCATTACGCAGATGTAAAGGCACTGGAAGGTCACCCGTCTGCCTCACCACTGCCTGAGCAGCATCGATGGCCGCCACAGCAGCGTTGCTCTTGGGTGAAGATGCCAAATAGGTCACCGTTTGCGACAAGATGATACGACTCTCCGGCCAGCCAATCTTATTGACCGCATCGAAACAAGCGTTGGCCAGCAACAGAGCGTTAGGATTGGCGTTCCCAATGTCCTCCGAAGCCAAAATCAACATACGACGGGCGATAAACAATGGATCCTCCCCTGCCTCAATCATTCTTGCCAGATAATATAGCGCCGCATTCGGGTCACTGCCACGCATCGACTTGATAAAGGCCGAGATCACATCATAGTGCATCTCCCCTTGTTTGTCGTATTTCACCAGATTGCTCTGAATGGTCTCCGTGGTGAAGTCATTGGTCACTACCAACTCCCGCGCTTCTGGATCCAGATCATCAAGTGACGACACCACCAGCTCCACTGCGTTCAACAACTTACGTCCGTCGCCACCGCTGATACGCATCAATGCCTCAGGTTCCTGAATGACAATCTTCTTTCCATAATCATATTCCAAGGCTTTCACTGCCTTGTCGAGCATGACTTCGAGGTCTTCCTTCTCCAACGACTTCAGCACATAAACCTGACAACGTGACAGCAAGGGCGATATCACCTCAAATGAGGGATTCTCCGTAGTGGCGCCAATCAGGGTGACCAAGCCTTTCTCCACTGCACCCAGCAGAGAGTCCTGTTGCGACTTGCTGAAACGATGGATTTCATCGATAAACAAGATAGGAGCCTCAGGCAACATGCGCGCTCGGTCGATGACCTCTCGCACTTCCTTCACCCCACTGCTCACAGCACTCAGTTGAAAGAACTGACGCTTCACCTGCTTGGAGATAATATAGGCCAAGGTGGTCTTGCCCACCCCAGGAGGTCCCCAAAAGATCATGGACGGCACCCTGCCACTCTCAATGGCACGACGCAATACAGCATGCTCACCGATCAAGTGCTTTTGCCCAATATAGTCGTCGAGCGTTGTAGGACGAAGGCGCTCCGCTAATGGAATGGTTGATTTCATCTTTAAAATTTTTACGCAAAGATACGTATTTTACCGTAAAAGAACCATGTTTTTGTTTATATTTGCCTTGAATTTCAGCGGCCATCATGAACCCAAGGACAAGATTCGACTAAAGTTTGACAACAAAACCTAACAATATGACATACAGGGATATAAAAATGAAACGGCTACATGAAGCCGCACAAGCAGGAGACACAAAAGCACAGTATGAATTGGGACTATGCTATTTTTACGGCAAAAACGGCCTGAAAGAAGACATAAGTCAAGGTATCGCATGGCTAAAGGAAGCCGGTATGGCAGGATACGAAAAAGCACAGAAAAAGCTGATAGATATCATACCCGACAGCTATATCAACGACTCCGATATCATCCATTGGCTCTTTTTATACGATCGTTCAAGGTACGACAGACTATGTGCCATTCACCAAATGATGATGTAACATGAAAGCAATAAGAACACTACTCCCTATCCTGCTATTGTTCCTTTTCGGAAAGTCACAGGCCTGCACCAATTTCCTCATCACCAAAGGCGCCTCAGTGGACGGTTCCACCTTCATCAGCTACTGCGCCGACTCGCACATCCGTTATGGCGAACTCTACTTCACCCCCGCCGCCGACTGGCCTGAAGGTAGCATGAGAGTCTGCTATGACCGTGGCACCAACGCCCCGCGAGGCAGCGTGCCACAACCGCCACACACCTACCAAGTGGTCGGGTATATCAATGAAAATCAGGTAGCCATAGGTGAAACCACTTTTGGTGGACGTGAGGAACTCATCGACCCGACGGGTATCGTTGACTACGGCAGTCTCATGTTTATCGCCCTCGAGCGAAGCGCCTCTGCACGTGAAGCCATCAAAGTCATGGCCGACCTTGTGGAAGCCTACGGCTACGGCAGCGACGGAGAGTCGTTCAGCATCAGTGATGCCAACGAGGTGTGGTATATGGAGATCATGCCCAAGGGCTACACCGCCCAGGTCACCAAGACCGGCGATACCATCAACGCCGACCGTGGCGCCGTATGGGTAGCCATCCGCATCCCCGACGGCTATGTGAGCGGTCACGCTAACGCCGCAAGAATCACCACGTTCCCACTACGCAACGGCAAGACCTCCATCACTGACAAAGACTGGAAAAAACTGTATAACGAACCAGTGGAGGTGATCTATAAACACGACATCATCGACTTCGCACGCCGTAAAGGCTATTTCAACGGGAAAGACAAAGACTTCGACTTCTCGGCTGCCTACGCCCCTGTCGATTTCAGCGCGGCCAGAGTATGCGACCTTCGCGTGTGGACCATGTTTAATAAGGTATGCGACGGCATGGATGAATACTGGGACTATGTCACCGGCAAAGACCTCACCCACCGTATGCCACTGTATGTCAAGCCCAACCGTAAAATAAGCCTCAGCGACATGATGGCCTTCCAACGCGATCACTTCCAAGGAACAGAGTTGGACAAAACCCTGGATCCAGGGGCAGGACCCTTCGGCTCTCCTTTCCGTTTCAACCCCTTGTACTGGAACTATGACGGGAAACCCTATCTGAATGAAAGAAGCATCGAAGTGGTCCAGACCGGATTCTCCTTCATCGCTCAATGCCGCAATTGGATGCCTAACCCTGTGGGAGGCATCATCTGGTTCGGTGTCGATGACACCAACTCCACCGTATATACCCCCTTCTATTGCTCCATCAGCGAGGTGCCCATCGAATACCGTGTGGGCAACGGCGACATGCTGACTTATAGTGACAACGCCGCTTTCTGGGTCTTTAACCGACTGGCACATTTCAAATACTTGTTTTATAACCGCGTCATCGGTGACATCCAAAAAGTACAGCATGGGCTGGAGGAGTTCTATCAAGAACAAGTGAAATATGCTGACAACCAGGCTTTAAACCTGCTTTCCGAAAACCCTGAAAGAGCAATCGCATATCTCACTGATTTCTGTGCCCAAGCTGCCAATAACACCGTAACACGATGGAAAGAACTTGACAACTATCTGTTAGTGAAATATTTGGACAGTAACGTCAAACAAGAGGAAAACGGAACGTTTAAACGCAACGGCTACGGGTATCCCGCCAAACCTTCCCAACCTGGCTATCCCGATTCCTGGAAAAAACAAGTCATTGACGCCACCGGCGACCGATTCCTGCGTCCAGAATAAATGAAAAACACGCTTTGAATAAAGCATGAAACATTTCACGGTTTTTCCTACTAAAAGAAAGAAGCGGGGTATCAAATCACTGATTGTCCGTTTCATTAGGTCCTGAGAAACCCGTGTATTCAAACAAACAGATTGATACCCACGCTTTTACACGTGGGCGAAATCCTCTGCTTTGTTTTTGAAACACACGTATTGAATTTCTCAGGTTCAATGAAACCAAAAACAAGCAATAGGCAAACGCCTTATTGATTGCAAAAATACAAAAAAATGAATTACACGCTTTATTGGCCAATAAAAAAGCGAGGCATCAGCTCCATTGACTACACCCAGTCCTGGGAGTACCTGAGCGCACAACGATACTGAGCTGACACACTCGCTCTACAAAGTAATGTCTGCCATAACGCTGTCCTTGTCATACACTTATTGAATTTCTCAGGTTCAATGAAACCAATCACAAAGTCCAGGCATCTTGTAAGCTGCTACATCACAGCTTTATTTCGGATTTGCAAAAATACACAAAAATCAACATCGTTTGGAATTTTCATAAAAATTAACAATGGCTTCGATGATCTCTTCGTTGTCATCAGAGATGGTCAGTAGCATGTTCTTGAAAATGCCGCGGTCACTTAGGTCTTTAAGCAAGGAATAAGCAGGCATGTAATGGGTATAATAGTCCTTGCCCATGAAAATCATCGGACTGGCAAAACCCTCTGTCTCATAATGGTTTTGACCTGCGTCTTGGAAGATTTCCTGCATGGTGCCAGCACTGCCAGGCGTATAGATGATTCCTCCTTTGGCAACCGTCACGATGCCATCCTCACGAACGCTGTTGTCGAAATATTTGGCGATGTCGGTGGCGAATGGCGCGGTCGGTTCATGACCGTAAAAATAAGTGGGAATCGCAAGGCTGTGGTAGTCGGATGTCAACGGGAAACGCTCCATCACCTCAAAGGATCGGCAAAGCCAGCCTTCGTCCTTATAGGTGGGCGAAGGAACCAACATGGACAAGGCTTCCTCCACCTCACTGTCGGTACGCCCAGCCATATAGGCTCCTAAGTGGGCTGCTTCCATGGCTCCGGGACCACCTCCAGTGACCATCAAACGACCCATTTCTGTCAGCTTCTTGCTGAGATAGACAATCTGCCGGTACATGGGGTCATCACGACGACGGGCATGGCCGCCCATAACCCCTATCACCATCTTCTCATCATAACAGTCAAGCAGCTTATAGAGCTCGTAAGTGATGAAATGGTCGTGAAGGGCACGCGCCAGCGTCTCTCGCACCGTATGCCCCCGTTTGCCCTGTTTGATGTAATGTTGATAAACCAACGAATCGTGACAAGTGGCGAAGGTGGCTTCGTTGTGATAGTCGTAACCTTCATAAAGCATCTTGCTGTCATAGAGCTTTCGGGGATACGTATCAAAAGGCAGCCCCATCCTGCGGATATAGAGGCTGAGGTCGTTATTGGCCACAATTTCAAGCACACGGTTGACGATGCCTGCCGCGTCAAGTCCAAACTTATGCATCAACGCCTGAGCCTGACCCGACTCGCCAAAACAGTCGTCCATTCCGATACGGATCACACGAATTGGATGGTTCTCGGAAAGAAACTCTGAGACGGCACCGCCGAGGCCACCTGCCACTTGATGCTCCTCGATGGTAAAAACCAAACGAGTGTCTTCCGCGGCTTGATTGAGAATCTCGCCATCAAGCGGCTTGATGGTATGCATGTTGATCACCCTTGCCGATATGCCCATGTGTTCAAGCATGTGAGCGGCCTCCAAAGCCTCCCATACCTCATGGCCAGTGGCCACCAAAGTGATGTCATTCCCCTCTCGCATCAGCTGGGCCTTCCCTATCTGGAAATCCTGATCCTCAGCAGTGAAGTCGGGCATCGGCTCACGGCCAAAACGGATATATACCGGACCATCCAGTTCGAGGATAGCTTTCTCCGTGGCAATTTTGGCCTGAGTGGCATCACAGGGCGAAATCACCGTCATGTTGGGCAAAACGCGCATGGCGGCGATGTCTTCCAAAGCCTGGTGGGTAGCACCATCAGGACCCACCGACACACCGGCATGAGCACCACCGATGACAACATGTACCTGATTATAACAGGTGGAGATCCGGATTTGGTCGTTGGCGCGATGCGCCGCAAAGACGCCGTAAGTGCTGAACACCGGTATCTTACCACTCAACGCCAAGCCTGAGGCTACCGACACTGCATCTTGTTCGGCGATGCCCATGGAGAAAAAACGATCAGGAAATGCATCCCTGAAAAGATTCATTCCCACTGAAGCAGTGATATCAGCACCCAATCCAACAACACGTTCATCTTTTTGTGCAGCCGCCAGCACACCTTCACCAAAACCAAGTTTAGTGGCTTTATTACCTTTATTAATATATCTCATAGTACAATAATTCAAGATTCAAGTTCTTTTAAGAAGCCTGGCAGTTGCTCTCTTGTGGGCACCTTGCCATGCCATTGGTTGTTATTCTCAATAGAAGGGACACCCTTGCCCATGATGGTATCTGCAATGATTACAGTAGGTTTACCCACCATCTCATCCGCGCGTCTCAAAGCAAGTTGGATCTGGCCGAAGTCATGTCCGTCAATCTCAATGGCGTTCCAACCAAAAGCGACCCATTTATCCAACAAAGGGTCGATACCCATGACCTGTTCCGTGCCACCGTCAATCTGAAGACGATTGCGGTCGATGATGGCACAGAGGTTGTCCACCTTGTGGTGTGCAGAGGCCATGGCCGACTCCCACACACTTCCCTCCTGCTGCTCGCCATCGCCCATCACACAAAAGACACGGTTGGATTTCCCATCCATCTTCGCTGCCAACGCCATGCCCAACGCAACCCCCAGTCCTTGCCCCAGAGAACCAGAACAAGACTCAAGTCCAGGTAAACCAAACACATAACTCGGATGACCCTGAAGACGACTTCCCAACTTGCGGAGCTTCATCATCTCCTGTTCCGGATAATAGCCAGCAGCTGCCAAGGTGGCATACAGCACCGGTGCGGTATGACCTATCGAAAGAATCACCTTGTCGCGCCCTTCCCATGATGGATTCGAGGGATCATGACGCAGATGGTCGAAATAAAGCACCGTGAAGATATCCACCAAGTCAAGAGAACCGCCCGTGTGACCTGACCCCGCCTCCGTCAAGGAAGTCAAAATAAGCTCACGAATATGTCTTGCTTTGCTTTGTAAATCAATCATATCAAACTAAATAAATCTTTAACAATGTAATAAATACAAACAGCCGCATACACCAGCTTTAGGAATGTACCCGTCAAAAAACCGACAAAGCTCCCAAACGCCGAACGCCACGCAAGATGATCGTCGGTGCCATTGGTCTTCTCACCGATATAAGCGCCGAGAAACGGCCCGAGAAGCACTGCGATAAACCCTATCGGAAAAACAAAAGTGATCAGCAATCCAAGAATCAACCCAATGGTGCTGCCACGTGTTCCCGCCTTCGTGCCTCCCAAGGTCTTCGTTCCCCAAATCGGAACCACATAATCCAAGACAAAAATGATGGCACCAATAACACCCATAATCACCAGAAATTGAGTGGAATACTCGATACCATCAACAAATGACATGAGTAATAATCCTATGAAACTGAACGGGGTACCCGCAATTCCAGGCACAATAGCACCCACCACACCAACGATGGCAGAGATGATGGCTAACACGATGAACAACCAGCTCATGGCATATACATTTTAAATAGCAAAGTTATAAATTTTTGGGAATAACAATGCTTTTTACCAACAAAACAAATACAATTTGACAATATTTCAACAAAATATGATTGCATATATATACATATTAATATATCTTTGCATCATATTTATAAAACATGAGAAAAACTATATTAATAATAGTCATTTTACTGTTTCATCACACGATGTACTGCATTGACTTGCATCGGGTGATTGGAGGAAGGTCTGCCGCTATGGGGCGAACGGGATGCTGTGACCGAAATCCCTGGTCGTTACAAAACAATCCAGCTGGCATCGCCTCTTTGCAAGGATGGCAATTCGGCTTGTACTATGAAAACCAATGGCTACTCAAAGAGACTGCCTTCAAAAGTGGTATAGCCATCAAGACCCTTCCCAACATCGGCACCCTGGGATTGCTTGTGAATCAATTCGGAGGAAGCGACCATAGTGAGAGTCTTTTCGGATTGGCGTATGCGCGTGCTTTCGGCCCCTACCTTCAAATCGGACTAAGAGCAGATTATTATCTGTTTCACTGGGGAGACGCCTATCCTCATCGTGGTGCGTTGGGGTTCATGCTGGGTTTGCAGTCACAACTCACAGAGCGTCTTCGTGTCGGAGCTTGCCTTGCTCACCCTGTCCAACGGCTGAAGACCCTTCATGAAGACCGTCTCCCCATCGTGATGCGTTTTGGCATAACATATTGTTTCACAAAAGATTTCATAGGACAATGCGAGATAGAACACGACAACAGCCGCGAAGGGGTAAAACTAAAAGCGGGTTTAGAATATGAGATTTTACATCGATTTCGAATCCGTGCCGGTGCACAACACAATCCAAACCTCCTCAGTTTTGGTGTCGGTTATATGCTCAAAGGGATTGAGATGGATGTCGCTGCAGAAGTCCATGCCTTGCTGGGTCCCGCCATCCATGTTGGTTTTTGCTTTGAGCTGAGAGGAAGGCCAAAGAACAGAGGTTAGAGGGAAGAGGTTTGAGGTACCACGTTAGGGGTTAAGCCTCGGTAGAAAGAGATATAGAATTAAGAATTAAGAATTAAGAATTAAGAATTTAGAGAGAGCTACCCCGTTAGGGGTTTAATCTCGGTAGAATGAGAATATAGAATTAAGAATCAAGAATTTAGAATTTAGAGGGAGCTACCCCGTTAGGGGTTTAATCTCGGTAGAAAGAGAATATAGAATTAAGAATCAAGAATTTAGAATTTAGAGGGAGCTACCCCGTTAGGGGTTTAATCTCGGTAGGCCCCGGGTAGAACGCTCCCCCTCTCCACAGTGGAGAGGGGGTTGGGGGGTGAGGTTAGGGGTTTAATCTCGGTAGAAAGAGAATATAGAATTAAGAATTTAGAATTTAGAGGGAGCTACCCCGTTAGGGGTTAAACCTCGGTAGAATAAGCCCAGGGTAGCCCCCTCCCCCTCTCCGCTATGGAGAGGGGGTCGGGGGGGTGAGGCCCTAGAGTAATCAGGGGGTGAGGCCCTGGAGTAATCGGGAGGGTGAGGTTAATATAACAAAAAAAGATATGAGAATAATATCCTTTGTCATATTAGTGTTTTGGGGGCTTAATGGTTTTACCCAAGAGATAGATACCATTAATGCTGGCATCGACAGCTTGTTGATGAAAGAGCATATCGATTTCCTGTACCAAAGAATGCTCGATGATGTGGAAGCTTGGGCGGAAACCAGCGAGGATGAGGAAACCCTCAGCGAGGACTTTGAGGAATTGTTGGCTGAGTATGAATTTTGTCGTGAGCAACCCATCAACATCAACAGCGAAAACATGTCACGTCTCAGCGAGATGGGACTGCTCTCCGTCTTTCAACTCGAGGCATTGAAACAATACCGAAAAAGATACGGAGACATTCTATACATTGAGGAGCTGCTAATGGTGGAGGGGTTCGACGAACGCACGGTGGCTGTCATCACACCTATTATATATTGTGGCTACAGTGAAAAGGTCCAAGAACAAGAAAGTCTCACATTAAAAAAAGCGGTCACTCGCGGGAAACATCAGCTAACGATAAACTACGCGCAGAAAATCGATCACGCCGAGACATACGCCGATGCTGGAGACTCCTTGATGCTTGCCAAACCCAACAGCTATTATCTCGGCAGTCCCGCAAAGCTGCAATTGAAATACAACTATCGATACGGCACCAAGATAAGATTGGGGGTCGTCATGGAGAAAGACGCTGGTGAACCCCTGTTTTTCAATCATTTAAGTGACACAATACAAAAGATAGCAGAGGCTTCTCGCAGTCCTGGATTTGACTTTTACGGCTTCCATCTCTACTCAACTGATTTGAGTATAAGGGGGAATACGAGATCGGGATCTGAGGCTGATACAGAACACCATCACGGTATGATTATCAAAGATATAGCCATCGGCGACTACCAGCTCAGCTTTGGCCAAGGTCTGACGCTATGGTCGGGAATGAGTTTCGGGAAAGCCTCGGGGGGCAGCTCAGTGATGAAACGCAGCGCCGGTGTGAGGCCGAAGGCCTCCGCCTGCGAGGGGAAGTTCTTCAGAGGCGCGGCGGCAACACTGGCCTTTCACGACTTCCAAGCTACTGCTTTCTACTCATCACGCCGAATCGATGCCACCACCGCAGATGACAACAACCCAAACGACACACTCTCCGAAATCACCGATGAAAATCCCGACGGACAAGCACTCGTCAGTGCCCTGCAAGAAAGCGGCTACCACCGAAGCATCGGTGAACTCGCCAAACGACATACGATACGGCAACAAGTGTTTGGAGGCAGACTCGCCTATCTCGGCCAACAGCTCGAAATCGGAAGCACTTTCTACCATCTTCGACTCAGCATCCCTTTACAGCTTAAGCCCTCAAAATACAACCAGTTCTTTTTTCAAGGCGACCGTCTCACCGTGACAGGAATCGACTTACGATGGCAGCTACACAAAGTCGTCTTCTTTGGCGAGCTGTCCATGAGCGACAACAAGAGTCTCGCAGGCCTGGCAGGCATGACCGCCAAACCCACAGGCTACATCGACTTCACCTTGATGTACCGCAATTATGGGACAAGATATCAAAACCTCTTCTTCGGGGCAGTGAAAGAAAGCAGCCGAGGTCAAGCGGAAGAAGGCTTTTTGCTAAGCCTACAATGCGCCCCCGCTGCAAAATGGAACCTCCTCGCCCACTGCGACTTCTTCCGCTTCAAATGGCTAACCAGCCAAGTTTACACTCCATCATGGGGGCAAGAATATAGCATACAAATCTTTCATCAACTAAACCATAACGCCTCCATGCAAGTGAGGTTCAAGTCAAAAACGAAGATGAAAAACAGCAACGATGACCATGCGTTCAGCTACTACCCCGTCTTTTATACCAAACGCTCCGTACAATTCCAACTCAGCTATACCCTTCTCAACGACTGGGTCTTCAACAGCAGAATTTCCTATTCGCACTACTTCAACGACGATGGCATTCACAGCCGAGGTCATCTTCTGTGTCAGGATGTGGCATACAAGCCAGAAGGAAAGCCCTATTCCCTCACTTTACGCTATGCGCTTTTTGACAGCGACGACTACAACAGCCGAATCAGCGTTTATGAAAACGATGTGTTAGGAGCCTTCTCCATCCCCAATCTCTTTGGCCTTGGCTCACGGGTGTATGTATTGGGTAAACTAAAGCTATTCAATGCCTTGACACTCTATGCCAGAGCGGGTGGCACTATAACCACAGAGGATGTTAAAATAGACATCAAAGCAGAAGGAGTATGGAAGTTTTGAAAAAAGACAAGCTCAGGAGTTCTTCTTATAATACTCTCTGAGAAATTCGGGCAACTGCCGCATGGCCGCTTGTTCACGCCATTGTTTGCGGACGTCCTGGGCAGGAACGCCGAAGACCGCTTTGCCCGGTTCGATGTTTTTATCCACTGCTGAGGTGGCGAGGACCACGGCACCTTCACCAATCACCAAGTCTTTGTTCACACAGACACGTCCCCAAAGGATGACATCATCCTCAATACGAGTGACACCGGCAATAGCGGCATGGCTGCCGATGAGACAATTGCATCCGATATAGCTGTCGTGGCCGACTTGGCAATGGTTGTCCATCTTGGTGCCCTTTCTGATCAAGGTGTCAGAGGTCACCCCTTTATCGATACTGCACAAAGCACCGATTTCCACATCATCCTCGATGACCACACGGCCAAACGACTCAAATTTCATATAGCCTTCAGTCCGGCGTTGGAAATAATAGGCGTCAGCACCTATCACGCTGCCAGAATGGATGATGACATTATCTCCGATGACGCAATAGTCATAGATGGTTACATTGGGATGGATGACGCAGTTCTTACCGATAATGGTATGGTTACCCACGAAAGACCCCGGCATAATCACCGTACCCTCGCCAATCTCCGCGGTGGGGCTGATAGCCTGTGTGCAAGGCTCAATGGGACGGTAATGCCGCATGAGCTGGATAAAAGCAGCGAAAGGATCTTCGTGAATAAGCAAAGCCTTGCCTTCGGGGCAATCGACATGCTTGTTGATGAGCACAACCGTTGCCGCCGAGTTCAAGGCTTTGCCATAATATTTAGGATGATCGACAAAGGTCACGTCCCCAGGTTCCACCTTATGGATTTCATTGAATCCAGTAATGGGGAAACGGGCATCGCCGACATATTTTGCTCCTATCAGCTCGGCGACATGTTTTAACGTGGTTTGTCGGATTTTCATCAGGCCTTCACTCGTTCACAATATTCTCCAGTACGAGTATCGACGCGGATCATGTCATCCGTGTTGATGAACAGAGGAACACGGACCATTGCACCCGTCTCAACTGTGGCTTCCTTCAAGGCGTTGGTGGCGGTGTTGCCCTTCTCACCAGGCTCAGTATAAGTCACTTGAAGAACCGTCTTCACAGGCATTTCCGCATAAAGAATGGTCTCTGTGGAAGCATCAACCACGACATCCACAATGTCGTTTTCCTTCATGAACTTTACACCAGTAATGTTGTCACCAGCAATCGGAATCTGATCATAGGTCTCGGTGTGCATGAAAATGAAATCTTCACCTTCTTTATAAAGGAACTGATAAGGACGGTGTTCAACGCGGACATCTTCCAGTTTCACACCAATGTCGAATCTCTTTTCAAGCACATTACCGCTGAGGACATCCTTCAGCTTGATACGCATAATGGTATTGCCTTTACCAGGCTTAACATGTTGGAAGTCAATGCAGAAATAAATCTTTCCATCCATACGGATTGCACTTCCGATCTTAACATCTTGACTAAGCATAGATTTATATTTTAAATGATGAATTTAAATTTAAGCTGCAAAATTAGAAAAACCCGTTAAATTTTGCAACTATTTCGTCATTTTACCTCAAAAAAAGTTTATTAAATCATTGGAACACAAGATCTGTAAGGACTTCCCTACCCACCAGTGCATTCAGATTCTTCAAAAGGGTA
This sequence comes from uncultured Bacteroidales bacterium, assembly GCA_946402445.1. Classification (GTDB taxonomy): domain Bacteria; phylum Bacteroidota; class Bacteroidia; order Bacteroidales; family F082; genus Limimorpha. The sequence continues at coordinate 16,970 of CAMIWN010000020.1, forward strand.
TTCTTTGAATAGCTCAATTCAGCCCTGAGACTATCTGAGGTCAGCCGTACATAGAGCACACCGTTTTTTATATACAGATCTCTGGTGTATTGTGCGATGAAAGGTCCTACAATACCACTCCAACCCTTGACGATCTCCACTTCATCAAGATAGCCTGGTCCTTTGTGTTCCTCATAAAAGGCCTTGATCAGTTCACCGATGGTATTTTGATTCGGATCATTCATGATGGCAATAATGTGATATTCCCCGAGTCAACCTCGAAGATTTTATGATTAATATCCGTATTGTCGAAAAGATGCTCAATGCGCTGTTGTTGTGTGTCAGTAATGAACACCTGGCCGAAATGATTGTCACCCACAAGCCGCACCAGCTTCATGACACGCTGGTCGTCAAGCTTGTCGAAAATGTCGTCCAATAACAGGATGGGCTTGTACCCAATCTTCTGGTAATTATACTCGAATTGAGCCAGCCTTATGGAAACCACGAAAGACTTCTGTTGTCCTTGAGAGCCGAATTTCTTCAGTGGATGACCGTCAATCAAAAACTCCAAATCATCCTTGTGAACACCCACATTGGTATAACAGGACGAGGTATCCTGAGGCAAACTTTCCTCAAGTAATTGATGCAGAGGCTTTTGGTCAAGTTTGGAAAGATAGCCCACCTCCACCTGTTCTTTTCCTCCCGACACCACTTCATAATAATGCTGGAAGATAGGCTTGAACTCCTCGAGAAACAGACGACGTTTGGCGTGGATGTCATCGGCACAAACGCATAAGGGTTCATCCCAAAGCTGAAGCAGTGAACGGTCGAAACGACGGGTCTCCGCGAACTGCCTGAGTTGCATGTTACGCTGGAGCAACGCTCGATTATACTTCAGCAAAGCATTGAGATACATCGGGTCAAACTGGGAGATGACTCCATCAATGAATTTTCTTCTTAACTCGCTGCCGTCATTAATCAAATCGCGGTCGTATGGAGAAATCATCACCAAGGGAAACTTCCCGATGTGGTCCGACAAACGGTCATATTCCTTTTTGTTGAATTTGAACGACTTCTTGGCATCACGTTTTTGGACACACGACACCAACTCGTCCTCCTTCTCCGCGAAGCCATATATACCGTGAATGCTGAAAAAGTCCTGATTATGCCTGATATTCAGCTTGTCAATGGTACTGAAAAAGCTTTTGCAAAATGACAGATAATAAATGGAATCCAAGATATTGGTCTTCCCTGCCCCGTTGAGTCCGACAAAACAATTCACCTTCTCCGAAAAAGCAAGCTCAGCTGATTCGCAGTTTTTGAAATTGGCCAGTCTCAATTCCTTCAGGTACATTCCGAGAAACTTAGAACTTGTTGAGATCCATGGTAATTGTTAGATAGTTCGGGGAAGCCTTGATATTGGAACGCGAACGGGCGTAACTGATCTCGAACATCTTGATTTTCACTGCCACACCCGCTGAAAAACCCACTAAGGTACGGGCTTCAGGCACATTCATGACACGACGTTGGCCATAGTTATATGCGGCACGAAGCGCGATGTTCTTGCCCAAGGTCAGCTCACCAGCGACGACGATATGAGAAGCCGCGTTCTTGGCAAAACGCACCAGTTTTCCATCTTCTTTGTACTCATTGGTAAGAGGGTCAAAATTCCCTTCCAAATCCAACGGGTCAAAGAATAATTTATTCCACTTCTGAATATCATTATACCATAAATAAAAAGTCAGCGGAATATGGTCCATTTTTCGTGAAGCCCCAAGGTCGATAGAAAGAGGCAATGGAGAACGGCCCTGGTCGAAATCATTGAACAGCGGAACACCGATGTTGCGTGCTGTAAGCGAGAACACCCATCCGTTGTCTGCTTGGTAGGTACCTGCCACGTCCACGGCGATGGCACCGGCGGAATAGCTTTCGAGCTGATGGCCAGCATATTTAAAAGCCGCTCCGATACGCCAATGCGGTGAGAGTCGGCGTCCCCATCCCAAGGTCAGCGAATACTCCGACCCTGAGAACTCGCCGATGGTCAACCCACCTTCAGTGGTCTCATCGAAATGACCATAGTTATGAAATTGCACGGTGGCGGCAAAGCTTCCAATTTTCTCAAAGGTACGTGAGTACTGTGTGTTTACGAAGTTGATGTCTGTGTAATAATCCACATACGACAATCCCAGCCTGTTATGCATGGACGAGTCGATGGCTGAAGGGTTGAAAGCCGTCAGCTGAATGTCGTTGTCGAGCACTGGCAGAGGAAGTCCGCCCAAAGCAGCCACACGGGCCGAGTTTGTTGCGTTGAGAAAAGCGAAAGTGCCGTTGGCCATCTGTGCTTTGCCAACTGTAGCCAGCCCCATCAAAAGGGCCATGGTAATCAGAATCGTTTTTTTCATAGTCTCTATCTCATCGGAGCAGTGCGTCAAAGGCGCCCTCTCCCTATTTTGACCAGCTTCCCTTCCGCCTCCAGTTGCTCGGCCAACTTGTCAAGGATGCCGTTCACAAACCGACGGCTGTCGGGGGTGCTGAAGAATTTGGAAATCTCTATATATTCATTAATGGTAACCTTCACCGGAATGTCGTGGAACCCGCAAAACTCCGTCAGTGCCATGAAGATAATAATCCTGTCCATCAAGGCAATACGGTCATAATCCCAATTGGAGATATTCTTTGCAACCATATCCTGATATTTTTCCGCATTCTTCAGTGTGTCCCTGAACAGTTTAACCACGAACTGCTTGTCATCATTGACAGGCTCGCCATCCGTCTTATAAACAGTCGGCAACAAGGTCGTGCTTCCAAAGTCCTCATTCATCTCATTGACAAACTTCCAAAGCAGGAACAATCCCAGCTGATAGTCACTGTTGTATTCCAAGTTCTTGTCAGCATAGAAATCAAACTGAAGCTCATCGTCCGCGATATGGTTGTCGATAATGTCGAGAATCAACTTCTTGTCTTGGTTGAAGTTATCCTTCTCGCTATTCATATACTCCACATACTCAGGGTATTCACGGAGGCGGTTGTAAAACCCACGGATGAAATCCTCACGGTCGTCAACCCAGCTAATCTTGTATTTCTCCATCAAACGCTGAAGGTCGGCATTCCCCTCCAAGGCACAAATCACTCTGTTATGGATAAATCTCCTATTGGGATTCAGATCCTCTTGTGTGGGAAAGTTCTTGTGCAGATTCTCCTCGATTCTGCGTTCCGCAAACAATTTCACTTCAACCCAAAACGACAATTGGCGTATAAACAAACCATAAAGGTCATCCACATGGTTCAAAAGGCGACGCTCTGCCGCAACAGGATCTGTCTCTTCAGCCTGGTGATACGCATAGATCTCCTGCAACACCTTGACTCTCAAAAACCTTCTATTAAGCATATTCAAAAAAAATAGTTCGATTTTGCAAACGGCAAATTTAATAAATAATTTTGAATGTTCATGGAGGAATAAAAAATAAAAGTTATCTTTGCAAAACAAAACATCATCACACACAAAAACAACTCTAAAAAAGTAAACAACACATGAAGAAAAAATTCATTTGCCCTATTTGCGGCTATGTGCATGAAGGTGAAGAAGCTCCGGAGCGTTGCCCTCAATGCAAACAGATTGTTGAATGGAAAGTGGTTGACGAAAACGTCACCTTAAATTTTGTCACTGAACACGTTGTCGGCATTGCCAAAGGCACTGGCGATGAAATGATCAAGGATCTCAATGCCCAGTTCATGGGCGAAGCCACCGAGGTGGGTATGTATCTCGCCATGGCAAGACAAGCCGACCGCGAAGGCTATCCCGAGATTGCGGAAGCATTTAAACGTTACGCCTTCGAGGAGGCCGACCACTGCTCACGTTTCGCCGAACTGTTGGGCGAGCTGGTTTGGGACACCAAAACGAACCTCTACAAACGTATGATTGCTGAATGCGGGGCTTGCGAGGAAAAAATGCGCATCGCCCGCGTCGCCAAAGAACGTAACCTCGACGCCATCCACGACACCGTCCACGAGATGGCCAAAGACGAAGCCCGCCACGGAAAGGGCTTTGAAGGTCTTTACAAAAGGTATTTTGAAAAATAAGAAAGAATCTCTAAAACTTGAATAAAAATGATTAGCAAGAAATTAGCCAAAGCCATCAACGACCAAATCAATGCTGAGATGTGGTCCGCATACCTCTATCTGAGCATGTCGCAAGACATCTATGCCAAAGGCTACAAAGGCATCGCCCATTGGTTCAAAGTCCAGTTCCTGGAGGAACAAGCTCATGCCGCCATCATGATCAACTATCTGCATGCACAGGATGAGCGCGTGATCCTCGCCCCTATCGCCAAAGTGCAAACCGAGTGGGACAGCGTCCTCGCCGCTTTCAAGGACACCCTTGAGCACGAGAAGAAAGTGACCGCCATGATCAATAACCTCTGCGACATCGCCGACAAGGATCATGACCGCGCCTCCGGCAACTTCCTCGCTTGGTTCATCGACGAACAAGTGGAAGAAGAAGAGAACGCCCTCGACCTCGTCCGTCAAGCTGAGATGATCGGCGACCACCTCGGTGGCATGATCATGCTCGACAAAGAACTGGGCGCACGTGAGTATCATACTCCGGCTCCACTTAAATAAAAAGAAAAAAACAAAAAAAACGCGAGGGCGGCTGAGTACTCAGCCGCCCTCGCTCATTATTGATTCGTTCATTCTTCTATCCTATCATTTGCAGATGAGAACCTTTTCAGTCTGCGAGCCAAATTCCGAATCCGCCTTGATGAAATAGAGGCCATTGTCCAAACGATTCAGATAGTTCTCAAGAGTAGCATGGTTTAATCCATTGAAATGATAATTCAACAGATGACGGCCTGTCATGTCATAAACCGAAATCTCCGTCGGTCCCCCTTTCAGAAGGTCAACATGGAGGCAACCATTGGAGGGATTAGGGTAAATCCTGACTAACATCTCGCTCGGAGTAAAAGTGTCATCCACATGAAGCAGCTCCAACGCTTGGGAGAAATCAGGAATGCCATAACCATAATGGTTGTCAGGGTTATTAGCCCTGTTACCACTCATCCTGATCGCATCACAGATCTCCTGAACAGAGGCATACGGCAACGCCTGACGCAAACAAGCCACAGCACCGGCAAGCACAGGGCAGGCAAATGAAGTTCCATCTCCATTGTAGTAAGGGAACCAACTGCCATATCCCGAAGCCACATAGGTGCCTTCTCCCATCGCCATCACATCCGGCTTGATACGACCGTCGTATGTGGGGCCAACGGAACTGAAATAGGCACGCGTGCCACCATCATTCACCGCACCGACAGTGAGGATATGCTCCGCATCCGCCGGGATACCTAACGTGCAAACGCCATCGCCCTCATTGCCAGCGGCAAGGACACAGATGATGCCACGGGAAGCAGCGATTTCACTACCGATAGTCATGGGAGCGGTATGACCGTCAAAATGTTCGAAAGGATGATTCCATTGTGCCATGTCAAAATCGATATATCCCAATGAGGTGGAACACACATCAACGCCTAAGCTGTCAGCATACTCAGCGCCAGAGACCCAATTATACTCCTCAACGATGTTTTCGCTGTTACCATCCTCGGTATGAATCAGGTAGTAAGAAGCCTTCGGAGCTGTTCCCACCATGTTGTTCGGGTCGTAGGCGGCCATCGTACTCAAGCAAGAAGTGCCATGGGTTGACTGTGTATAAACGCTGTTGGAGCCATAGACAAACTCACGCACGCCCAGCAAACGACCTTCTTCCCGCATGTTGTCGAAACAGGAATGTTCTTCCGTGCCCACAAAGCCACCGTCCAAGACTGCCACCACAACACCTTCACCCTTGAAGCCTTGGTTGTGCAACTCGTCAATCTTTATCTGTGTCACTTGAGCAGCGGCACCACCGTAGAAACCATTCATCTGACGGGAAGCCATAGCAGGCTTCATCTCCTCGTTGAGCCAATGCTCCTTCCTTTTCTGAGCAGCCTCGTCGTTCGGGCAGTTGCGAACCGTCGCAACAAAATCAAGGGCGTTAATGGCTTCCACCACCGCGGGATCCGTCGTCCTCACCGTAACGCCATTCAACCACTTTGAAGGATTGAGAAGCTGTGCGCCGCAATCCGCCACCGCTTGCAGATACTGCGGGTTGACCGGAAGGTCATACTCGTCGATGGAGATACCCAAACGAGCGCGACGATCTAATGCCCGTTGGCTTAAATAGGCCTCTGGAATATCCAAGGAATAGGGAGAATCGTTCTTATCCGTGAACTGAACCCAATAGATGTTGCTTGCTATCTGAGCCTCAGCAAAAACGGAAACTACCAATAACAATAATAAAAGCAAAGTGTTTTTCATAGGTTTAAATTAGTTTTCTAGCTAATAGATGATAAAAGAGTGGCAAAAATAACATATTTTTATTTCATCAAGCCTTTATCTGAGGCAAAATAACTATTTTTGCGAAAATATTCTTCTATGCACATCGACATCATCGCCATTTTCCCCGAAATGTTCGAGGGACCATTCACCGAATCCATCATCAAACGTGCAGTCAACAAAGGACTGGTGGAAATCGGCCTGCACAACCTACGTGATTACAGCACCGACAAGCACAAGAAAGTGGACGACTATCCTTTCTCAGCCGGGGCTGGCATGGTGATGATGATTGAGCCCGTTGATAACTGCATCCGTCATTTGAAAAGCCAGCGCGACTATGACGAGGTGATTTACATGAGTCCCGATGGCGAACTGCTTGACCAGCCTTTGTGCAACCAGCTCTCGATGAAACAAAACCTCATCATCCTCTGCGGACACTATAAAGGCATCGACGAGCGAATCCGCGAACACCTCATCACACGAGAGATCTCTATTGGCAATTATGTGCTCTCCGGAGGGGAACTCGGCGCCGCCGTCCTTGTGGACAGTTTGGTCCGACTTATCCCAGGGGCTATCGGCGATGAGACCTCCGCCCTCTCCGACTCGTTCCAGGACGGACTCGTCTCCCCTCCTGTCTATACACGCCCCCGCTCCTACAACGGATGGGAAGTGCCAGAGATCCTCCTCTCAGGTGACGACGCCAAAATCAACGACTGGAAACTCGAACAAGCATGGGCGCGCACCAAAGAACGAAGGCCAGAAATGTACGAAAAGTTGAAAAAAAGCGAGTAAAAAGACTCTAATAATCAAATTTTTTGTATATTTGCAGCCGTTTTTGAGGAAAAATATATAAAAAAATATTATATAAAATGAAGAACGCATTAATTCAATTCGTTGAAGATCAAGTTGTTGTAAAAGATTTTCCGAAGTTCAGAGCTGGTGACACTATTACGGTCACCTACAAAATTGTCGAGGGAAACAAGGAACGTCTCCAAAAGTTCCAAGGTGTTGTTTTGAAACGCAGTGGTTGTGGCAAGACCGCCACTTTCACCGTGAGAAAGATTTCGAACAACATTGGTGTTGAAAGATGCTTCCCCATCGCTTCTCCTATGATTGAAAGCATCGACCTTAACAAGGAAGGTGCCGTCCGCAAATCACGCATCTACTACCTCAGAGGTCTGCGTGGCAAGAAGGCCAGAATCAAGGAAGCCAAGCGCAAGGATTAATTCCCCGAACATTGACAACAAAAAAGAGGGTGACCATTTGGTCACCCTTTTTTATTAGCTCCCTCTAAATTCTAAATTCTTAATTCTTAAATCTCTTAAAGATTTTCTTCCTAAGCATAAACACCGTAAGCCCCGCCCAAAATACAATCAAAATCCCTAAGGTAATCCACGTGGACTGTAAACTTTGAGGAGCAAAGCCCATCAACAACAGCACGGGGAAACCCAACACAATGGCGGCCAAAGTCTGAAGCACCAAGTTATTGGCAGCAGGAGTCTCAAACTTGGGGTCGATTTCACGCAACAAAATCATGCCGTTGGAAGCAGTGCCCGTCAACATGCCAAACATCGAGAAGAAACCCTCGTATTGGTAGTCGGGATAGAGATGTTTGCTAATCCACAACACATAAACAAAGGTGGCCAAAGCCCCCAGCGCGCAGATGATGCTGAAAGGCAGCACAAACTTGCCAAACTCCTCGAAGTTGATTGCCGCAGTACCCGCCACAATCATGATGTCGAAACAGAAACCGCTGATACGGTTCAGCATGTAATTGTTGATGTATTCACGCTTAATGATCCTGGACTTCTTGAAACGGTTCAAGATGTTCTTGAACAGGATGCCAAACAAGGTGCCAATCAAGAAGTTGAATCCCCAAAGCATGGGTTTCAAAGTGTTAGTGCCGAATTTACCCAGTTCCATGCCCTGGATCCAGTTTGTGAACAGATAAACGAGGAAATACACAAAAAGCACCATGGAAATCTGCACCGATAGCTTGTCGATGGACTCCGCATCAGGAATCTCGTTCTTTCCTTCATAATCCTCAAGCTTATTCACTTGAGCATCCCTGATTTTCTTCGCGGAGAGCTTACCCTTACGACGAAGGATATTCATGTACACCACACCGATGACACTGCCCACAATGAATCCCATGGCTGCAATAGAGAGACCGAAATCAGCCCCCGCAAATTCCAGCCCCTGCTGTTCTGCCCATCCAGTGAAAATCTTTCCAAAGTTCAAGGCTTGTCCCGGACCTTGTCCATAGCCCATCGGAAGCAACAATCCCGCGGCATAAAACAGCCGTTTCCCGAAAAGGAAAAATGGAATGCTGACCAACAATCCCACAATACCCTGAATAACATACGACGAAGCAGTGAGTGCCCCTGTCTCAATCACTTTCATAGGCGATGACTTCGACTCAATCTTATTGTTTTTCAACGCTAACGCAACAAAACCAAGACCCAGGGCATGATAGGTAACCACCTCCATCATGGGTTTGTTAATCAACTCCTTACAACCAGGAATGGCCTTGAAAACAAGGAGCAGAAGACCGCCTAACAACGCTGAAGGCAGTAAGCTTTTCTTAAGAAAAGGAATTTGGGTTCTACAGAGATTACCTAACAACAAAGCCGTTGCCAAGATGCAAAATTGGAGCAACCATTGCCATGCTTCTGGCCGGTCAAAGGTCATTACTGACACATCTAATATTGTCATGTTCATGATGCTTAAAATTTAAATTCAGAACGAAATGGCAAACGTACGATTTTTATAGGAACTATCCAAAACAAAAGTATTATTTTTGCAGCATGAAAACCGCATTTCAGCTATTCTTCACCTTTTTTAAAATAGGCGCCTTCACATTGGGAGGCGGCTACGCCATGTTATCGATGGTGGAAAAAGCGGTTGTTGACAAAAAACATTGGATTCCCTCGGACGAGTTTTGGGACATGATTGCCGTCGTCCAATCGCTTCCCGGGGTGTTTGCGGTGAACACCGCCTTGTATGTGGGGCACAAAATCAATGGTGTCAGAGGTGCGGTAGCAACCATGCTCGGCGCCATCATTCCCTCCATCACCATCATCTTGCTGTTAGCGACTGTGTTCAGGGAATACCGTGACCTTCCCGTTGTGGAACGTGTCTTCAAGGGCATCCGTCCTTGCGTGGTGGCATTGATCCTTGCTCCTTCGCTGCGGATGATCAAGTCGGCCAAAGTCACTTGGAAGACCGCCATCATCCCCACCCTCGCCGTCTTCCTCATCTGGTGGTGCAAGGTCTCCCCTGCCATCGTCATTCTTGCGGCGCTTGCGGGAAGCATCATCTATGCGTTGATCATGGAAAAGAAAGTCAAACAAGCCCTAAAGGAGAATTCATGATGGTCTATCTGCAGTTGCTTTGGGTATTTATCAAAATCGGTGTACTCGGTTTCGGAGGCGGCTATGCCATGCTCTCCCTGATACAGCATGAGGTGGTTGACCATTACGCTTGGATGAATACCACGGAGTTTGCCGACATGGTGGCCATCTCACAGATGACTCCTGGTCCGATCTCCATCAACATGGCGACATACGTGGGTTATACCACCGGAGGATTCTTCGGTTCCCTCCTGGCCTCTTTCGCCCTCTGTCTGCCCTCCATCATCATGGTCTATTTCATCATCAAGCTGTTCATGAACAAAAAAAACGGCTCCTTGATGAGCAATGTGCTGAAAGGATTGAAACCCGCCATCGCCGGGCTGATTCTGGCGGCAGGTCTGGCCATGATGAATTCCCAGAACTTTGTCCAAATAGGCAAAGGCGAGAACAACATCAGCATCGTGATTTGTGTCCTCGCCTTTGTGGCTTCCTATTTCTTTAAGGCTAACCCGATTTTGTTGATTGTTTTGTCGGGTGTTGTAGGGTTCTTTGTGTATTAGTTCCCTTCAAACATCTTCTCGATCACCTCTTTATATTTATTGGCGATGACTCTGCGCTTGACTTTCAACGTAGGCGTCACCAATCCGTTCGCTACAGTCCATTCATCAGCGATGAGCACGTGTTTCTTAATCTTCTCGGTCTCGCCCAAGCCCTTGTTAAGGTCCTGAACTTCCTTGAAATAAAGCTTCTGAATATCGGGATTCTGCACCATCTCCGCAGGAGTGGTGAACTTGATTTTCTGCTTGGCACACCAAGTCTTCAGATAGGTAAAGCTCGGAACGATGAGAGCACCCGCGAATTTCTGGTTCTCGCCGACGACCACCACCTGCTCAATGAGTTTGGAGCCACAGAACTTGGTCTCGATGACATCGGGATTGATGTATTTACCACCTGAAGTCTTAAACAGACTCTTCAGGCGGCCCGTAATCTTCAGCAGGCCATTCTCATTGAAACACCCCATGTCGCCCGTATGGAACCAACCGTCTTTGTCGATGACTTCGGCGGTCAGGTCGGGACGTTTATAATAGCCCATCATCACGTTATGTCCCCGGCAAACGACCTCTCCTTCATCCGTGATTCTCACTTCGACACCATTCAACGGAGGACCCACACAACCCACCTCACGCTGATGCGGTCCCTGATCGCTCACAGCAATGACGGGCGAGGTCTCGGTAAGACCATAACCCTCAAACACAGGCATTTGAATGGCAGAGAAAAAGGCCGCCAACTTCTCATGAAGGGCAGCGGCACCCGACACCACACGCTCGAAACGGTCCGCGCCGATCTTCTCACGAATCTTTGAGTACACGAGTTTGTCGGCAATGCGCAGCTTCAGATTATAGAACCAGCCACGTTTGTCATCATCGATTTTATAGCGTTCGGCAAGATGCACCGCCCAGAAGAAAATCATCCTCGAAATGCCTTTCATCTTTTTGCCAGAAGCGATGATGCCTTCATAAAAACGTTCAAGCACACGAGGCACGCAGCACATCATGGAAGGCCGTAACTCTTTGATGTTGTCGGCAAGCGTGGCCAAACTCTCGGCATAATAAATCGCCATGCCTTTATATTGATAGGTGTAAATCAAGAGCCGCTCGTAAGCATGGCATTCAGGCAGGAAGGAAAAAGCGATGCTTCCAGGTTTGCATGAAATGATATGCACGACATTCAGCACTTGGTTAATGATGTTGGAATGAGAGAGCATCACGCCTTTCGGGACGCCTGTGGTTCCAGAAGTATAAATCAGCGTCATACAGTCCTCGCTCTTCACCGCGGCTTTGCGACGTTCAAGTTCCTCTGGATGTGGATGTTCTGTACCCAAATCAATCAGCTGAGAGAAATACGGATATTTCTCACGGTCAATCATGGTGTAAACCTGTTTCAAGCCCGGGATGTCAGGCAACACATTGGTAACCTTATTCATCACCGCCAGACCATCCAGGAACACCAGCTTGGCCTCACAATCTTTCAGGATGAAATGATAGTCCTCCTGACTGATGGTAGGATAAATCGGAACATTGATGGCACCCACCTGCATGACCGCCATGTCGATGACGTTCCATTCAGGACGGTTGGTGACAATAAAAGCCACTTTGTCACCCGGCTGAATACCCAGTTCTATAAGCGCATAGCTCAACTTATCGGTGAGATCGATATATTCCTGAATACTGTATCTGCGCCACTCACCGTCTTTTTTTCCAGCAAGTGCAACAGGTTGATCCGCATAATGCTCCAGATAATTCGGTAGCAGATCAAATATTCGTTTGATTTCCATACAGTTAAATAAAAAATCGTTTTCAATTGTGCCGCAAAGATAAACTTTTTTTCCATTTGTCGATAATAATTTATGGAATATGTCAAATTGTCATACAAATCTTAAATATATGTCATTTTGTCCTATAATAAGGATTTGGATAAAATTTTGATTCCCCCCAACCGACTAACAAATGAACAACTAAAAAAAATAATATTATGCAGAACAAGTATGAATCATTAAGCCGCTACGCCAAAAATCTGAATGAGTTGGCCAAAGCGGGCAAGCTGGATCCCGTGATAGGACGTGACGAGGAGATCCGGCGTGTCTTACAAATCCTGTCACGTCGAACCAAGAACAACCCTATTTTGATTGGCGAGCCGGGTGTCGGCAAGACCGCCATCGTGGAAGGTCTGGCCCAGCGTGTCGTCAACGGTGACGTGCCGGAGAACCTGAAAAACAAGATGGTCTTCTCGCTTGACATGGGTGCCTTGATTGCAGGTGCCAAATACCAAGGCGAGTTCGAGGAGCGTCTGAAGAGCGTCATCAAGGAAGTCGTTGACAGCTCGGGTGATGTGGTGTTGTTTATCGATGAGATCCACACCCTGGTTGGTGCCGGTGCCACGGGAGGCGCCATGGACGCGGCCAACATCTTGAAGCCCGCCTTGTCGCGTGGTGAGTTACAATGTATTGGAGCCACCACCCTGAAGGAATACCAGCAATATTTCGAGAAGGACAAAGCATTGGAGCGGCGTTTCCAGATTGTCATGGTCGATGAGCCCGACGAGGCATCCGCCATCTCCATCCTCCGTGGTTTGAAGGAGCGTTATGAGAACCACCATCACATCCGAATCCTCGACGAAGCCATCGTGGCTGCCGTCCAGCTCTCCGTGCGATACATCTCCGACCGTTTCCTTCCCGACAAAGCCATCGACCTTATCGATGAGGCCGCTGCGCGTCTCCGTCTGCAAATCGACTCCGTGCCGGAAGACCTCGAGAATGTGGAACGCGCCATCCGTCAGCTGGAGATTGAACGCGAGGCCCTGAAACGCGAAAATGACACCAAGAAGGTCAACGAACTAGGAGAAGAACTCGACAAACTCAACGCTCAAAAGACAGCCATCAAGGCTAAATGGGAAAAAGAACGCCACTTTGTGGAAATCATCCAAAAGGAGAAGAACAATATCGAGCAATACAAACATCAAGCAGCCGTAGCGGAACGTGATGGCGACTATGGACGAGTCGCTGAGTTACGTTATGGCAAGATACGCGATGCGGAGGCCAACATCGAGAAGGCCAAAGCCGAGTTGATGAAAGTGCAGGGCGACCACCCGCTGATCGACGAAGAGGTGTCTTATCAAGATGTCGCCGAGATTGTGTCACGGTGGACTGGCATCCCTGTGAAGAAGATGATGCAAAGCGAGCGTGAGAAGCTGCTGAACCTCGAACGCGAGTTGCACAAACGTGTCGTGGGACAAGACGAAGCCATACAGGCAGTCTCTGACGCCATCCGAAGGAGCCGCGCAGGCTTACAAGATGCGAAACGTCCTATCGGATCCTTCATCTTCATGGGCAGCACCGGCGTCGGCAAGACCGAGCTGGCAAAAGCCCTCGCTGAGTTCCTCTTCGACAACGAGAACAACATGGTGCGTATCGACATGTCTGAATACCAAGAGCGTCACACTGTGTCACGACTCATCGGAGCACCTCCAGGATATGTCGGCTACGAGGAAAGCGGCCAGTTGACAGAAGCCGTGCGGCGTAAGCCCTACTCAGTCATCCTGCTCGACGAAATCGAGAAAGCACACCCCGACGTGTTCAACATCTTGCTCCAGGTACTTGACGACGGACGACTCACCGACAACAAGGGACGTACCGTTGACTTCAAGAACACCATCGTCATTATGACGTCCAACATCGGTGCTAGCATCATCCAGGAGCGTATGGCAGATGCCGCCTCAGCCACTTCTGACATCGTATTCGAGCAAACCCGGAACGAAGTCATGAACCAGTTGCGGCAGTTCATGAGGCCGGAATTCCTGAACCGTGTCGATGACATCATCATGTTCCGTCCTTTGAACGAGAGCCAAATCGCCGAAGTGGTGAGGATGCAGTTCGACCACGTGAAGAGGATGCTTGACGACAATGGCATCAGCATCAACATCACCGACGAAGCGGTGGATCTCATCGCCCGTCAAAGCTACGACCCGCAATATGGCGCGCGTCCAGTGAAACGTATGATGCAACGTGAGCTGCTGAATGAGTTGTCAAGGATGATCCTTGCTGATGAGGTTGACAAAACCAAGCCAATCACAGTAACCGTCCAAAACGGAACTCTCACCTTTATTAATTAACAAAGGCTTCCTCAACCAAGCCTCATAAAACAGCCGAGGGCGGAGCTTGCTCCACCCTCGGCTATTATTATCTCTTTCCACCTCTAACCTCTCCCCTCCTTCGTCACCCAAGAGGAACGGAAGAAGATCAGCAAGACGGTGAAAATCTCCAAACGGCCAAGCAACATGTCAAGGCAAAACAACCATTTGGCTAAGTTTGGCAAATCCGCTACACTCGCATCAGGGCCAGTGGCTCCCGAGCCAACTCCCAGATTACTAAAATAGGTGATGAAAGCGACCCCAGCGTCTTCCACACTCATACCCGCACACGTCAAAACCACCACATTAATCACCAAGAGAATAATAAACCAGGAAAAAAAGCTGGATACTCTTCTGACAGTGCGTTCATCAATGGTTTGCCCCGAAACTTTCAGCGAAAACATTCCAGTAGGGTGAATCAGTTCCTTCAAGGCGTTTTTGATGAACTTGAAGATGACGATGACACGCGCCATCTTGACACCACCACTCGCCGAACCGGCACAACCACCAACAATTTGCATCAGCAGTGTGGGAATCACAAAAAGCATCCCCCATAAGTCGTAATTGGAGTTTCGGCCTGAAAAACCCGTGTTCGACAACATGGAGGCCACATGGAACAAGGAGGTCTCGAATAGCTCCTCCCCTCCTTTCGGGAATGCGGCTAATTGTTGTTCGGTCACCCCATTCAACCGAGGAGCCAAAACGAACAACCCCACAAAGAACAAGGTCATCACAATGATAGATTTCATATACAAATCAACCTCCTCGTTTTTGAAAAGCAAGTCCCATCGGCCTGAAACCAAAAAGTAAAACATCGAGAAGTTGATTGCAGAGATGATCATGAAAAAGATCGCCACGTATTCAACGTAATCCGACTGGAAATATCCCAGGCTATCCTGATGCGTTCCAAAGCCACCCGTGGAGATGGTGGTGAAGGCATGGCAAACCGCGTCGAACAACGACATGGGTCCCAATGAATAAAGGAATGCACATAATAACGTGATAAAGATGTAGATGGTCCAAAGGATGCGCGCGGTGACATGCATCGATGGCGACAGTTTCTCCACACTCATCCCGGGAGACTCTGCCGCGAACAATGAGGTTTTTGACGCCCTTGTCACTGTCGGGATAAAAGCAAGCGTGAAGACCACGACACCCAAACCACCCATCCACTGCATAATGGCTCTCCAAAACAAAATGCCATGAGTCTGCTGATCCACATTCTCCAAGATGGTGGAACCTGTCGTCGTGAAACCCGAGATGGTCTCAAAGAAAGCATCTGTCACATTGTCAATGGAGCCACTGAGCAGGAATGGCAACATCCCGAACAAGGAATACATGATCCATGACAGCGAGACAATCACAAAGGTGTCATCATTGTCGTATCCCTTCTTCCAAACCTTTCCTGCGAGATAAAACACCAAGCCGACTCCGCCAGTGATCGCAGCGGTAATCAGAAAAGCCATGTAGTCGTTTTCGCCGCATCTTACATGATAAAACCATGACACTGCCGCAGTCAGCAACAGTGCCATGGTCTCAATGAATAAGAGTACGCCGAAAAGCCTGCTTTTCATAGTGTTGAATTACCACTCTTCAGCCCAACCGTCGCCATAGTCGAAGTCATCGTCATCGTCTTCTGGCTCTTCTTTATAGGAGTCATCCGCCATAGGTTTGACCCATTTGCGGAAGTTGGAGGAAGCGATGGCCATGATTTCGCCATCCTTCTCGGGTGAGACTGCGATGTCAATCTCGTCCCGGGACAGCTCTTTCAACCAAACGGCGAGTTCGGAGAAGCCCATGTCGGTGACCTCATAGTCTTCCCAATCCGCCACTGCGGCTTTTTGGGCTTTTTCCTCTGATTCCCAAACAGGGATATAAGAGTTGCCTTCTGAGTCTTCGAGCATAGCAAACATGCCGGTCATCGCCTCAAGCAGCCACACCTTGCGAGTTGCGCTGATGGTTTCAAGAAAGGATTCAAGAGTGTTCATATCAATCAGCGTTTAGCGTTTCTCAATTGTTGTTGCTGCGCTTTCTGCGCCGCCTCAAGACGTTGCTGGAATCGTGATTTCTTCACAGGCTTTTTCTTGTTCTCTTCGATCGTCGCACGCACCTTGTCCTCATCAATCATCTTACGGAAGACAAACATCTGGATGAAGGTGATGATGTTGGCGAGCATATAATAATAGCTCAAACCGGCGGAATAGCTGTTGAAGATACCCAAGAACAAGATAGGCATGAGATACATCATGATTTTCATGCCTTTCATCTGTGGATTGGCAGTCACGTCCATCTGTTTGTTATTCACGTATGTATAGATGAAAGTCGTGACAGTCATCAGCAAGCAGAAGAGGCTCACGTGGTCACCATAACCCGGGATGTTGAAAGGCAAGTCCAGAATACTGTCGTAGGTGGAAAGGTCTTCCGCCCAAAGGAAGGACTGCTGACGCAACTCGATGGACGATGGGAAGAAACGGAACACGGCGATAAGGATCGGGAACTGGAGCAACATGGGGATACAACCCGAGGTGGGGCTAGCTCCCGCTTGTTTCTGCAAGTTCATGATAGCCTGTTGTTTCTTCATGGCATCCTCTTCTTTGGGATATTTCGCATTGATGGCCTCCATCTCAGGCTTCAGCACGCGGGTAATAGCGGATGATTTGTACGATTTGAAGGCAATCGGGAACAACAGAATCTTGATAAGAATCGTCAAAATCAAAATCACGATACCATAGTTCCAGCCGTATGATCCCAGCCAGTCAAACACATAAATGACGACGTAGTTGATCCAGCGAATCAAGAAGAAATTACCCACATCGATCTGACGCTGTAAGTTCAGATGATACTTACGCAGGGTCTTGAAATGGTTAGGCCCGAAATAGAACGACATGGGGAAATCGTTGACATCCTCATTCACATTATAGGGGATCTCCATACTTGAGAACATGGACTTCAGATACTTGGGATTCCCCTCATGATCGTTGTTCACGCCCATCTTAGCGCTGGAGAAACCATTTTTAGCGACGATGACATTACAGAAGAAACGCTCTTTAAACGACACCCAGTTGAGTTTGGTGTTGACCGTCTCTTCCTTTTTTCTGCGATCATCGACACGATCCACGTCCGTTTCGTTCAGAGGCTTGTAATAGACGGTGGTGTTGATGAACCGGTCCACATCTTTCTCATGCTGAAGCAGATCCACCTTCCAATCCAGGTTCAAATAGTTGACATTGTTGGCGATGATGTCCTTCAGTCCCACGGTGCGGAGGTTGCAGTCGAACATATAGTTGTCGTAAGGAATCGTGTAAACGTATTCCAGATATTGTCCTTCGGCAGGCTGTGCATCAAGGCCTTCGGCGTATGCCCTTAGGGTGAAGACGACGCTGTCGCCTTCGCCCACAGTGATATGATCACTTGTGCAAGGTTGTCCATTCAGGAAGGGTTGAAAAAACAGCTGTGAGGTGTTGATGATACGGTTGTTGGCGAAGAACGACAAGTCGAACAACGCGGTCTCAGGGTCGAAGCTGAGCAATGGCATTGTGTCGTAGGTCTTATAGTCCTTCAGTTCCACTTCTTTGATGAAGCCGCCTTTACTGGAGAACACAATTCTTTGCAGTTTGTTCTCCACTGTCCAATAGTGTTCTTGGCCTTCGGCTGCTGAGGCGAACGCGCCGTATTTGTCATGTCTGATTCGATATTGCTCGGCGGCCATGCTGGAAGAGTCCATGGCGACGGTTGTGGCTGCCAAGGCCTGGGTCTCTGCGAGTTTTTTTTGTTCTTCAGCAAGCCGTATTGAATCAAGGATGGCGGCCTCTTGGCGCGCCATCCTGATGGAGTCTTGAATCCGTTTTTGCTCGGCGATTTCTTCTTGGGAAGGTTGCATCCACCACATCCACCCAAACAGAATCGCCGCAATGAGGATAAAACCAATAAGTGATGATTTGTTCATCTAAACTTCTTACTTCTGTCTTCTGACATCTTAATAATAACGGTAACTCTTCACTTCTCCGATATGTCTGGCGAGACGGATCACTTGGTTGCTGTAGCCGAACTCGTTGTCGTACCACAGATAGAGGATCACGGTCTTGCCGTCAGCGGACACCTTAGTGGCGGGAGCGTCGAAGATGCAGGCGCAGGAGTCGCCGATGCCGTCGGAAGAGACGAACTCGGTATTCTGGCTGAAGCGGATCTGCTCAATCAAATTACCTTCGAGGCAGGCGATGCGGAAGGCTTCGTTGACTTCTTCAACGGTGGTCTCACGTTCAAGGTCCAAGGCGAGCACTGCCAGTGACACATCCGGCGTAGGAACGCGGACGGCGTTGCTAGTGAGTTTGCCTTTCAGTGCCGGGATGGCCTTGGCGGCAGCTTTGCCAGCACCCGTCTCAGTGATCACCATATTCAATGCGGCGGAACGTCCACGGCGCTCTTTCTTGTGGTAGTTATCCAGCAAGTTCTGGTCGTTGGTGTAGCTGTGGATGGTCTCGATATGGCCTTTCACGATGCCGAAGTTGTTCATCATGACTTCCAGACCAGGAACGATGGCGTTGGTAGTGCAGGAAGCAGCGGAGAAGATCTTCTCATTCTTCAGGTCGAGCGTGTCTTGGTTGACGCCGTACACCACATTCGGGATGTCACCCTTGCCAGGAGCGGTGAGCAGCACTTTGCTAACACCCTTGGCCTTGAGATGGCGTTCCAGGGACTCTCTGTCACGGAATGCGCCCGTGTTGTCGATCAACAGCGCATCATGGATTCCGTAGGCTTCATAGTCGAGATCCTCAGGATTCTTGGCTTCCAAGAAGAGAATCTTCTGACCGTTGACTTCCATGGCATTCTCCTCAATCAGCGGACGGCACACACCGTGGAAATAACGGTGCACAGAGTCAGTGCGGAACAGGTTGATACGTTTGGCAATGTCCTCCGGTGAGTTCTTGCGGGTGACGATGGCGCGGACACGCAAAGCGGAGCCGTTGCCAGCCATCTCCGTCATCTCACGGCAGAGAATACGACCGATACGACCGAAACCATAAAGAATCACATCCTGCACCTTATTGCTACGCGGAAGGGCATCGATGATATAGCTAAGTTTGTCACGCACAAAAGCAGTGATGTTGTTGTCATATTTTTCACGCTCGTCCGTCCATTCAGAGTTCAAACGTCCGATATCAATACGGGCTGGAGCGAGATTCTCAGCTAGAAGCGCTTTTGCAATCAACAGTGAGTCCTGCACACGGACGGGCTTGCCCAACACAGCCTCAGCACGGAGATGCTTGTTCAAGATCTTTCCTGAACCACGGTTCACCAAAAGGGAACGGAGAAGAATCAGTTCAACAGACTTGTCATACCAAAGTTTGCCGACGATGTTGATCAATTCGTTAGCGGCTTTTTCATTCTCATTCCAGAGTTTCAATGAGCTTTCGTAATTATCCATGGTAATCATTTTTAATGTTAACGTAATTTAGTTGCGCAAAGGTAGGAAATAATTCAGAGCAAAACAAACTTTCGACAAAAATAATGAAAAGGAATCATTCCGAATCCACTTCGACGGGAAAAGGGATGGTGTTATTCGCAGGCTCGATGCTGAGGACGCTGTCAACGACATATTTACTCATGCCACGCCAAGGCAAGGTGCCAAGGTATTCCTTGTAATGCAACTCCACGTGTTTCCCTGCGCAACGTTCCAGTTGACGAGCCACCGATTCTTCCTTGACGGAAAAGTTGAACTCGTTCGACTGGATGGTCGATGTGCTGTTTTTCGAATTATACCCTGCTTGGATCAAACGACCCTCGTAGGTCTTGAAGATATATCCTTTATAAACAAAGAAGTTCATCTCCCCTGCTTTCACGCCGCTGCCAAAGACGAAATAAAACTTAAAGAAAAACCATCCCGCCAAAGCCAGTATCGCGAAGATGCCGATGCCTAAAAATATTTTACTTGATTTTTTCATTTCAAACCACAATCCAGTCTTGTCAAAAGACCGTTGATTAGGATTAAATGTTAAACATAATAGGCATTGACGACATCCCAGTTGATGATAGGCCACAAGGCAGCCAGATGATCAGGACGACGATTCTGATAATCAAGATAATAAGCATGTTCCCACACATCGAAGGTCAGCAGTGGTTTCAGTCCACGCTGCACAGGATTGCCCGCGTTAGTCTCCTGAGTAATCACTAGTTTTCCGTCCGCGTCAGCGGAGAGCCACACCCAGCCAGAGCCAAACAAAGTGGCTCCTTTCTTCGTGAACTCTTCCTTGAATGCCTCAAAAGAGCCAAACTGTGCCTCGATAGCCTCCCCTATTTTTCCCACAGGCCGGTTGTCGGCTTTCGGAGCACGGAACTGGGTGAAATACATGTTGTGATTCAGAATCTGACCAGCGTTGTTAAACACGCCGCCTTCGGAGGTCTTCACGATCTCCTCAAGCGGCATGTCCTCATACTTCGTGCCTTCAATGGCGGCATTCAGGTTGTTGACGTAAGCTTGCAGGTGTTTGCCATGATGGAATCCTATAGTCTCTTTGCTAATCACGGGTTCCAAGGCGTCGGCTGCGTAAGGCAGCGAAATCAATTCGTATTTTTTCATATTCAGAAAGGTTTTAAACGATCATGATTAATTCACCTGCAAAGATAAAAAAACTATTGATTCATATACATCTGATACAAAGAAGAGCTGGTTCCCGTTTTCAGACGTTTCAGGGCACGGTCACGGATCTGACGGGTACGCTCGCGCGAGATGCCGAGATCCAAAGCGATTTCATCCAGCGAATACTCACGGGGAGTACCGATGCCGTAGTACATGTTGATGACATGGCGCTCCTTGTCGGTAAGGCAACTCAGAGAACGCTGGATGGCATTCTGGTTGCTCTCGTTCTCGACGGCCTCATCGGTAGCGACAGAGTCCTGCTCAA
This sequence comes from uncultured Bacteroidales bacterium, assembly GCA_946402445.1. GTDB lineage: Bacteria > Bacteroidota > Bacteroidia > Bacteroidales > F082 > Limimorpha. Next base: position 38,259 of record CAMIWN010000020.1, read on the forward strand.
CATATACATCGAGAAAGTTACCCTCTTCGTCATCATCCAACGGGGCATCAGTAGAGATCTGACGCATGTTCATCCCCATCAGGCTTTGCACTTTCGCTTCCGGAAGGTCCATCTCCTTGGCCAGCTCCTCAGCGGAAGGCTTGCGATTGTATTCCTGTTCCAGCATGGCAGCAGTCTTTTTAAGCTTGCTGATAGCCCCCACCTGGTTCAGGGGAAGACGGATGATGCGAGCCTGTTCCGCCACGGCCTGAAGGATGGACTGACGGATCCACCAGACTGCATACGAGATGAACTTGAACCCGCGAGTCTCGTCGAAACGCTGGGCAGCCTTGATCAGTCCCACGTTACCCTCGTTGATCAAATCTTGAAGCGAGAGTCCCTGGTTCTGATACTGTTTGGCCACCGACACGACAAATCTCAAGTTGGCCCTCACCAGCTGGTCGAGAGCCTTGCGGTCTCCTGCCTTGATACGTTGAGCCAGCTCGACCTCCTCTTCGGGAGTCACCAAAGGCTCCTTCGCGATGTCCTGAAGGTACTTCTCAAGGGTACCCGCATCACGATTGGTGATGGATTTTGTGATCTTTAACTGTTTCATAATCTTCCTTTAACAAATGATTGTTTTTATTAGTTATAATACTCAAAGTTCATCCTCATGCCATTCGGATAAACCCCTTCGATATAGGTCTTACGCGAACGTTTTGAAGCAATGGCCGATTCCAGGTCGTTTTTAGAGGAGACGGCTTTGCCATTAACGGCGGTGATGATGAAGCCTTCCACCCCAGCGCCTTGGAACGCGCCTTGGCGAATCTCCACAATCTTCAAGCCGCTGTTAATCTTAAGGTTCTTCATCTCCTGTTTCGTAACAGGCTGAAGCACCACACCAAAGGTAGCGTTGTAGAAGCTATCGCCTTTTTTGACCACCTCAGTGGAACCCGACTCATTGAGCAACCCGACGGTATAGGTGCGGGCGTTCCCGTTACGGATAATTTCCACCTCCACCTCGTCGCCAGGACGGTATTGACGGACCACCTCCAGAAGCTGTGTCGTGGTGTTGATCTCGTTATTGTTGATACGGGTCATGACATCACCGGCTTTGATACCAGCCTTTTCGGCAGCGCCATCACTGACAACATCCGCGACATAAACACCTTTGATGTCTTTCATGCCAGCCTTGTCAGCCTTGTCCGCATCCATCTCCTGAGGATAGATGCCGATGTAAGCACGTTGGGTCTCGCCATACATCAAGAGGTCATCGACCACCTTGCGTACGATGTTAGAAGGGATGGCGAAAGAATAGCCCTCGTATGATCCCGTATGGGAAGCGATGGCCGCATTGATTCCGATAAGTTCGCCACGGGTGTTGACCAGAGCACCACCACTGTTGCCACGGTTCACAGCCGCATCCGTCTGGATAAAGGATTCCACATTACTGCCTTCACCCAAGATGCCGATATTTCTGGCTTTAGCGCTCACAATACCAGCGGTCACGGTAGAAGTCAGGTTGAAAGGATTACCTACAGCCAGCACCCACTCGCCTACTTTCACCTTGTCGGAGTCGCCGAACACCAAATAGTCGAAATCGCTGCCTTCCACTTTGATCAACGCAAGGTCGGAAGAAGGATCCGTACCCACGATGACAGCTTGACGCACCACCTTATTATTAAAGGTGACCTCCACCTCGTCAGCACCTTCCACCACGTGGTTGTTCGTCACGATGTAACCATCAGGAGAAAGCACCACACCAGAGCCGTAAGCCACCATGGTGTTGCTTTGAGACTGGCCCGGAATGCCATAAAGATGTTCCAGAAAAGCACCAAAGAAATCATTATACGAAGCACTTTTCTGAACGATGGTAGTCTTGATATGCACCACGGCATTGACACTTGCCTCTGCCGCATTCACAAAATCAGGAGTGTTTTCCGTGGGTAGAAAAGCCGCGCGATGCACTTGTGCCGCAGGCTGAACTTGCTCTACCACAGTGTTTTGTTCGTTGTTTGCAACGTCTTCTGAAACTGTCTTTTCATTGCATGCCACCATTCCAAAAAGGGCGACAGCAAAGCTGACCGACTTCATAGCGGTCATCATCATTCTGTTAACACGCATCATTCTATCAGTTAATTGTTGGTTATTCTTCTCAATTTATTTTGGTCTTCTTCATTAATGCACTTTTTTCGCCTTTATTGTCTCGAAAAGTGTATTTTTGGCAAAAAAATCCAAGAGATTGTAAAACATCAAATAATATGCCACACTAATATTTATACCCATCCAAAACAACAAAAAAATACTATGTTTATCACAGATGACAAAATGTCACTTCGCATCGCCGAACCAGAAGATGCCGACTTGATCTACAGTTGGGAAAACGACCGAAGAATATGGCGGGTCAGCGAGACCTACGCCCCCACCTCCCGTTTCCAAATCGAGCAATTTCTCCTGAGCAATGGCGACCTGGTCACCAACAAGCAAATGCGGCTGATGATTCACATCCTGCCAGCAACCTCCCCTGTCGGATGCGTTGACCTCTTCGACTACGACCCCATCAACGAAAGGGTCGGCGTTGGCATCTTGATTGACGAAGCCCACCGGCACCAAGGCTATGCCTCACAAGCCATCACACTGCTTTTGGACTATCTGTTCAACGATGTCATGGTCCACCAAGTCCATTGCCTCATCGATGAGACCAACCTCGCCAGCCAGCGGCTCTTTCAAGGGTTAGGTTTCCAATATGGCGGTAAAAGAAAAGACTGGATCAAAACCCCAAAAGGATTCATCGACGCCCTGTTTTATCAATTCATCAACCCATCACAACTTGCCCAATGAAAAAAAACAACCAACCAACAGCACAAAAAAGAAAACGCATACAACGGATTATCATCCTGACTTTCAGCGTATTGATTTTAATCGCCCTATTTTTCGGCTACCGTCTCTTCAATACCGTGATGAAACCCAATGTCTTCACCCCAGAACGTCAGGAGTTTTCTCTTTATATCCCCACCAACGCCACATTCTCCGAGGTGCTGGACTCCCTTTACACGCACCACTTGATAACCGACAAAACCAGTTTTGAATGGCTCGCCCTCAAAAAGGACTATCCCGACCATGTCAAACCCGGTCGATATATCCTGAAAAACGGCATGAGCAACAACCAGCTGATCAACTTGCTGAGAGGAGGATTGCAAACGCCGGTGAGACTCACCTTCAACAACATACGTGATGTCAAGATGCTTGCAGGACGTATCGGCCAACAAATCGAAGCCGACTCCGCCGAGCTGGTAGCCATGTTGAGCAACCGCGACAGCCTTCAAGTCCTGGGGTTCAACACAAGAACCATCCCCGCGATGTTTCTTCCCAACACCTACGAGTTTTACTGGAACACCAGTGCCGACCAGTTTGTCAAGAAAATGAAGCGTGAATACGAGCATTTCTGGAATGAAGAAAGAAAGAACAAAGCCAAGGCATTGAAACTCACTCCCGTAGAAATCAGCACTTTGGCATCCATCGTCGATAAGGAGACGAACAAAACCGATGAGATGGCCCGCATCGCCGGGGTATATCTCAACCGGCTTCGTGACGGATGGCTGTTACAAGCTGACCCCACCCTCGTCTTCGCCTCGGGTGACTTCGAGCTGAAACGAGTACTCAATGTTCACAAGGAAATAGAATCCCCCTACAACACCTATAAATATATAGGACTTCCTCCCGGACCCATCTGCATCCCTTCCTTAGCTGCAATAAATGCGGTCTTGAATGCGGAAAAACATAATTTTTATTATTTTTGCGCCAAAGAAGATTTCTCCGGCTACCATAATTTCGCCAAAACCCTCAGTGAGCACAACCGAAACGCAGAAAGGTACCAGAGAGCACTTAATAAACTCAATCATTAAAACATGAAGGCATTTAAAGCATACGACATTAGGGGCGAATGGGGCAAGGACCTCAACGAAGACATCGCCTATAGAATTGGATATTTCCTGCACGACATCCTGGAAGCGAAAACTATTCTGGTGGGACGCGACATCCGTCTTTCATCCGACACGCTGTTCGATGCACTCACCAAAGGCATCACCGACCGTGGCATCGATGTAGATGACATCGGACTCTCCACCACCCCTATGGTGTATTGGAGCACCGCACGTTATGGCTATGATGCCTCTGTGATGATTACGGCTTCCCATAATCCCAAGAATCACAACGGCTTGAAGATCTCCAAGACCAACGCGCTACCCGTGGGATATGACACAGGACTGCACCGTTTGGAAGCCTTGGTGGAGAGCGACCAGCCATGCATCCCCGCCACCAAAAAAGGAGAGATCCGGCACAAAGAGGTGAAGGAGGATTACCTCGCATTCCAGCGCAGCTACGTTGGCAGCCACGACAACTTAAACATTGCCGTGGATTGCAGCAACGGCATGTCGTCGCTGTTCGTCCACGAGCTGATTGGCAAGGCTCATTATATCAACGACACCCTTGACGGCAACTTCCCCAGCCATGAGCCCAACCCACTTGAAGCCGTCAACCAAGAGCAAATCAAAGCTTTGGTGAAAGAGAAAGGCTGTGACATCGGGCTGCTCTTTGACGGCGACGCGGACCGCATCACCTTCATCGATGAGGAGGGGAACTTCATCTCTCCCGACCTGATCATCGCCTTTCTGGGCAACTACTTCATCGGGCAACGGCATGAGAAAGGCATTGTGCTTCAAGACATCCGAAGCTCACGAGCCATCCAAGAATACCTCAACCGTTACCAAGCCCATGTAGAGACCTGGCGTGTGGGACGCGCCTACGCTGCCCTCAAGCTTCGCGAACTCGATGGCGTTTATGGCGGAGAACTGGCAGGACACTATTACTTCCGCGACTTCTACTATTCCGACTCCGCGTTGCTGGCAGCATCCATCGTGCTTGGACTGCTCGCTGAATTCAAACGTCAAGGCCGTACCATGAGCTCCATCATCCATGAAATATCCTCCTATCACAACTCCGGTGAAATCAACTTCAAGCTGGACCGCAAACAGGAAGCCATGGATGCCGTGCGCGACCATTTCACCGCCATCCAACAGCCCGAGCGTTTCCTCGACTTCGACGGCTATCGCCTCGACTATCAAGACTGGTGGCTCAACATCAGGCCTTCCAACACCGAGCCCTATCTCCGTTTCCTCGCCGAGGCCAAGAGTCAAGAACAACTCGAGAAGATTGTCAATGAGGTTTCAGAAATAATTCGTACTTTTGCGTCATGAAACGAAACACCTTCCCCCGTATGAAAAAAACAAGTCTCCTCACTGCTGCCGCTTTATGTCTCTTGATGTGCTGCTGTGAAAGTCCTGAAAAATCACAACGTGCCTTTGACGAAGGAATTACGTATATGCTTGACCATGCCATGTACACAAAGGCAGAAGAGTGCTTTACCGAAGCCATCAAATACAATAAAAACAACTATGAGGCATACTACTGCCGCGGATGCTGCAAGTTCAACAGGAACCTGATTGACGAAGCGATTGTTGACTTGGAAAAGGCCTTGGAAATCAAGCCCAACTATGCGGACGCGGAGTTTACCTTGGGTAGGATTTATTTCGTCAAGAACGACATCGACATGTCATGCTATTATTATAAAGCCTCAAAAGAGCATGGCCGACAGAATGTGGACGACCTTCTCAAAGGTTGTCCGTAGGACCCAGCACAGGAGCGCTGTAGTTCTCTTTGTTCACTTCGTCACCATCCTCATTATACGTCTTCCAGACACCGGTCTTCTGCCCTTGTCTAAAACTGCCTTCTTCTTTCAATGCTCCTGAGGGATAATAAGTCTTTGCCGGTCCCTCAAGCTGGTCATTCTGGTATTGGCATTCCATCATCAACACTCCCGAGTCGTAATACTGCTTGGCTGGCCCGTTGCGTTTCCCTTCAACATATACCGCCTCTTCCGCCACACGCTCGTTCACAGGGTTGTAAACGGTGGATTTCCCATGCACCTTGCCTTCTTTGTTCTCTTCCACAAGCAGCAGCTTGCCGTTCTCTTTGGAATAATAACGCCACTCCCCTTCTTTCTTCTGGTTTACATAATACCCCGTGGCCACCATCCGTCCGTCGGAATAGCTCTTGTTGAGGGCACGTGTCCCCGACTTATCAAAGGTATTGGTAGCTTTCAGGTTTCCCTGCTCGTCATAATACTTGAACTCCCCCACGCAGAATCCATTCTTGAACTGGCCTTCATAACGTTTCTGACCATTGGAGTAGAAGTCGGTCCACTGTCCTTGACGACGCCCTTTATTGTCGGTTTTGTTCATATCCTGGGCATGAAGGATAGTGTTCCCTGCAAGAAAAACGACTGTGAGAAAAAAGAGTATTTTATTCATAGTTGTATTTTTAAAACAAAAATAATAAATTTGCAAGCTTCAAATACAAACAACGTAAAAACGAACAAAAAAGTATAACTATGACACTAATCAAATCCATATCCGGCATCCGTGGCACTATCGGAGGCCTTCCAGGAGATAACCTAACCCCCATCGACATGGTGAAATTCACCGCAGCCTTTGTGAAGTTTATCCAGCGTGGCGGTGTTGAGCGGCCACGCATCGTAGTCGGTCGCGATGCCCGTCTGTCAGGATTTCTGGTAAACCAGATTGTATGTGGCACTTTACAAGCCATGGGAGCCGACGTGCTTGACATCGGGTTAAGCACCACACCCACTACCGAGATTGCAGTAACGGGACTGAAAGCTGATGCCGGCATCATCCTCACTGCCAGCCACAACCCTGCCCAGTGGAACGCGCTGAAGCTCCTCAACAACCGCGGCGAGTTCATCTCAGCTTCGGAAGGTGCCTGGCTGCTCGATGTGGCCTCGCGCGACGAGTTCGAGTTCGTGCCCATCGAACAAATCGGAAGCTATACCCAAGTGAACGGATGGATTGACCGTCATATCCAGCAAGTCCTTGACTTACCCTTGGTCAACCGTGAAGCAATCAAGGCCGCCCATTTCAAAGTGGCTGTCGATGCAGTCAACTCCACTGGTGGCATTGCCATACCTAAGATGCTCAGAGCCTTAGGTGTGGATGACATCCTTGAGTTAAACTGCGAACCCACCGGACGCTTCGCGCACACCCCAGAGCCGCTGGCCCAGAACCTCACCGACATCTGCCGTTATGTTCGTGAGCAAGGATGTGACTTCGGCGTGGTCGTTGACCCCGATGTGGATCGTCTCGTGTTCGTCAAGGAAGACGGCGAGCTATTTGGAGAAGAGTACACCCTGGTCTCTGTGGCCGACTTCGTCCTGAGGCACACCCCAGGTCCCACCGTCTCCAACCTCTCCTCCACCCGTGCCTTGCGTGACGTCACCCGCTCCCATGGCCAAGAATACCATGCCGCCGCCGTCGGAGAAGTCAATGTGGTCGAGAAGATGAAGGAAGTAGGAGCTGTCATCGGTGGCGAAGGCAACGGCGGTGTCATCTACCCTGCCATCCACTATGGACGCGACGCCCTCGTCGGCACCGCACTCTTCCTCACACAACTCGCCGAGAAACGAATCAAATGCTCTGAACTCAAGAAGACCTATCCCCCCTATTTCATGTCGAAAAACAAAATCCAACTCACACCCGACATGAATGTCGATGCCATCCTCGCCCGTTTCGCCGAGAAATTCAAAGACGAGAAAGTCACTACCATCGACGGTGTCAAAATCGACTTCGAGGAAGGATGGGTACATCTGCGCAAATCGAATACAGAACCCATCATCAGGATTTATTCCGAAGGCAAGACCGAGGCCGAGGCCGAGCGCTTTGCCCAGCTGATTCTCAGCTGCAAGGATATCCTTGGATGAAGATAATACCACCGCAGCCATGAGCAAGAACAAGAAAAACAAACGATCGCGCAAAAGTTATCAATACCATGCGATTACATTTAAACTCTCACAGGGACAATATCGTTCCTTGAAAAACTATTGCAAGGCAAGGCGGACCACACCCATCAAATTGATCAAACGAAGCATCTCCCGCTTTATCAGCAACTATGAATATGAGGTTCCTGCTGAACTCTATGTCACTGAAAACCAGCTGATGCTATTTGAGGAAGAACAACCTTAACGACGCTGTCGTTCACGCATTTTAAGTATTTGAATTTTATTCAACAATATTATTTGCTTCGATATAAAAAGCCTCCATATATTTGCAGGTGATTTATATCGAAACAAATAATATTATGGCAACGATTAAACAAGATTTACTTAAACTAAGGAAACATTTGGATTATGTCCTCAACAAAGTGGACGAAGGCTGTGAACTCTTCGAGAAGGACATGCCAGTTGAGGCAGAGATTGCCTTTACAGAAGCCGTTCAATTCAGTGAAAACCTATTAGAAAGCAGCCCTAATGACAGTGCATTCCAATCGATTCTAGCGGAGACTCACCACATGGTCTCTTTGGGTTACACGAACAACGAGGACTATGACAAAGCTTTCGCCCACATAGAAAAGGCGCTGGCGTTGTATGAAAGCTTCCAACGGAAAGAACCCCTGTATGAGATGACGTTACACTCCTCGCGAGCCAGAATTGAAGTGATGTCGGAACAACACGAAAAAGCCATCAAGAGTTTGGAAAAGATCATCCATTATTTTGACCACAGTTGCATTGAATCATTCCGATTGAGTGATTATGTGTATTGCAGCGACCTGCTATTGCTTAGCAAAGAATACTATCAGAACGACCAGTACCCAAAAGCGGTGGAAATGACGGAAAAGATCATTCAGTATAAACGCAGAAAAAACAGTCTTTTTGCCACTCAACTCTTCAAGGAATATTTAGACATGCTTCATTTGTCGGCAGAAGTTGCGAGTCACCTTAATGATGATGCGTTTTTACAACATGTGTTGGAGGAAGGCATCGCATCCTGTCGTCAGGATAAACAACTCAGTAAGAAGTCGCTGCTTTGTTCACTGGCCACTTTCTATCAAGACATCATTAAAATGATGTTTCTTAGAGATGACAAAGCGTCGTTGAAACGTTATTATGAGGAGCTTATTGAATTCTGCGACAAGCATATCCACGAGGAGCCACGGCTGAAGGTTCACAAGATCTCAGGGCAGCTAAACTGGGCGGTTTTTTGTGCCAAGGAGAGACAAGACGCAGAGGCTGAGGAGACCGTGAGCCAAGCCATTGGAGGCTGCATGGAGCTGAATGAGAACGGGTTAGAGCACACCCTCTTTCTCTTCTCGGCGCTTCAAACCCTCGCCAACATAAAAATACAAAACGGCGACTTTGAAGGTGCTGTACGAGAGCTGGAGCGAGAGCACAACATCCTGATAAGTTATCTCAGCCAAGACCTTGGAAAGAAGCCAAACCTTTACAATCTTCTTCTTGAATTAATAAGGAAGGAAGTCATGCTTTACAACGAGATTGGTTATCCCAAGCGAGGGGAAGCGCTCCTCAATGCATTCAAGGAGAGAGTAGTGGAGCTTGCCAATGAAAACGAGCAACTGGGGCCAGCGCCCTATATGGCTGCGTTGAAAAAGATTGCCGACATTCACTGGGCTTTGGAGCACTACGACCTTGCCAAGGAGGAATACCAAGAGGTGTTGATGATCACCAGCGAACTACGGGAGCGTTATCCTGAGTTAAATGAGTCGTTGCATCAGCTGGAGGATGAGATACACGAAACGATGTCAGCATAAGAGAGTGTGTCGTTTTGCGCTGTGTTTTATACAACTGATTATCAATAATTTATTAAATTTTGTAAAAAATTTCATAAAAAAGGTTGCAGATAAAGATAAAAGCTGTATCTTTGCACTCGCAATTCGGCACCTGGAGAGGTGGGTGAGTGGCTGAAACCAACAGTTTGCTAAACTGTCGTATCCCGCAATGGGTACCGGGGGTTCGAATCCCCCCTTCTCCGCGAAAGAAAGAAGACGATGGTTGCATCGTCTTTTTTTTCGGGGTATGGCGCAGTCCGGCTAGCGCACCTGCTTTGGGAGCAGGGGGTCGAAGGTTCGAATCCTTTTGCCCCGACAATCTGAAAACGAGGGAGTTACGAAGATTCGTGACTCCCTTGTTTTTTAGAAAAAAATCAGACCAAAAAGCCCTATCTTTGCAGCGTATGAAACAGCGTACCTACATAGCCATCGACCTGAAGTCATTCTATGCATCGGTAGAATGTGTGGAGCGCGGTCTGGATCCTCTGACCACCAACTTGGTCGTGGCTGATAAAAGCAGGACGGACAAAACCATCTGCCTTGCTGTTTCACCGTCACTGAAATCATACGGTGTTGGGGGGCGCCCGAGACTTTTTGAAGTCGTTCAAAAAGTCGAGGAAATCAATCGAGAGCGAAAGCGAAGAATCGGATATACTCCTTTCACGGATAAGTCCTATTTTGACCCTGAGCTGAAGGAGAATCCCGAATTAGAGTTGGATTACATCGTGGCACCGCCTCGGATGGCGTATTATATCCAATACAGCACCAAAATCTATGAGGTGTATCTGAAGTATATCGCACCAGAAGACATCTACCCCTACTCTATCGACGAAGTCTTCATCGATGCCACGGATTACCTTGACAGCTATAAGATGACAGCTCACGAACTGGCCTTAAAGATGGTCAGGGATGTGCTGGCCACTACGGGCATCACGGCTACGGCTGGCATCGGCACGAACATGTACCTGTGTAAGGTGGCCATGGATATTGTGGCGAAGCACATCCCAGCCGATAAGGATGGGGTGCGAATTGCGGAACTCGATGAAATGAGTTACCGCAAAGAGCTGTGGAGCCACAAGCCTTTGACCAGTTTTTGGCGTGTCGGTAAAGGCATCGCCCAAAAGCTGGAGCAGCACGGCATGGACACCATGGGCAAAGTCGCGAGGTGTAGCATTGAGAACGAAGAGCTGCTTTACAGCCTCTTCGGGGTAAATGCGGAACTGCTCATCGATCATGCCTGGGGCTGGGAACCTGTCGGCATGAAGGAGGTGAAGGCTTACAAGCCGGAAACGAATTCCATCAGTAGCGGCCAAGTGCTAACGGAAGGCTATGACTATAAAAAGGCCAAAGTCGTCGTGCTTGAAATGGCCGACGAAGTTTCGCTGAATATGGTGAAGCATCACCTTGTGGCTGACCAGATTGTGTTGACCATCAACTACGATGCAGTGAACCTCACCAAATCAGTCTTGAAAGCAAAATATGACGGTCCCATCACAACCGACTATTATGGGAGGCAGGTCCACAAACCCGCCCACGGCACAGTGAACCTGGATGCGCCTACCTCCTCGAGCAAGGCCATCATCCAAGCGATAAAAGATTTATATGCCAAGATTGTCAACCCCAACTTACTCGTGCGCCGTATCAATTTGACAGTCAACCATGTTATCAACGAGGAGGATGTCACTTCGTTAAGACCTTCGGTGCAACTTGACCTTTTCACAGACTATGATGAAAAGGCTCAACAGAATGAGGAAAAAGCTGAGGACCTGGCCAAGGAGCGAAAAGTGCAAGAGGCCTTGCTCAGCATCAAGGAGAAATTTGGCAAAAATGCCATCCTAAAAGGCTTGAACTTTGAGGAAGGTGCCACTGCCAAAGAGCGCAACCAACAAATTGGAGGACACAAGGCATGACTGACAACTACGATGATATCATCAATTTACCACATCATGTTTCGTCGAGACATCCCCAGATGAGCATGATGAACCGTGCGGCTCAGTTTGCCCCGTTTGCTGCCTTGACTGGCCATGCAGCAGCCATCGAAGAGACTGCCCGCTTGACTGATTCACAGATGGAGCTGGCCGATGAGGACAGCGAAATCCTCAACCAGAAGATGGCCTACCTGCGCGAAGTCATCAACGAGCATCCGACAATCGTTGTGACTTATTTTGAGCCAGACAAAAGGAAAGCAGGTGGAGCCTATAAGACCATCGAGGGGCAACTGCAAAACATTGATGATTACAGTCAATGCCTTGTGATGAGGGATGGAAAGGTTGTCTTTATCAGGTCGGTTTTAGACATTCAGTATTGACAGCCGCTGGCGGGGTTTTTGCCCATCATAAAGCTTCAGCTGTGGGTAAGGCGCGACGGCCTTTCAGTAGACTTTCATGCAGGCGAGCCGCCTACAAGCCCGATGAGGCCGACCTGGGCAAGTGTCTCAGCGGAGCAAGGGCCAAAAGAAAAATGATGATGCCCGCGACCGCGAGACTCTTGCCCAGGGCGATTTAGAAGTAGAGGCAGGCCGTCGCGCGGGCTGGGCGGCATTATTGACGGGCAAAAAGTTGACACGAGGAACGAAGGGGCAACTTTTTGAACGGCAACATTGCCGAACAGCATTGGGGAGGCAGGGTTAAAGCCAAAGCTTTGCAAAAACCATGACAGCGGCGGCTTGGTGAAAGCATTCTTACCTTTGTTTTGTTTGGATGCTTTAATATCAAACTTATTTGTCAGAACGTGATTCTTTATATAATCTAATAACCCAATATACAATAAATGGCACTATGGTATAGACAATAAATTCTGATAAATCATAGTCATATTTCAATGAAGCACCTCCAAAAGGCCAGATATCTTGATTTAAGCCCAAAAAATCTTCATTATATGGTTCCCAATGCTGTGCGCCCCAAAATAATAATACGAAGTGAATCCCTACCCATATTAGATATGTTGCAAGCCATGCTTTTGTTGCATTCTTTTTTTCTTTTGGAGCATATTTCAACGCTTCCTCATATTCTTCATCTGTGAATTCACCAAGATTGAGTCTGTATGGTTTACTTTTTTCTGAATCATAATACGGATAATCATCTGAGACAGTTGGCTTATCTGAATACTCACGTTTGCCAATACCAAGTTTAATTAGTTGTGCTTCTTTTTCTTTTTTTATTTCTGCCTTGCGTTTCTCAACAAATGAAGTAATGTGTTCGTTCATAATGATTGTTATTATTGTTAGTAAATGCAAAAATAGAAATTTTTGGAATGAAGCTAACTATTATGATTAGAAAAGGTTATTGATGTTTGATTGACTTAGCCGCTGGCGCGGTGTTTTTGCTCATCGTAAAGCTTTAGTCGTGGGTAAGGCGCGACGGCCTTTCATGAGACTTTCTTAGAAGTAGAGGCTTTCCAAATACCATGTTGCCGCCCCGGGCATGTGTCGCAGCGGAGCAAGGGCTAAAAGAAAAATACATGAAGCCCGCGACCGCTGCGACTCTTGCCCAGGGCGATATAGAAGTAGTGGCAGGCCGTCGCGCGGCGCTGGGCGGTGATGTCGACGAGCAGAGTGGTCTACCGCAGGAACGAGGACAGCCACCCTGCTCGGCGGCTTGACCGCACAGCTTTGGGGAGGCAAGGTAGAAGCCCAAGCCTTGCAAAAACCGTGACAGCGGCGGCTTGGTCGGTGGAGGCTAATAATAGGAGCTATAGGACGGATGGGACTTATAGTGAAGGGTTGGTGCCCTCTTACGGGGTGCGGCTGCTGTTATTGGCCGCGGAGTGGAGTCCACAGGCGTTTTTGGGTGGGTGACGGGCGACCGACTGCGGCGAGTGTGGCTTATTCTCATCATAAAGCTTTAAGGCGGTGGTAGAGCCAGCGACCTGA
>CAMIWN010000021.1:0-49722 GCA_946402445.1 uncultured Bacteroidales bacterium
ACGAAAAACTTTCGTGCTTTTCGTGTTTTTCGATGTTTTAATTAAAAGCGAGAAAGGAACGAAAAACTTTCGTGCTTTTCGTGTTTTTCGATGTTTTAATTAATTCAAGTTTCTTGATTTCCCATGATCATTCGCCAAATTCGCTTAATTCGCCGATACTTAATTGTTCGCCGATTCCATATTTTTTTTATCTTTGCGGGAGAAAACCCGACGAGATATGAGAAAAGAGTTCAATGTCACAGGCAGTTGCAACCCGGATTGGCACTATATGGTTGATACGACTAAGCGGTTTGAATCCATTGAAAACCTGATTGATAAAGGGAAGTATTTCACTATCAACCGAGCCAGGCAGTACGGCAAGACGACGACCTTGGATGCCATCTGGAGGAAGATGTCGGACCGATATCTGGTGGTGCCTTTGAGTCTGGAAGGGATTGACAGCACGGCCTACGCCTCCAACGAAGCGTTCGCAGCTATGTTCGCCCGGCAATTCAAGGAGAACCTGCTTTCACTGCGTCGTGACGACACGGCTGTGGAGATATGGCAACGTTGCTCTGCCAAATCGATGGAAGAGCTTTCGATGGTCATCAGCGACTATTGCGAGGAGGTCGGGATTCCCGTTGTGGTGACGATAGACGAGGTTGACAAAAGTCTTGACAACCAGCTCTTTCTTGACTTCCTTGGCATGTTACGCAACAAATATCTCGAACGTAACCGAAAAGGGATGCAGAGCACTTTCTTCAGCGTGGTGTTGGCCGGCGTATATGACGTGAAGAACCTCAAGCTGAAACTGCGTCCCGACGAGGAGAAGAAATACAACTCACCCTGGAACATCGCCGCCGACTTCAACGTGGACATGACCTTCCATCCGGAGGAGATCGCCCAGATGCTTCAGGACTATGAAAACGACATGCACACGGGCATGGACATCAAAGCCATCAGCGAGGAGATCTACAAATACACCTCGGGTTACCCTTTCATAGTGAGCTACATTTGCAAGGTGATCGACGAGCGTTTAGACGCCGTGTGGACGCTTGATCATGTGCAAGAAGCGGTGAAGATCATGGCAAAAGGAGAGAACGTCACCTTGATTGATGACCTCTCCAAGAACCTTGAGAACAATCCTGAGCTTCGTGATTTTCTCTATTCTATCGTTGTTAACGGTCAGGAATACAGCTATTCTATGGTGGATCCCATGGTGCGGTTGGCAAACATGTTCTCATATATTCGCGAGAACGGTCGGGGCAAGACGATGATCCATAACTTGGTCTTTGAGGAGGCTTTGTTCGTATATTTCAGCAATAAGAAGATGCGAGAGCAGGGGGATAGGATATCGCCGTTTTTGATGAATTACGTGATGCATGGCAAGCTGAACATGGAGCATGTGCTTACACGCTTCCGCGACCTCATGCGTGAGGAGTATCGCGAGAGCACGGTTCCGTTCCTGGAGCGGGAGGGTCGTCTGCTGTTTCTCACTTTCCTGAAGCTTGTCATCAACGGCACTGGCTTCTATTACGTGGAGCCCGAGACCCGCGACAACCGCCGGATGGACCTGGTGGTGAATTATGGCAGTCAGGAGTTCATCGTGGAGCTGAAAATCTGGCGAGGTGACAAGTACGAGGAGAGAGGCCGCGACCAGCTGTCGGGTTACCTTGCCACCCGCGGCCTCGACGAGGGCTATCTCGTCACCTTCGACTTCTCGAAGGACAAGCAGGAAGCAGAGCCCCAGTGGATTGAATATAAGGGGAAACGGATTTTTGAGGTGATTGTGTGAGACCTCACCCCCCGGCCCCCTCTCCACTGTGGAGAGGGGGAGCGTACTACCCGAGGGATTTGATTCGCTTAATTCGCCAAATTCGCTTAATTCGCCGATACTTAATTCGCCGTTAGAGGAAGGCCGCGCGCATGGAATCCACGAGATCGAGTTTCTCCCAGCCGAAGAACTCCACGTTTTTGTAAATTTTGCCGTCTTTGCGGAAGGTGTCGCTGTCTTCGTAGTAAACTTCGACGTCGCGGGCTTCGTTTTTGCGTCCGAAGTGGCCGTAGGAGGCGGTCTCCTCGAAGATGGGGTTGGTGAGGCCGAAACGTTTCACGATGGCGTAGGGGCGGAGGTCCACGAGGTCACGGATCTTCTCGGCGATTTCGGTGTCGCTAAGTTTTTTGCCGTGTTTGTCTTTGACGTGGGCAGTGCCTTCGGTGTTGACGTAGAAGCCCACAGGCTCGGCGATGCCGATGGCGTAGGCGATTTGCACCAGGGCTTGGTCGCAGATGCCGGCGGCGACCATGTTTTTGGCGATGTGGCGTGCGGCGTAAGCTGCTGAACGGTCCACCTTGGAGGAGTCTTTGCCAGAGAAGGCTCCGCCGCCATGGGCACCACGTCCGCCGTATGTATCGACGATGATCTTGCGTCCGGTGAGACCGGTGTCGCCGTGAGGTCCACCGATGACGAATTTGCCGGTGGGGTTCACGAAGATCTTCATATCCTGGTCGAAGAGTTTGCGGAGCTTAGCGGGCAGTTTGCGTTTTACCCTGGGGATCAGGATGTTGAGCATGTCGGCTTCGATTTTGTCCACCATGCGCTCATCGGCTTCGCGTCGTGCTTCCTCGCTGTCGTCGGTGGGCTCGATAAACTCATCATGCTGGGTGCTGATGACGATGGTGTCGATACGGATGGGCTTCCAGCCTTCTTCATATTCCACGGTGACTTGCGACTTGGCGTCGGGGCGAAGGTATTTCATCTGTCGTCCCTCACGACGTATGGCTGCCAGTTCGCGGAGCAGCAGATGCGCCAGGTCAATGGTGAGGGGCATGTAGTTGTCGGTCTCTTTGCAGGCGAAGCCAAACATCATGCCTTGGTCGCCGGCACCCTGTTCCTCCGGGTTCTCACGGCCAACACCCATGTAGATGTCCCCGGACTGTCCGTGAAGGGTGGAGATGACACCGCATGACTGGGCATCGAATTGGTATTCCGATTTGTTGTAGCCTATATGTTGGATGACATCACGGACGATGTCTTGGATTTCAACGTAGGCGTTGGTGCGTATCTCGCCGGCGACGACGGCGAGACCAGTGGTGACTAAGGTTTCGCAAGCTACTTTCGCATTGGGATCATAGCGAAGGATCTCATCGAGGACGGCATCCGATATCTGGTCGCATATCTTGTCGGGATGGCCTTCCGAGACGGATTCTGAAGTGAAGTAATAACCCATAACAAATTGATTATTAAATAGTTAATTAATTAATTTGTGTGGGAAGTTGTTGACTGAAAGGGAAGGAAAAAGCATTGGTTTAGCATTTTTTCTTGTGGTTGCAATCAAATCAAATCTTTCCACGTTTTGCGGCGGCAAATTTACGAAAAATTCGGCGAATTGGTAGTGCTCGGCGAATTTTTTTTCAGCTAATTATTTATCGGCGAATTAAGCGAATTAAACGAATTGTTATCGGCGAATTAAGCGAATTAAGCGAATTGATATCGGCGAATTAAGCGAATTAAACGAATTGACTTCCTAAAAAATTCGCTAAATTCGCTAAATTCGCCGTTCCTCCCAAAATCCATTCGCCGATTTCCCCCCAAAAAAATCCATTCGCCGATTTTCAAGGATTTGCCGATTTGGTGAGTTTTTGGAAGGCTTCCTCGATGCTGAGGTCTTCCTTTTGGAGGGTCTTGATGATGATGCCGTTATCGACGGACCATTTCATGAGGTTGGCGCGGATGTCGATGTCGCCTTCGGGTTCCAGAATCCAGTGGTTCTCTTTGGCGTGTTGCACTTTGCACACCTGCGGGATGCTGAGCAGCTGGCTTTGGGTGACTTCGTTCTCGAACTCCACGATGATGACGTTGCTGGCGTTGTTGGCTTGTTTCAGGTTTTCTATTTTGTCGTCGGCGACCAACACACCTTTATTAATAATAATGGCACGTTGGCAGATGGCCTCCACCTCTTGCATGATGTGGGTGGAGAGCAACACGGTTTTTTCTTGTCCGAGGTTCTTGATGAGGTTACGGATCTCGATGAGCTGGTTGGGGTCGAGGCCTGAGGTGGGCTCGTCGAGGATGAGCACTTGGGGGTCGTGCATCATGGCTTGGGCGAGGCCGACGCGTTGGCGGTAGCCTTTGGAGAGGGCTCCGATGCGTTTGTGCGCCTCGATGCCGAGTCCTGTCTCCTCAATCATGGCCTCGATGCGTTTGTGGGCTTTTTCACCTTTTAGGTGGTGGATGCCAGCCACGAACTCGAGATACTCACGCACATACATGTCGAGATACAGAGGGTTGTGTTCGGGAAGATACCCCACGATGCGTTTCACCTCCATGGGCTGGTCCATCACATCGTATCCGTTGACGCTCACGGTGCCTGAGGTGGGAGGGATGAAACAGGTGATGATTTTCATGAGGGTGGATTTGCCCGCCCCGTTGGGACCGAGAAGCCCCACGATGCCTTTGTCGATGCTGAGTGTGACGTTGTTAAGGGCGAGCTGCTCGCCGTAACGTTTGGTGATGTTTTGAACTTCTATGGACATTTTTTTTCTTTCTGCGTGCAAAGGTATTAAAATATTTCGTACTTTTGCCGCCTCGTTAGTAAAAACTGTTCTATCTATTTTTGTTATAAAGCATGAGGCTATGGGCGAAAATGGTTTTGTGCAAACATTAATTGGATAAACATATTAAACTGAAAATGAATACATTAAGTTACAAAACTGTAAGCGTCAACAAAGAAAACGCCAACAAGAAATGGGTCGTCGTGGACGCTGAAGGCCAGATTTTGGGCCGTTTTGCAAGTGAAGTTGCCATGATTCTCCGTGGCAAACGCAAACCCTGCTACACTCCCCACAGCGATTGTGGCGACAACGTCATCATCATCAATGCCGAGAAGATTCAACTCACTGGCAACAAGATGGCTGACAAGTACTATGTGCATTACACGGGTTATCCGGGTGGCCAACGCTTCCGCACTGTGAGTGAACAGCTGAAGAGAAAACCTGTCGCTGTCCTCGAGCACGCCATCAAGGGTATGCTCCCCAAGACCAAGTTAGGACATGAGATTTTCCGTAATCTCTACGTCTATGCTGGCCCAGAGCATCCGCATCAGGCACAACAACCCACCGAACTCAAAATTAACACTATTAAGAAATAATCATGGAAGTAATCAACGCTTTAGGTAGAAGAAAGACCGCTGTGGCCCGCATCTATATGAAGGTCGGCAACGGTAACATTACGGTGAACAAGCGCGACTACAAGGAGTACTTTCCGACGAGCATCCTCCACTATGTGGTTGAACAGCCTTTGATGCTTACCGACAACCTCGGTAAGTTCGACATCAAGGTCAACCTCGATGGTGGCGGCATCAACGGCCAAGCCGAGGCTTTGCGTCTCGCCATCAGCCGCGCCCTCTGCGAAATCGACCCCGAGTATCGTCCCACCTTGAAGGCTAAAGGTTTGATGCGCCGCGACCCGCGTATGGTCGAGCGTAAGAAACCTGGTCAGCCCGGTGCCCGTAAGAAGTTCCAATTCAGCAAACGTTAAGCTATTCGAAGCCGAGCGATTTTGTTTAGTATCCAAATTGCTGAGATTTTTCTATGGAAGACTACTTGGCAATTGTATTTAGCGAATGTAAACATTAAAAAGAAAACTCATGACACAAGTAACTTTTGAAGAATTACTGGATGCCGGTTGTCATTTCGGGCATCTTAAGAGAAAATGGAATCCTGCTATGGCTCCTTATATCTTCATGGAGCGTAACGGTATCCATATCATCGACCTTTACAAGACCCAGGCTAAGGTTGACGAAGCCTCTGCCGCCATCTGCCAATTGGCAAAGTCTGGCAAGAAAATCCTCTTCGTCGCCACCAAGAAACAAGCCAAAGACGTTGTTGCTGAACTCGTCGCCAAAGTCAACATGCCTTACGTTACCGAGCGCTGGCCCGGTGGTATGCTGACTAACTTCTCTACCATCCGCAAGGCTGTGCGTAAAATGACCAACATCGACAAGATGATGGTTAGCGACGCCTACAAGAGCCTTTCCAAGCGTGAAAAACTTCAGATCGAACGTGAACGCGAAAAGCTCGAGAAGAACCTCGGTTCCATCAGCGACCTGAGCCGTCTTCCTTCCGCCGTGTTCGTCGTCGATATCATGAAGGAACATATCGCCGTGGCTGAAGCCCGTAAACTTAACATCCCGGTCTTCGCCATCGTTGACACCAACACCAACCCGAACCTCGTTGACTTCCCCATCCCGGCTAACGATGACGCCAGCAAGTCTATCGCCCTCATCGTCGGTAAGATGGTCGATGCTATCGAGGAAGGCCTCAACGAACGTAAACTCAACAAGGAAAACAACGTCGAAGAACCTGAAGAGGTGGTCGATGAAGTGATTGAGGAAACCGAAGAGGAAGAAAACAAGGATGAGCGCAAGCCCCGTGGTAACCGCCGCCCGCGCAAACCTGTCGCCAAAAAATAATTTACTTTAAAGAACAATTTAACTATGAATATTACCGCTTCTCAAGTTAATGAACTGAGACAAATGACCGGCGCCGGCATGATGGACTGCAAGAAAGCCCTCGTCGAGACCGACGGTGACATCCAGGCTGCTATCGATATCCTTCGCAAGAAGGGTATGGCCAAAGCTGCCAAACGCGCTGACCGTAACGCCTCTGAAGGCTGCGTGCTTTCGAAGAGCACTGAAGACCACACCTACGCTGCCGTCATCATGGTCAACTGCGAGACCGACTTCGTTGCCAACAACGCCGACTTCGTGAAGTTCACGAAAGATGTCCTCGACATGGCTGTCGCCAACCGCGTGAAGAACATCGACGTGTTGAAGACCATGGAACTCAACGGCCAGACCGTCGAGGCCCTCGTCGCCAACCAAAGCGCTGTCACCGGTGAAAAGACCGAACTCGGTGCTTTCAAAGTCCTTGAAGGCGCTTACGTGGCCAACTACAACCACCCGGGCAACCGTCTCGCCACCATCGTCGAGATGAACAAGAGCTTCAACGGCATCGAAGAGGTGAGCCATGAAGTGGCCATGCACGTGGCTGCCATGAACCCCCTCGCCGTCAGCGAAGACTCCATCTCACAAGAGGTGAAAGACCGTGAGTTCGCCGTGGCCGTCGATAAGACCAAGGAAGAACTCATTGGCAAGGAAATCGAGAAAGAGCTCCGTAAAGTGGGTATCAACCCGAACCATGTGGATAGCGATGACCATATCGATTCCAACATCACCAAGGGCTACATCACCGCTGAACAAGGCGCTCAGGCTCGCGAGATCAAAGCCACTGTTCCTGGCACCGTGAAACTCAATGATGGCATGATTCAGAACATCGCTAAGGGTCGTCTCGGCAAGTTCTTCAAAGAGAACTGCCTGCTTAACCAGGTCTCTTTGGTGGCTGATCCCAAGACCGTTGGTCAGTACATCAAGGATGCCGACAAAGACGCCACCGTGCTGAACTTCGTCCGTATCAAATTGGGTGAGTAATCAAGGTTCATTACCTAAGATAAAAAGGCTGACCGCAAGGTCAGCTTTTTTTTTCGTGGTTGACAAACCACTTCTTTCTTGGTCCAGTATTCGATGAAAGCGCGCATGGTTTTTTATCTCAAACTCCATTCCCCAACTCCCTCTAAATTCTAAATTCTTAATTATTAAGTGCTTCCGCTCCACCTACGATGTCGATGAGCTCGTTGGTGATGACGTTTTGACGCGCTTTGTTGTATTGGATTTTCAGTTCCTGAAGCAGGGTGTTGGCGTTGTCGGAAGCGATATGCATGGCTGTCATGCGTGCACCATGCTCGGCTGTGAAGGCATCCAACATGATGGAATAGAAACGGGTGCGGATCACCTTGGGCACCATTTCTGTGATAAACTCGTCTTTGGATGGCTCCACGATGTAGTCGTATGCTTTCCCCGAGGTGATGGCGTCGGAGGGGAGCGGCAAAATGGCCTCGGCTAATGGGGTTTGCACTCCCGCGCTTTTGAAGTGGTTATACACCATCACCACACGGTCGCTATCGTGACTCATGAATTTCTGAACCATGGCGTCGCTCAAATCGGTGGCTGTTTTGAAAGAGAGCGCATCGCTCAAACTCTCGTGGGCCTCGGTGACTTTGATGCCGTTTTTTAGAGCGTATTCGTTTAGCTTCTTTCCGAAAAGGATGGTCTCGATGGCATCTGTTCCGAGCTTTTCGGCGTATTCCTCGTAGGTCTTCTTGAACAGCTTGTTGACGTTGGTGTTATAAACGCCACACAATCCGCTGCTTGAGGAGAAGCCGATGAGAACGACTTTTTTGATCTCTCTTTGTTCTGCCAATGGGATGGAAACGTTTTCTTCGAGTGAGCTGAGGTAGTTAGAAAGGGCTTCACTGAGTTTGTTACGGTAAGGCAGGAAGCTGGTAGTGATGCTTTCCGACTTCTTCAACTTGGCCGCCGACACCATTTTCATGGCATTGGTGATTTTCTCCGTGGAGGCCACAGAAGCGATGCGGGCCCGTATTTCCTTTAGGTTAGGCATGGGAGTTTCTCCAGTCTCAATTCTTAATTAATAATTCTGCTTCGGCTTTCAGGGTTGCTTTGATGTCGTCGTTGACGATGCCTTGACGGAGTTGGTCGAGGATGTCTTTGTGTTTGGCTTCGAGCATGGTAAGGTACTGGTTTTCGAAGTCATGAACTTTGTTGACTGGCACTTTTTGCAGGAGTCCGTTAGTGCCGCAGAAGATGATGGCCACTTGCTTCTCGACGGGCATAGGTGTATATTGTGGCTGTTTCAGCAGTTCCACATTTTTGCGTCCTTTGTCGAGGATGGCGAGGGTGGCGGCATCGAGTTCAGCACCGAATCGGGAGAAGGCTTCCATCTCACGGAACTGTGCTTGGTCGAGCTTGAGGGTTCCGGCGATTTTCTTCATGGATTTGATTTGTGCGTTACCACCGACACGGGAGACGGAGATACCCACATTGATGGCGGGTCGAATGCCCGCGTTGAAGAGGTTGGTTTCAAGGAAGATCTGTCCGTCGGTGATGGAGATGACGTTGGTGGGGATATAAGCCGACACGTCGCCCGCCTGGGTCTCGATGATGGGGAGGGCAG
Source organism: uncultured Bacteroidales bacterium (assembly GCA_946402445.1). GTDB lineage: Bacteria > Bacteroidota > Bacteroidia > Bacteroidales > F082 > Limimorpha. The sequence goes on from CAMIWN010000021.1 coordinate 9,073, forward strand.
TCATGGAGCCTCCGCCTTTGACGATGTCGCGTAGGGAGTCGGGCAGGTCGTTCATCTGGCGTGCCACGTCGTTGTTGGTGATGATCTTGGCTGCGCGTTCCAACAGACGGGAGTGTAGGTAGAAGATATCGCCAGGGTAGGCTTCGCGTCCTGGTGGACGGCGGAGGATGAGTGACACCTCACGGTAGGCGACGGCTTGTTTGGAGAGGTCGTCGTAGATGACCAATGCGTGACGGCCCGTGTCGCGGAAGAACTCGGCGATGGCAGCACCGGCGTAAGGGGCGTAAAACTGCATGGCGGCGGGGTCGGAGGCTGTGGCTGATACTACAATAGTATAGTCCATGGCACCATGATCCTGTAGCGTCTTTACGAGGTTGGCCACGGTGGATCCTTTTTGGCCGATGGCTACGTAGATGCAATAGACGGGTTTGCCGTTTTTGAAGTTCTCCTTTTGGTTGATGATGGTGTCGATAGCGATGGCTGTTTTGCCTGTTTGACGGTCGCCGATGATGAGCTCACGTTGTCCGCGTCCAATGGGAATCATGGCGTCGATGGCCTTGATGCCGGTTTGCAAGGGCTCGTTGACGGGCTGTCGGAAGATGACACCGGGGGCTTTGCGTTCGAGGGGCATTTCGTAGGTCTTGCCTTGGATGGGTCCTTTCCCATCGATCGGTCGTCCCAGTCCATCGACGACACGTCCCAGCATACCTTCGCCCGCGAGGACGGAGGCGATACGTTGGGTGCGGTGTACGTTTTCACCTTCTTTGATGCCTTCGGTAGGGCCGAGCAACACCACGCCGACATTGTCTTCTTCAAGGTTGAGCACGACTCCCATGGTGCCATTCTCGAATTGCACCAGCTCATTGGCCTGCACGCGGTCGAGGCCATACACATGGGCCACGCCGTCGCTGACTTGTAGCACCTTGCCGATTTCTTCAAACTGGGCACGGTTGTTCAGGTTTTGGAGTTGCATCTGTAAGATGCTTGATATTTCGCTTGCTTTGATCATCTTTTTTCTTTTTCGTTGTTGGCGTTTTAGCGGGGATTTCGTTTGGCCGTTCAAACGGTTTATTAGAGACCTTTCACCTTTCGTTTTTCAGTTCTTCTTTGAGGTGTTGTAATCGTCCAGCGATGCTGGCATCGAGGCGTTCGTGTTCAATGTCAAGGGTGAATCCTCCGATGAGGTCGGGATTCACCTTGAGGTGGATTTCGGCTTCGCAGTGGAAGTTGTTTTCCACGAATTCGCGGATGTGGTTCAGCGTCTTTTCATCAGGCATGGCTGCGGTGGTGACATCGGCACGGAGAAGGTGGTTCTCAGCGCGATACATCTCTTGGTATTGCAGTGCGATGAGATGGATTTTGTTCTCGCGTTTCTTCTCGATAAGGAATCGGAAGAAGTTCAGCAGGCAGGGATGCACGGGTTCTCCTGTGGCGGTGATGAGGAGGTTCAGCTTCTCTTCGCCGCTGATCATAGGGTTCGACAATGCCTCGTAGAAGAGGGTCGAGGCTTGACTGTAGTTTTCAGCCAGTCTCGCCATCCCTTCGTACACTTTTTTCCCGCATTGGAGCTCTTTGGTGGTGTTCAGCAGGGCTCTTGCATACCGTACCGATATCTTTCCGTTATCCATAGCTTAAGCTTCTATCCTGGGTTTGTCTTTCAGCAGGGTCTCGATGTAGTGGTTCTGTTCGTCCTTGTTGCTGAGTTCGCGTTGCAGCAGTTTCTCGGCGATGTCGATGGAGAGGGTGATGACTTCTGTTTTGATCTGTGCCATGGCTTCGGCTTGTTCTTTCTCGATGCGTAGTTTTGCGTCGGCGACGATTTTCTCTGCTTCGAGACGTGCTTGGGTCTTGGCTTCTTCGATGAGCTGGCTTCTCAGTTCCTGGCTCTCCTTCATGATGCGCAGCTGTTCGGCCTGCGACGCTGCGATGGCTTTTTCTTTGGCGGCTTCAATGCCAGCGAGCGCGTCGTTGGCCTCTTGTGCCGCAAGGAGAGAGTCGCTGATATGCTGGTTCCGTTTGTTCACGGCACCCATAATCATGGGCCATCCCACTTTGGCGAGGATGACCAAGACGATGAGGAAGCCGATGAGCATCCAGATCATCAGACCGCTTTCAGGAAGAAATAGTTCCATGGTTCTGTTTATTTGACAACAGCCAGGATGCAGACGACGACTGCGAAGAGGGTAGCACCTTCGACAAGAGCTCCCGCGATGATCATGCTGGAGCGGACGTTGCCAGCAGCTTCAGGTTGACGGGCGATGGCTTCCATGGCGGATTTTCCAATGCCTCCAATACCCCAGGCGGCACCGAGAACAGCGATAGCAGCAGCAAGAGCGGCGATACCAGGTACGTATGCGCCGATTTCAAGTAAGGTTGTTAAGATGACGTTTAACATGATGATTTGTTTTTAAGTTGTTTTGTTATGATGATATTCTAAATTCTAAATTCTAAATTCATTCCTCCCCTTCTTGTGCCATCCCAATGAAGATGGATGATAACATGGTAAAGACGTATGCTTGGATGTAGGCGACAAGGCATTCGAGGGCGGTCATGAATACCATCATGAAGATGGAGATGACCGAGGTGGCAGAGCCTAAACCCGCACCGTACATGCCTCCAATGATGAAAATCAGCGCCATGAGTACCATGATGATGATGTGTCCTGCCAAGATGTTGGCAAAGAGACGGATCATCAAGGCAAAGGGCTTGGTGAGGGTGGATACGAGTTCTATGATGGGCATCAGCGGGATGGGGAACTTCAGGAACAAAGGCACGTCGGGCCAAAGGATGTCTTTCCAGTAGTGCCGGTTGCCTAAGACGTTGACTGCGACGTAAGTGCACAGCGCGAGGACCAGGGTGATCGACAGGTTACCGGTGACGTTGGCGCCGAAGGGGAAAAAGGGTATCAGTCCAAAGAGATTGCAGAAGAAGATGAAGAAGAAAACGGTGAGCAGGTAAGGCGCAAACTTAGGCACCTTGCTCTTCGGGATGGAGGGACTGATAATGCCGTCAAGCACCATATAAGTGAGCCATTCCACCAATCCTTGGTATTTGGTAGGGGTGGCCATCGGGTCTTTCTTGTATTTTCTCGCAGCGGGCAGGAAAAAGGCCAGCATGAAGCCGCAGACCAGGAAGATGCCGAAAGCATTACGGGTAAACGACAGGTCGAATGGCCGTTTGACCTCTCCGGAGGCAGTGACTTCCACCAGCTTGCCTGGATGTTTCGGGTCGGTCATCGGAGCGATGTAAAAGCCTTGATAGGTCTCGCCCTCGGCCAGTTCGCAGACGTGTTTGGAGGAGAAGACATGCCATCCCGTTTCTTTGCTGTGGACGATGACAGGCAGCCACACACAAACCGGGTGTCCTTTGATTTCAGTGAGATGGAAGCAATATCCGTCGCCCGTGTGGCCGAAGATGAATGACTTCACATCCAGGGAGTTGTCTTCTTGGGCTTTTAGGGTGCCTGCACCAACGAGGAAAAGGGCGATGGTGAGGATGATGCGGGATAACGCGGTTCCAAGGGTTATATGGCGAAAGGAGGGGGTCATTTTTCGAGATGTTTCAAATAATGCAAGAAGCTGTAGGTCTCGACGATGAGGCCGATGAGATAGGCGATGGCGGTGATGATGACGAAGGCAGTAGTGCCTTGTTTGACCAAAAAGATATAAAGCACCAGCATGACGATGGTGAGGAGCATTTTGATGCCTTTGTAGAGGTAAAGCCAGCGCTGGCGGCTGACTTGTTCGTCGAGGTTTTTCTTCATCAAAGGGCAGTAGAGTGCCCCGAGGATCATGTAGAGGTTCGGGGCCGTCACCATCCAGTTGTTCCACCATTCCTTTTGACTGAAGAAGCAGAGGAGGACGCCGACGATAAGAAGGTCGGCGAGGAGGAACAAGGACAGGTATTTTGTGGTCACTTCTTTTTTCATAATTCCGCGCAGATGATGATATGGTTGTCGTGTTGTTCGCAACACCCACCTTGGATGGCGAACTCATGGGTTTGGTTTTGAGGGTCGGTAAGGGTCACCAGACCTGCTTCGAGGAGGGCGACAATGGGTGCGTGGTGGTCAAGCATGGTGAAAGGTCCCTGTTTGCTGGGGACGGTTACCGTTATTGCTTCTCCACGATAGAGGCAGGATGCTGGAGTGATGATTTCGATGGTCATGGCAGGGAGTGTTTTTAGGCTCGGGACTCAAGACTCGCGTCTCGTGTCTCACGTTCCGCCTCTTTAATCATCGCTTCGCCTTTGGCGATGGCTTCATCAATGGTACCCACGAGGTTAAAAGCGGCTTCGGGGTATTGGTCCACTTCACCATCCATGATCATATTGAAGCCTCGGATGGTTTCTTCGATGGGGACCATGACACCTTTGAGGCCGGTGAACTGTTCGGCGACATGGAAGGGTTGCGACAGGAATCGTTGCACACGGCGCGCGCGGTGCACAATGGTCTTGTCTTCTTCGGAGAGTTCCTCCATGCCGAGGATGGCGATGATGTCTTGCAGCTCCTTGTTGCGTTGGAGCAGTTGGATGACACGTTGAGCGGTGTTATAGTGTTTCTCGCCGATGATATTGGGGTCGAGGATGCGAGAGGTGGAGTCGAGGGGATCGACGGCGGGGTAGATGCCGAGTTCGGCGATTTTACGGCTGAGCACGGTGGTAGCGTCGAGGTGGGAGAAGGTGGTGGCAGGTGCGGGGTCGGTGAGGTCGTCGGCGGGGACGTAGATGGCTTGCACGGAGGTGATGGATCCGTTTTTGGTGGAGGTGATGCGTTCCTGCATCTGTCCCATCTCGGTGGCGAGTGTAGGTTGATAACCCACGGCGGATGGCATACGGCCTAAGAGGGCTGAAACCTCAGAGCCTGCTTGCGTGAAACGGAAGATGTTGTCGATGAAGAGCAGGATGTCGCTTTGGCCGCTGTTGGTGTCATCGCGGAACGACTCGGCGACGGTGAGGCCTGAGAGGGCCACGCTGACACGTGCCCCAGGTGGTTCGTTCATCTGTCCGAAGACGAGGGTGGCCTGTGAGGTGGCAAGGGCTTTGCGGTCAATCTTGGAGAGATCCCAGTCGCCTTGCTCCATGGCTTTGACGAACGCGTCGCCATATTTGATGATGCCCGACTCAATCATCTCCCGAAGGAGGTCGTTGCCTTCACGGGTGCGCTCGCCGACACCGGTGAACACAGAGTAGCCGTTATATCCTTTGGCGATGTTGTTGATGAGCTCCATGATGAGGACGGTCTTGCCGACACCAGCGCCGCCGAAGAGGCCGATCTTGCCGCCTTTGAGGTATGGCTCAAGGAGGTCGATGACCTTGATACCGGTGAAAAGCACTTCTTTAGAGGTGGCGAGATCCTCGTATTTGGGAGGCTCGCGGTGGATGGGGTACTCTGTGGCACGGTTGAGTTCCCCAATACCGTCGATGGCGTCACCCGTGACGTTGAGCAGGCGGCCTTTGATTTGGTTGCCGATGGGGATGGAGATGGGTTTGCCTGTGACGCGCACTTCCAGGCCTCGTTGCAGGCCGTCGGTGGAGTCCATGGCGATGGTACGGACAGAGTCTTCGCCGATATGTTGTTGACACTCAAGAATCAGTCTTTTGCCGTTGGGACGTACTACCTCGAGGGCATCGTGGATTTTAGGCAAATCGTGTTCGCCACCGTCAAAGTAAACATCGACCACGGGGCCGATGACTTGGGTGATGTGTCCTGTTGTTGTTGCTGACATTTGCGTTTTTCTTTATCAAACAGCAAATGTAGCAAATTATTTTGGGTTGGTGATTCTTTTAAGATGATATTTTTTTTGGATTTCAGGATAACGGTAATACCTTATAAAAAAGAGGGTGACTTTTTGGGTCACCCTCTTTTCCCATTCCAGCCCCTCTCCATGGAGAGGGGAGCACTGGGGTGAGGTTTATTTGACGGTTAATCTGCCATGGAAGGTCTGTCCCTGGGCATCGGTGACGCGGACGGTGTAAACGCCAGGCACGTCCGGAGTAGAGACGGTGTGTACATCGTCTCCACCAGCGATGTTTTCATAGACGACGCGTCCCAGCACATCAATGATTTCGATGGTGGCATTATCCATGGTTACAGGCAGTTCGATACGCACTTGTTGTCCCTTGGTAGTCGGGTTGGGGAAGATGCTGAGAGCGGTGCTGTTCTCGCTGATTCCGGCGCCCTTGAGGGTCATTCTGAACGGGTTATGGGCGGTGCCGATGACCTCGTCAACAATCATGGTGACCGTTTCGTTGACCTTGTAGTTTTGGTCTTGGTTACGAACCATGAAGTGGATGGGCTCGTTGTTGTTGCCTTGGACAGTGAGGAAGGCCACATAGCGGTCGATGGGTTTGACATACATCAGTTTGGCCGATCCGCGGCACTCGTCATTGTTGTCGAAGGCGGCGAGCTCAGCGTTTTCGGTGCGGAGTTCGTTGCCGTTCATTTCGATGACGGCCATGAGGTTCATGTTGTGGGCGTACTTACCGATGGCGTTGTTCCAGTATTTTTCAACGTTCATTGGCATGTTGTCCACTGAACTCTTGGCGTTGTCGGGGTAGGTGAAGGTGCTGGAGGTGTTGGAACGGATCATGTAGCCTTGTCCGGGTTGGAGGTTCTGGAGTTCGCCCCACCATCCGTAGTCTTCGTAATAAATGGCAAAGCCATTCAATGACTTGATGATGTCTTCGTCAGAAGCTGGCATGTTGACGAGGGCTTCGTTGAGTTCCATGATGTTGTTCTGGACATAGCCAACCCAGTTCCATCCCTCGGTGAGACGGATGGTATGGTCGGTGGGATAGGCGACATTGCCGGTGACGGCATAGTCGTCGGCATGCTCCACATTAATCATATACATGCTTTCATTTTTGATGGATCCCAGGCTTCCTTGCCATCCGCTGGTTGAGTTGGAGGCGAATGCCATTTGCGACTTGATTTGGATACCGTTGTCGCCGAGGGCGTTTTCAAGCAGTTGTACGCCATCGACACCAATCATCTCCATGTAGGTGGACCACCAGTTCCAGCCGGCATTGACGCTGACGTTTTGTGTGACTTCGGGATCGTTGTTTACCTTTCTGAACACGACGGTGAAGCGAGCGGGGTCATCGGTGGTGGTAGCGTTGAAGCTGTAGCTTGGGTTCTCGAGGAGGTCGATGACGTTGCCTGTGAGGTGGTCAATCAAGTTGAGCGTTGAGAGTTGAGTGTTGAGCGTTTCAGAGACAGTCAGGGTGTAGTTTCCGTCTGTTTCTGCCTTGAAGTTCATCGGCATCTCTCCGGCTGCTCTGCTGTGGACCACGGCAAATTCCTTGCTGTTTTGTTCAATGGCGAGTTTGGTGCTGTTGTCGAAGAGCTGGAATTTGGGAAGTTCTTGACCTTCGTCGAAGCGGATGATGGCACGGTCAATGACTCCACCACGTCCTTGGCTGATGTTGAAGACGAGTTTCTTGCCTTGGTTTGCAGGGGCGGTGGTGGTGAATTTCAGGGTTTCTTGGTCTTGTTTGGCGATGACAAAGACACCTTGCATAGGTTCGATGTAATTGACTTCAGCGACGGCGATTTCGCTGCCACTTCCGTTCATGACGTAGAACTCGCGGTCGATGTATGCGGTGTCTCCGAAGGGGTTGCCCACGAGGTTCCAGCCTTCAAAGTCAACACCGGATTCGAGGGTTAAGATGGCCTCGTCAACATCGGTGTTGGCTGAGCCGTGGAAGACCAAGTCCACAGTCTCGCTGTTGGCATAGAGGTAACCCTTGCCAGCTAAGAGGTCGAAGCCGTCGGATGTGGTTTCGTAGTTGACCCATTCCAGTTTGTTGTGGGTTTGGTCAAAGTAATAGAGGTCGTATTCGTTTGCGAGCATGTTATCCACTTTGTCAGGGTTGACGTTACCGATAGGTGAAGCGATGAGGTAATAGCCGCCTTTGGGGTTCTCGTTCTGGGTGTAACCGATGATGGTCGTGGTAAAGGAAGGTTCGGAAACAGCGAAGTTGTCCATATATGTGGCAGTGCCAAATTTGCTTTCGCCACGGATGATGATGTAGCAGGTGCCGCTCATGCCGATGGGCAGGTTGTAGGTGTACCAGCCAGCTGCGTTTTCAGCAGGAATGACATCGCTTGATGCTGAATAGACACGTGGGATAAAGGCCAACTCGGTGGCGCCTTCGATTTCGCCATCGGCGCTTGCAAACACTCTGATACCTTCTGTGGTGTAGGTTGAATAGCTGCTGCTACGATATACATCGATGGAGAACTGGAAGTTGGCATTCGGCAGGTTCATGCCGGGGAGCATAAGCTTGGTCAGGTTGCCGCTGCTCATGTCGTGCAGACGGAGTTGGTTAGTGCTGTTGTCGCCATTGGTGATGCTGATAACCTCGAAGAAATAGCTGCCGTTGCCTTCAAGGTGTTCGTTTTCCCAGCAAGGTTCGTTGAGGGTAACACCGTAGGTGCTGGTCTGGAAGTCTTCAAAGTCTTCGCTCCACGGAAAATCGGTGATAGGATTACACTTGGTAGTGAAAGTGAATACAGCTGAAGGTTCGCTGTTGTCTTCCTCGGAACAATTGGCAATCACATAGAATTCGTAAGCGGTGGCGTCATTCAAGTCTTCCAGGGTGTAAGGATTCTCGCCCACGATTACTTCGACATATTCATTGGCACGGACTTTATCAGGAGTTACTTCTCTGTAATAAACCGTCCATGTGTCTTCTCCGCTGTTAGCCGTCCAGCTCAACTCAGCAGAATTGTTGGTGGTGGTGGCAGCAAGGGCGGTAGGAATGGCGCATGAAGGTACTGCATTCACTGTGACGTCATCCAAATAGATGTAAGCATCGCCACTACCGTAGTTGGAAGTGCCTTTGAAGACGATGACCACATCCTGTCCGGCGTAGTTACCGAGGTTGATAGGATTATGCTCGGTCCAAGCGGAAACACCAGTAAGGCCAGTGGCGAGGGCTGTTTCATGAGTGGCACCACCATCGGTGGAGATATAGACGGAGAAGTCGCCACCAGTGGGGTTCTTGTACCAGAAGCTCAATTGCATGGGTTGGTCTGAAGGCAGGCTGATCGGCACGGTCTTCAAGAAGTTGGTGTTATTGTTGCTATTGTTGTATGAATCGAAGACCACGCATGAACCTTCATGGCCGTTGCTGGCCATGCCGTTGCCAGAGGTCTTGGTGTTGTAGCACCACTTGTAGCTGTTAATTGTGGTTGTACCCTCAGCGTTGTCCCAGCAGTTGGGGATGGAACCGGCCACGGTGAGATTGTTGAAGGTCTCCGTCCATGGGAAGGTGGAAATGGATCCACACAGGGTGTTGAAGCTATAGACTTCTGAAGCCTCGCTCTGATCGGTCTCTGAGCAGTTGGCTACTACATAGTATTCGTAGGCGGTGGTAGCGGTCAAGCCTTCCAAGGTGTAAGGATTGGTGGCGTTAGCCACTTCAGTATATACATTGGCACCGCTTTCTTTCCAGTAGAGGGTCCAAGCGGTTTCGCTGCTGTTGGCTGTCCAGCTCAGTTCGGCTGAGGTGGCAGTGAGGCTGGCAGTAAGAGCCGTGGGGGCTAAGCAAGAAGGAAGCTCGGTAACCTCGATGTTGTCAACGAGGACATAACCCGTTTGGGTATAGATGTCTTTGATAGCAATATATTGGCCGTCGCCAGTATAGCTGTTGAGCATCACAGTGTGTGAGCCAAAGGCGCTTAAATCATCGGTGATGGCAACTTCTTCAATCAATTCGAAAGTTGTGACATCCGTAGGATCGGTCATGATGCCGATGGCAAGTTTTCCAGAGGTCATGTTGCTACTAGAGGAACTGGCATAGCAGGCATCGAAGGTGATTTGATAGCCGTTCAAAGGATAGGCGGCGTCCACTTCAGGCAACACAGCCACCAAAGCGGGATTTTGGTAGGTGCCCATATAGAATGCAAGCACTTGTGTAATTGCAGTCATCACATTGATGCCGGTGTAGGAAGTGTTTTCGACGATGGTGTTCCAGCAAACCGGCAAGGTGGCATCTTCAAAGTCATAGGTGTAAGGCAGCGCCATAGCATCGCATTCGGTGTTGAAGATGGCTGTAGAGCTCCATGCGCTGACCTCGTTTTCACCGCAAATAGCGCGGACATACACATAGTAAGTGGTGCCGGAGGTAAGACCTGTCAAAGCGTAGGGATTGTCAGCGATGTTGGCCACGGTAGGTGTGGTGGCATCGTTAGGAAGGATGGTGGCATCGTCGGTGACGAAGATGTCCCATGCGCTTTCCTCACCGCCGGCGTTCCAGCTGAGGGTAGCACCTGTAGTGGTGACATCGGCAACCTGCACGCCCGTAGGCTCAAGGCAGCTGGCACTCTCTTCGAAGAGGAAGTCATCGAGGAAGAGGTAGTATTGGTCGTTGGCAGTGTGCATCACAGCCACATACTTGGTTTCGGCAGGATAGTTGGCCGAGAAACGTTGGTAGGTCGTTGAAGCGGTGATCTCGTCGCCCCAGGTGAAGCTTCCGGGGTCATTGTCGGTGGTGGAGTAACCCACTTGGAAAGTTTCAACACCATTTTCATATTGGCTATACCAGAACTCGACATGCAAGCCGTTCACAATGCCGCTCAGCTCAGGAGAGATAACGTATTGAGGTGGAGTAGTGGTGTAGTTAAGGAACAGGAAAGCATTGCCTGAGTGTGCAAATTCTGAATCTTGATCATCTAAAGATATATTGTTTGATGGTGACAAGGTCCAGCAGTTAATGCCAGCGGCATCCTCAAAGCCGTAGGCGTAAGGAATGGCGAATGTTTCGGGGCAAGGTGTGGTGAAACTGCCGGCATTGACCCAGCCACTCTGTTCGTCACCGCAGTCGGCTTGTACCTTCACGGTATAAGCGGTGGCGGGAGCAAGATCTCTTATGGTGTAAGAGTTTCCGTTGACGACCTCAATGGTACCGTTCACGTCAACATTGTAAGAACGGGCATCGCCTCTCCAAGTGACGGTAGCAGTAGTGGCACCCTCTCTGTAGTCGATAGCCAAATCGGTTGGTTTGGCACATGAGGAGATGGCCTCAAAGGTGAAGTCATCGAGGTAGAGATACCAACCGTCGTTATAATTATCAGAATCATACTTAATGGCTACACGAACAGTTCCAGCCGGTAATGATGCTGTGTACTCTTGCCATGATGTGGAACTGGTAACCAGACTGCCATAGGTAAACCTACTTGGGTCTGTCATGTTCTCATCGGTAGTGTAACCCACATTAAAGTGATCAAGATAGGAATTAGAGTATGCCTTGTAATAGAACGACACATCTACTCCATTAGTGCCTCCGCTGAGTATAGGTGACATAAGGTATACGTCCGAAGTACTATACTCAAAACGGAAACCATAAGTACCAGTTTTAGCGGCAGCAGTACTAATAACTCCATTGCTACCAGATGATATCCATCCGTCGGTGGCCAGGTTGTTGTTCTCGAAGCCATACTCGTAAGGCAGGCTTTGTTGTGCATTCATCGCCAACGGCGTGAATAGCGCCATCAGCAACATGATTAGTAAAGTTTTCCTTTTCATTTTCTTAAATTTAATTAAAATTAATATATTTGTTGTGTTTTATTCTTAAATTTAAGTATATTCAGTTGTATAGATAATAATATTTTTTGAATTTGCCTGTTTTTTGAGTGAAAAAAACAAAAGAGGGCGACTTTTTTTGGGTCGTCCTCTTTATATATGGGATTATGATTTTACGGGATTATTTCTTGTTTTTTTTCAAGGCGTATGCCGCTCCAAAGCCAATGAGCAGGAGGGCTCCGCTGCCGAGGGGAGCGGGTTGGTCGCCAGTCTCACCGTGACCAGGAAGGCCAGGGGCTTTTGGGCTGCGGTTCATCATGCCAGTCGATTCCTCGGTGTTGTCACCCCGTCTGAAGAGGCCACCGCCGTCGGCGAAGGTGGTGAGGGAGACGCTAAGAAGAAGAGCGAGGGTTAAGGTTATTTTTTTCATTTTATGTGGTTTTGTTTTGTTGTTTTTTTCGTGACTTTCGTGTTTTTCGATGTTTCTTTATTGAAAGGAGAGCGAAGCTCAAAAAGCTTTCCGAGCTTCGCTTGCCTTTCAATTTCCTTTTCAAGGATTACTTCACCACGATCTTTTGGGTTTTGACGTTGCCGCCTTGGATGAGTTGAAGCATATAGACGCCGTTGCTCATGTTGATGGCTTTGTCGTAGTTACCGCTGAAGGTCTCGGTGCTGAGGGTGCGACCGGTGACATCCATGACTTTGAGGGTAGCTTGGCCATCGACGCCGAGGATCATCAGGTGGTTGTTGCTGATGAAGGCGAATTCGTCGTTGTTGGCGGTGGTGGCAGTGGTATAGACCAGTTTGAAGCGACTGGTGTAGTCGGTGAAGCGTGCGTCGAAGCTATAGCTCGGGTTGGCGAGGAGGTCGACGTCGTTGCCAGTCATATTGTCGATGAGGTGGAGGTAGCCAAGTTCAACGTTTTCGGTGTTGAAGCTGATGGTGTAGGTGCCGTTGCTTTCAGCCTTGAAGTTGACGGGCATTTCACCTTGTTCCTCAGTGTAAACCACAGCGTATTCGTTGTTGTCGACAGGCATGTAGATGCTGCTGTTGTTGCGGAAGCTCATGTGTTGCATGTTGTAGCCTTGGCCGAAGCGGACGCGGGCTTGGTCGACGGTCTTGTTACCCTTGACCAGGTTCATGTTGATCATGCCGGTTCTGTTGGCCTTGGCGGGAGCCTCGGAAGAGAACTGGACCTTACCCGTGGCGCTGAAGTTAATCATAGCACCGGTGAGAGGAGCCAGAGCATCGCTTGACGACAACAGAGTATAGGTGTTGCTATTGTCCATGGTATAGAAGTCGGCACTCAGAGCGTTACCATTGTCATCAACATAGCTGATGTAGGCATCGCAGGTGTAGGGGTTACCCACAAGTCTCCAACCGTTCCAATCGTCGGTGGATGCTGAATTGTAAGTGAATAAATCGGTCAACAAGATGTTGTTGAGGCTCGATGAAACGGTACCAACATATTCCAAATCCGTGTCTTCTTCATTGGCATAGAGGTAACCTTTCATAAAGAAGAGACCCGTATTGTCACCTGTGTGGAACTCAGCATGGCTAGGATTGTTTTTATAGTTAATCCATTCGAGTTCCTGAGTAGGATCGAAGGCATACAAGTCATATTCACCATCGGTCACATTCAACACGTATGGGAATGTAGTATTTTGTTCAAAATAGGAGCAGTTGTGCGGGGTGGAAATGAAGTAGTAATTTCCGTTATTATTGGTCTCCGCATCATAGTTGGCACCATAGCCTTCAATTCCCTTATACATAGTCACCTTCACGGAGCCGCCTTGCTTCAGCTGGCCACCTTTCTGAATGGTGATGGAACCGTCGTTGAGAAGAGCACTCTTAGCCGTGGCAACCACACCAGAGGGAATGGTGGCAGCAGCGTCGATACGCACCTTGTTGTCAACGGTGGGCAGAGCGGTGGCGGCGTTGCCGTCAATGTCGGTCCAGTTTCTGAGGTCGTTCCAGTTACCTGCGGTAGCAAAGATGAGGAGGTTATCAGGGGTCTTGAACATGGAGAAGGCCCAGTTGCTATCGTATTGGCCGCAATCGCCTTGCACTCTCCAAGCGTAAGCGGTACCTTCGGTCAGGCCGGTGACTTGGCAGGAAGTGCTTGAGCCGCTGTAGGCCTGGGTGAATTGGTTGTCTGAGATGACAAACACACCGAAGACCTCCGCAGCTGCCGACGGGTCTTGGCCACGGGCTGAGAAGGTAATGGAGCCGCCCAAAGTGATGTTGGGAATGACCAACCAGTTGTCGGGATACAAGATAACTTGATTCTGCCAGCTTGCGGAAGTGGCGCAGTAACCGCCATTGCAATAAGCGTTGCCGTTGCCGTCGGTACCATTCGAACCAATACCCCAAATATTACCATCTCCGTCCAAGTCGATGTTGGACATGATTGAAGGAATGGAGCCGCTCTCGAAGTTTTCTGAGTAAATAATGTTTCCGTTGGCATCTTTCACCACGATGTCGTCGACATTCAAGCGGAATTGGTCGTTTATGTTGTAGTGGCGGATGGCAACGGTACCCTTGCCGCTGAAGTCGCTCAGGCTGAAGGTGTAGGGAGTCATCGTTCCCGTGGCGGTCTTGTCGGTGCCAATTTGGGTCCAAGTACCATATTCAGCCACATAGCTGTTGGCGGTGCCGGTCCAGCTCAGATCGACAGTGGTGAAGGTGAGATTGGATTCGGTCAGGTTTTCAGGACGGGCGCAAGCCACAGGAGTTGTGACGGTCACTTCTGCGGACCAGCAGCTTTCGTCGTTTCCACTCACAGCACGCACTTTAACGCTGTAGCTGTTGTCGGGCTGGAGGCCTGTCAGGTTGAAGTTCACATTGGTGTTGGCAGGAATGAGGTTAGATTCATTGCCGTTGATGCAGATTTCCCAAGAAGTGGCAGTGCCATTCTCAGTCCAGCTCAGGTCAACATTGTCATAGTCAGGAGTGCCGGCAGTGAGGGCGGTAGGCTTGGGCAATGCTTGCGTGCCGATGGTGTAGAGCACCAGACCGTTGCTAACGTTGCTGGGCTTGGTGAAGAGAGTGGTTCCACCTTCGCTGAAGGTGAAGGAGGTTTCACTAGCATAGCTGCCATTCACCCAAACGAATTCATAATAATCTCCACAAAGAGTGAGGGTGCCCGTTTCTGAAGAGCCATCTTCGATGGTCAAAGTGGCAATGATGTCGCCACAGCCTTCCACAACATTGATGGCGTTGCCATTCCAACCGTCACCATAACTGTCGGTCAGAGTGTAGTTGATGGTGTGTCCGCCGATGCAGTCAGGAGTGGTGATGCTGGTGGTCACAGGGGTGCTGAGGCCATCGCCGCCGCAGTCAGCCGTCACACTGATGTTGTAGGTGGTTGACAGTGCAACATTGAAGGTATAGGGGCTGGTGACACCAGGAGTCGAAGTGCCGTTGATGTCGATAATGAAATCATTGGCGGCGGTGCCGTCCCAAGTCACAGTAGCAGTTTGACCATCGGTGGTCACACTGAGGTTTTCAGGCTTTGCGCAGGGCAGATTCTCTTCGAAGCTGAAGTCGTCAACATAAAGACGATATTGGTAGTTAGCAGAGTAGTACACTGCCACGTACTTGGTCCCAGCAGGGAATACAAGTTCCTCGGTTTGTTCCCACGATGTGTTAGTGGCATTGTTTTCCGAACCGAAAGTGAAACTTGAAATGTTATCGTCAGTGGTAGAGTAACCCACTTGGAATGTTTCACCGTCCGTATAGGAAGAAGAAGCCTTGTAAGAGAATTGTACAACCACGCCTCTTGGGGCATTCAGTTCAGGAGAGATGAGATACTGGGTGCTTTCTCCTCTATCATTATAGGAAGAAAAGCGGAAGCCATAGCTGCCATTTTGGGCGGCAGTTCCAATAATACCAAACTCAGAGGCGTTCAGTCCGCTGGGGTTTTGAGTAGTCCAGCCGTCGGTGGCCAGGTTGTTGTTTTCGAAGCCGTAGCTATACGGCAATCTTTGTTGTGCCTTAGCCACGCCGAGGAAGACGAAGCAAAGCATCATTGCGATAAGTAAAGATTTTCTCTTCATTTGTTAATTTAAATTAATATTTATTATTATGTTGTATTTTATTCTAAAACACTTTAGTTTCGGGCTGCAAAGATACATTAAAACTTTTAACCCGCAAGAAAAAAAATTAAGGTTGTTTTTCCAAAATCTGTTAGATGTATTGTGGAATAAAGGTTTTGAGGGATTTTTATTTTTTTGAAAAAGCTATCAATGAGAAGAATAAAGATAGGAAAAGGATGGGATTGGTGTGTTGTTGAGGGAATTAATGAAAGCGTTGTTTGGGGTGTTTTTGTTTTAATATGTGAAAATTATTTTAGAATTTGGTTTTGTTGAGGTGTTTATTATAAGTAAGGTGGTGATATCGGTATTATAGTTTACTGGGATAAAAAAAAGAGAGCGACCATCATCGCCCTCTTTTTTGGTTGCTTCTTATTTCTTGTTTCTTACTTCTTGTTTCTTTTCCATGCGTATGCTGCTCCGAAGCCGATGAGGAGAAGTGCTCCGCTGCCGAGAGGAGCGGGTTGGTCGCCAGTCTCACCGTGACCTGGAAGGCCAGGGGCTTTGGGGCTGCGGTTCATCATGCCATCGGATTCCTCGGTGTTGTCACCTCGTCTGAAGAGGCCGCCGCCATCAGCGAAAGTAGTGAGGGAGAGGCTGAGAAGTAGCGCTAAGGTTAAGGTTATTTTTTTCATTTTATGTGGTTTTGTTTTGTTTGTTTTTTTCGTGACTTTCGTGTTTTTCGATGTCTCGTTATTGAAAGGAGAGCTAGGCTCGAAAGGCTTTCTGAGCTTCGCTCTCCTATTACCTTACACGTTTTTTCTGTTGTTTTATTTCACCACGATCTTCTGGGTTTTGACATTACTACCTTGGATGAGCTGGAGCATGTAAACTCCGCTGGTCATGTTGACGGCTTTGTCGTAGTTTCCGTTGAAGGTCTCGGTGCTGAGGGTACGGCCAGTGACATCCATGACTTTGAGGATGGCTTGTCCTTCGATGCCGAGGATCATCAAGTGGTTGTTGCTGATGAAGGCGAAGTCATCGTCCACACCGTTGTTACTGACGCTAAAGACGAGTTTGAAGCGTGAGGTGTTGTCGGTGGTGCGGGTGTCGAAGCTGTAGCTCGGGTTCTCGAGGAGGTCAACGTCGTTGCCAGTTAAGTTGTCGATGAGGTGGAGGTAGTTGAACATGACTTCTTGGTTGGAGAAGCTGAGGGTGTAGTTGCCGTTCTTCTCGGCTTTGAAGCTGACAGGCATTTCTCCCATCTCAGCAGCCTTTACCACAGCGTAGTCTTTGTTGTCCATGGGGATATAGAGCTTGGTGTGGTTCGGGTTGAGTTGGAACTTGGGCAGTCCGTTACTTTCGTCGAAGCGGACGATGGCGCGGTCGATGACGCTGTTGCGGTTGCTGGTGGCGTTAATGACGAGTTGTGCGCTCTTGCTGTTCGGGTCCTCGGTGGTGAAGGTCAGAGTCTCGCCTTCTTCTTCAGCGATGACGAAGACACCTTCCATAGGAGCGATGCTGTTGGTGTTGGCGGGGATGATCTCGGAGCCGTCTGTGCTCATGGTGTAGAAGGGGCGTCCGTCAGCGATATAGGCGTCGTTGGTGGCGAAGGGGTTGCCCACGAGGTTCCATCCAGCGAAGGTGGCTGAGGCGTCATAGTTCAGTTCAACCACGCCATCGCCATTGTAGGCTCTTCCGGTGAAGGTGAGCGTGACAGTATCGCTGTTGGCATATAAGTATCCCTTGCCAGGCATAAGGTTGAATTCGCTGGATTTATAATTGATCCATTCCAATTCATGGGTTTGGTCGAAATAATAGAGGTCATAGTCGTTTACGAGCATGTTGGTCACTTTCTCAGGATCCACCTCGCCAATCGGGGAGGCAATGAGGTAGTAGCCGCCGTCGCTTTCGCCGTAGCCTTTGATTTCCTTGGTGTAGGTTTCAAGCATTGAGACTTCCACTGTCGAAGGCGTAGCTTCGTAAGTAATGAAAACACCTTCGTGGTCAAAGTTGTAGTAGAAATTAGGTTGAGCAGTGAATTCGTACTCGCCTGTCTCAGCCAAGACGGTGAATTGTGCTGAGAAGACAACTCCTTCAGCTGTTACAAAATAACCGTCCTGATAGCAGTTGATACCAAGAATCAAGCTGCCAGGATTCGTAGTATTAGCCATTAACATGGCATTGTACTGTTGGGCTTGTGTGACAACGGGACCATAAACCATGCTGTTCGGAACAAATTCGAATGCTTCGGCGTCATAGTATATACCCAAGGCCAAGTTGGTGAAGCCATCCCATGTTCCATTAGCGGGACCTGTCAACACGCCTTCCACAGTGATGACATCGCCAGGTGCGGCATTGGCCGGGGCGTTCACGGTGAACTGGACGGCGTTCGGGTTGGAGGTCACGGTCACAGTAATTTCGGCGGTGACTTCAGGATTCGAGACGGAGGTGATAGTGATGGTGGTTTCGCCCACAGCAACGCCGGTCACGATACCCTCGTCATCGACGGTGGCGATGGTCTCGTCAGCAGAAGCGAAGGTGACGGACGGGTCAGTGGCGTTTTCGGGAGCCACGGTGTAGGTGATGGTGGCTGTTTCACTGGTAGCTATGGTGACATCTGAGGCAGTGATGCTAGTGACGTCGATGCCGTTCACGGTCACGGTGATGTCGTAGCTGACACCCGAACCGTCGATGGCGGCGATGGTGATGGTGGTTTCGCCCACGGCAACGCCGGTCACAACGCCAGCGTCAGTGACGGTGGCGATGGCTTCGTCATTCGAGGTGTAGGTGACAGCCGGGTTGGTGGCATCGGCAGGAAGCACCTCGAGGTTGGTGATGCTAGCGGTTTCGCCAATAGTCACGGTGACATCGTCAGCTTCGATACTTTCGACGAGGGTGCCATTTAACGTGGTGAAACTAGTGCTGGAACTCCAATCAGTAGTGCTGCCGTGGCCGTCGCAGTTGACACCTTGCACTTGAACTTCATAAGTGGTGTTCATAGTAAGATTCGTAAGCGTGTAGGGGCTGGTGACGTTGTTGACAACAGTCATCTCGGCATTGCTGGTGATAGTAACATCGGTAGCATCACCTGTACCGCTCAAGTAAACATAGAATTCATAGGTCTTTCCAGGTTGGAATACATAGTCATCTTGACGTCCGCCCACGTTACCTGCATCAGCGGCAATCCACATACGGTCGCCAGGAGTCGGGTTGGTGATACACCAGTCGTAGGTACCGGCGGGAATCTCGATGCTCACACTGGCTCCGTTGCTCACGATGTTGCTGGTGGTCAATGCGCCGTCGGCTCTAACGGGGATCTTATATTCAAATTCAGCATACACAGCTGAGGAGGCATTACCGCTTGTGGTCAAAGGACCCGTTTCAGGGATGGTGGTGCCGTATGCCGTAGCATTGGCATCGAGGAGCATCTGGTAACCAGAGCCATCGCCCCACACATCGTCAGCGGTTAGGATGACGGTAACAGGAGCATCAGGATCGACTGCGCCGTATTGGATATTATAGGTGTCAGTGTTGCCTGCCCAGCTAATAGTGGCTGAGCTGTTGGTAACGTTGGTGGCGGTCAGGGCAACGGGAGCGTCGCATGCTGAAGCTGTGGTGAAGTTTTCGCCGTAGGCCACAAGGCTGGCGCCTTCTGCACCGCAGTCGCCCTGAATTTGCCATTCGTAGGCGGTTTCACCTTGCAAGCCTGTGATGGTATAAGGGCTGGTCACGTTGTTGACGGTAATCCATGGGCCTGCAGGCTGTGATTCGCCATAGACTCCGATGTCATCAATAAACAAATAGTCTTGGTCAGTATCGGCATGATGGAAGGCGATGTAACCTTGTCTTCCTTCGTATGCGCTGAGGTCAACGGTCACTTCAGTCCAACTGCCAGTTGCATTTCCTGGCGCATAAATTTGAGTGAAGTCTCTAACAGCGTTGCCACCAGTTGAGACACAGATGTAATAGGTTTCGTGGTATTGACCATCGTCCATCACCCAATATCTCAGAGTTCCACCAAGGGTGAATTGAGGTGAGATGAGCCAGTTATCAACGGTATAAGCACTAGAGGCCCAGCTTCTTGACATGGCAACATAGTCGCCGCTGTGAGCGGGACTGCCGCCACTTGAAAATGCAGTTTCAGGATTAATCACGCGCCAATCGGTGTTAGTTGTACCTCCGCCATTACGTATGGTAGTCCAGTCGTCAAAGCCGCCAGATTCAAAATCTTGGAACAAGGCCGCTTCGCCATTGTTGGCAGGGACTCTGTATTGAAGGGTGTAGCTATCAGCTTCGCCTTCCCAGCTGACGGTGGCTGAATTCATTGTGATGTCGGAAACGCTCAAATCGGTAGGTTTTGGGCAAGGAAGATCCTCGGTGGTGAATTCAATCACATCACTTTCCTGGTCATAATCACCGCACAAGGGAATGACCTCTGCAATATAATACGTGGCAGGATTCAAGCCAGTGAGGGTGTAAGGATTGGTATCGACATATTCAATCTGAGCTTCAGTATCTTCGTCACACATGTAAAGAATCGCCCATTCCTCAGATGTGCCAGTCTCAGTCCAGCTGAGGGTAACAGAGGTGGTGCTCACGTTGCTTGCGGCAAAGTCTTCTGGTGCGGAGCAACCGGCATCTTGGTAGGTGACCGTAATGCTCTTGATATACATGGCACGATGCGTAGTCGTACCATTGGTCATGGTAACGGCTATCGCGCCAGAGGCTGAACCGGTAAATGTTCGGGTACCACCCGCATTGTTAGACCAGCTAGGAATTGTCTGGCTGGACCCGAAAGCGGCACCCCCAACAGTGACACTTACATTACCGTTTCCCTGATAGGAAGCGCAATCGACTGCGATGGATGTGATTGTTCCGGAGATGCCTGATGTGGAGAAGACACCTTTTGTAGCATATTGCTGCCGGGTTCCAAACTGGGCATATCCATTAGTAACATTTTGGTTAAGGCCAGTGGTGTTACTAATAGTAATAGCGACATTCCATGACTCACCTCCGGAGCCTGTCCAAGTTGAATTAGCAGCTGTGATTTTTGAAGCGGTTACCGTGGTGGTACCTCTGGTGCCTTCACGGTTATTCAGTTCTTCGAACGCCGCCTCTTTTGCAGACTCGAACTTTGAAATCAAGGGATTGGAAGTCATCGCCTTATCGGTGAGCTTCACTTCGAGTTTGGGTTTAGCAGAAGCGTCGGCGTTCTTTTTAAGCGTTTTGTTTTGTGCATTCATCGCCAATGGTACGAACAGGGCCACCAGCAACATGATGAGTAATGATTTCTTTTTCATAGTGAAATGTTCTGTTTTAATTTTAATTTATTGATTTGATGATTTATTCGATTGTTGTATGTTTTATATAATAAAGTTATGTTTAGTCCATACTTTTCTTGTTCAAGACCATTCTAAACACCAGTGTGGCATCGTACATATTGACAATTCCGTTGCCGTCGAGATCGGCGTTTAGCAGTGCCTGGCCAGTGATTTGGGTTCCTCCCGTGCAGTGACGAAGAATAAGTGTGGCGTCATACATGGTGATGATCTCGTTTCCATCCACATCGCCAGGAACGCCTTCGGGCAGGGTGGTGAAGCTCACCTCTTCGCCGTAGGCTGTGCCGGCGCTGTTGGTGGCGTAGGCACGCACGTAGTAGGTGGTGTTGGCAGTAAGGCCAGTCATGTTGCTGGTGAAGCTGCCCATGCCCGTGCCGTCGGTGGTGTAGCTGTCGCTGATGGTCGGGTTGTGTGAGGTGCTCCAGCAGATGCCGCGAGCAGTAACGGTGGCGTTGCCGTCTGCGGTGACGTTGCCGCCGCCGGTGGCGGTGTTCTTGTCGATGTTGCTGATGGCCTCGGTGGTTACAGTAGCTACCGTTGCAGGAACGACAACCGTAATCTCTTGAAGGTTGGTCACCTTGTTGTAACCGAACACGCAGAGGGTGAGGGTGCTGCCAGCGGTCAAAGTGCCGTTAATGGTGATGGTGGCCTTATTGTTGGCAACTGTAGCCTTGCCTAATATGTTGTGCTGGGCATCGGTGATGGTGGCCACGCTGCCGTTGCCATTGCTCACGTTGACGGTGTAGCTGGTAGCGGTGGTCTCGATGGCTCCAGCGTGGGTGACGGTCATGGCCTGCGGGGTTTTGGTTCGGAGCATCAGGCTCGGGTCGCCGTAAACAATCCAAGCTTGGTAGGTGCCTTTAGCTGAATTATCTGAAGTGCTGTAATGGTCGAAGATAGCCATCATGCCATTGACCATTGTTCCGCCCAACGTGTGTTTGATGTTGTTGCTCTTGAGTTCACAAAGGATGTCAACAAATTCGTCTTGAGCCCACATGGGGGGAATCCAAGGCTGTGAGATGTAGGAGAAAGCACCACCGATGGCACCCGTGGGGTTGCTGCCGTTGGTAGCATGCATCCAGGTCTCGGCAAAACATTCGGAGCTATGGTCGTATTTACCCACGAGGCAAGCAACCGAAAAGATGAAGGGCAGCTTGTTGTTGTTGGTCAAGGCATTGACGTTGGAATTCATGTAGTAGTGCGACTGCCATCCGGTTTCCTCACCATGGTTGCAGTAGTTGATGATACCCACACCGCTATTAATATGGTTGCTGATGGTGGTGGTGGTGGATGACGGATAGCCGCTTACACTCTTATAGTCTTGGTAAACAGTGGTATAACCATAATTCAACAAGTCGGTACGCAGATTTTCAATATGTTGGTAGTCGTCCTCGTTGTTATGGCCACCGCTTCCTTCAGTGGTGCTGATGCCCAAACCGTTTTGGCACCAGGTGGCGGATGTGGTCAGGTCGCGTTCGTAAGTGATGGTGCGGTTGACCTGGGTGGTCACTTGGGTAGCGCTGCTGGCTGAGAAACGACCGATGAAAAGGTCGTTGTAAATATCATTGCCAACGATTTGTCCATACAGGTTGTCACCTTTCCCGCTATAGCTACTGGATCCTGAACCCGCTGTGTATGAATAGCCAGGAATCTGAGCCACGTCGCCAACGAGCAGCACATGGGTCAGGTTGTTGTTGGCGTTGTATTGGTTCTTGATGTAGGTCTGGATGGCCGAGGAGGAGGTGCCAGCAGTGCTGGTGCCGACCATGGTGGTGTTGATGCCGCGGGTCTTCTTCCAGTTGACGAAGTCGTTCATATAGCTCATGTAGCTATCGTAGCAGATGATGAGCAGGTCACCGTTTTCATCAACGGGCGTGTAGCGGTTCATCGCGGCTTGATAGTTGATGAAGTGGCGTTGGTACATGTTCTTGAAGTCACCGTCCATCTTGATGGTGTTGCTTTTGCGGGCTTCCATCACGTTTTGGCCGTTGTCATCGACTTTGAACATCTCCACGGTCATGTCGTAATACACGCGGAGGGTCTTGGTGACGGGGTTGTAGGCGAAGGGATAGACCACCATGTTCTGTCCACGGAAGTCGCGGATGATGTACGGGTCATAGATGTCCACGTTGTTGGTGGGGAAGAAGGCATCCTTGCTGTAGCATTCGCCGTAGGTGTAAGGCACCGTGGCGGGGTCGATGCTACGTGGGAAGTCGCCTTTTGAGGGAGCCACTTCGATGTTTTCGAAGTCTTGGTACTGTGCGTTGACGACACGGATGTCCATGCGGGCGTGGTCGCCGATGATGGCGGGGATACCTGTCATGGGCATGTCGGGTTCACCAGCCTTGGCCGTGCTGACAGCCTTAGGCATCGTGATGACGTAGGCTTCGCCTTGCGGCGTGTTCACGGCAGTAGCATAGAATCCCGGCACCTGGAGATTGACCCGGACCTGGTCTTCGGAAGAAGAGACCAACGTCGTCTTGAAGGTGGTCGGGGAGCTGCTGGTAATACTGGTCCATTCTTGAGCCATTGTCGTTATGGCAAGGCTGAGGAACAAGAATGTGATGAAAGTTTTTTTCATATCGAATATGTTGCTTGTTTATTTTTTATTCAAGACCATTCTAAACACCAAGGTGGCATCGTACATGTTCACAATTCCATTGTTGTCGAGATCGGCGTTTAGCAGTGCCTGGCCAGAGATTTGGGTTCCTCCCGTGCAGTGACGAAGAATAAGTGTGGCGTCATACATGGTGATGATATTGTTTCCATCTACATCGCCAGGAACGCCTTCAGGCAGGGTGGTGAAGCTCACCTCTTCGCCGTAGGCGGTGTCGGCGCTGTTGGTGGCGTAGGCACGCACATAGTAGGTGGTGTTGGCAGTAAGGCCGGTCATTTCGCTGGTGAAGCTGCCCGTGCCTTTGCCATCGGTGGTAAAGCTGTCGCTGATGGTCGGGTTGTGTGAGGTGCTCCAGCAGATGCCACGGGCTGTGACGGTCGCGCCGCCGTCAGTTTTGACTTCGCCGACGCTGGTGGCGGTGTTCTTGTCGATGTTGCTGATGGCATCGGTGGTCACGGTAGGTGCAGCGACCACGTTGACAGTGGTGATGTAGGGCTGACGTTGATTACGGGTCACCACGATCATGGCCGTTTGTCCGGCAACAGGCGTGGTGGTGAAAGGCACGTCAACGTAGGTAGCGTTGGCAGCTACGGCAGCCACGCCGATAATCTCGTTGTTGACGGTAATGGACACGTATGAGCCACCGTCGGCATTCACCCTGAAGGCGCTTGCGCCAGCGGGAATGGTGGCGTTATGGCTAACGTTGTTGGCAGCCGGCACTTTGATGTAAGGCATCACGGAGCCGTCGCCGAAGGTCTGGTAGCCTCTCCAGTAGTATTCTTCTGAAACGCCAGTCGTGTAGTTCTTGGAGTGGGCGTATGTAACGGCAACGTTTCCGATGTAAGGCACTGCGTTCAGGCAGTTGAAGCCCGTCTCATCGAAAAGAGCGTCGTAGGCGCCCTTCGTTGTGCCTGACACGGAAGGCACGCTGCCCGTCGATCCTGCTCTGAAGGCACCAACGCCAAAGTAGTAGTCTTCCCACCAAATGGATTCAGGAACAGAGCCGATGTAACCGAAAGCGCCTTTGTTTTGTGCACGAATCATGGTCTCGCCAAAGCAGGTGCTAGTGCTTCCGGAACATTTGAAGTTGGCGGTCAGGCAGCAGTTGCCAATGGCCCAGAAAGGCTTGTTGGTGTTGCTCAGAGAGTTGACGTTAGAGTTTGTGAAACTCGGGTCAGCCCATTCTGTAATGTCGCCATGAGCGGTATAGTTGATGAAGCCTACGTTATTAATATAGTTGTAGCACGTTCTTTGGTTGCTGGCGGTGGTGATAAACACGTGTGGCGTGATGCCGTGGGCAGCGTTGAAGTAGTTGTTGTTAGCGTATTGGATGGTGGGTTTGCCGACAATGTCGGTCCAATAGCTGTCCCAACCGGCGATGAGCAGGGTCTCGTTCAGATAGCTCGGATCGGGCATGGTGTATTTTTCATACATCAGGATCTTGTCAACCAGATAGCCGAGTTGAGTGGTGCTGTTGACGGGCATACGGCTCATGTACATGTCGTGGTAAATGTCGTTGTCAATAGAGGCATACTCCAAGTCGGTGGCTGCAGTTCCGTAGCTGCTGTCATAATCCCAAAGGCTATAGTTCTTGACCACGGTCTCGTCGCCCACGATGACCAAGAAGGTCGGGTGGCTGGCGTTGTAGCGGCTTTGGATGCCCGAGCGGATGTTGGCAGCAGTGGTGTTGTTGGTCACGGTATAGATTTCCACTTCGATGCCTTTCTGTTTCTTCCAGTTCACCCAGTTTGTGAAGGGTGTGGAGCTGGTGTAGGTCGAGGTGGTTACCACGAGCATCTTCACAGGGGTGGAGTAGAGGTCGGGGTGGTCGGTGTAGGCATCCATGACAGCGCGTCCGTTGAACAGAGAGCTATAGACCATGTCGAAGTAAGGACTGTAAGTGGAGACGAGCAGGTTCTCCGTTGCCTTGGCATCGGCGCCGTCGAAACGAACGGTGACCTCAAGGTCATTGAACACGCGGATGGTGTTGCTCGTGGGGTCATAACTTACGGGCTCGATAGTCATCTTGCCGAGGCGCACGCCACGCATGGTGCCTTCGATGCTGACGGAGGCTTTGGGTTCGCTACGCAAGCCACGGGTTTGGTAAGCGGCTTCATTCATGATGAAAGGCACGTCTTCAAACTTTTGGCTTTTACGTACGGGAAGCTGACGAGGCACTAAGGTCTTCATGTCGTAGTCAGCGAGGTTGTAGTCAGTAGCGCTGTAGCTCGTAATCTCGATGCTCGGGTTGGCACCGACGGGCACCGCGATGAGTTGGTTGATGACAGGAATCTGCGGGTCGCCCTCGTTTCCGCCAATGATAGTGTTGGGGAGCGTGAGCCACGAGAAGGTTCCGCGCTCGCTCTGGTAATCTTGCGTTTCAATGGTGGAGAAAGAGAATGAAGCATTGAGGCTTGTCATGTCACTTTTCACACATTCAGCTTTGTCAACTGAACGTAGTTGAATTTTCTGCTGAGCTATGATACTGATACTAAATACTATACATAGCACAGTAGTTAACAGTTTCTTCATTTTTGTTTTTTTGATTAAGTTAATTCTGTTAATTGTCTATATTTAATAAATATTATTATCAAAAATCGCTTTTTTCAGCGATGCAAAATTAAAAAATAATTAGATATAAAGTTAAAATTATTTGAAATTAATAAAAAAATTATAATAAATCGATGACCTATTATATATTAATAGGTGTCAGGATCGAGCGTGAAAGAGATCAGGGAGGTGGTGTAATTTCGGGGTTGCAGTGATAAAAAAAAGTTACGGGCCAATATTGACCCGTAACCTTTTTTTGCGTGATATTAATGTTATGTAGATGGTCGTTTTTAATCCAAAACGATTCTCTGTGTTTTGGACTCGTTGGCTTGGTTGAGTCTCAACAGATAGGTGCCTTTGGGTAGGTTGGTCAGGTCGATGCTGAACGATTTGGCGTTGGCCGTTTGGCGGCGGATTAAAGCACCAGTGATGTTGTAAATCTCATAGGACTCAACGTTCTCAGCACTTTCCACGTTCACCTGGTCGCTGGTGGGGTTAGGATGGACGGAAAGCTTGAGGTTGGTGTTGTCGGCAAGACCGATGGTGTTGTTGTATTCCCTGTAGAGGGTGATGTCATCGACATTCAGCATGAATTGGTTGGAGCAGTGGCAGTGGACGATGGCCACATAAATGTCCTGGCCTTGGTAGGCGCGGAGGTCAACGTTGTATTCATACCAGTTGCCTGCTGCTTTAGCGGTCAGCTCGGTTTCCCACACGATGGTGAAGTCAGCGCTGTTGGTGTTTCCCGTGGTTGACACGGCCACGCCGACATGTTCGGCTGGGGCTGAGGCATCTTGCACGTTGGCTTTGAACACGACTTGCTCGCAATCCAGTTTGAAAGGTGACACCATATAGTTTTCCGGGTGAAGGGCGGTGCCGCTGAGGTCATCGTAGGAAGCGGAGGTGACACTGAAAGGATTTTCTGAGTTGTTCCAGTTCTGGCGCATAATCCAGTTGTTGCCGTCACCGTCGCCGTCGATAGTGGTCCAGCGCATGATGCCGTCGTTGAAGTCATAGAAGAGGTCACCTTCCGGAGGCGTGGGGTCAACGGGGGTGTAGTCGCCAAGAGCGTAGATGCCGATGAGGTTGGGGCTCTTGTCCACGTCACCAAAGAAATAGATGGAGTTGTTGCAGGGGCCGATGAAGGCACCTCCGGCACTGCATGCCACGCCCCATCCAGGAGTGACTGAAAAGTCGAAAATGTAGTTGGGGTTCAGGTTGTCAGCCTCGATGTCGTAGTCGAAGACATGGGCGGTAAAGCCTTCCACGCCAAACAGATACAAGTGAGTTGTGCCATTCTCGTCGGTGAAATAGCCCGTGCCGTGTACGGTGTGGCCACCCAGATTATGCGGGGAAGCGGTTTTGATCACGTTGCCGTTACGGTCGATGAGCATGAGGTTGAGATGGAGGTTGGGAGTGTTGCCCGTAGCTCTCTCACCTACCCAAAACGCATCGTAAACAGGGTCGTAGCTGCAATGTCCCAGTGCTTCAAAATCGGTGCTTATGGAACCGACCAGGGTCTTGTTGTGAAGGTCGTAGCACCAAATGTTGCCAGAGTGTGCGTCGCAGCCATAGAAATACGTTCCGTCGTAAGTTATGTCGCGCATGTAGTTGTCGGAATTGTTCACGCCGGGAACGTCGAACTCTTCGATGAGGTTGCCGTCAAGGTCGTATTTGTAGAACATTGACAAAACGTTTGATGACTTTCCCCAAGCACTGGTGTAGATGTATTCGCCGTCATAGACGATACCGTGTTGGCGCCCCGTGGAGCATGAGAATGAATTGACAAAGTCCCACATGTCAGAGGTGCCCTTTTCTTGGGCAGTGCCGAAGCAAGGTGCGAATAGCACCATAAGCAGTAATAAAGGTAAAGATTTTCTCAACATGGTTTTTTGTTTTTGTGTTTATAAAAGTGGCGCAAAATTAAAAAAAAGGTTGAATGCCGCTTTCATAAATAAAAAAAACGCATTCTTGTTTGGCTTTGTTTATTTTGTTATATTTGCAACCTTATTTAAAATAAGGACAATTTTAAAAGAATATATGCAAGACAAACTTCAAGAATTAACCGACCGGCTCTACAATGAGGGCTTGTCGAAAGGAAAACAAGATGGTGAGGAGCTGTTGCAAAAAGCTCATGCTGAAGCGGAAAGCATCCTTGCTCAAGCTAAAGCTGAGGCGGAGAAAATCATCGCCCAAGCCAACAAGGAAGCGGAAGACCTGAAGACCAGGGTTGCCGCTGATGTGAAGATGGCCGCCACGCAAAGTATCGCTGTCACCAAACAGGAAATGGAGAAAATGATTGTGACCAAGGCCGCAGGGGCAGGCGTGAAGAACGCCATGAGCAATACAGAATTCGTGAAGGAGCTGGTCAAAGAGGTGGTGAAGGCTTTCAACCCCCAGAATGCTTCTCCCGTGTCACTCGACTTAATTCTGCCAGAGTCACTTAAGGCCCAGATTGGACCCTTCGTTCAAAACGAGATCGCCCAGCAGTTCAAAGGTGGGGTCAACGTGGAGTATTCCAAGAAGATGAATGGTGGCTTCAAAATCGCTCCCAAGGAAGGCGGCTATATGCTCCAGTTCACTGAGGAGGAATTCACCCAGCTCATCGCTAACTACTTGCGTCCCGCCACCAAGAAAATACTCTTTGGCTGATGGATAACTATGTTTATATCGTAGCCGGCCTGCCGGAACTGACTTCGGGTTTCGAGAACACGGGTTTCGACTATGCGGCTGTCAAAGAGTCGATCATGGAACTGCTCTCCGAGAAAGATCAGCAGTTGGTCGGTCTTATGGAAGAGGGCTTCGACGAGAACACACTTAACGCTGAATTCTACAGTAAGGCTGCCGCGTCGAAGAACCGTTTTATCCGCGAGTATTTCGACTTCGACGGTCGCTTGCGTAACATCAAGGTGAACTATCTGGCCAAACGCCTCGGAAAAACGGGCGATGACTACCTGGTGGAGATGCCTGAGGCCGACTTCGATGAAGAGAAACAGATCCAGGAAATCCTTGCTGACGCTGACTTCGTGGAACGCGAACAGAAGATGGATGAACTGAAATGGGAGAAGGCTTCCGACATCGCTCGCATGGACTATTTCAACATGAATGCCATCCTCGCTTTTTTGGTGAAAGCCAAGACCGTCCAGCGCTGGGCTGAACTCGACGCTGCTAAGGGACAGGAGATGTTTAAGAAGCTTGTCCAAGAAATTAGAGGCACGAGTGCCAATTTGGATTTGAGCGGGGGAGGGAAAATATAAGTAAAAAAGCTTATGTTTTTATAATATAAGTAAAAAAGCTTATATTTGCACGGTATAAGTAAAAAAGCTTAATAGAAAACAAATGATAAACGCAACGATTTCCGCCGACCTTGTCTCTTCCACTGCATTAAGTGTGGAAGAACTAACTCTGTTACAATCAGAGATTCGCCATTTTCTTGACGAGTTGTCTAAAAACTCGCAGGGAAGCAATTGGGGAAGATTGTTTAAGGGTGATTCGGTTGAAATCTACTTGCTTGACCCTAACGAAGCTCTCAGAATCGCATTGCTACTAAAAGCGTTGGTGAAA
This sequence comes from uncultured Bacteroidales bacterium, assembly GCA_946402445.1. Taxonomy (GTDB): domain Bacteria; phylum Bacteroidota; class Bacteroidia; order Bacteroidales; family F082; genus Limimorpha. The sequence goes on from CAMIWN010000021.1 coordinate 38,705, forward strand.
AAAGCACCAATATCGCTTCAATCAAATAAGAATGTAAAAAGGTCCTTATTTAGGAAATACGGTATTAGATTAGCCATTGGTATCGGGGAGATGCGTGTTGCTGACCATAAGAAAGATATTCTGGATGGAGAAGCTATATACTACTCGGGACGATTGTTAGAAGGTCAGTCAAAAACAACAAAAGATAGACTTTCTATCAAAAGAAGTGTGTTTTTTGGTTCCAAAGATGCTGCATTAAACTCGCAGATGGATGTAATCTTTGCATTGTTGGATGCTATTCTGAAAGAAATGACGATTCGTCAAAGTGAAATCCTGTATTACAAGTTGTTGGGATACAATGAGGAAGAAATCGCATCAAAATTATCTATAAAGCAATCTGCTGTTAATCAACAAAGTAATTCGTTTAGTTGGCCCTCAATAGAATCCGCTGTAAACTATTTTAAAAAACTGAACTTCGAACAATGATGTACAAACTCCTCATATTGCAACTTTTTGCGCATTTCTGAATATGTGCTGGTGGGTACTTTGTTGAGCTTCGCTATGGCGATTTTGGCAGGTGTCGCCGTCGTATTAAATTAATCATGAAATCTTGAAATTTGAAAAATATAGAATTAGAAATCTAACGATAATGAAAACAACAGGAAAAGTTACAGGAATTATTGCAAACCTCGTCACTGTGGAGGTGGACGGCCCTGTGGCACAGAATGAGATCTGTTTTATCGACTTGGACGGTACCAAGTTGATGGCGGAGGTCATCAAGGTGAACGGGAACAAAGCCTCCGTGCAGGTGTTTGAGAGCACCCGCGGCCTCCAGATCGGCGACAAGGTGGAATTCCAAGGCTACATGCTTGAGGTGACCTTGGGACCTGGTTTGCTTTCGAGCAACTTCGACGGCCTGCAGAACAACCTCGCCACCATGACGGGCGTGTTTCTGAAACGCGGTGAATACACCAAGGCCCTCGACGAAGAGAAACTTTGGGACTTCACGCCTCTCGCGAAGGAAGGGCAACAGGTCGTTGCCGCCGACTGGCTGGGTGAAGTCAAAGAAGGCTGGCTGCCTCACAAAATCATGGTGCCGTTCAGCTTCAAAGGCACCTACACCGTGAAGTCGGTGGCCAAAGCCGGAAAATACAAGATTACCGACACCATCGCCACGCTGACCAACAGCGACGGTGAGGAGGTGAAGGTGACGATGATGCAGAAATGGCCTGTCAAGGTAGCCGTGGGTGGCTATGTGGAGAAACCGCGTCCCTTCAAGGTGATGGAGACGGGCGTTCGTTGCATCGACACGCTGAATCCCATCGCTGAGGGTGGCACGGGCTTCATCCCCGGTCCTTTCGGCTGTGGCAAGACCGTGCTTCAACACGCCCTCGCGGAACAGGCTGATGCCGACATCATCATTATGGCGGCCTGCGGCGAGCGTGCCAACGAGGTGGTGGAGATCTTCACCGAGTTCCCTGAGTTGAAGGATAAACACACGGGTCGCTCGCTGATGGAACGTACCATCATCATTTGTAACACCTCTAACATGCCGGTCGCCGCTCGTGAGGCTTCGGTCTATACGGCCATGACCCTCGGCGAATACTACCGCGCCATGGGTATGAAGGTGCTGCTGCTGGCTGACTCCACCTCGCGTTGGGCTCAGGCCTTGCGTGAGATGAGTAACCGTTTGGAGGAACTGCCCGGTCAGGATGGCTTCCCTGTTGACCTCTCGGCCATCATCTCCAATTTCTACGCCCGTGCGGGCTATGTGAAATTGAACAACGGTGCCTCCGGCTCCATCACCTTCATCGGAACGGTGTCGCCCGCCGGCGGTAACCTCAAAGAGCCGGTGACAGAATCCACCAAAAAAGCCGCTCGTTGCTTCTATGGCCTTTCGCAGAATCGCGCCGATAAAAAACGCTATCCCGCCGTTGACCCCGTCGATTCGTATTCGAAATACCTCGAATACCCCGAAATCATCGAGTATCTCGACAACAAAATCGAAAAAGGTTGGGTTGACAAGGTGACAAAAACGAAATACATCATCCGCCGTGGCAAGGATGCCTACGAGCAAATCAACATCTTGGGCGATGACGGCGTGCCGATGTCGTACCATGAACAATATTGGAAGTCGGAACTCGTCGATTTCGTCATCTTGCAACAAGATGCTTTCGACGATATCGATGGCTCCACGCCACTCGAACGTCAGAAGTTCATGCTCGACTTGGTGCTGGGCATCTGCGACCGATCCTTCAAGTTTGACAACTTTGAGGAGTGCACGACTTACTTTAAAGGCTTGATCAACATCTGCCGTCAGATGAACTACTCGGAATTCAAGTCGGACAACTTTGAAAAATATCTTGGACAGTTAAAGGAGGAACTGAAACATGAGTGAGAAAGCCTTTCAACGTATCTATACTAAGCTGACCGCTATCACCAAGGCCACAGTGACCCTTGAGGCGCAAGGCGTGGCCAACGACGAACTAGCCCTCGTGGCAGGCCGTCTGGCACAGGTGGTGAAAATTAAAGATAATGCCGTCACCCTTCAGGTGTTTGGCGGCACAGAAGATATCCCGACCAATGCGGAAGTGACCTTCTTTGGCGAACCGCCTTCACTGAATGTGAGCGATGACCTCGCCGGACGTTTTTTCAACGCATACGGAGAACCTATCGACGGTGGCCCGGCTGTGGAAGGCGAGAAACGCCAGATTGGCGGCCCGTCCGTTAACCCCTTCAAACGTCGCCAGCCTTCGCAGCTGATTCCGACAGGCATCGCCGGAATCGACTTGAACAACACCTTGGTCTCGGGACAGAAGATCCCGTTCTTCGCCGACCCTGACCAACCTTATAACCAGGTGATGAGCATGGTGGCGCTCCGCGCTGATGTGGATAAGATCATCCTTGGCGGCATGGGCTTGACCAACGACGACTACCTCTTCTTCAAGAACCAGTTTGAGAGCGCGGGTGCCCTGCACAAGATTATCAGCTTTGTGAACACCACCGACCAGCCGCCCGTTGAGCGTCTGCTGATTCCCGACATGGCCTTGACCGCAGCGGAGTATTTTGCCGTTGATAAGAACGAGAAAGTGCTGGTACTGCTCACCGACATGACACTTTATGCCGACGCCTTGAGTATCGTGAGTAACCGTATGGACCAGATTCCCTCCAAGGACTCCATGCCTGGCTCGTTGTATTCCGACTTGGCGAAGATCTACGAAAAAGCCGTGCAGCTGCCTGATGGCGGCTCCATCACCATCATCGCCGTGACGACGCTGAACGACGGCGACATCACCCACGCCATCCCTGATAATACGGGTTACATCACCGAAGGACAGCTGTTCCTCCGTGCCGACCCCGACTCGGGCAAGGTCATCGTCGATCCTTTCCGCTCACTGTCGCGTCTGAAACAATTGGTGCAAAACAAGAAGACCCGCGAGGACCACAGCGCCGTGATGAACACCTCAGTGCGACTCTATGCCGACGCCGCCAATGCCAAGACTAAACTGGAGAACGGCTTCGACCTGAGCGACTATGACCTGCGCTGCCTCGACTATGCCAAGGAATATGCCACCAGACTTTTGGCCATCGATGTCAACATCTCCATCGAGGAGATGCTCAACACAGGCTGGGAGTTGTTTGGCAAGTATTTCACTAAGGCCGAAACGGGTCTGAAGGAAAAATTGATTGAGAAGTATTGGAGGTCACCTGACAAACCCCTCTAAATTCCAAATTCATAATTCTTTATTATATTAATGGCAATAAAATTTCAATATAACAAGACCTCACTGAATGAGTTGAACAAGCAGCTCAAGACGCGAACCCGTGCCCTGCCCACGCTGAAGAGCAAGGAGAGTGCGCTGCGCCTTGAGGTGAAGAAAGCCAAACAGCGTTCGGAGGGGCTTGTAGAGCAGTTAGAGGCCGAACTCAAGTCGTATGAGTATATGGCCCGGCTTTGGAATGAATTTGAGCCAGGACTGATTTCGGTGACCGATGTCAAGCTGAAGACCGTCAAGATTGCAGGCGTGCCCGTGCCGGCTCTGGAGGAGGTGCTGTTCGACGTGAAGGACATCAACCTCTTCACCAAGCCGATGTGGTATGCCGACGGCGTTCAAATCTTGAAGAATTTGGCACAGTTGGGCATCGAGTCGGAGGTCTATACCGAGGTAAGCCGCATTTTGGATTACCAAAGGAAAAAGACCACACAGAAAGTCAACCTTTACGAGAAGGTACAGATTCCTGGCTACAACGAAGCCATACGTAAGATCAAACGATACATGGAAGACGAGGAGAACCTCTCCAAAGCTTCGCAAAAGATCGTGAAAAACAAACACATACTTGAAGAGGAGGAGGCTAACCATGGTAACTGAAATGACGAAATATGATTTCATCCTGCTCAGTGGCGACGCTGATGCCTTCTTGGAGAAGCTGCAATCGGTGGGTGTGGTTGACATCACCCGCTCGATGAAGCCTGTCGATGAGAAATCGGAGAAGCTGTCCGCCCGTGCCGAGATCTACCGCAAGGCTCTCTCTGCCTTGAAAGCGGTTGAAAAAGCCGACAACCCTGGTCGGAAACCTACCGACTTCGCCGTGGAGGTGATTGAGACAGTGCGCGACAAAGAAGCCATCGAGGCTCAGTTGCCTCAACTGCGCAAGGATGCCGATGAACTGTTTCCGTGGGGACAGTTCGATGCCAAGAGCCTCGAACGTCTCAAGGATACGGGTCTGAAACTTCACTTCTACAAGGCGAAGGCCATCGACCCCACCTGGAAAGAACAATATGCGCTGAGCGAGATTTCGAACATCGGCGGCTACAGCTATTTCGTGGTTGTCGCCGACTCTGATGACTATGCCTTCCCCTTGAAGGAATTGCCCGCTCCCGACCGCGACTACGCGGCGTTGGAGAAGGAGATCGCCGACTTGGAAGCGCAAGTCAAAGAAAAGGACCAGCGTCTTGCCCAACTGAAATGTTACGAGGGTGATATTCAGAAGGAATTGGATAAAGCCCTCTCGAAACTCGACCTGCATCTGGCACATGTCTCTGGCGAGAAAGCCGCTGAGGATTATATCACAGTCTTCGAGGGCTTTGCTCCTGTCGAGCATGAGCCTGCCATGAGAGAGATGCTTGACAAAGAGGGTATCCTTTACTTGGAAGATCAAGCCAAAGTGGATGATAATCCTCCTATCAAGTTGAAAAACAATAAGTTCGTATCGATGTTTGAGTTGTTGACCGACATGTACGGACGGCCTAAATACGACGAGTTCGACCCGACGGTCTTCATCTCCATCTTCTTCATGCTCTTCTTTGCCTTCTGTATGGGCGATGCGGGCTATGGCTTGGTGCTTATCATCGCAAGCCTTGGCTTGAAGAAGGTGTTGGGTAAGATTGCTCCATTAGGCATTACCTTGGGTATTGCTACCACCGTGATCGGACTTTTGTTCCATACGTTTTTCTCTACCGACATGCTTACCTGGAGTTGCATCCCTGACAGCGTGAAGCGTTTCATGTTGCCTTCAACGATTGCTGGCTTTGACGGCACGATGGTGCTGGCGTTGCTTGTCGGTATTGTGCATATCTGTCTTGCCATGATTGTGAAGACTTACCAAAGCACCAAGGTGAAGGGCTTCGCCAACTCCTTGGGCACTTGGGGTTGGACGTTGCTCATCGTGGGTGGAGTCATCGTGGGTGGTTTGGCCCTAATGGGTGTTATGGACAAGGCGGTGACCAAGTGGGTCATCATCGGCCTCGGCATTCTGTCGGCTTTGGGCATCTTCTTCCTCAACGACTTGCATCGCAATCCTTTGCTCAATGTGGGTTCGGGCTTATGGGAGACTTATAACACGGCCACGGGTTTGCTTGGTGATGTGCTGAGTTACCTTCGTCTGTATGCTTTGGGTTTGGCGGGTGCCAAGCTCGGCGAGGCCTTCAACGCCATTGGCTTGCAGGCTTTGGGCGACGGCGGTGTTGGCTGGGTGTGGTTCATCCTCATCGTGGTGATTGGCCATACGCTGAATGTGGCTATGTGTGTGCTGGGTGCCTTTGTGCATCCGTTGCGTCTCAACTTCCTCGAGTTCTTCAAAAACTCTGGTTACGAAGGCTCGGGGCGGAGTTATCACCCTTTGGGGAGGTGAGAGTTTATAATTTAGAATTTATAATTTAGAGAGAGATACAACAATTAACAATTAAACAATTAACAATTAAACAATAAACAATTAACATTATGTTAGCAACAATTTTAGGTTATCTTGGTTTAGGCCTTGTGTTGGCCTTGGCAGGTATCGGAAGTTCAATTGGCACTTCTACGGCGGGTAACGCTGCTGAAGGTGGCCTCAAGAAACGCCCTGAGGCATCGGGTAATTTCATGGTGTTGTCGGCATTGCCGGCTACCCAGGGTATCTATGGGTTCGTGGCATTCTTCATGCTGTTGAGCAAGCTGAAGGCTGATCCGTCACAGGGTCTCATCATCTTTGGTGTGGGTCTCTGTGTGGGTTTGGTCTGCATGATCTCCGCCATCCGTCAGGGTCAGGTTTGTGCCAACGGTATCGTCGGCGTGAGCCAGGGTCACAACGTGTTCACGAACACGCTGATCTACGCTGCTCTTCCTGAGTTCTACGCAATCTTGGGATTGGTCGGCGCACTGATGGTGTAAAACCAGATTGATTATCGAATTCTGTAGAGACGTCATATTATGGCGTCTCTACGTTTTTATTCCCATTGGAACAAATTGATCCCGAAGGTGAATTCAGCATAGTCGATCACCACCTCGTGAACCTTCATGAAGGAGCCGACGAACATGTTGCGTTTCTCACCGAGGTAATATTTGAAGCCTAAGCGACCGTAGAAAGTGCGGTAGCAGGGTGGGAGATAGGCGTCCTCGAAGTTGCTCTCCGACGACTCGGGCAGACCCCAGGTCTTTTTCTGGTCGGTGCCGTAATAGATGCCGTGCCAGAGGTAATAGGCACCGCCGAGGCAGAAGGCAAAGCGGTTGTAGTTGATTTCGAACATGGCAGAGGGTGCCAGATGAAGCCCGCGGGCAAAGCGGTATTCCATCAAGGGGATGGCATCGTCACCCGTGAAATATTCATGGCCTTCATCATACATCTGATGGGCTTTTTGGTACATGCGTTTGGACTCGCCGGTCCAGCCGAAATCCAAAGCCACATCATAGCTGAACTTGGGATGGAACTGCCGGTGGATGCCCACTTGTATCACATCGGCGAAATAATAAGGACGTTCTGAAGGCATGTCGGGAAGCATGGATCCGTCGGGAGCCTGGTAGCTGCGCATCCATTCGTTGGTCTGCAACAGTCCGACCGAGTTGCTGGCAAAGACTGCGGTGGTCTTCTTGAACTCGGGACGTGGCGACTCTTTGGGAATGAGTACCGGCCTTCCGTTGGGGTGATACCTCACTCCCGCAAGCCAGCTGAATACGTTGATGCCGCAGTTGGGCAGACGAAGGGCAGCGTTGGACGAGTGGGAGAACTGGTAACGGATGAGGAAGTCAAGGTTGTCCTCGATCATAAAAGTGGGACCTGCGTCAATGGCCAAATGCACGTTGACAACAGACCCGATGAACTCGTCACCGTGTTTGGTCCAAAACGAGAGGCCACCCATGAGGTCATAGTCGAACGACCAGTATTTGCCACGATACAGGTGTCCGTTGATGAAGCCTCCCGTGGAGATACAGTCGCCAAGACGTCTCCATGTCTCTTTTTCGTTGCCGCTCTCATCACGGTATTTGTATTGGATGCTGTCCACGTTGTTTTTCTCGAAACGGAGAAACGCACCGTAAGAGAGGTAGTTGAAGTCTTTTTCCCACTGCGCCCGTCCGTTGGTCTGTCGGGAGACACGCAAGTCGAGACCGTATTGAGGCAACACCTTCATATAGGCATGACGTTCCTCAAAAGGGAAATATCTCCCGAGTCGGGTGTCGATTTCCCAGATGTTACGGCTGTCGTTCCAGAGAGGGTTGGTGGTTTGTGAAAAAACAAAAAAAGGTGCGAAAAAGAACGCTAAAAACAAAAATGCTATCTTCATGATCAGGTTGCCCCCAAAGGCAAAAAATCTCTAAATTCTAAATTATAAATTATAAATTCTAAATTATTTCTTGCTCCAACTAGTCCCCTCTTTGCCGTCTTTTAAAACGATATCATATTTGGCAAGCTCATCGCGGATGAGGTCCGAGGTGGCCCAATCCTTCTTGGCACGGGCTTCCTTGCGGATGTCAATGATGGTCTGCATGAGGCCTTCCACCAGGTCGCCGTTGCTTTCGGAGGCGTTGCTGTCAACAAGTCCCAGGATGTCGAACACAAAGTCGTTGAGGGTCTTGTTAAGCAGTTCCAGCTCTTTGGCGTTGATCTGTGTTTTGCCGTCTTTGATGGTGTTGATGATACGCACCAATTCAAATAAGTTTGCGATGACGATAGGGCTGTTGAAGTCATCGTTCATGGCGTCGTAGCAGGCATCAGTGATCTTTTGGATGTCGAGGTCGACGGCGCCATCAGTGGCCTTCAATCCATTGGCGGTCTTGACACCTTCCATGAGGCGGTTGTAGCCTTTTTCAGCAGCTTGTAAGGCTTCGTTGCTGAAGTCGAGGGTGCTGCGGTAGTGGGCTTGCAGGATGAAGAAACGGATGGTCATGGGGCTGTAGGGCTGCGCAAGCATCTCTTCGCCCTTGGCGTTGATGTGGCTGCCATTGAAGAACTCATCGAGGGTGATGAAGTTGCCTAATGACTTGCCCATCTTCTGTCCGCCGATGGTGATCATGTTGTTATGCATCCAATAGACCACGGGCTGTTTGCCGTTGGCAGCCATGCTTTGGGCGATTTCCGACTCATGGTGGGGGAACATGAGGTCCATGCCACCGCCGTGGATGTCGAAGGTCTCGCCGAGGTATTTGCACCCCATCGCGGAGCATTCCGCATGCCATCCCGGGAAGCCGTCGCTCCAAGGTGAGGGCCAGCGCATGATGTGTTTCGGCTCGGCCTTCTTCCATAGGGCGAAGTCAACGGGGTTGTGTTTCTCTTCCTGGCCGCTCAGCTCGCGCGTGGTGTTGAGCATCTCCTCGAAGTTGCGTCCCGAGAGTATGCCGTAAGGATGCACCTTATTATATTTCTCGATGTCGAAATACACAGAGCCGTTCTCCACGTAGGCGAAGCCGTTGTCAAGGATCTTCTGCACCATGGCGATCTGTTCGATGATATGGCCTGAGGCATGTGGTTCGATGGACGGGCGTAGCACATTCAGCTTGTCCATGGCGGCATGGTAACGATTGGTGTAGTACTGTGCCACCTCCATGGGTTCAAGATTCTCGAGTCGTGCTTTCTTGGCGATTTTGTCCTCGCCTTCATCGGCGTCGTGTTCCAGATGACCCACATCGGTGATGTTACGTACGTAACGCACTTTGTAACCGAGGTGTTTCAAATAGCGGAACACCAGGTCAAAGGTGATGGCTGGACGGGCGTGACCCAGGTGGGCATCGCCATAGACGGTAGGACCGCAGACGTACATGCCCACATGCGGGGCGTTGAGTGGCTTGAAAGGTTGCTTGCAGCGCGAGAGGCTGTTATAGATGTATAAGGCGTTTTCCATGATGGAGTGAATAAAAACGCTGCAAAAATACAAAATATAAACGAAATAACATGGATGAAATTAGAAATTGCTTCATTCCGTTCTTTATACTAATTTTTTTGTTTTTTAAAAATTTTTAAAAAAATTAATTTTTTTTTGATTTCCCAGACGCTGCGTTTCACGAACGGGATGCGTGTGGCGGGCAACTGGAAGACATCGGGCTCGGATGAGGGTCTCGCGGTCGAGGAATACGACAGCGGAGCCTCGCCTCGGGCGTGTACCTGCTGCGTCTGACCAGCCAAGGAAATGTGAGAGTTCAGAAAAAAGTCATCAACAAGAGATAAGGGAGGGTAAAGTCATGAAAAGAGAAGAAAGAAGACAGAAGTCAGAAGTCAGAATGAGTGTGAGAACCATCCTCATGGCGATGGTCATGACGGTCGCGCTGCTGGGTCCAGCGGTGTCGCCAAAGGCGGAAGCCCAGATCATCCTTCAGGATGAGGAGTTCGACATCAACGGACGGCGTGGGATGACGGGGGATGAACTCCCGACACTTCCTCTGCTGGGCTTGACGACGGACCAGTACGCCCCTCTCGATGGTGGCATACTGCTGCTGAGTTGCCTCGGCGGTGCCTATCTGCTGCGCAAGCGGAAGAAGAAATAGTCGTCGGTGTGTTCAAAAAAACAAAAAAAGAACGCAATCTATCGAAGCATTTTGTAACTTTGCAGCCAGTCAAATGACTCACTGAACAACAGAACAACTTAAAACTATACAAAATGTACGCAAATTTTCAAGAATATCTGAAGAAGGAATTGGCTCAGATTGAAGCCGATGGCCTCTACAAGCGTGAACGTATCATCGAGAGTGCACAAGGTGCTGAAATCATGGTTGGTGGCAAGGTTTGCCTCAACTTCTGCGCAAACAACTACCTCGGCCTCGCTGACAATCCGGAGCTGATTCAAGCCGCCAAAGACGGCATGGATGCCCGTGGCTATGGCATGGCCTCCGTGCGTTTCATCTGTGGTTGCCAAGACCTTCATAAGAAGCTGGAAGCTAAGATTGCTGAGTTCTTCGGCACTGAGGACACCATCCTCTACGCCGCTTGCTTCGATGCCAACGGTGGTGTGTTCGAGCCGTTGCTTGGACCTGATGACGCCATCATCTCCGACGCGCTGAACCACGCCTCCATCATCGACGGTGTTCGCCTCTGCAAAGCCCAGCGTTTCCGTTATGCCAACGCCGACATGGCTGACCTCGAGAAACAACTCCAGGATGCCCAGAAATGCCGTTTCCGCCTCATCGTCACCGACGGCGTGTTCTCCATGGACGGCAACGTTTGCCCCCTCGACAAGATTTATGAGTTAGCCCAGAAATATAACGCCATGGTGATGGTCGATGAGAGCCACTCCGCTGGTGTGGTCGGCCGCACGGGTCGTGGTGTCACCGAGCACTACAACCTCCGTGGCAAGA